>NZ_SVFW01000002.1 GCF_015056685.1 Butyrivibrio sp. | reverse complement strand
ATCTTATCAATTTCAGCCTTTGGAACTTTTCTAAGCTTAAGTCCGAAAGCCATGTTATCATATACAGTCATGTGTGGATACAGAGCGTAGTTCTGGAATACCATGGCGATATCTCTGTCCTTAGGCTCTACATCGTTAACAACTCTGTCACCGATCTTAAGTGTTCCTGAAGAGATATCTTCAAGTCCAGCGATCATACGAAGTGTTGTTGACTTTCCACATCCTGAAGGTCCTACGAAAATAATAAATTCTTTATCCTGAATCTCAAGGTTGAAGTCTTTAACAGCCTCAAAACCATTAGGATATACTTTAGTTACATGCTCAAGTGATAAACTTGCCATACCTTATATTCCTCCTAATTCATCAATAGCTTAATGCTATAAACAAGTATAGCGGTGGAGGTGTTTATTTACTATTCACTTATTTCACAAATATTTTACAATTCATTAGCAAAACTGACTAGCAATCAGGCGACTTTTCCACAATTCTGAAATATTGACGAAGAATCTAAAAATTCTATATGCAATTTGACCATTGCCTATTCGTGATAAAAGACTACCTGACCTGCTCCACGAGCTTTCGACTCCGTCAAAGCTGCTTTTGATGCAGCGAGAAGATTAGCATATTTTTTGCCATCCTTAGGTGCCACAGCTCCCCCAACACTCAGCGAAACTACGCCGTCCTCATTTCCCTTCATGGTCTTGAAATCATGCGTGAGCATTACCATTGAATCAACTTGCTTTCTGATATCCTTTCCGGCACTTATATCTTTCATAAAAACAACAAACTCACCGTTGTCAAATCCGCCGACAACATCTGACACCCTGTATTTTTCAGATAGCTTTTTGGCAAAACCAACAATAATTGCATCGACGATCTCTTCGCCTTTTGCTATTCGCAGGTCTTTTAAACCATTTATAGCAATAAGGAACATAAGTCCATATTGGCTATCGGATTCACCCAGGTATGCATTTATCTGCCTTTCAGTAGATTCTTCAGTCAAAAGACCTGTTCTTGTATCTCTATCCTTCTTATTTCTGTTTCTTTTGCTAAAAAATGTAGCTAAGAGATGTCCCAAAAACAGACTTACGCAGAGAAGTACAAGAAGCACCATAACCCAAATATACATGGCATAATAATCATGAAGCGGCTCATCTAAAGCCCTGTCCATGTTCTTATAACTTATATAAGCTACAAGAGCACCTCCGGAAAGTGGTGCCGGCACAGTGATCATATACCCGTATTTAGGCATTTCTTCAAAAAATGGATTACGCTGAGCTATAGCATGCTGGAATTTGTTCTGGTCAGAGCCTTCAGGTAACGCCTCCCAGATAAAATCAATATCCGCATCATTGTTGCGTAGCCTCTCACCATACTCTGTAAGGATATGACCTCTGACAGCAACCCACGCACCGTAGTCAATAAGCTCCTGTTTTTCAAATATTCCTTCTGATAAACTCTCGATATTGAGAATAGATATAAGATACCCTTTGTTTTCTTGCGATAAATTCAATCCATTTACAAAAGCAACGCTTCTGCCACCAAAGGGATCTTCATTGATAATGAGCACGCCGGAACTTCCGACATCAAAGCCTCCGACAACCTGCTCAAAGAAACTATAATCAGATAAATTTACAGTCTTTCCGCGCTCATTATACCCTGCACCTTCTATATCACAGATAAAAGAAGTATTGCTGTCTGTGCTATTTACAATAAGCTCCAGCCAGCTTATGATCTCTTTCTTATCTGAAATAAGATCACATCCGATAAGAGCCTTTGTGCAAGTATCCTGATAATCACGGATCCTGATATAATTTATATCTTTATCGTACATCACTGAAGAAAGCTCTGAAGAGACTGTCTCATTAACATACTTGGAAATGCCATCTCTTAGCACTTCCCTGTAAGATCTAAAAACAATCCCCATAAGAACCGCAAACATAAGCACTATTGTAGCGCACGTTACAAGAGCTTTCTTCATTTGTCACCTCTTAAAAACACAAGACAATCAATTCTGCTCTTCCTCATCAAGCTTCTTTATAGCTGCATCGAGTTCTTCCTCTTCAGAGAGGTTTTCCTCTTCAGGTTCAAATCGCTTGAACGTTCCATTATAGAGCATAGCATTTAAATAACTTGGTCCGGCAAATCCCAAAAGTATAAGTACCGGAACAGCTTTTAAGTCAAAGAAATAAAAAACAACAAGCGGAATTCCGGAAATGATAGTCATAAGAATTGTCTTTGGGAAAGCAAGTATTGCCATGAGCAAAGAATTCTTTAAGGTTGCTGCATTTGTATTTACAAACTTAGAAAGGATTGGAAATACATACAGTGAAACCATATAAAGGAATGCGCTCAGAGCAATGATCGCATATCTGTAAATTCCACTTAAATTATTAAGGATAAAGAAATCCAAAACAAGGATTCCGGCTATCGCAAATTTAATGATCTGAAGAATCATTCCCTGCTTAAAGTTCTCTTTGAATGATCTGAAATAGGTCTTTGTAATATAACTGTCTTCATCTCTTACGATCTTCAAAAGAACAAAATGCATAGCAGTACATGCAGGTCCTAAAATACTTGAACAGATAATACCAAATATCCATGCCCATAATACTGCGCTAAGGAAGTAGTTGTAATCAAGTTCAGCTCCATCAAAAAGAACCGGACCAAGCGCCGGTCCAAGGAAAAGAACCTGCTCAAAAATAAGTGGTATGGCAAATATCAAAGTAAGGATATTTACCCACATAACATCTGCGAGTCTTGTAAGAGCTCGCATCAAAGGACTCTCTAAATCAAAAATTTTTCCCATAAGTTAACTCCTCAAACAAAGCTTCATTGGTGTGAATCTGATGCCGTCGGCCGTCATTTCTTCAGCGACATCTTTAAATCCCCTTTTGTGGTAAAAACCGACAGCTATCGGTGCAGCATTGACTGTCAGTTCATCCACCCCCTCTTCTTCAAGAGCATACTTTGACACATACCTGACTAGTGCAGTCCCAATGCCATAATCATGGTAATCCCCGTCTACAAAAAGAAGTGATATGTGTTTCCGTTCTCTAAGAGAAATCATTCCCAGATATTTATCGTTATAAACCGCAACAAAAAGTTGATATTGCCCGGCGATAAACATCTTTCTGAGCATATCGTCATTTACAAAATTTCTGAAATTGGTTATTCCTTCTTCAGAATAATCAGGGGCGTCAAACCTTGCAAAAGTATCCCATGCAAGTTTCATCGCCCCATCCCAATCAGAATGGTAAGCACACCTTACCATTATTTTTGATCTGTCAATTTGCAGTGCCACTCTTTAACACTCTCATTATCCAAGCATACTGATCTTCGTATACTTTTTCTCTTCCAATCTCCTGCTGAAGTTCATGACGCATTCCGTCATAAATCTTAAGCTCTACATCTTTGATCTCAAGTTTATTCTTGTAAATATCGTAAAGTTTGCTAAATGCTTCTCCATAGTTTCCAACAGGATCTTCAGCACCACCTGTAATGAGAATAGGAAGGTTCTTAGGGATATCTTCCATTCTGTCAACATCCTGAATTCTTGTCAGAAGTTCAGCCATAGTCTTGAATCCGTTAAGAGTGAAAACGAAGTTACATCTTGGATCAGCAACATATTTATTAACGCTTTCTTCATTGTGTGAAAGCCAGTCAAACTTTGTCTTGTGATCAGGGATCTTCTTTAAATATCCCTTAAATGCCATGTTATTGATCATCTCAGAACGATACTTTGTTCCAAAAATAACCTGTAAAACACTTACCAAAGTGCTCAAAGACTTAACTGTTCCGCTTGGCATAGCAGCAGTTCCCTGGATTATAGCACCATTTATACCTGTGCCATAGCGTGTGATGTACTCTCTTGCTACAAAAGACCCAAAGCTGTGACCAAGGATAAATACCGGAACTCCGGGATACTCTTCCTGAGTCATCTTTTTCAATCTGTGAGCGTCACGTACAAGCACCGTTGCAGGGTCGTCTTTGCAAAAGAAACCATAGGTACCCTTTCCGGCTGTAACAGAACCGCCGTGTCCTAAATGATCGTTTCCCATTACAAGTATGCCTTTTTCTGCTAAAAAGTTCGCAAACTCTTCATAACGATCAATGAATTCCTGCATTCCATGAATGATCTGTAAGATAGCTACCGGCTTACCTTCAGGTATCCATCTGACTGCATGGAGCATGGTCTGTCTGTCTCTTGATTTGTAAGTCAATTCCTCTTTGCGTACCATTGGAAAAACCTCCCCATAATTGTTTGTATACTTATATGATACCATTTATTCCAAAGCTTCGCTCGAAAAACATATTATCAGCAGATTTCTGCTCCTGATGGCATATCTTTTTCAGGTGTCATAAGGGCAAGATTTCCTTCTGCATCCTCTGCGCAAAGGAGCATTCCCTCTGACATTACACCTGCAAGCTTAGCAGGCTTAAGGTTTACGAGAACCATTACCTTCTTGCCAACCATTTCTTCAGGAGAATAGTACTTTCTGATTCCTGATACGATCTGTTTAACCTGGCTTCCAATCTTAACCTGTGAACAAAGAAGCTTCTTGGACTTCTCAACTGCTTCACATTTGATGATCTCACCAACCTGGAACTGCATTGCTCCAAACTGGTCAAAAGTAATCTCTTCTTTTGCAGGGATATCAATAGCCTCTGCCTTTTCGCTCTCCTGCGCCTTTACAGGAGTAGCTGGAGCAAGTCCTGCTTTAGCCAGATTCTTTGCGGCTTCAGCCTGTGTTCTCTCAAACTCTTCCTTCTGCTTTTTGGTTATCTCTGCAGCCTTCTCAAGAACATCCTTTAAGTCCTTACGAGCAAAAAGCATCTCTGGATTCTCAGTAACTTTTGTACCATTCTTGCAAACGCCAAATGTACCAAGAGTATCAAAATCTCTATCAGGAGTATTAAGCTGCTCTTTTATCTTCTGTGCTGTCTCAGGCATAAATGGATCAAGAAGAGCTGCGCCAATTGAAATAGCTTCTACAAGGTTATAAAGAACTGTTGATAATCTGTCCTTTTTGCTCTCGTCTTTTCCAAGTACCCAAGGCTCTGTCTCATCAATATATTTATTGCATCTCTTGAACAGTGCAAATATCTCTGTAAGTGCATCTGCAACTCGAAGCTCATCCATCTTTGCTTCTACTTTTGCATAGCATCCTGTTACAACAGCCTTAAGATCAGCATCTACTGCCTCTGTAACGTTCTTGTCAGCCACAACGCCGCCAAGATACTTATTGCTCATAGCAATAGTACGGTTTACAAGGTTTCCAAGTGTATTTGCAAGGTCTGAGTTGAATCTTTCTACTAAAAGCTCCCATGTGATAACACCATCATTATCGAATGGCATCTCATGAAGAACAAAGTATCTTACAGGGTCTACGCCAAAGAGACTAACAAGGTCATCTGCATAGATAACGTTGCCCTTTGACTTACTCATCTTTTCACCGCCCTGAAGAAGCCATGGATGACCAAATACCTGCTTAGGAAGTGGCTCACCAAGTGCCATAAGGAAAATAGGCCAGTAAATTGTATGGAATCTTATAATGTCTTTTCCAATAAGATGAAGGTCTGCAGGCCACCACTTTTTGTACTCTTCTGAGCTGTTACCGTCAGCATCATAACCGATTCCTGTGATATAGTTTGTGAGGGCATCAAGCCATACATATACTACATGCTTTTTATCGAAATCAACCGGGATTCCCCATTTGAAAGATGTTCTTGAAACGCACAGATCCTGTAAGCCTGGAAGAAGGAAATTGTTCATCATCTCATTCTTTCTTGATGCAGGCTGAATAAACTCAGGATGTGTGTTGATATACTCAATAAGTCTGTCAGCATATTTGCTCATTTTAAAGAAATATGCCTCTTCCTCTGCAGGGTGAACAGGACCGCCGCACTCCGGGCACTTTCCATCCTTAAGCTGAGACTCTGTATAGAAAGCCTCACACTCAGTACAGTACATTCCCTTGTATGATCCCTTGTAAATGTCGCCCTGGTCATAGAACTTTTTGAATATCTTCTGAACCTGTTTAACATGATCCTCATCTGTTGTTCTGATGAATCTGTCATATGATGTATCCATGAGGTTCCAAAGACCCTTTATTGTGTCTGAAACCTGATCTACAAATTCCTTAGGTGAGCTGCATCCTGCCTCGATTGCTCTTGTCTCGATCTTCTGGCCGTGCTCATCTGATCCTGTCTGGAAATGAACATCAAATCCATCTCTTCTCTTATATCTTGCAATAGCATCAGCAAGCACTATCTCATAGCTGTTTCCGATGTGTGGCTTACCTGATGTATAAGCTATCGCAGTTGTAATATAGTATTTACCCTTATTCTGCATTAAATAAACCTCGTCTTTCTATATCAATTACCAGCACAAAAGCTCATAGCCTGTCTCAGTTACCAAAAGCTCTACTTCCCACTGTGCTGATGGCTTAAGATCTGCTGTATAAACAGTCCAGTCGTTGTCCTCATCGATGAATATCTCGTTAGTTCCCATGTTTACCATAGGTTCAATTGTAAATACCATACCCGGAACCATGAGCATTCCTGTTCCCGGCTTACTTACAAAGCTTACAAAAGGTTCTTCATGGAAAGCGTTTCCACATCCATGTCCGCCAATCTCTCTAACTACAGTATATCCATTCTTTAAGGCATGCTGATGAACCGCATTGCCCATATCTCCGATAGGTGTCCATGGCTTAACTGCCTTAAGTCCCTCTTCAAGGCACTCTTTGGTAACATCTACAAGTCTCTTTTTCTCAGGAGAAACATCACCTATGCAAAACATTCGTGATGAATCAGAGAAATAGCCATCAAGTATTGTAGAACAGTCAACATTTATTATGTCGCCATCCTTAAGGATAATATCTTTAGATGGAATTCCGTGGCACACTTCTTCATTAATAGATGTGCATACACTCTTAGGAAATCCTTCATAGTTAAGATCTGCAGGGATTCCTCCCATCTTGGTAGTTGTGTTATACACAATATCATCAATTTCCTGAGTGCTCATTCCGGCATGGATCTTTTCACCGATCTCATCCAAAACAGCCATATTTATGACTGCACTCTTTTTGATACCTTCAATATCCTTTTCAGTTTTGAAAAGGCTCCTGTCAGGGATTATCATACCCTGATGCTCGAACTGTATCAGTTTATCGTCAAAAGCAGCATGGCAACTCTTATATTTTTTGCCGCTGCCGCACCAACAGGCATCGTTTCTTTCTAATCTTTTATACATATCATTCCTTCTTCATAAAAACGATAATTTCACAAGTATAGTATGCCTTTTCAGGCTTTAACTGTCAACTTGCTGTTAACTATCTCCTTAACAGGACTGTTCCTTCTAAGGTAGTCGATCAAAAGATCCGGCATCTCATCAGGAAAGCTCTTTACTGTTTTGCTGTTTCCTATGCATGCATATCCGCCGGTACCTGTAGCTCTGTAATTGCTGGTAACAAGTGTGTATGTCTTATTGTCCTCGAGCTCAGTTCCATCAAGCTTCCTTAAAAGAGTGACTCTCTCTCCGAGAGGCTTTGTGATATCAAGAACATACTCAAGTCCTGCATAAAAGTCGTAGTTGTAATGCTCGATCTTTGGCTGTAAAAAGATATTTGAAATCTTAAGCTTTCCATCTTCATCGATCTCAAAATATTCAGCACATCTCTCAAGGGCTTGTTTGATTACAGCCTTTGTAACTTCTTTTACCTCAACAGTATTGGAGAACTGGTAAATTCCAAGAACGTCCCTTACTGTTATATCCTTCTTAAGTCCAAGAGGATCGTTGGAAAGGCTGGTGCATGAGAAGTCAGCACCTGTATATTCAAGCTGCACCTGATTAAATATCGCAGCAACCTTACTTCCCTTTATAGCAACTTCAAGCTTTGGCTCAGGGTCGATAGCCTTTTCAAGGCATCCGATCGGCTCATCGAGCCATTTCTGAATCTTTGAGTTGAGGTCATCCATGAAATCATGGGCTTTAGCGATTTCAGCATATTTTGCATCAGGTTCTTTTACCGGAACAAGGCTTGATGTGATATCCCAGGCACCATCCTTCTTGTCAGCAAATACTTCGCAGTACTTCATAGCCTTTGCCGGTGGCTGAACACCGTAGCTGCCCTCTATGCTGATGCCCTCCACAGCCATATGCTGATGGCCTGTAAGAACAATGTCAAAACCAAGCTCTCTCATGATCTTGCATGCCTGATTCTCTGTTGTATCAGATAAAAGCTCTCCGGATGAAAGATCTTCCTCGAAGCCTCCATGATAGATGCAAACTGTTATGTCGCATTTATCCTTCATTATTTCAAGTTCTTTTTTTACTGCCTCAATAGGATCAGAAACCACGAGCTCTGTAAGGTGGTCCTTCTGTTCCCAGACATTAACATATCCTGTAACAGCTCCTGTGATTCCGACTTTGGTGCCATCCTCAAGTGTATGAATCACATGTTTCTTTATTCCAAGGGCATCTCTCTTATCCTCTACATTTGCAGAAATAAGTGTTGCATTCATAGCAGTAACAAAATCGAGGATAGCATCATAACCAAAATTAAAGTCATGATTACCAAGTGTATAGTAATCAAGCCCCATAGCGTTAAAACCTTCTGCTGCAGGGTTGAAATCATATTCATCCTTATGCTCCAAATAATAGGAAAGAAGAGGTGTTCCCTGAAGGGAGTCTCCTCCATCCAAAACAAGTGTATTTCCGTCTTTGGAAATTTGTGCAGCTATGCAAAAAAGCCCCGCATTCTCGGGGCAATTGGTAGCGTAGTTAATTGGATACACATGTCCATGTGTATCAGATGTAAAAATGATGTGCATTAATTAAAAAATCCTTTCATCTGCCTATTATAGCTTTGAAGTTATCTATATTCTCTGTTATGTTTCCTTTGAATATACTTGATCCAGCTACAATAACATTCGCTCCAGCGTCTATAACTTCCTTTAAATTGTCACAATTGATTCCGCCATCAACTTCCAGATCAGTTGAAAGACCTTTTTCATCTAACATTTGTCTGGTTTTGCGAATCTTATCCATTGTTTCAGCAATAAATTTCTGTCCACCAAAACCTGGTTCAACAGTCATTATAAGAATCATTTCAACCTTGTCAAGATATGGAATGAGTTCATGGACTGAAGTGCCTGGCTTTATGGATAATCCGGCTTTTTTACCATATTTATGGATTTCATCAATTACTGCCTGTGGATTTGAGGTGGCCTCAAGATGGAAAGTTATAAGGTCTGCTCCGGAATCTACAAAATCCTTTATATACCTGATAGGATCTGTGATCATAAGATGCACATCAAAGACTTTGTCAGTTACCTTTCTTATACTTTTGATAACCGGCATACCATAGGAAATGGATGGCACAAATGTGCCATCCATAACATCAATATGAATATACTCTGCTCCGGCCTTGTCAGCTTCTGTGATCTGCTGTCCAAGCACGGTAAAATCTGCAGATAAAATTGAAGGGCTTAAAATTATCATTACTTAAGGAATTCCTTTACTGATGCGTATACACCCTCGCCGTCAAGTCCATACTTATGAACAAGTTCTGAAGCTGTTCCTGACTCGCCGAATGTATCCTGCATTCCGAGTTTCTTTACAGGAGTAGGTGCAAGTTCAGAAAGTGCATCGCATACAGCGCTTCCAAGTCCGCCTATAACGGAATGTTCCTCAACTGTTACAACTTTGCCTGTCTTCTTGGCAGATGCTGCTACAAGCTCTTTATCAAGAGGCTTGATTGTGCAGATGTTGATTACTTCTGCTGAAATGCCGTCTTTAGCAAGCATTTCTGCTGCACTTAAAGCTGAATCTACGCAAATTCCTGTAGCTACTATTGTAACATCTTTTCCTTCTCTGACAACATTTCCTTTTCCAATTTCAAATTTGTAATCAGGTCTGTCATTAATGATGCTGCATGCAGCACGGCCAAATCTGATATAAACAGGGCCTTCATGCTCAACTGCTGCACGTACGCAAGCCTTTGCTTCAATGTCATCAGCAGGGCACATAACAACCATTCCAGGGATTACACTCATAAGAGCGAAATCTTCGTTACACTGATGGCTGGCTCCGTCCTCACCAACTGTGATTCCGGCATGTGTTCCACCAATCTTTACGTTAAGATGAGGATATCCTACTGAGTTACGAACCTGCTCAAATGCACGTCCTGCTGCGAACATTGCAAAAGAACTAACGAAAGGAATCTTTCCTGTTGTTGCAAGTCCAGCTGCGATACCCATCATGTTGCATTCTGCAATACCACAATCAATGTGTCTTTCAGGGAATTTCTTCTGGAAAACTGCTGTCTTTGTAGAAGCTGCAAGGTCAGCATCTAAAACTACAAGGTTAGGATACTCATCACCGAGTTCTGCAAGAGCATTACCATAACTCTCTCTTGTTGCTATTTTCTTTACATCGCTCATAGTGCTGCACCTGTCCTTTCTAATTCTTCCATAGCAAGCTTAAACTCTTCATCGTTAGGAGCTTTGCCATGCCAACCTACCTGATTCTCCATAAATGAAACGCCCTTGCCCTTAACTGTGTGAGCAATGATAGCTGTAGGCTGTCCCTTTGTATTCTTAGCTTCTTCAAAAGCTTTTCTTATTTCATCAAAATTATGACCATCAATGTTGATTACATGGAAGTTAAATGCTTTAAACTTCTCATCGATAGGATAAGGAGAACATACCTTATCAATAGGTCCATCAATCTGTAATCCGTTGTTATCTACGATTACGCAGAGGTTATCAAGTTTTCTGAATCCGGCAAACATAGCTGCTTCCCAAACCTGTCCCTCTTCAAGCTCTCCATCACCAAGGAGTGTGTATACACGGAATGACTTGTTATCAAGCTTAGCTGAAAGAGCCATACCACAAGCTGCTGAGATTCCCTGTCCAAGAGATCCGCTGCTCATGTCAAGACCTGGAAGATACTGCATGCTTGGATGTCCCTGAAGTCTTGAACCAAGTTTACGAAGAGTTGTAAGCTCCTCCTTAGGGAAATATCCTCTCTCTGCCATTACTGAGTAAAGGCCAGGAGCACAATGTCCCTTTGAAAGAACGAAACGATCGCGGTCAACATTCTTTGTGTCCTTAGGATCGATATTCATTTCTTCGAAGTAAAGATAAGTGAAAATATCTGTTGATGACAGAGATCCGCCCGGATGTCCTGCCCCAGCTGCATGAAGTGCTGTGATAATACTTTTTCTGACTTCATTAGCTGTTTTTTGAAGTTCCTGATTGGTCATAATTATTTTTCCTTTCTATTTTTCTGCCCTCGCTAAGTGATTACTTTTGTCCATAATAAGCATTGGCGCCGTGTTTACGGTAATAATGCTTATCCTGAAGTTCTTGTGGAGCTGGCTTAACTTCCGGATTAATAGTTTCGCACCTATAGGCCATTTTTGCAACCTCTTCTGTAACTACTGCGTTATGAACTGCTTCATGCGCATCCTTGCCCCAGGTAAATACACCGTGGTTTTTGCAAAGAACTGCAGGTACAGCCACAGGGTCTTTTCCCATGCGCTCAAACTCATTAACAATAAGATGTCCTGTGTTCTCTTCGTAAGCAGATTCGATTTCTTCCTTTGTAAGACATCTTACACATGGTATCTCCCCATAGAAGTAATCCGCATGAGTTGTTCCATAGCAGGGAATACTTCTTCCTGCCTGAGCCCAGCTTGTAGCATAGGATGAATGTGTGTGAACAACACCGCCTACTTCCTTAAATGCTTTGTAGATCTCAACATGTGTAGGTGTATCGGATGATGGGTTTAATTTACCCTCAACCTTGTTGCCATTAAGATCCATAACAACCATATCGTCAGGAGTCATGGTATCATAGTCAACACCACTTGGCTTGATAACAAAAAGACCGCTCTCTCTGTCAATCGCACTAACATTTCCCCAGGTAAAAGTTACAAGTCCATACTTAGGTAACAATATGTTTGCTTCATAAACTTTTTTCTTTAATTCTTCTAACATTTTTCTACGCTCCAATGTTTATTCTATTATCAGACCGCTAATTAATCTTCGTAATTATTGCGATAGGCTTATCAATTTATAACATTACTTTAATGAATCAACTGCTGCTCTCTCTATAGCCAGACCTGCGTTGTAATCCTTCATAAAATCGTCAAAGCCTGCAACATCTTCTTTATTTGGTTCGCAGGTCTCAACCTTTCCGCTTGCAAACACCTTATCAGAAAGATATTTCTCAAGAGTCTCACCATCCTTTTTCTGCATCATGAATCCTGCAAGGATTGCCTGTCCCCAAGGGCCGCCTTCTCCAGCTGTCTCCATAAGTTTAATAGGAGTATTGAGCGCTGCTGCCATTACTCTGTCGCCAACGCCTCTTACCTTGAAGAAACCTCCCTGTCCAAAGAAGAAGTCTGCCTTAACATTTTCTTCTTTCATAAGGATGTCATTTCCTGCCTTGAGAGCACCAAGTGCAGTATAAAGATGTGTTCTCATAAAGTTAGAAAGATTGAATTTATCATCAGGTCTTCTCACAAACAGAGGTCTTCCCTCATTAAATCCTGTAATACTCTCCCCTGAGAAGTAGTTGTAAGCAAGAAGTCCGCCGCAGTCAGCGTCACCTTCCATAGCTTTGCGGTAAAGTGTTCCATATAATGTGTCATCATCAATGTCTTTTCCGATTGCTCCTGCAAACTCTCTAAACAGAGATACCCATGCGTTGAGATCAGATGTGCAGTTGTTGCAGTGAACCATTGCAACCTGCTCTCCTGATGGTGTTGTAACAAGGTCAAGCTCAGGATATGCCTTTGAAAGGTCATGCTCCAAAACAACCATTGAAAACACTGAAGTTCCAGCAGAAATATTACCTGTTCTAACTCCAACTGAGTTGGTTGCTACCATTCCTGTTCCGGCATCTCCTTCAGGAGGACAAACCGGGATACCAGCCTTCAAATCTCCTGATGGATCCAGCTTTTTGGCGCCTTCTTCTGTAAGAAAACCAGCTCTTTCACCTGCAGGAAGTGACTTTGGAAGGATGTCAGAAAGTTTCCAGTCAAAAGAATATGATGCAACCAGTTCATCGAACTGCTCAACCATCTTTTTGTTGTAATCGCATGTTTTTGAATCAATAGGGAACATTCCGGAAGCATCGCCAACTCCAAGAACTTTTTCTCCTGTGAGCTGCCAATGAATATATCCGGCAAGAGTTGTAAAGAAATCAACTTTTGAAACGTGCTCTTCCTTATTAAGAATAGCCTGATAGAGGTGGGCAATGCTCCATCTCTGTGGAATATGATATCCGAAAACCTCTGTAAGTTTGTCAGAAGCCTCTTCTGTAATAGTATTTCTCCATGTTCTGAATGGCACAAGAAGGTTTCCCTCTTTATCAAATGCCATATAACCATGCATCATGGCAGAAAAGCCCATAGCCCCCACGCCCACCAGCTTAATGCCATATTTCTTTTCAACATCATCTTTAAGGCCCTTATAGCAATCCTGAAGGCCGCCCCAGATATCATCAAGTGTATATGTCCAGATTCCGTTGTCCAGCCTGTTCTCCCAGCCATGTGAGCCGGATGCTATTGGATTATAGTCTTCATCTGTTAAAACAGCTTTGATTCTTGTAGAGCCGAACTCGATTCCAAGAAAAGTCTTCCCCTCTTCAATAAGCTTTTTTACGTCACCCATACCTTTTCTCCTTTTACCCCATTCTTTTACTTATATAACTAATATTTTAGTTTTTGGTAAACACAAGATAATTATATACGTATTCGCCTTTTTGTGTATATTTATTTCGCTAATTTTAAAAGAAGTTGCCCCCTTTTCGAGGACAACTTCCCGCTATTTATCAGTAATGTTCACATGTCAAAAGAGCTTTCTATTTTTATCACTTTATGATGTGAAGAAAAGCAAGTAGTTTAGCCATAAGCCCAGTCTTTACAGCAACTGCTGCGGCCGCTACAACAACTACAGTCGCTCCTCCTGCTGCTACAGGCACAACAGGGATTGGTGTTTTTTCCGAAGGAGTTGCCTGCTCATTTGAAGGCTTCTCTTCAGCACTTTGACCTGCGGTCTGAGAACCATTGTCACCTGAATTATCTGCAGTTGCTGCCGTTTCAGTCTGCTGTTCTTCTTGTGTACTGCCATCTGTCACTGTGTCTGAGTTTTCTTCTCTTTCAGCGCCGGCAACCTCCTGCTCGTCGTCCCTATTGTCATTTCCAAAGATACGATTCACAAAATTGTTAACCTTGTCAGCAACTTTTTTAACTACATTCTCAATTGCTTTTACTACAGGAACAGGTTCTACCTTCTTGGCAGGAACTGATTCAGAAGTACTTGTTGTATCAGATTCAGAAGAAGATGATTCTTCATCTGTACTTCCTGATCCCTCACTTGCTGAATCAGAATCTGATGTTGAACCCGATGAAGTTCCTGTTGAGCCACTCTCAGTTGTCTGCTCCTCTTTTGATGAACCTGATGAGCTTGATGATGACTCCTGTGTTGTTCCAGCAGAACCTGATTCCTCGCTTGACGCTGAGGAACCAGCCTCAGAACTTGATGCTGAAGAGCCTGCTTCTGAGCTTGCTTCTGAGCTTGCTTCGCTGGAAGGATCATTTTCCTCTGATGAATCATAGTTGTATGAAGCAGCTTCGTAGCTTCCATTTAATGTAGCAATCACGTCGGAATATGTAATACCTGCTTTAGCAAGTGTCTCCATTCCTTTATCAGTAAGCTTTAAGAAATCTCCAAGGTCTATTTTACCGTTGCTGCTTCTGATACTCTCTGCAACCGCAAGAGGATCCGCAGCGTTTGCGTAAGGTGCTTCAAGTGAAACAAACCAGTCGTCTGCTACCGTAAGGCCATCACTATTGGCAGATGCTCCATCGTTCCAGAAGAAATTGAGGGTACCATAAATCTTTGATGTGTCCTGTGTTCCCTTTGGCTTGAGCGTTTCGTTTGTGCTTGTTCCGGTTGTTCTGTATGAAAGCACGCCATCTACATAGAAATCAGTATTAGCTGTGTCATTTGTATAAAGAGCCACATTGCTGCCGCCGTTATTGAATGACATGCTGTTGTAAACCTGAATGTCAGGACCGGAGTTAGAATCAATACCTTTCGCTTTGTTGCCCCATGCAACAGAATTTATGAGCTTGTGTGGGCCTGACATGCTTGAACCGCCCATCTTAAATCCGTTACCGTTACCTTCATTTGTTCCGTCAACGCCATAACCATTTGCAAACGCAACACAGTTCTGGATTGTAACCTGCCCTATGCAACCTGATTCTACCTTGGCAAAAAGATCCCAACCGTCATCGGCGTTGTTATAGGAAATACATCCATCAAAAACTATTCCATCTGCAACTGTGAGCTTTGCCGCAAAGCCATCTGCATCTTCGTATCCCGCATCTGCATTGCTGTAGGATGTGCAGTTAAGGATAAGATCATCACTTGGCCAGTCATCCCATTCATCTGTAGAAAGATATCTGCTTACCTGGATACCTGTATTTCCATTTTCATATGCATGAACATCTTCAAGTGTTATATGACTTCCTGATACCTGGATACCCTTTTGGGAATTACCTGATCTTGTACAGTCAATTCCGCTCACATACCAGTAGTCTCCTGCAAATACAAAACCGGCGCATGCACTGTTAAAATCAAATACTGCTCTATCATCAGAATCAGCAATCATTCTGATTGGCTTAGATGAAGTTCCATCAATTCCCCTTGCAACTGTAACAGTACTCTTAAGTGAATATGTGCCGCCGGCAAGTCTTATTGTCTGTCCGGGCTGTACATATTTAACCGCTGTATAGATGTCTACTGGAGAATTCTCTGTTCCTTCCCCTGTGCTTGTGCCCTCAGGGGATACATATATCTCTTTTGCATCACTGATAGTCTTGTAATTTACAGTATGCGTAAATGTGCTTGCTTCATATGATGAAAGGAGCTGATACTCATCATCCTCAGGATGGAAAAATTCATCCGGGATAAATTTCACAGCAAAGGTGTTATCGCCCTTATTAAGTGTTGTTTCAACACTCTCAACTGCGTTTGCCTCCACAGTCTTGGCATTTACAAGAATATTTCCTTTTGCATCTGTAATTGTCAGTACGCCGTCCGCGTTACCTGTGTACTGAAGTGTATATTCAGCTGTATTGGAATAAGCAGCTGAAATGATCTTGTAGCTTGGTGTTACATACGTAATAGGTCTTTCTTCTGCCAATTCATCATCTTCAGGATTTACAAGTGTAAGTTCAATATCGCTGAAGGTTGCTGTAGCATTTCTTGATGCAAAGAATCCGGCATAAACATAGTCACTGTCAATATTTTCAAGCGCCTTAGTATCGTAATACTTGTTTGTCGTTGTGTTTCCTTCAGCATCTGTGTAGCTTACAAAGTATCCCGTGTTGTTCTTTTGAATCTTAAGTTTAAATTCTGTTATAGGATTTGCTACTGTTCCACTTACATCTTTCGAAGCATTGCCAACAATATTGTATGTACCTGCTCCGCTGCTGCCGCATGATGTCTCAAGTGTTCTCATTGTTGATGAGAATTCACCATTTACCGCGGTTGAATCGTTTGCTTTTAGTCTCTCCAGATTATCCTGGGTAACGCCTATCTTCTGCTGCGATCCAAGTCCAAGTTTCATTGAAATCTTGCTGGCGCTTGTGTCATCTGTCACTTCTCCGGCAACTGTATCATAATAGTATTCAACCTTTGTGGCACTTGCCATGTAGGAGTTATTCCAGAATACTGAAGAATCTCCATTTACTCCAACGGCGTCTGCTGCCATAAGTCCAAAGCCTTCCTGACCATTTGAAAGTGTCCAGGAATCTATTGTTACCGTTGCTGAAAGAGTAAAGTTCTTACTTGCAGGTATTGTCGCATAGTAGAATGCAAGACCGTCTGTAGAAGCAGGAACAAGCTTACCCTTACCGTTCGTTGATGCTACAGTGATTGATCCATCATCATGAACTGTTGCTTTGTTGTAGGAAGTATTAACTCCTGATCCGAAGGCAGCAAAAGTCCACTCCTGCTCACCATCTTCAGTAACTTCAATACTCATTGTGCTTTCAGCTGAAGTCTCTTCGCCTCTTTTTGCTGATAATACAAGCTTGTACTCATGGCCAACTGTAAGCCCCTTGAAGGTATAGTTGTACTCTGTTGAAGTATTTGTTACCACCTCTTCAGGAGTGTATGTTGTCTTTATTTCTGATGATGATTCATTTTCTGTATCAATGGCTAAAAGAGTATACTCAGTAGCCTCTTTTACAGAGTAGAATTTTACTGTTACAGTTCCATTCCCCTTATTTACCGCATTTTTAAACTGTGGAGCTGTAAGAGGAAGTGTAAAGTCAAACTGTTCGGACTTAGCGCTTGTCTTTGCCTCTGTTTCCGTGTCGTCATCTCTTGAGAGAGATGCTACGAAATAGTATTTACCACTAATATCAGGGGTAAAAGAAAAATCGAAGGACTCTTTTTCTGCTGAGGACTTAAGTGTTTCTTTTTCAGCTCCGCTCTCATCATACATTGTTACTGTAAGGGCGTCACCGCCATCTGTCCCGATAAGTGCATTTACTTTGACGTCAATCTTATTTGCATTGCTTTCGTTAAGTGCAACACTTTCGATAACAGGAGCACTCACACTGCTCCAGTCGGCTCTGGTTACTTCTTTTGCACCCTCTGTTACTTCAACTTTGTATATGTAATTATTATTTCCTGCACCTCCCAGATAATGTGTTCCTGCTTTTTCAAGTGTAAAACTTGTGATGTATAAAGAGTCCTTTTTAGATGCCTCACTAGATGTATACTCTGTTTTTCCTTCTGAATCCAAAACAGCCATCTGCCTGTCATCAGCACCTGCACCCCACCACACTTTAAGCTCAGCATTATCAATGGAGGTCGCAAATTTCACCGAATTTACGTTTGTTTTCGCGCCACCGCCAAAATTTATTCTTTTAGTTGCTGTAAAATCATCACCGAACGTTTTTGTTTTTTCTTCTACTTTTGAGCTTGAACTATAACTAATTGTAAAGAAGTCATCTGTACCAGCTTTTTCAGTATCACCATCTGCTTTTGCACCTTTGTCAAAAGTAGCTATATCAGCTGCGTTTAAGCTATATACTTTTTCACTATCTTCCTCTGCTGAACCCTGAGTTCCGCTAGCAACGGGTTCCTCGGCTGTTGTTCCATCAGGGAAAGTAATGGTCATGTCATTACCATTTTCCTCAAACGGATCCCATTCGCCCAAAAATGCTGCTACTGATATTGCTGTGCCATCTGAGCAAACAGCTGTTTCAGGCTGCTGTGCCCAAGTTACACGAGATGCACTGTTATCTTCTCCCGATACTTCATATGTGCCATATTCAACGCATCTTGAGGATTCGCCTCCAAGAGTTGTATTCCAACCTTCCGGCTGAATAAGTGATACTTTTGAGTCTGCGTCATAAACATACTTGCTACTTGAATCAAGACTCCAATTTGTAGCCTCTACTACAGTGTCAAAGAAAACTACCTCTGAAGTATTAGCCTGCCAAGGTCTGCCGAACTGTCCAGGCTTTGATGTATAGCTTGATGCTGTATCAACTCCAGGCGTTGCACTTGTAACTCTGCAGTTGTACATAAGATATCCGCGTGTACCTGAAGACTTCTGCTGAGCTGCTGTAATATAAGCAACATCGTTTTTATCTTCACTTGTGTTAAGAACAAGGTCGCACTTTGCGAATACTGCTGTCATTCCGCCAAAGATGTAGTCTGTTCCGCCATATACTGCACAATCATAGAACGCTGCTGTAGCACCTTCTCCGCCGTAGAGAGTATCCTGACGACCAATTATGCGGCAACCATCAAAATAACTTTCTGTAGCAGATGATGTAAGAGCAAGAGCTGCAGCTCTTTCTACATAGCTCTTATTCTGCAGCGTTGTATCGCCAGCTTCCATACCTGAACGGGCTGTAGTTCCCTCTTTTGCACCACTCTGAGGAACGATCACATCCTCTGCTGCCTTTGCTGACATATACTGGTTAAAAGAATTTTCAAAAATAATATCTTTTGCTTCAAATCCGGAAGCACTTACTACAACAGTTGCGTTCCAGTATGTCGCTGTTCCTGAACCAGGATTAACAACTGATGCATAGCCATTTGCTTTGTTAGTAGCAAGAACGTCGCTATCGTACTTGTAATCACTTCCCATACTGTAGTATGTGTAGCCATGTCCGTAATACCATGTAATACGAACTGCATTGTCATCAATATCTACACCTGAATTTGTAAGTGTGTTTGTAGGATTAGAACTTGCGTTTTTAAGTGTTACGTTAGGAACATCAATTACAAGCATTTCCTCATAGTTACCCGGTTCAATGCTTACTGTGACTCTTTCATTATCTTCTCTTTCCATGAGACGGATTGCTTCAAGAGCTTCTCCAATGGAATCATAATCTGCCGCTTCTGATGCTCCAACTAATATTTCTGACTTGTATTCTGTCTGATATACCGTTGCAATTTTGGTAATGTATGATGAACCCAGAACAGTTATGTCAAAAGTTCCCTTTTCACCATTGTAGTTGTAGGTAAAAATATCATTCTGACTTGTGGAATCTGTTTTCACATTAACGGATTCCTCTGACTCATTTTCAAAGTAATATGAATACTGATAATTGGCAGTTACCTGTATCTGGCACGCACCTTTTACCGGAACAGATATTGTTCCTGCTCCGGAGTATAAATATACTCCGTTATGTGATCTTCCATTTGTCCATGATAATCCGTTATAGGTTCCGGATGTTGCATTTGTAAATTTAGCCACAAATGACTCGGCACTAAAATCCCATTCTGTTATATCTGAAGAAAACATAATTTCTTTTGACACATCAGCGCCATTTACGATGAGATTGCTTGTGAGCTGCTGCACAAATTCACCTGAATTTGTTACCTCTACTACATACTGGCCATCCCTTAGTGCAATATTGTCAGTTCCTGTAAACTCATAGACATATCCGTCAGCCACATAATCATTTTCTGTATCAAGTCTTGTAAAGGTAAATGTTGCTTCTGCCAGATCATCAAGAGTTGCTCCACCCGGAACAATTGTAATGTTGTAAACCGGCTTTGGTTCAAATTCGATTGCATAATCAGTTTTACCGCCATTTACAGCTATTTCAGTAGTTAAAAGATTATAATCTTCAACCTTTGCATAGCTTTCCGTTGAAGTATCTTCTTTGTCCTCAACGCTAACTTTATAGGTAACTGCATCCTGAAGCTTTACTTCATAAGCAATAGCACCTTCCTCTGCTTTAAGTGTAATTGATGGGACAAATACTGACTCCTCATCATCGGGGGTAAATGTAAATTCTGCCGCGTTCACAAATTCTTCTGCATCTTGTGTATCTATACCTGTAATTTTGCCATTATACGATACAAGATTTACGCCTGTAACATCTACCTCAATAGAAGTATCCTCACTTATATTTACAGACTTATCCGATTTAATTACATAGCTATCAGCTCCCACTAAGGACATATCATAATCAAAACCTTCTGCAAGCTCTGCCGTAAATGAACCTTCACTGACCTCAGCTCTGACCTCGTTGCCATTTTGCCTATTAGTAAATACTATGGTAAAAGGCTCCGTTCCTTCATAACCAACTACTGTACCTGTAAGCTGAGCATATTTGGCATGTTCACGAAGAATTCTTGCTACTACAAGCTTCTCGGTAGCAGAATACAATTTGTATTGAGCTTTGCTTGCAGGGTAGTATACAAACTTCGATACTGTGCTTGAACCAGCAGTATGTGTATAACTGGTTGAATCATCTTTATCAGAGACATTTTCAAACACAACCTCTGAATCTTTTCCATTGCTTGCTACATATGCTGTGATGATATCATCAGCCTGGCATTCTACTGCTATATAAACATCCTCTGTAGATCCTTTATTTGAATAAAGATATCCACTGTAAACATTGCCAGCAGAGTCTTTTAATGACTTTGAGTCGTAACGAGTTAGCTTGGTGTTAGTGGTTCTTAATCTGTGTGTACCACTATATCCACCATCATCGAACAAGAAGTCCCCATCATCAACTGAGAATGATGCAATATTCACTCCTGTAGAACCTGCATCAACACTGTAAAAAGAGTTGATAGTATCTACTGTTAATCTGTTATTGTAAGCATCTCCTAAATCTTCTGCTCCAAAATCCCATACATCTGTCTTGGAGTCATCAAAGTTTCTATCTTCTGATTCTTCTTCAATCTCTTCTGTAGCTGCACTGCTTGCTGCTTCCACCGAAGAAGCACTACTTGCCGCAGAACCTTCAACTGAAGATGCACTTGTTGCTGCAGTTCCTTCTGATGATGCTTCACTTGCAGCTGAAGAGCTTGCAGATGCTGCTCCTGAAGATGCACTTCCACCAGCAGCTGCTCCTAGCAAGGTCGCTCCTGCTGTTGCTGCAGTCAAAGAAGTTGCCACTTCAGTTCCAGCCAAAGTTGTAGCTGCTTCCTCTGTTTTAACTGTTAATGTTTCTTCTTTTTCCTCATCAACACTTGATACTTCTGATGATGCATCAGAACTCCCATCAGTGCTACCCTCTTCGGAAATCTCACTTGTAGATTCTGATGAGTTGTCAGTTGTTTCTGCATAGACAACAGTCTGCGGCATCGCCAGGGTGACATTTGCCATCACGATCGTAGCAGACATAAGTACAGCCCCAACCTTTGTCCATGCCTTTTTGCATAGTCCCTTTCTTACCATTGTTCTCCTCCCAATTTATGTGTCTCCCACAAAACACAATTCATTAACGCCCCTATAAAAATGCAAGTTTATACTTTCTTAATAATGTAAACGCTTACATTTTTATAATTCGTGTTCCCATCATAACATAGAAATAATGACGAAAACAATATCTTAAAACCGGTTTTCGTTGTGATATTGCACTAATTAATCAACAAATTTATAGGGCAAAAACTGTGCATTTTTTATGATTAGCGATAGACAATATTTTTTTTGCATCTAACAATATGTAAAATTGCATTGTTAGCGCTTTCAGAGACCCCTACTAAAAAACGCCTGACCACCATAAGGCAATCAGACGTTTAATACTATATTCAAAAGTACTCGTATTTATTTGGGATCTCCCCTAAAGGTATTTCGAATCAGCAAAACAGGATTTGCTCTCTTCATTCGAAAGCCACCCTTGGAGATGTATAGAGGCTTTCCACCTTTTTTCCATAATGGTCTCCCCTCTCCGTTTGGATTTCCGGTTCTTACAAAAGCTGCCACGTAATCCATAATCAGTTCTGACGCAGCCTTATCCTTCTCGCCATAAGGCCGAAAGCTCTTATCAAGAGTTCCAAAGAAATACCTCAGATCCGAAGAATGAAAGGCACCGTTATCATCTCCCGGCGCATCAATATCAAAGAAATAGCGATATCCTCTATTGCTCTTTATAAATTTCCAAGCCATGTGGTAAAGGACCACATTGAACATATCGTTGGATGTGGTACCTGCCATATAGTCAATGCGCAAAGGATGCTTCACCAGCTGCGCCGTATCTTTTTCCAGAAGATAACCATCCACAACCGGCTGTGTGTTCACCAGATTGTCATTTCGCTCAGTTTTGATAACTTCAACAGCTGCCATCACTTCTTTTTCATCCAAGTGCCGGAATTCTTCTAAAGTCTTTACCCCGGCTATTTTCATTACTTCTTTCCAGTATTCTCTGGTTTCAGTAGCAGGCTTTGGCCTAGCTTTCTTAGGAAAAAGGCCTCCACCAGAGAGCATGATAGCACGCTTAAAGAGACCTTCTGCTTTTTGAGAAAGACAGAGGTATTGCAGAGAAATCGCTCCAGCGCTTTGTCCCATAGCTGTGATATTTTCAGCATCGCCGCCAAAGGAAGCTATATGTCTTTTTACCCATTTAATGGCAACTAAAATATCGTCCAGTCCAAAGTTTCCGTCGCGGCCATTCTTTTCCTGTATTTCCTCATGAGTCAGATATCCAAAGGCTCCCACCCTGTAGTTAATGCACACAAGTATGATTCCACGTTTCGCATAACCGGCACCGTCAAGATAGCCTTCAGAATTAGCCATGGAATTAAAGCCTCCGCCGTGGATAAATACAAGAACCGGTGCGTTTTTAGCATCTTTTGGCGCATAGATGTTGAGGTTCAGGCAATCCTCACTATAGGTAAAACTTAGTCCCTCTCTGAATTCCCGATGATAAAAAAGTCGCTCTGGCACATCAAGATGGGGAAAGTAGGTCCGGTACTGAGTACAGGCATCGCCGAAGTGCGTGGCATCATATGTCCCCTCCCATTTTTCTACGGGAACAGCATAGGAAAAACGCTCTGCCTTTGCATAGCGAATCCCAAGAAAGGCCAGGTCGTCTTCTCTCTCAAGGCCTCTGATCCTGCCAAGGCCTGTTTCTTTTTCAATAAACTTAATATCACTCATAGATTTTCATCTCCAAAGTATGCTTCCTTTTTTGCCTGAAGTTCTGTCACTTTCTCCTTTGAAAGCGGATACCAGACGATCAGGAATAGCGCCATCAGGGCAAACATTACAGCAGGGATCAGGGTTGCCAGTACATACATCAAAGACAGCTGTGCCCCGGTAAATTTGAATTCCAGCGTACTTGCAGTGTCATAATATCCCATTGCCAAAAGAGCTGCATTTACCGCAATAGCTGAGATTACCTGCCCCAATTTACGGAAGAAATTAAGGAACGCATAAGCTGTTCCGTTATCCTTACTTCCGGTTGTAACTTCGATCTCGTCTATGGCATCCCCCGCCATAGCCCACAACTGCAGGACAAATAGGTTTAAACCAAATCCGGAGACAAAGCACAAAAACATGAAAGGCATAAGTGCCGCTGCCGGATCCAGGAATTTCAAGAAAAACATTAAAAAGTTCGCTGCTGCCGCAATGATCATACCTACGGAAGTAATCTCTTTTTTGCCATACTTTCTGGCAAGCTTTGGAGTAAATGTCATCAGTATTGCCATTGGAATATAGGTAAGGATAGTCGGAAGTGATACAAAAATACCGCCCTTTCCAAAATAGTAGCGGATAAGATACACATAGTAGCTTTGAGTAAACATCTGCCCTGCCAAAAGAAGCATAGCTACCACTGAAATAGATAACATGGACTTGTTTCCAAAGATAAGCTTTAAAGCTTTGCCTGCTGTGCCCTTTTCATGATGCTTTGGCTCCGCCTTCACTCTCTCTTTTGTACCAAGGAATGCAAATAGAAGCGCTATCATAGATAAAAGAGCCATGAGAATAACGCCGGTTAAAAGAACATCATATTTTACAATGGATTGACCTGTTGTTTTATCAGTGCTAAAGCAAAGCATTGAAAGCACCATGACAGGCATAGAACCAAGAGCCGCACCAACAGCACGAAATACTGACAGTTTGGACCTTTCTTTGTCATCCAAAGTGATAACACTTGCAAGGGAGCCGTAAGGAATCTGAAGCATGGTATAGATCATTCCCCATGCAACATAGGTCACTGTCGCATAAATGTAGGCAGGCAGATTGTCTCCCGGCGTACCAAAACCCGGGAATTTACAAAACAACAGAATAGATGCTATAGCAAGCGGTATTGCCACGCGAAGAAACCACACACGATATCGACCATGCTTTGAGACCTTTGCTGTATCACAGATGCGCCCCATAATTGGGTCATTCACCGCGTCCCAGACTCTTGTCAACACAAACATGATCATGATAAAGAACGGACTTAAGATAAGTACATCCGTATAGTAGGTCTGAAGGATTGAAGTCACCAGCCCAAACACCAGGCATCCACCCGCATCCCCCAATGCATAGCAGACATATTCTGCGGTCCTAAGGCCACTGGCCCTTTGGATCACACTTTTTTCTTCATTTTTCCCCATAGAAATTACCCTCCTGTTCTTGAATAGAAAAATAGATACTGCTGCATAACCCCATTAAAAGGAGCATAGCTTTCAAAAGAAAAGCCTTTTTGATAATGTGCATCAAGAACTTTTTTTATCCAAACATCAATAGGAAACGCATCAAGCCTGTGATAGCCAAAAAGAATCTCACAATTTGCAACCTTAACCCCAACACCAAATAATTTAAGGAGATTCTCCATCAACTCTTCATCAGAAAGTTTCCCCCATCTATCAAGATCCACAGCGCCGCTTGCCACATCAAGTGCCGCCTGATGAACATACTTATCTCTATATCCAAGGCTACAGGATGATAGCTGCTCCATTGATAAAGCTGCTATTTTTTCAGGAGTGGGAAAAGAATATATTTTTCCAAACTCTTCTCCCTCATCAATTACATTCCCCGCAAGAGCGCAGAGTTTTTCAATTGAAGCTTTGATAGCTGGAATATTCTTTCTCTGAGATATGATAAAAGAAATAAGCATTTCCCACGGATCCTGCCTGAGAATCCTTATTCCTTTGCCATATTCAGAAGCATTATAAAGATATTCATCTTTGGTTTTATCAATCCTTGCACGAATATCGCTATAGCTGATGTCCATATCAAAATAGTTTTTCCAAAAAGAATCATATTCTTTTTGGTCACAGCTAAATTCGTACCTGTTTTCGTCAAGTTTTTTAACCAGCACAT
The DNA here is from genome assembly GCF_015056685.1 of Butyrivibrio sp. Classification (GTDB taxonomy): domain Bacteria; phylum Bacillota; class Clostridia; order Lachnospirales; family Lachnospiraceae; genus Butyrivibrio. The sequence goes on along the minus strand of NZ_SVFW01000002.1, from coordinate 133,480 downwards.
GTTTGTCTAATGCTGCAACGCTGTAATGCTCCTGCGACCCTTCTCCGCACCTGTTAAACCTGAAGCACTGACCGCTGTCAGCTATTTTCCCAAGATCAAAATCATCTTTAATTTCTATTATCACTTTTTGCTCCTGTTTTTCTCATTTCTTTTCCATGTTATCCACATAGCCCCTGTCCCAAAGCATGATGTTGAGCTTTGTAGCCAGCTCCACAGCAGGCTGTGTGAAGTACTGATTGGTCATGACAACACCAACCATCCTGCCATAGTAGTCGCGCCCCGCGTATATCTCCTGGATAGCCTTGACTCCAATTGGCTTATCGTAACATTTACACTGAAAAGCATATGTCACGCCATCTTTTTCAGCAAGGATATCAGCGCCAAAGTCGCCGCTGCCCTTGGTCACTTCAACTTCGAGAAAGCCATTGTTTTTTAACAGATCCGCGCAATAATACTCGAAGTCATGCCCCTCCATTTCATCCATAGGAAGCGGGCGCATTTTATGTCTTTTAATTAGATAAAGTATAAGGACAGCAAGTAAAACCACCGCTGCCCCTATAACTGCATAAATTATATTATCTCTAAACATTAAAGTTTCATATCTCCGTCTTTTACCCAGCCAAGTTTTTTAACACCTGCATTTATTATAAGTGAAAAAACAGCCGGAAGCACTATGGAAATCATTAAAAGTCCAAACCAGTCAAATCCTGTGATAGATGCCTTGGTGCCGTTTGCAACATCGCCAACCCATCCTGTATAAACTCCGATAGGTCCTACCATTCCGCAGGTTCCCATTCCTGATGAAACCGGAGCTCCATTCATCTGCAATCTGAAAAGACATGTAGCAATAGGGCCTGTTATGGCTGATGCAAGTGTTGGAGCAATCCAGATTCTTGGATTTTTAATGATGTTTCCCATCTGAAGCATTGATGTTCCGATTCCCTGTGAGACAAGACCGCCCCACTTATTTTCTTTAAAAGAAATAACTGCAAAGCCGATCATCTGAGCACAGCACCCCGCTACTGCCGCTCCACCTGCAAGCCCTGTAAGTCCAAAGGCCGCACAGATAGCTGCTGATGAAATAGGAAGTGTGAGCGCCACACCAACAAGAACAGAAACCAATATTCCCATGAGAAATGGCTGTAGCTCAGTTGCCCACATAATGAGGTTTCCTATCCACATAGCTGCCCTGCCAATAGGCGGTGCAATGAGCCATGAGAAAAATACTCCAATGCCTATAGTTACAAGAGGTGTAACCAGAATATCAATCTTTGTCTCCTTGGAAACTGCTTTACCAAATTCAGCTGCAAGTATTGCAACAAATAAAACTGCCAAAGGGCCGCCTGCTCCGCCCAAAGCGTTCGCAGCAAAGCCAACTGTTATCATTGAAAAAAGAACCAGTGGTGGGCACTTAAGAGCATATCCTATAGCTGCTGCCATTGCAGGTCCGCTCATCGCTGTAGCCAAACCGCCAACTGTATATTCTGTACCGGCAATCGTTGCCACTGTTTTCATCAAAAAAGGAACATGGAACTGAGTCCCGATTGTGTTGATGATAGTTCCGATAAGAAGTGAACAGAATAATCCCTGAGCCATGGCTCCAAGTGCATCAATCCCGTATCGCTTTAAAGAAATCTCAATATCTTTCCTCTTCAAAAACTCTTTAAACTTTTCCATACCATTCTCCCTGTTATAGTTTTGTTTTCTAGCATCCCCACGATTATACTATAACACTTTAGAGAATTGAACTAAAAAAGTGACAACAGACAGTATTTTCCGCAAATGCAAGTATATTTTTACTTTTGTGTCTTTATTTTCAGACCGCGCAAATACTCTTTTGCTTCATCCGTAATCCTATAGCTCTCAATTGCCTTCTGAATTGTCTTGTTATGGGTCCATACATCAAGCCTGTGATCTTGGATATACAAAATTGCTGACTCATACTGCTTGGCAAGAGCTGTAGCAAAATACCAGGCAATCATCATGTTGATGTAGTACTCATCTGATCTGATCTTTGACACTTCTTTAAGGTATTTTTCATCAAAGTCCTCGTCCAGAAAATGCTGCATCAGCATACCGATAGCAAACCTGATTGTGTAGGTTTTATCTGACTTAAGCCACTTTGGTATTTCTTTTAGCAAATCCTCTTTATGCTTCTTGAAAACCTTTGGTGACATCTGGTCGCACGTAGCCCAGTTATCCACAAATGGAAGGAACCTGTCCACCCGTTTTACACATTCAGCATAATCTTTTATCTCAGAGATGATAAACGCATGGAGCTGATTCTCATCGAAATACTTGTGTGGAAGGTCATTCAAAAACTCATCAATTCCCTCCGTCTTTGCCAGTTCTTTGGCATACTTCCTAAGATCAGGTGTCCTTACCCCTATAAACATCTCTTTTTCCGCAGTTGGTATGAGTCCGCTCTGGAAATCCCTATACTTTATATCCTGCAATTCAAAAAGCCTTGTTCTTATTTCTTCAATCATCGTAATCTCTCTTTCTCCATAATTATCCATAATGTTTTGCTCATTGGTTTTCTTCCCTTGAAGAGCCTTCCTCAATCTCATTTATCCGTGTAAAATACTCTGTTGCATTTTCATGATGAATATATGCTCCATTTTTTATCTGCACACGGAGGCTTGCAGGATTATCTTTATTAACAGACATATACACTTCATGAATGCACATCTGTCTTGCCTTCGTAAGGGTAAGCTCAAGTCCTTTTGTTGCATATCCCTTTCCACGATATTTTTTTGAAATACAATATCCAATATGACCAGGTCCTTCTCTCAAAAAATCATTCAGACAATGCCTTAAATTAAAAACACCGACATAAACATCTTCGTCAACGAGCACATATGTGGTATCAGGAACAAATCCTTCAGGAAGATTTTTCCCCATTGACCAATTTCTCTTTTTTTCAATCCACTCAAGAAATTGTTCATAGCTATAACCATATACATTATTCATGTACCCGTTTTCATTTTCAGGAAAGGACATATAAAGTTCATATGTTTTTCGATAATCAGAATCCTGTACTCTTACTAGTTCCATAACAAATCCTCCATTTATTTTTTTATATAAAGAAAGCCTCATCAAACTACTATTGTCTGATGAGGCTTCACTCTTTATAATAAATTTTAACAATATCACTAAATATATTGTCGTTCCTCATCATCTACAACGCCAAAAGTCCCCTGATTTGGATTCACGGGATTAGTATTTGGTGTATTAAAATTATTGAGGAATGTATATTTCATATCTTTTCTGCTTTCTTCAATTTTTTTATGAGTATAATCATGTAACGCCGTCATGTCAACCCAAAATCCTCGCATCATAGAATAATCAGCAAGATTTTCATTTTTTTACAACAACATATCTCTCTTACAGATATTCATTAAGTCCATAAAGATGTTATAAACATTGGCGATGCATCATTGCTCTTTTCAAAACCACAGTTCTGGTAAAAATGCATTTCCTTGTCATAGGCAATTACAGCTATTCTAAGATAATCCTGATACTTATCTTTAATCTTATTGATTAGTGTTCTTCCAATCATTTGATTATGATATTCGGGATTAACTAATAAATAATGGACATATGCATTCATTATTCCATCATCCATGGCGCAAACCATTCCGACTAATTTGTCCCCATCGTAGGCAGAAAAAACTGTGTTGAAATTTTTCATTGCAATGCATAGTTTTTCCGGATAATGACCTGATGACCAGTCAACTGACAGAAATAAGTCTTCTAACTCATTTTTATTAAAATCATGTTTATCTGTATATTTGATTTCCAACGCAGACTCCTATATTAGTTCCATTTCAGATTCCATTTTAACAAAGCCATATTTTTCGTATAAAGGCCGCCCCATATCTGTCGCTTCCAATGATATTTGATATATTCCACGTTCTTTTGAAACATTAACAAGCATATCTAAGGTTTTATACGCAATCCCTTGTCGTCTATAGCTCGGATCTGTATACATATTCATGATGTAAGCTTTCTTGCCACTGGGATTATGATAGGTCGGCATAACATTATAAAAGCTAACACCGCCAGCCCCTATAAATCTACCATCATCCATTACCAAAATCGCACAATGCCTACCATCAGCCAATGCCTTTTTATAATAATTGTAAGATTCTTTTTCTACCTCTGTCATATCAACAGAATCATCTAACTTATTTGCCGCTCTTAAAACTTTAACACGGGAAGCAGTCAATAAATCAATATCATCCAAGGTTGCTATTCTATATTCCAATATTTTTTCACTCCTATGATTGCTTTTGCTATATCATCTTAGTCTGTCCGTACCGAACCAAATAGAAAATCATCTTTTCTTTCATCTCTTTCTACATCTAAAAAAATGAAGTTTGTACAATGAACAAACCATCTCGACATGTGTTCTAATGTACAAACCAAAGTAACAAAGAAAAAGAACGAGCAAACCGCACACTGTAACATGATCCGCGGTAAAAAACCCGTTCCCAAAGAATTCTTTCTTATGCAGCAGCATCAATCAGGATCTTGACATTATCCGCTGTGAAAACATAAAAACATTTGGATGGGCGGCGTATCCATCATATCAGATTCCACTTAGGGAGCGCAGGGTGCCTTTCCTGCTCGTCAAATGTTCTTATATCCGGAGTTTAACATCAGATATTTCGCGTAGTCAAGTGGTTTTAACGAGCCTTCTTTGCCACTATAAGGTATCTGTGAATAGTACCTTCTACAAAACCATTCTTGTCAATTACTTCCTGCATTTCAAGTAATTTGTCAAAGCATTTTTCAACAGAGAAACCCGGAAATTCCCATTCGATAATATGCGCGAACCATACAAATGCCCCAACATCGTAGAACCTGATTGGTTTAAATACTTCTTCAGCTCTTATTATCTCAAAGCCTGCTTCTTCAAACTTCTTTCTCTGAATTGATAATTCAAGTTCCGGGAAAGGTGCAGGTACATCCGGTAGAACCATCTCAACAAGATCTCTGTCGTTCTTGCCTCCTACCTGCTGTGTAATAAAAAGCCCTTCCGGCTTGAGAAGTCTATGTGCTTCCACAGGATCAAAGCTTCCATGCCTGTTTATCATTATGTCAAAAGAGCTGTCAGCAAAAGGGATATTTGACTCATCATCGCAAGATCTGAAATCAATCCCAAATGGTAAGAGAACCTCCTTACACAATTCAACATTAGGGGCATATCCTTCAGTAGCTGCAGTATTCTTGTATGGGTGCTTCAAAGATAATAAAAACTCGCCACCACCTGTATCAAAATCCAACAGTTTCATATCAGGAAGAAGAAACTCTTCGATTATCTTTTTGTAGTCCCATGGGAGGTCATCCTCTTCTTCATATCTATCATGAATATGAGAAAAATCCCACCCATGTATGTGTGCAACCTTCTCCTCTGCTTCCCACTCTTTTCTTAATTCACTTATTCTATCTGTATTCATATCTGCTCCTTTTCAAATAAAAATCTGTTCTTCATTATTTGTTCGGTGCAGTATGTGACAGCAAATAAATTTTATTAACCTCGGTACAACCTGCTGTCAGCATTAAAACTGCACCGAGTAGTTATCTCGCATTCTCATGATTACCTCCCATGCGACATCTGTTTATCCAGATTGTCACAACAAAGATATTATATACAATGCTATAAGCACGCGTAAATACTAATCTAATTATAATCCAAGAGAACTAAGTCGCTGCGCGACGGCCTGCCAAGGCTGTGGCGCAGCGACTTAGTTCAACCAGACTATATCCATCAACCTGCATAGCAGTGGAAACTCTTGTATAGATATAGCATTTATTCTTCTGCCTTCATAAATAAGTAACCCTCCAAATTTCTGTTGACAATTATTACAAACCTCTTTAAGATAAAAATCAAGAAATGGGTTTATCATCGGGTAGGGCATCAGCCTGACAGGACTTGCTCGTTTCTTTTTTTATTTCCATAACATCATATAAATATTTCTTTCCGCTTCCCGCATGCCTGATTAAGAGTCTTGCGTGGAATATGTTGTATCCACTGTTTTCCCCATCATCACCGTAAACAGGCAGCCCGAATCTTGTATCATATCTGTACCATCCGTTTTTTGCATCACGTCCATGTTTTTTCTTCCTATTTTCCTCAAACACCCCATTTGTTGCTATTTCGATCATTTTTCTTTAGCCCGTCATAATAGGCTTTATATCTATAAGCTGTACGACGGCTGATATCTCCCCTATCTACAATCTCCATAATTGTAAGACCGTCCTCATATAGCGCCACAAAGTCGTTATATGACTTCATCCAATGCTCATCATGCTTCTGTCTACCGGCAAACTTTTTACTTTTATAGAATTCAAGTTCTTCCCTAAGTTTTTTATTCTCTTCTTCAAGTTCCGATATTCTTTTCAAAGCATCTTCAAGCGCCATAGCCATAATATCCTCCTTTGTGCCAATATTCTTATGGCACAATTATAATATTGTGTGATTGTAGTGTCAATTTACACTTGGCACCTATGCAGCACTCTTTTTATTTAACAGCCTTGAGTCATGAAGTATTCCTGACTTTTTGGAATTATCGAGAAGATCACTGTCTTCGTCAACCACTTCACCGTGGAATTCAAGTCCGGGATCAAAATCGAAATCGAAGCATAAAAAGGCTCCTTGCCACTGAACCTAATCAGTAGCGAGGAGCCTTGGTCTGCTTACTCTTCTTTTGTAAGAACTTTTCTCTGCCAGCTTCTTTTTCCACACTCCGGGCATTTCATATACCTTGTCCGTCCCATGTGCATAGCAAGATTTGTCTGCCAGTATGTAGGAACATATCTGTGGTGGCAATTCTGGCATTCATAGTATCCAGCCTTTTGCTCAATGCCCACGGCGATAAAAGCGACCGTAAAAATCATTATGAGAGCAAACACGATAAGTGCAATTCGCGGCCAGACTGGCATCTCTATAAATGAAGCCACAAACACCATGACCAGTCCGGAAATGACGGCAGGAAACGCGATCCAGTATTCCGTCTTAAGCATCTGTCTGTTCTTTTCCTCAACCTCTCGCCTCATTGCCAGCAGGTTTTCTTCTGCCCGTTTGTCATATGCTTCTGCCATAATTCTTTCGCCCGACAGGAGTTCGTTGACCTTAATTTTCAGAAGTTCACACAGCTCCAGCATAATCCCGGAATCCGGCATAGCCTTTCCGGTCTCCCATTTTGATATCGCCCGATCACTGATTCCGAGCTTCTCGGCAAGGACTGCCTGAGTCATGCCCTGCTCCTTCCTGCAGGATGCTATGAATTTTCCAATTTTGATTTGATCCATATCGGGCACCTCCTTTCATGACTCAAGCATAGCCGGAATTCATGTTAATTCACACGAACCGGCAGTTGATTTTTGTCCACTCTACCGCTGGTTGAGTGCAGAAAAGCTCATTTTACTTTAACTTCACATATAGCATCTGGATTATACTTTTTGCCAAACTCAATAAGTCTTAACCACAGATGCCTCATTGTTTCCTCGATGGCTTTAATGGCCCACTAACCCCGTCCCCAAGTGGTTCCTATTCAGTGCAACGACAGTTTCAACATGGCCTGACCAGCTAAACATATCGCAGGCACGGATCTTATTGAGCGCGTAGCCGCCATCAGCAAGAATGCGCAGGTCTCTGGCAAGAGTTGCTGAGTCACAGCTGACATATACAATACGGTCAGGACTCATCTTGAGCATTGTTTCAAGACATTTCTCATCACAGCCCTTGCGAGGCGGATCTACGACTATCACATCAGGATGGAGCGCTTTTGCATTATCTTCTTTTTCGTCACTCATACCTGATTCCGCGATTGCTTCTTCGTTCTTGGCTTCCTTACTTAGCCTCTCATAGAACTCCGGAAGCACTTCCTCTGCCTTTCCGCAGAAAAATTCAGCATTATCAAGGCCGTTTCTCTTAGCATTTCGCTTGGCATCTTCAATTGCATCAGGAATAATCTCAACGCCATAGACTTTTCCTGCAGTCTTTGCCATAGCCAGAGATATAGTTCCAATTCCGCAGTAAAGATCCCATACCGTCTCATTCCCTGTTAATCCGGCATAGGAAATTGCCTGCTCGTAAAGCCTTTGAGCCTGTTTGGGATTAACCTGGTAAAAAGAAAGAGGTGAAATTTCAAATTCTAGTCCACACAAAGTGTCTGCAATTGTATCTTTTCCCCAGATAGTATGGATCTCTGTTCCCATAATAACGTTGGTCTTATCAGTGTTTATGCTGACAGAAATGCTGGTCATGCCGTTAATATTCTGGAGTTTCTTAACAAGCTCATTCTGAGCCGCTATAAATTCATTGCTATTTCCAACAGCTTTTCCTCTATAGTTAATAACAAGGCACACCATAATCTGTCCACTTGTAAAGCCCTTCCTTATGAGAACATGCCTTATAAGACCCTTGCCTGTCGCCTCATCGTAAGCTGCAATTCCATGTTTTTCCATGTGTGCAAGCACAACATTAAGGATCTCTTTATTTTCATCAACTCCGATAAAGCAGTCATCCACAGGAATAATGCTGTGGGTTCTTCCTGCATAATAGCCTGCAACAGGCTTTCCATTCTTATCTGTCCCTATTGGATACTGCGCTTTATTTCGGTATCTCCAGGGCTCTTCCATACCGATTATTGGCTCCATGATACTGTCGATAAAAGACTCGTCAAATCCGCCTAAGCGAATGATATTATTCCTTACTTTATTCTGCTTGAACTCAAGCTGTCTTTCATAGGTCATGTTCTGAAGCTGGCATCCGCCGCACTGTCTCGCAATTGGGCATCTTGCTTCCTGTCTGTGAACAGATGGCTCCAAAACCTTTTCCAAATGGGCATAGGCATAGTTCTTTTTTGCCTTCATTATCTTGGCACTTACCTTGTCACCTATTACTGCATCTTTAATAAAGAGGGTATAGCCGTCAACCTTGCCTATGCCCTCTCCGTCATTTCCTATGTCAGTTATTTCTACTGTCAGCAGATCATCTTTTTGATATTTGCAATCTGTCTTTATTTTCTTACCCATACAATTTCCAATCTATTACAAAAAAATCTCGCTAGTATAAACTCCCTGTCATCACTCTTTCCAATGAAGTCTGTGAAGTTCGCCTTCTCTCTCAAGTCCTTTAAACTCGTTCTGCCTGAGAGCTTCATATAAAACTATCGCTACTGAATTAGACAGGTTCAAAGACCTAATGTTCTCTCCCATAGGGATTCGAATGCAGGTTTCTTCGTTGTCCACCAGTATCTCCTCAGGGATTCCGGCGCTTTCTTTGCCGAACATTATAAAGTCATCCATGCCAAAAGAAACATCGGTATAAGAGTGTTTCGCCTTTGTCGTAGCATACCAGATCTTAGCCCCGGGATGCTTTGCCTTGAAATCTTCGTAGTCAATATATTTGGTAACGTCGAGCTTTGGCCAGTAGTCCATTCCTGCTCTTTTAAGGGCTTTTTCATTGATACTAAAGCCAAGTGGCTCAATAAGATGAAGACTTGTGTTTGTTGCAACACATGTTCTTCCTATATTTCCGGTGTTCTGTGGTATCTCCGGCTGATGTAAAACTATATGCATTTAAATTACTCCTCGTCATCAGCATCCATTACTGCAGACTTTGGAAGTGAAAAGATAAACTCTGTTCCAACGCCCGGAGTACTGATAACATTAATATTTTCTTCGTGAGCCTTTATTATTTCTTTTACGATAGAAAGGCCAAGGCCTGTGCCCTTCTTATCCTTTCCTCTTGAAGAATCAGATTTATAGAATCTGTCAAAAATAAGCTTCTGATCCTCTTTGGGAATTCCAATTCCGCTGTCCTTGACTGAAACGAAAACCTTGCTGTGTTTCTCTGTAGTTTCAATCTTGATGGATGAATCATGATGACTGAACTTTATGGCGTTATCCACAAGATTATAGAGCACCTGCTGGATCTTATCCACATCTGCATTTACCAGCATCTTTTCATCTGTAAGGATCAGCTCAATGGCAATCTTTTTATTTCTGCAGGTTCCTTCAAAAGACTCTGCGACCTTTCTGATGGTCTGGTTTATATCAAAATCAGATTTGTTGAGCATCATACCCTTTGTGTTCAAGTTGTTCAAGGTAAGAAGCTCATTGGTAAGTTTGGTCAGTCTGTCCGTTTCATTGATTACAATTCCAAGGTATCTCTCGTGCATCTCCTGGGGGATCGTGCCATCCTGCATTGCCACCAGATATCCTCTGATAGATGTAAGCGGAGACCTGAAATCATGCGAAACATTAGCAATAAATTTCTTTTGATCATCTTCTGCCCGCGCAATCTCGCCCGCCATATAAGACAGAGATGCTGCCAGATATCCCATTTCATCTTCAGACTCAACCGAGAATTCATATCCCATGTTTCCTGCTGCGTACTGCTCTGTCGCCTTGGTTATCTTTCTGAGGGGAATATATACAAGCTCCGTAAAAAAGATAAGGATTATCAGGGACAACAGGAAAAGAACTATCAGCATCAGATAGGATATATTCAAAAATTCATTGGCCGATTCCACCAGGTCCGATACAGGTTCATGGATAACAACATATGCCTGAACCTTATAGTTGGCAGTTATGGGCGCAAACACACTTATGACATCCTCGTTAAAAGAGCCCCAGAAGTTGCCGGTCGTATAGTATGACCCACCGAGCACAGACGGATTAAAACCATCTATCACTATCTCATCTCCGGGCCCTATTACTCTCGACGAATCAAGGACAAGTCTGCCTGAAGGGTTGATTATCCATATGGGTTCATTGTCCATGTATTTGGACAATGTGACCATTTGCGTATGTACTGCTTCCAGTGAAGTTTCACTATTGTAAAGATCTGCTGCGTACGTGTTTGCAATCTGAGTAGCAACCTGATACATGTTGTCAGTTTTATCTCTTCGCAGTCTCTCATAGGTCATGCTGTAAACGAATGTGGCAACAACAACAAACCCAAACACACCAAACAGAAGATAGGCAAGAAGAAACTTCAGATAAATAGTTCTCTTCATTTATTCTGTTACCTCAAACTTGTATCCTATTCCCCAGATTGTTGCAAGACGCCAGTTCGCGTGATCACTTAATTTCTCACGAAGTCTTTTTATATGTACATCTACAGTTCTGGTATCGCCAACATATTCATAGCCCCAGATCTGATCAAGAAGCTGCTCTCTTGTAAACACGTGGTTTGGCGAAGCTGCAAGGAAGTATAAAAGTTCAAGCTCCTTAGGTGGCATATCCACGCGCTCGCCCATGTAATTTACTGAATAGTTGGTCATATTGATCTCAAGATCAGGATATCTTACTACCTTGTCATTAGACTCAGGAACTTCCTGAACCTGAGGCTTAAAGCGCCTTAATACCGCCTTTACTCTTGCCACCAGTTCTTTTGAATCAAAGGGCTTTTCCATATAGTCATCAGCGCCCATCTCAAGACCAAGAACCTTATCAAACACCTCACCTTTTGCAGAAAGCATAATGATAGGAGTCTGTGACCTGGTCCTTATCTCTCTGCAGACCTGGTATCCATCAATTCCCGGAAGCATCAGATCAAGCAAAATAAGATTTGGTTTAAATGTGTCAAAAGTGTTTATCGCAGATTCGCCGTCATTACATATCTTTGTCTCAAAACACTCTTTTACCAGATACAAAGATATGAGCTCTGCAATATTATTATCATCGTCTACTATAAGTATTTTCTGTTTGCTAACCATGTTTTCCCCCAAAGTTTATTTAATAAAAGTTACTATTGTAACACCAGCATCGCCTTCGCCGAATTCCCCAAGTTTAAAGGACTTCACGTAAGGAACGCCCTTCAAATAATTATGAACCGCCTGTCTCAGAATACCTGACCCCTTACCATGAACAACTCTCACATTGTTAAGATGTGACATGTAGGCGTCATCCAGATACTTATCAAGAGCTGCGATGGCATCGTCGCTGTTTTTACCAATAAGATTTATCTCAGTCCTGATGCTGGCAGCACGTGAAAGATCCATCTTTGAACCTGAACTTCCGCTTGTCCTGCCATAGAACTTCTTCATGGCTGTCTTGGCATCATCATCCTTTATAAGAACCAGATCCCTGATGTTGGCTTTGGTCCTCATGATTCCGCACTGCACATAGAGATTGCCATCCTTGTCAGGCTTGGAGCTTATAGTTCCTTTAAGTCCCATGGATACGATCTTTACTGACTCACCGAGCTTAAGCTGAGACTCTTTTAATATAGGATGAGTTTCTTTTGCCTTTTCAGCCTTCTTGGAAATCGCCTTATTTTTGTCAGATATCTTTTGTCCGACATTGGTCCTTGCTCTCTCAAGGTCCTGAATTGACGCGTTTGGTCCTGCTTTTCTGAAAGTCCTTATGGTCTCATCAGCAAGATCCTTTGCTTCCTGCAAAATAGCTCTCGCTTCTTCGTTGGCCTCTCTTATGATGTCATCCTTGCGGCTGTCGAGCTTTTCAGTCTTTTCCTCAAGCTGAGACTTAAGCTGCTCAACTTCTTTTTTGTACTCGGAAATCTCAAGTCGCTCATTCTCAATGATCTTTCTGCTCTTCTCCAGGTCAGCCAAAAGATCTTCAAAGCGCTTATCCTCAGTGCTGATCTGCTCCTTAGCGGCTTCGATTATCCTGTCCGGAAGCCCAAGCTTTGAAGAGATGGCAAAAGCATTACTCTTTCCGGGAATTCCGATAAGAAGCTTGTAGGTTGGTTTCAGTGACTCTACATCAAATTCACAGCTGGCATTCTTAATTCCGGGAGTGTTAAGGGCATAAACCTTAAGCTCGCTATAGTGAGTTGTTGCAAGTGTCCTTATCCTTCTGCTGTGCAGGTCGTTAAGTATTGATATGGCAAGAGCCGCTCCCTCTGTGGGGTCAGTACCTGCTCCCAATTCATCAAAAAGACAAAGTGAATTCTCATCAGCTTTTTCAAGGATCGATACTGTATTGGTCATATGTGATGAGAAGGTAGAAAGAGACTGTTCAATGCTCTGCTCATCTCCAATATCAGCAAACACCTCATTAAACACTGACAGCTCTGACTTATCTCCTGCAGGAATCGCAAGGCCGGCCTGTCCCATAAGTGTCAAAAGACCTACCGTCTTAAGGGTAACAGTCTTACCACCTGTGTTTGGACCTGTGATAATGAGCATGTCGAAATCTCTTCCGGCATATACGTCAATAGGAACCACCTTATCTTTTGCAATAAGAGGGTGTCTTCCCTTCTTGATATCAAATGCGTGCTGGTCATTGAAAACAGGTGTTGTTCCATTGATCTCAAGTGCATAGGAAGCCTTGGCAAATATGAAATCAAGATCAGTCATGATATCAGCGTTGTACTTGATAGAATCTATATGCTCAGCAACTTTAAGGCTGAGTTCGAGCAGGATCTTTTCAATCTCTGCGCTTTCCTGAAGCCCCATTTCTCTGAGCTTATTGTTAAGCTCTACAACTGCTGCCGGCTCTATAAAAAGAGTTGAACCGGATGAAGACTGATCATGAACAATACCATTTATCTGTGATTTGTACTCTGCCTTAACGGGAATGCAGTACCTGCCGTCCCTCATGGTGACAACAGCATCCTGAAGATATGTCCTCATTGAGCCATTCAGCATCCTGCCAAGCTGCTCATGTATTCTGTCATTGGTGAGCATTATGCCCCTTCTGATATGTTTGAGGGCAGGGCTTGCATCAGAGCTTATCTCATCCTCTGACACTATGCATCTTCTGATCTCAGCTGACACAAAAGTAAGTGGCTCAAGAAGTTCAAAAGACTCTGTGAGGGAGTCACCTGTTTCATCGTCCCTTGTAGGTCTTCCATAGGTCTTTACCCTGTTAACATTGTCGAGAAATGCAGCTATTCTTAGAAGTGATACCGGCTCAAGAGCACTTCCTATCTTAAGTGCCTTAAGAGTTCCCTCAAAGTTCCTGTTATCTCCAAAAGAAGTTGATCCTTTTTTGAATATTCTTGAAATAGCATCAGAGGTCTTTTTCTGATTATTCCTTATCTCATTGATATCTGAAGAAGGAACAAGCTCCTTGCAAAGCTTTCTTCCTGGCTCCGATGTGGCGTGATCCGCCAGTTTTTCTATTATTTTATCGTACTCAAGTACGTGTAATGCTTTTGCGTTCATAAATACTAGTCCTTAACATATGCTTTTTTACATAATTACCCAAAGTACAGTTTATCATTTATACCCCCTCATGGCTAGATTTAACCTATAAAAACGTCTATAATAAGTTAAATGTTTATTGGGGGAATACGAAATGCCACTTAATCCTGAAGATAACAAAAATGAGAATCTGGCGAACACTGATTTTATCAGTGAAAAGATAAAACAACGTCCTATCAATAGAAAAAAACTTCTGCGTCGCACGGTCATCACCGTTTCACTGGCAGTTATATTCGGAATGGTCGCTTGTCTTACATTCCTTATACTTCAGCCGGTTTTCAGCGACAAACTTTATCCCGAAAATGAACCGGAAATGATATCCTTTCCAGAGGAAAAACCAAGCGAAGAACTGACTCCTGAGGAAATGTTTGCAGATGACAATCAGATAGCCGCAAGTGAAGCTTTAAGCCTTGAGGAGAGTCAGAAGGATCAGATCGATCAGGCAATTGCCTCCTATTCTTTTGACGCTTACGACTATGAAAAAATGATCACTTCCCTTCGCAAGGTTACCACTCAGGTAGAGAAAAACATCGTAAAGGTAACTTCTATCTCAAGCGACTCCAACTGGTTTACGGATTCCTATGAGACAAAAGGCTCCACCTCCGGACTCATAGTTGCTGACAACGGCACAAATCTTTATGTTCTTGTTCCTTCAGCATCTGTGTCTGATGCTGAGTCAATCGGTGTAACTTTCTGTGATGGAGCTACCGCAACTGCTGAAATCAGTCTGATCGACACCATTACAGGGCAGTGCGTGCTTACTGTTCGCAGAACACAGCTTGCAGAGGGCACAAGGCAGACAATTTCTCCTGCAGAGCTTGGAAGTTCCAGCGCCGGAAGCCTGACCGGTTCTCCTGTTATTGCTGTTGGCAGCCCTATAGGGATCCAGGACTCAATAGCTTATGGAATTGTCACTTCAGAAAAGAGTCCCATGAATCTTGTAGACTCCTGCTATAAGCTGATCACTACCGATATCTACGGAAGTAGCGATGCTACCGGTGTTCTCATAAATTTACAGGGACAAGTCATCGGAATAATAGATACATCCCACAATTCTACAGGTATGAGCAATCAGATCTGCGGCATTGGAATAACTGAGCTAAAACCACTTATTGAAGACCTTTCAAACGCAAGGCCAAGACCATATCTTGGAATCCACGGCGCAACAGTTCCTCTCGACATGCAGAATACACAGAATCTCCCTTCGGGAGCTTACATATCAAGCACCGAGATGGGATCTCCTGCCATGAGAGCCGGTCTTCAAAGCGGCGATATCATCACTTCTTTTAACGGTTATGATATCAATACCTATGACCACCTTATAACAAGGCTTGCGAGCTGTTCCCCTGATGATGTAATATCAATTACGATCATGCGACAGGCACCTAATGAGTACATAGAACTTGAGATAGAAGCAACAATGTCAAGCTCTACAACTAAATAGATTTAATATTAGAAATGAGGTTTTTTAATGAAGTTCATCAAAGATCTAACCCCCGGTGACCGCATTGCGGACATCTACATGTGCAAGCACAAGCTCAGCGCAACAACCAAAAACGGAAAAGAGTACTACTCTGTAACTCTCCAGGACAAGACAGGCACTATTGATGCCAAGATCTGGGAGCCAAACAGCGACGGAATAGACGAATTTGACGACACAGATTACATCGATGTATTTGGGGAAGTAACAAGCTTTAACGGAGCTCTCCAGATCAATGTAAAAAGAGCCAGAAAATGCCACGAAGGCGAGTATGATCCATCTCTCTACCTTCCTGTTTCTTCCAAGGACATCGATGTTATGTACAAAGAACTCCTTGGAATAATCGGAACTATTGGAAATCCATATCTCAAAAAGCTCCTGGAAGAATTCTTTATTCAGGATGAAGCTTTCATCACTGCTTTCAGAAAATCCAGCGCTGCCAAGACTGTACATCACAGCTTCATCGGCGGACTTTTAGAGCACACACTCAGCGTAACAAAGCTCTGTAACTTCTACTGCACAGCATATCCGGCTCTTAACAGAGACCTTCTTTTAACAGCTGCAATCTGCCATGATATCGGTAAGACAAAAGAGCTAAGTCTCTACCCAGTAAATGACTACACTGACGAAGGCCAGTTCCTTGGTCATATTGTAATGGGAACCGAGATGGTCGGAGAAAAGATCCGCGGAATCGAAGGCTTCCCTGTTATTCTCAAGCAGGAACTTCAGCACTGCATACTTGCCCACCACGGCGAGCTTGAATATGGTTCTCCAAAGAAACCTGCTATCATCGAAGCTGTCGCACTTAACCTTGCTGACAACACAGATGCTAAGATGGAAACCTTCACTGAGATCCTTGGAAACATCACTACTCCAGGCTGGCAGGGATTCAATAAGTTCTTTGAGTCCAATATCTACTCTACCAAAATTGAGTAAACTTCTTTTATAGGTTAACAAAAAAAACTTTAGTTTTTTGTATAAAACGACAAATATTTAAAATATTTAAGATTAATCTAAAATATCTATTGACTGTCAATCCTCCTCTTTGTAAAATTGTCACAAAGAGATGTTCGTATGTACAATTTTTTTAGGAGGATTGACTATGAAAAAGAAAGTTCTAAGTATTATCTTAGCCGGCCTTATGGGCGCCGGTGTCCTTGCTGGATGTTCCACAACCACAGTTGAAGAAGCTGGTGAAGCTACCGCCGACACACAGACTGCTACTGATTCAGGAGCTGCTGAAACACAGTCCGAATCTACAACAGAAACTGTTACAGGTGAAGGTGATCAGACAATTCATGTATTCCTCTACATGCAGGAGCATGAAAAAGCTATCTACCAGAAGCTTATTGACCAGTTCGTTGCAGATCACAAGGATCAGGTAAAAGAAGTTGTATTTGAAGTAACAACACAGGATGAATACAACCAGAAGATGATCGCCAACATGACTGCCGGAGATATGCCTGATGTATTCTATGTTGGACCTGCAGCAGTTCGTTCATATGTTGATAATGGTTATGTTCTTCCTCTTGATGACTATGTTGATGATGCAACAATAAAGAGCATCTGGGGAACAACTCAGGAAATCTACAGATATGACGGAACCAACATCGGAAGTGGTTCTCTTTATGCTTTCCCTAAGGATCTTTCATGCTTTGCTTTTGCATACAACCAGGATCTTTTCGATGCAGCAGGACTTGAGTATCCTGATCCTGAAAATCCTTACACATATGATGAGTTCATCGAAGTCTGCAAGGCCCTTACAATTGATAAGGACGGAGACGGCGAGATCGATCAGTGGGGTGTTGCAAATGCAGACCAGTTCGGTATGACTCCTTACCTTTATTCTAACGGCGTTAAGTTCTTAAACGACGATATGACAAAAGTTAACGTAGCAAACAACCCTCAGCTTACAGAAGCTCTTACTTTCTATACAGACCTTACAAAGAACGGTCTTACACCTTCTGTTGAGCAGGATACAGCCCTTGGCGGATATCAGAGATGGCTTGATGGCCAGGTTGCATTCTATGCCTGCGGTACATGGGATGTTGCAGCATTCATGGATGATGCTACTTTCCCTTATAAGTGGAACCTTTGCGGATGGCCTGTTGGACCTTCAGGTGATGGCAAGAGCCACACATGGATGGGTTCTGTTGGATACTGCGTATCTGCAACAACAAAGTATCCTGACCTTTGCGCAGAACTTGTTGCTAAGCTTTCAACTGATGCAGATGGACAGAGAGAAGTTTCAGGTATCACATCAGGCGCTTCAATTCAGCTTCCAAACATTGTTGATCTTGCTTATGGCGAATTCAAAGATGCTGTAGCAAACGGAACTGTTCCTTACGCTTCAAACGTAGATGTTATCTTCGGATACTTTGATGGAAACGACCACTACGAAGCAGCCCTTCAGGAAACAGATTACACATACAATGCAGAGTGGTTCACTCCTTTCTGGTCAGGTGTATTCAACATCAAGAATGGTGATATCTCTGTTCAGGATTATCTCAACCAGGTAGAGCCTGAAATGCAGGCAGCTCTTGATGAAGCTATAGAACTTCAGAATTCTGCAACAAAATAAAAGGGCATTACATAAAAAGCACATACATAGAGCCCCTCATAGCACTTTGCTGAGGGGCTTTAAGTTTAAAATCGGAGCAAGATATGGCAAAAAACAAAGTTAAAATTCAAAGATCCGCCATGGCAAAAAGAGAGGAACGCTGGGCATGGCTCTTTATCGCCCCTCCATTCATTGGATTTATGCTTTTCATGGCATATCCAATCGTATTTGCAGTAATTGCCAGTACAAGTAAATGGACCGGCATCAACTCTCTGTGGGGAAATATTGTCGGACTTCAGAACTACATAAAAATCTTTTCAGATGTAAAGTTTTGGAAATCAATGGGAACAACCATTATCTACATGATCGGTATCCCCATCGGAATGATACTTGGAATCCTTATTGCCATGGGACTTAACAGAAAGATTCCGGGAAAAAGATTCCTCACTACAATGTACTATGTCCCTGTTGTTTCTTCACTTGTAGCCGTTTCAATCCTGTGGGCATGGGTATTTAACTATGATTACGGTCTCTTAAACGGTATTTATAAGCTTCTTACCGGAATGCACGGTCCTAACTGGCTTGGTGATGAACAGATGGTAAAAGTATCCCTCATCATCTTCATGGTCTGGAAAGGCCTTGGCGGTACAGTCATCCTTTATCTCGCAGGACTTCAGAATATCCCTCAGGACTACTATGAAGCTGCCATGATAGACGGAGCAAACGGATGGGAAAAATTCAGGAATATCACTCTTCCTCTTTTATCCCCTGTTACCTTCTATGTACTCATTACCTCACTTATCGGTGGTTTCCAGGTATTTGTAGAAGTTCAGGTTATGACTCCAAGCGGCGGACCAAACTACAGCTCAGCAACCGTTGTGTTCTATCTGTATGAAAAAGCCTTCACAAACGGACAGCTTGGCTATGGTAGTGCCGTTGCAGTAATTCTTGCGATCATCATATTCATTATCACGGCCATCAACTTCTGGGGCCAGGATAAATGGGTAAAAACTATAGACTAAGGAGGTGTGAAAATGGATACAGCTGCATTATTCAAAAATAAAGCCGGCAAAAAAGACTACCAGACAGACCGCGTCACAACTCCCAAGGAACGGATTTTTAACATAATCATCTTCATCATCCTGTTTCTTTTCGCCCTGACTATGGTTTTCCCTCTGGTATACATGGTCGCTACATCATTTATGACAAAGAATCAGATCCTGTCCGGATCTCTAACTCTTTTCCCAGATCCGATCCTCATAGGAAAATACTCTGAGGTCCTAAAGAAGGGACAGTTTATCACAGGTATATTCAATACTATAAAGGTTGAAATTCCTGTTCTGCTGATAGGTGGATTTACTTCATCCCTGGCAGCATTTGCTTTTGCAAAAATGGAATTTAGAGGAAAGAACATATTATTCCTGGCACTCCTTGCCACTATTATGATTCCTTTCGCCGTTGTAATGATTCCTCAGTATGTTCTTTTTACCAAGCTTCACTGGACCAACTCTCTTGCACCGCTTATCATTCCGGGATGCTTTGGCAATGTGAGCATGATATTCTTCTTAAGACAGAACCTTTACAGCATACCATCAGACCTTATGGACGCTGCCAAAATTGATGGCTGTAACTACTTTAAGATTTATTACAAGATCTTCCTTCCTCTTATGAAGGGAGCCCTTGGAACACAGCTTATGCTCTGGTTTATGGGAATATGGAATGATTACCTTGCTCCAACGATTTTCCTTAGAAGTGAAAAGAACTGGACACTTCAGGTAGTTATCCGCTCATTTAACTCATATTACGCAATACAGAGCGACTACGCGCTTATCATGGCGGCTTCCGTTATTGCAATGCTGCCAACTCTGGTACTGTTCTTCCTGTTCCAGAGAATGATAATCCAGTCAATCGCCATCAGCGGAATCAAATAAATAGCTTTTATTATACGCAATAAAAAGATGCCGATCTCTACATGACCGGCATCTTTTATATTGCGTTTTTATTATCTCTTTTACTGCTCTATAGGGCTATAGGCAAGCTTAACATTTATATCCTGATTGTAGTTTCCAAAGCCCTTACCGAATATTGTAAGTCCTCCTACATGTTCAGCATTATCAGGGACTTCAAGTTTAAGCTTAAGCGGGCTCTTTGAGCTTAGTTTAAACTGATCAATAGTCACATCGGATATCTTAAGTCCATCAATGAATGTTCCTTTGTGGTTGATCACCAGCATCTTAAGCATTCCATACTGATTCCAGTTAGGGAACCACCAGTCCGGTGTGAATATTCCTTTAACATCTCCAAAATCTCCGGGAGATGTCCATGTTCCCAAAAGAGTCTCATTCAGATAGAAGTAAATATCTGATGGCCACACATTGTTAACTCCAGGTGCTTCTGAGCTAAGTTCAGCAGAAATACATATCTCATCAATCTTCTGATTGGCTGGAACAAAATTAGGAATAAGATACTCCACATACCCCTTTGTAAACCAGAGTATATCTGCCTCAAATCTGTCGGGATGAGCAAAATATCTGGTATCATCCACTTCACCTATAAGTCTGCTTGAATTGGCAAGACCGCATGTTGGATATACTGAGTAATCAGAGAAAAGACCAACCTTGATATCTGTAGTGTAGATATTTTCATCCTGTGGCTTGTCCTGAAGCTCTATAAGGATCTTATCCAAATGGACGGAGCAAACTTTCTGATTGCCATGTCCTGGAGCTTCGGAAGATACAGTTACAACTCCACATTCCTCAAGCTTTTTTATATGGCTGGTAAGGGCTCCGTTTGTAATTCCGAGCCTGCTCGCCAGATCATTCATGTTCAATGGGCCTTCATTAAGAAGAATCTTTATTATCTCTGCCCTTATATCAGATCCAAGAGCCTTAAAGAGCTCCAATCCTTCATCAATCGATCTAATCTGTAACATTTTAAACACTCTCTTTCATAATTACTCAGTGGTATTTTTAAGATATTGCACACACCAGATTGAGTGATCATTATCGCCCACAGCGCTTATACAAAACGTATCGTTTCCTGCCTCGTCACTCATCCTTACCATTATACCATGATATGTAGCATCTTCTGACTCAATTGTTATGAAATTAGTTTTTTCATTTACGGTATAAGTTCCTGTTATTCCGCCGCTTATATTCCCGTCTTTAAACTGACACTCAACCGGCTCGTTGACGATATTATTAACCTCCAGTCCGTGATCCACAACATAAAATGTCCCAGAAACAGAATCAGTTGTATATCCCTCCTCAGAGAGCGCTTCCCCATTTGTAGCAAAAGGGAATATACACGGCCATCCATCTTCGTTCATCGCCATCTGATGAACTCTCACCGCATGATATTCACCGCTTTCCTTAAATCTCTGGTGGTAAACTATGTAAAGCTTTCCATCTCCATCTACAAATGTTGATTGTCCACCAGGAGCCATGTAGGTAACGTTAAGGCTTGGCAGAGTGTAATTGCCCATGAGCTTAACGCCATAACTGCTGTAATTATTCAGGTCATCTTTTATCCCAAGGGTTGCACCCGTTGCATCCTCATATGGTCCGTCAGGATTCTTTGATCTGAATACTCTGATCTGATATCCGCCCTCCATCTGGAGATTACCATATGATAAAAAGAGATAGTAATAACCTGCGTCTTTGTCGTAATGGATGTATGGCCCTTCTATAGGATGGTGGAAACCGCCAACAAGTCTTTTGCCAAAATAAGCATCGACGCCTTCATCGTCATTGGTCTCAGGGTGAATCGGTTCCCCTGTCTGTTCATCAAGTTCCAAAAGGAAAATTCCACCGGACCATGAGCCATATACCATCCACAGCTTGTCATTCTCATCGTAAAACATAGCCGGATCAATGGCATTAGGCCAGAGCTGGTTATTATAGGCTCCACCTGATATATAGCGACTCCTTACGTTTATATCATCTCCCATGATATCTGTATAATTGGTAAGTTCCAAATCAGGCTTAGTAAAGCCTGAATAGATAATGGTCTTCTCATAGTGATAGGGACCGCCTATATCATCTGCTGTAGCTATTACTATATTGGACTTAATGTAGGATGATGTAGTACAAAAATACATCATATACTTTCCTGTGGCCTTGTTATAAATAACACTTGGAGCCCAGACAGAATAACCATTCTGCTCATTTTTTCCCACAAATGAAAAAGCATCAAAAGGCTCTGCAATGAGATTATCAAAGATCTTATTTGAGCCATTTACACCATCAGCCCAGGTATTCCATTTTATAAGGTCAGTGGAGGTTGCTGCCGTCATATGTGTTCCATAGCAGTAATATGTTCCGTCTTCTCCGATTATGACCTGCGGATCATGAAGAGACCCTCCTGTATTGACTGAACCGGTATTTATATTCTCTATAGGCATCTCTTCCGGAATCCCCCTGTCAGCAGCCTGTCCACAGGACGCGCATGATAATGTCACAAGGCTTAAAGCCGACGCTATAGCCAGTTTAACTACTCTTCTATTCATTCTTGTTCACCATTTTCGTAAGACAAAACAGGCTTTCCTTCATCATTCCACATAACAGGCATAAGCCTTGCGTGTCTGCCGGGATTATAAAGGGGATCACCATCAATTACCTTTTCGTTTCTGGCATGGAAAACACAGATATCCCTGCCATCTTCATCAACAGTAAAGCTGTTATGTCCAGGTCCAAAAATACCTCTTTTCTCGTCTGACTTTAGGATTGGATATCTCTCTTTTTCCCAGACTCTTGGGTCAAGAAGGTCGTCTTCTTCAGATGCCGTGAGCATTCCCATGCAATATGCCTCGCCTGTGTCACTGGCAGAATATGTCAAAAAGATCCTGCCATTTCTTTTAATGACAGCCGGGCCCTCATTAACCCAATATCCTACCCTCTCCCAGTCATAATCAGGGGTTGTAAGTAAAACCTGCACTGTGGCAAGCTTCCAGGGAGTCTCCATTCTTGCGATATAAAGGTTACTTATCTGTTTGCCAACGCCGACTTTCTCAGCCCAGACATAGTAATAATCGCCTTTATTCTCAAATACAGTTGCATCAAGAGAAAAGGCTTCAAAAGAGAATTCATCTCCATCTGCCCTCTGTATCTTACCAAGTTCATTCCATTTTCCTGTAATGGGATCGGCATCCTTGCACTGTAGAATGTATGGCCTGATCTTCCATTTATCTTCCTTGTTGCCGGCAGAAAAATAGATGTACCACGCGCCATCAATAAAATGGAGCTCAGGTGCCCAGATATGGGCACCCATTACTCCGCTTTCGTGCATATGCCATATTTCGATTTCTTCAGCATCCTTGAGTCCTGACAGACTATCAGATCTTCTAAGTATTATCTTGTCATAAGCCGGAACAGATGCTGTAAAATAGTAGGTTCCGTCGACATGCCTGTAAACATACGGATCTGCTCTTTGCATTATCCATGGTTCATTATATTTCAGTTCACTATTCTTGCTCATGTTTACTCCAAATTAAAATATTTTATTATATTAATTGTAGAGTCTGAGCATTTTCATGTCAACGAATATTTTAGATTGTGTTGAAATATTTTAGAAAATATCAAATTTTCTTTAGGAAACGTTCTAACCTTTCCATAGCCATTTTTAAATTATCTAAAGAATATGCATAGGAAATACGAATAAATCCCTCGCCGCAGTCACCAAAAGCGGTTCCCGGAACTACAGCAAGCTTCTCCTCTTTTAGAAGTCTTGTACAGAACTCATCGCTGCTCATTCCAAACTTCTTTATGGATGGGAATACGTAAAAGGCTCCAAAAGGCTCAAAGCAAGGAAGTCCAAGTCTCTTGAACTCATTGAGAAGATATCTTCTTCTGTGATTGTACTCCTCACGCATGATCCTTACATCTTCATCACCGTTTTTAAGGGCCTCAACTGCAGCGTACTGGCTGGTTGTAGGAGCACACATGATGGCAAACTGATGTATCTTTACCATCTGCTTCATGATCTCCTCCGGTCCGCATGCGTATCCAAGTCTCCAACCGGTCATGGCATAAGCCTTGGAGAAACCGTTGATAAGAATTGTTCTATCTTTCATTCCTGGGAGAGATACAATTGAAACATGCTTGCCATTGTAAGTAAGCTCGCTATATATCTCATCGGAGATAACAAAAAGATCTTTTTCTATAACAACCTTTGCGATAGCTTCAAGGTCTTCTTTTCCCATTACTGCACCTGTTGGGTTGTTTGGGAATGGAAGAACCAGGATCTTAGTCTTGTCAGTAACCTTCTCAAGTACTTCCTCTGCAGTAAGTCTGAACTGGTTTTCCTCTTTTAACTCTATGATCACAGGAACCGCATCAGCCAAAATAGCGCAAGGCTCGTAGGAAACATAGCTTGGCTGTGGAATAAGGACTTCGTCCCCCGGATCCACCATAGCTCTAAGAGCCAGATCAATTGCCTCAGATCCACCTACTGTAATGAAGATCTCTTTTATCGGATCATAAGTTACATCCTGTGTTCTTTTGATATAATTTGAAACTTCCTGTCTAAGCTCCTTAAGTCCGGAGTTGGATGTATAGAAAGTCCTTCCTTTTTCGAGGGAATAAATACCCTCATCTCTTATGTGCCATGGAGTATCAAAATCAGGCTCGCCCACACCAAGAGATATAGCGCCCTCAGTCTCCTGAACAATATCAAAAAACTTTCTGATCCCTGAAGGCTTGATGTCTACTACCTTTTTTCCTATTGGATTTCTCATGGTGTAATGATCTCCCTTGTGTCTTCGTACTTTTTGGTCAAAATAGTTCCGTGATCCTTATATTTCTTAAGGATGAAGTGTGTCGCTGTACTAAGCACGTTATCCAAAGTAGCAAGCTTGTTATTCACAAAGCCTGCAACCTCCAAAAGAGATTTACCTTCAACTATAACCATAAGGTCAAAACCGCCACTCATAAGATAAACGCTTGTAACCTCAGGATATTTGTAAATTCTTTCTGCAATATTATCAAAGCCCTGTCCTCTTGTAGGTGTGACCTTAACCTCTATAAGGGCATTGACCTTTTCTATGTTGGTCTTAGACCAGTCGATCATTGAGTGATATCCGCAGATAACGCCCTCATCTTCAAGAGCTTTCAGCTCATTGGCAACAAGTATCTCTTCCGCCCCCAGAAGAACACTGAGTTCATGTACATCAATGCGGCTGTTTTTCTCGATAATGCTTAATATCTCTTCTCTGGTATTCATAAACAAAAAGCTCCTCCAAATTATCTTTATCCAAGGATTTTATGGATCTCATCTGCCTGTGGCATCTCCAAAAACCTTGATTCATCTTCGTTAATTATATCTTTTCTATTACCTTCCTGCAAAAAACCTATGACAGAAGCGGGGATTCCCGCATTCTTAAGATCATCTACAAGCTTTTCTCCGTCATCTGTGGCAAAAAGAAGCGCCCCACCTGATAAAAGCTGATAAGGATTTATCTCAAAAAACTCGCAGATCTCAACTGTTTCCTGCCTCAAAGGTATGCTCTTCAAATTTACTTTTAGTCCACAGCCTGCGCGTTCTCCCATTTCCCAAAGAGAAGCAAAAACTCCGCCATTTGAGAGATCATGAACTGCACTGACTCCGGACTTAATGGCGACTGCAGCCTCTGACTCTACAGACATATATTCTTTAAAATCTATAGCGTCATTGATAAAGGGCGCCGGATACTTAGTTGTAAGCTCCTGCTTTTTTTCTTTTGCCAAAAGAGCTGTTCCCTCAAGGCCTACCCACTTGCTTATTACAAGCGCCTGTCCCGCTTTGGGCTTTCCAAAAGAAATATCATTTTCCTTATACCCTACGCAGGTTGCTGTGATGACAGGTCTTTTTACTGCTGTGGAAACCTCTGTGTGACCGCCGGCATATACCGTTCCCGCAGCCTTACTGCCATCTATACAGTCCCTGACTATTTCTTTTAAGCGCTTTTCTTCGATATCTTCGCTTAAGAGGATACTTACATCCACGTGGTCTGGCACAATTCCCTGCGCCCTCAGGCCATTTGCAGCCTTAACCACAGCATAATATCCAACTTCTTTAGCATCCAAAGCATATGTCGCTACAGATGAAAATACTTTTTTAGATTCAGAAAAAGCGCAGTCTGCCCCTACAGCTGCGCCTGTTCTTTCTTTAAATTCTGTTTTTATAAGTTTTAAAACTGAACGCTTTAAAGCATTCTCAGTAATTTTTCCAATTCTCATATAATTGCCAATGATCAGCCTTCTGTCTGTATAGTTTCTGCAGTATCTGTTCCTTCAGCACTCTCTGCCGGCTGTGCTTCCTGCGCTGCCTGCGCCTCTGCCTGCTGCTGGGCAAGCTGAGCGTTTGCCGCATTGACAGCATCTGCTGCCGCCTGAGCTGCTGCAGCTTCATTTTCTGTTCCTGCAGCACTTCTGGCCGCACCAAGTGCACCGGCAACAGCCTTAACGGTAGCCACATCACCTGTAGCTATTGCTGTGTTTATCTGTGCCATTGCAGTCTCATCAGCTCCTGCTGTACCAATTGTTACAATCTTAGGAACCATTTTGTAGTTACTGCTGTTTATAACTTCTCTGCTTACTTCAGAGCCGTTCTCAGTTACAATCTTCCAAAGCTGAGCCTTGTATCCAAGGTGGGCAGACTGTGTTCCAACATAGCCAATAGCCTGTGATCCATCACATACGAACTGATCTGCTGAAGCAGGTGTTGTCTCAAGGACTTCACTCTTAAAGCTGACCTTACGTCCGGCGTCTCTTGTCTCTACCCCGTATATCGTAAAGGTTATGTGCTTGTCAGATGTTGTTGATCCTTCAATATATATAGGATACTCGGTATTATTGACAAACTTAAAGTTCTTTCCGCCGGATTCTGCTATGGCAGCATCTGCAGAAGGCTCTACATAAGTAACTATCATTGAATGGTTGTGACGCTCAGTAACTTCAAGCTCTGCCAAAAGAACTGCATTATAAAGTGTAGTAGAAACCTGACAAATACCGCCTCCAACACTCTCAACTACAAGTCCGTTCAAATAAGAACCTGCAGGGAAATAGCCATTTGCTTCAGTAAATGGAGTAATTGTATCAAGTACGGAGAACTCTTCTCCGGGATAAACTGTAGTGCCATTTATGAGAGAACAACCATTTGCTACATTGGCGCTTCTGGCAGCACCTGAAGTCTTATAGCTTGTTGTAAAGGTACCAAGAACATCTTTTACCTTTGCCAGATCCTCTGCACTTCCAAGAGGCTTATCTTCCTTAACAGAAAGTGTGATCGTAGTGTTCTCCGGTGTGAGCTCATTTTGAACAAAGCTCTTTATTACAGAAGCAGATGCCTCTTTATCCACAATATAACCTGTCTGGCCATCAGTAACTACGAAGCCCTCATCTGTCTTTTTCAAGCTGTAGTTAACTTTTTCCTGGTCAAAAGAGCTGCTGCATCTGTCGATGATAGCTGCAAGAGCCTCATCATCAAAACCATATTCGATTTCAAAAACATGATTGGATTTCTCAAGATCTTTTAAGGCTTTATATCTCTGGATGATATTTCCCTGATGTCCAAGGGCATAGGCCTCGTTCACAACATCAGTGTTTTCCCATGTTATTCCAAGATCAGAGCCAAATATCGTAAGATTCTTATCTTCACCAACAGTAAGCGTTATTTCTGAATTTCTCTGGCTCTCAACAAATGACGAAACTGCCTGCCCCGCCTCATCAACAGTCATTCCTGAAACATCAAGCGAACCAATATATACACCACTTGCGATTGTTTTAGAGTCAGCAGCGTCTACAGGCGTTCCTGGCCAGATTACAAGAAAAGACAAAAAGAGGACCAATCCTCCAAAAAATTTTTTCATAATGCTTCCTCTGTGTTATGATGAAAATAAGCATAACTTATTACGGTTAACTGAAAGGATATTATAGATGAAATTACCTTTTTTAGCAAGTTTCATTATACTTGCTGTCTTTTTTAATATCAGCATGCGAAGGGTATCCAGAAAGATTGAAAAAAAGGAAGCTGACTTCTGGGAAAAAGAACGCGAAGCCAACAGTGTAAGGCGAAAAAGTCTTGAAAACCTTGAATATGTGCATATTCCTTACCACCTGCTTCCCTTTGATACTGCAGGAGACAATGAAGCTCTTCAAAAAGCCGAAGATGAATTAAGGGCACTGCAATTTGAAAAAATAGTTAATTTCACCGGAATCAGCAATACCGATCTAAAGCTCGAATATGGAACTGCCAATATTACCTCACTTACCCAGTACGATCAGAATTACACCACTTTAGTGCGTGCCCTGCAAAACTGGGGAGAGCTTTTATATAATGCAGGAAGATTTGAAGACGCTGCCAATGTTTTGGAATTTGCCGTTAAAACAAGAACCGATATCTCCGGAACCTACAGACTTCTTGTGGACATGTACAAAACAAAGCTTGGCCTGAATGAAGAAGAGATTCAGAAAAAGATCGATGGTCTCATACCAATTGCCAAAAACCTAAACTCATTAAGCAAAAACCAGATTCTTAACATGCTCGGTGTTGAGACTCCCACTCAAAAGAAAAAAGCTCCGCTTGTAACTTTTTGATATTTATTTTCCGGCTCTCCTATTACAATAGGGGAGCTTTATTTTTAACATTTTGACAGGCTTATAAAACAAAGAGATATTTATTATAAGTAGTTTAAAGGGGTAATATATAGTCACAAAATACATATTTGTCTGGTTAAAACCAAGGAGGTTATATGATCGATCAGGAAATGAAAAAAGCTGTTCTTGAAAACTTCGAGAAAGCTTATGGAAAAAAAGAAAATGTAAAAGCATACTTTGCTCCGGGCAGAGTTAATCTTATAGGAGAACATACAGACTACAACGGAGGTCATGTTTTCCCTTGTGCTCTTACCATCGGTACTTATGCAGCAGCTGCAAAAAGAGATGACAGAATGATCCAGCTCTTTTCTTTAAATCAGGATAAAGTTGGTGTTGTTTCATTTTGCCTCGATGACACAATCGCTCCTTCAGAGTCTGCAGGCTGGACCAATTATCCTATGGGAGTTGTATGGGCCTTTGAAAAAAGAGGCATGAAGCTTGATACAGGCTTTGACATGGTGATCTACGGAAACATTCCTAACGGATCAGGACTTTCATCATCTGCATCCCTTGAAGTTCTTACAGGTTTTGTTTTAAGAGACCTCTATGGATTTGAAGTAACAAACCAGGAGCTTGCTCTTATCGGTCAGTATTCTGAGAACAACTTCAACGGCTGCAACTGCGGTATCATGGATCAGTTCGCTGTAGCAATGGGCAAGGAAAACAGTGCCATCTTCCTTGATACAGCTGATCTTTCTTTTGAATACGCACCAATTAAACTTGAA
Source organism: Butyrivibrio sp. (assembly GCF_015056685.1). GTDB lineage: Bacteria > Bacillota > Clostridia > Lachnospirales > Lachnospiraceae > Butyrivibrio. Next base: position 103,892 of record NZ_SVFW01000002.1, on the reverse strand, counting down.
GGTGCAAAGATTATCGTTACAAACACAAATAAAAAGCATAAACTTACAGATTCTCAGTACAACGCTCGCCGCAGCATGTGTGAAGAAGCTCTTTCTATCCTTCAGAAAAAGCTTGATATCAAGGGACTTGGCGATCTTTCTATCGAAGAGTTCGAGGCTAATAAAGCTCTTTTAACCGATCCTGATATGCAGAAAAAGGCTAAACATGCAGTATACGAGAACCAGCGTACTATTGAAGCCGTTAAAGCCCTTAAGGATGGAGATCTTGAGCACTTTGGAAAGCTTATGAGACAGTCACATGAGTCACTTCGCGATGACTATGATGTAACAGGCATTGAGCTTGATACTCTTGCAGAAGAAGCCTGGAAGGTTCCCGGTGTTATCGGCTCACGTATGACAGGCGGCGGCTTTGGCGGCTGCACAGTTTCTATCGTAAAAGATGAGGCAATCGAAAACTTCAAAAAGACAGTCGGCGAGAACTACAAGAACAAAATTGGCTACGAAGCTACATTCTATACAGTAGAAATCGGCGGTGGCCCTGAAGTTATCTGATCTGATTGTTAATAATGTCAGGAGCAAAATATAGCTGTTCCTGGCATTTAAGCTTTAAATATGAGGAGTTATCATGGATATACAAAACGCAATCAATAACCTTGTTGCATATGCCCTTAAACAGGGCCTTATAGAAAAAGAAGACGTGATCTACGCCATCAATTCAATCCTTATTGATCTTGGAATTGACGCTGCTGATTATGAAGCAGCAGACATAGAAGCCCTGGCAAAAGAGCTTCCTGCAGATGAGATTGAAAAGGGAACATTCCTTGAAAATGTTCTTAAAGTGCTCGATGACTATGCCGCTGCAAATGGTCTTTTAGAAAATGACAGCGTTGTCTACAGAGACCTGTTTGATACAAAGCTCATGGGCGAGCTTACAGACAGACCAAGCAACATCATCAAAAAGTTCAATGAAAAGCTTGCAGAAAGTCCTGAGGCAGCTACAAACTTCTACTATGAGTTTTCAAAGAACACAGATTACATCAGAAGATACCGCATTTCCAAGGACATGAAATGGATCGCTCCTACAGAGTACGGCGACCTTGATATTACAATCAATCTCTCAAAGCCTGAAAAAGACCCTAAGGCAATTGCCGCTGCAAGAAATGCCAAGCAGTCAGGTTATCCTAAATGTCAGCTTTGCTGGGAGAACGAAGGCTATTCAGGAAGAGTTGATCACCCCGCAAGAGAGAATCACAGGATCATTCCTGTAACAATCCAGAACTCAAAATGGGGATTCCAGTATTCTCCATATGTTTACTACAATGAGCATTGCATCGTGTTTAATTCAAAGCACATCCCTATGAAGATTGAGCATGATACCTTCTGCAAGCTCTTTGATTTTGTTAAACAGTTCCCTCACTACTTTGTAGGATCCAATGCGGATCTTCCAATCGTTGGTGGTTCAATCTTAAGTCATGACCACTTCCAGGGCGGACATTATACCTTTGCCATGGCAAAGGCTCCTGTTGAGAGAACCTTTACCGTTAACGGCTTTGAAGATGTTAAGGCAGGCATTGTAAAGTGGCCTATGTCAGTTATAAGGATTTCTGCTCCTGACGTAAATAGAGTAATTGCACTTGCTGATGTGATCTTAAATAAGTGGAGAGGCTACACAGACGAAGCTGCATTTATTTATGCTGAGACAGACGGAACACCTCACAACACCATCACTCCTATCGCAAGAAAACGCGGCGAAGACTTCGAGCTTGACCTTGTTCTTAGAAACAACATTACAACAGATGAACATCCTCTAGGTGTATACCACCCTCACGCAGAGCTTCATCATATTAAAAAGGAGAACATCGGCCTTATTGAAGTTATGGGCCTTGCAGTACTTCCTGCAAGACTTAAGAAAGAAATGGCTGATCTTAAGGAAGCAATCCTTTCAGGAAAAGATATAAGAAAAGACGAAGTTCTTGAAAAGCACGCTGATTGGGTTGATGCCTTCAGCAAAAAATATGATCACATCGATGAAACAAATATCGATGACATTATCCAGAATGAGATCGGCGAAGTTTTCATGCATGTTCTTGAAGACGCCGGAGTTTACAAAAGAACTCCCGAAGGGCAGGAAGCTTTCGACCGCTTTGTAAAAACTCTTTAATGATAAATAATAAGACTCAGTCATCTGACTGGGTCTTATTTTTCCCCTTCATAATATTTATAACGCCTTTGGCACCGCAGAGTCCTGACCAATGATAAATCTCATAAAGGAGATTGGTCCTAAAAAAGTTGAAAGCCTGGACTTTATCTCACTGTTATAAATATCATTTTCAATCGCCATTTCTTTTTTGAGATTATAGACTGTAACTATATTTTCCCAATTTTGCGGACCATAGGATTTCTTTTTTCTTATTGCTTTATAGCTTGAATAATCATATCGATACAGTTTTTTCTCGGAAACAACGCATTTATCAGCCTTCATAAGCGCATGAAGCATAATTATCTCATCATCATAATAGCGGATTTTTTCTCCGGCATATTCTTCCATGCCACATAGAGCTTCTCTCTTGATCAATGTATTCCAAAGGTAACCTGTATATGAATTGTCATCACTATCAAGCTTTCCAAAAAGCATTTTCCCAAAGGAGTCGATTATCTTTTTGCTTGAGTAATTCCCCGGGAACATCTCAGAATCATAGACCTTCGTATCAAAGCCTTCCCTTTTGATTATCGCTCCAAAGAATATAATATCCGCATCATTTTCTGCTGCAACTGAGTGCATCACTTTATATCTTTTTTCAGCACATACATCATCGGCATCAATAAAGCTTATATATTCTCCTCTGGATACTCTGATGCCCTCAAGCTTCGCCAGGAAGAGGCCTCTGTTCTCCAGCTGCCTATAAACTACATTGGGGCATTTCCATGCATAATCCATGCATATATTTGGTGTATTATCTGTTGATCCGTCGTCAACTATTATGAGCTCATCATTCTCTCGAAGGCTAAGTAGAGCGTTCTCTATACATTCTGCTATTGTTTTTTCTGAATTATAAACCGGTAAGATCACACTGATGTTTTTTTCACTCATCACTATATAGCCCCCTTTCACCAAGTCAAAGTTTTGTTGTTAATAACATAATAAAATTTTACAGTGCTAAAGAAAAGTGACAGAGTATTTTACAAAAAAATCATGAAAGTAAAACACTCTGTCACTTGCAACGGCGCGACTTTTGATATATTTTAGTTTACAAAACTAATCTTATTGGGAGGATACTAAAATGAAAAAATTTAGTAGCTTACTTGTTCTTGTACTTGTTATTTTTAATCTCACATTTACTATTTCATTTCCATTCGTTACTGTTTCAGACAATACAAATACAAACACTGAGACAACAACTGTTTCTGTAAGTGATTTAGTTGGTGACACAACTGTATCTGAAGAAAACATTATTACTCTTCAGTCACACTTCCCAAGAACTGCGTTCAAGAATCAGTAATGCATCCAATCTTCTTTTTTTTCAATCATTTCCTTAATTAAGTTATAGTATTCTTTATGGACGGAGTTGTTGATAAAATCACATATCTTTATCATTTTATCAATGCTCTGTTCATAATATTCATTATCTCTTTCCTCTTTTTTAGCATTATTTCTTAGCAGCATAAACAATGCTCCATGAAGATCAAATAGTCTGTGGCTCTTTAATTCTAAAATTAACAATTCCATTGCTATTTCTTCAACTTTTTCTATTCTGTCTGCATCGCTATATTCATCTGCCAGCCAGATCATTACCGTCTCATACATGCCATAATCAACTGGTTGTCCACCCAATTCATGATTATTACAAAAGAACTGCAAATACTCCATCAAATGCTTTTTGATATTAAGTTCCTCAGTAAACTTTCCAATATCAAGCAATACATTTAATTCAGCATGGCTAAGATAGCCATTTTCTATCTCCATAATAGGAACAGGAAGTGTTAAAGCCAGATTTTCTTTCAATTTAGATGTATATTGTTCCTCTGTTATCTTACCTTCACCCATGATAATATACAGTTTTATAGCGTCCCAAAGTTGTTTATTGGAAGTATACGAAAAGTCTATCCTTTTTTCCAATTCTGTATAAATTTGTTCGTAATCTGCTGCCACATAATTATTTAGCATATTTGCGAACGAATAATACTCATTCACCAATTCCCTATCATCAGTAATTAAATCTGAACGAGTATAGTCACAGTTTATATTCAGTTCATCCATAATAGGGCGCAGAACGGCCTTCTGGGCTGAAATAGCACCATTTTCAATACGCATCAGTGTCCTATAGGAACATTTAACCCTGTCTGCAAGTTCTTCTCTGCTTATCTGCAGCATCTGTCTTCTGGATTTAATAACATCTCCAAAACAGTAAATATCTGAATCTCTGTAGATATAGCAGTTATAATCCATAAAATAGTCCACATCGTATTCACTATAGATTTCTGCAAAAAGGTCATATAGTTCTTTTGATTCTTTTAGCGCCTCTTCATTACCGGTTTCTTCCAATACGCTGATCTTTCCCGAAAGAATCTCAGCTATATAATAGCTCCTGCTCTTTTGCTTTAAGTAGTTCAAAGCCTTGTCGTACTGCTTAAGAACTGTCTTTTTGTCCACATGAACATAATCATTCTTATGAGCAATGTTTCCCAAAGCAACAGCTCCTGCTGTATATACTTTCGCTTTTCCCAGAATATCAATAGCTGACTCTTCAAGATGATCAAGCAATGACAAGCAAACATCTGCTATCTTAGAGCTTTCATCAGGTGTAACTGAGCATTCTGCCTTGGCTTCCAACATTTTAAACAACAAAAAGTATTCGGGCGTTGCCCACACGCCAAACTTTTTCTCACATACTTCTTCAACGATCATAGTAAGAGAGCATGCTTTTTCATACATTTCATAGACTTCGCCCCAGGGAGCCTTTCTAAAATGTAAGCATCTTGCCTTCATGTCATAGTAGAACTGAAGCTCTAATTTATTCAGGTTTAAATCTTCATCAAAAATAACCTGATCAATTTGCTCTTCTGCTTCAGCAAAGCTTTTTGACTCAATGAGCTTAATAAGCTCCATCCTCTTTAGATATCTTTTGTATTCATCAGGTTGTAAAAAGTCCTCATAACCTTCTGATGAAATACCCAATCTGGACATGATACGGTTACGCATCATATAGTCAGGAAGAGTTGTTCCTTTTTCTATCTGCGCCATCATACTCTTTGTATAAAGTCCTTTTCCAGCCTCCTCAAGAGATACGTTGGCAGCTTCTCTGGTCATCTTCATAAATGCATGGAATTTTATGTCGTCTTTCATTCTGTAATACCTTCCTGTATTGATGAAATGTTCCTTGAAACATTCTCGCACCGCAACTAGATTCCATAATATATGAAAAGGAGCATAGAATCATTGATGGTTCTACGCCCCCTCATATATATTTTTTAATCTTAGTTCTTTGCAGCTTCTAAAAGCTTATCTTTAAGCTGATTTTCGATCTGAGCAAGCTCTGCCTCGGCTTCACGACGCTTTGTCTTGCCTTCTGTCTGAATCTTTAACACTTCATCGAGAGTTGAGATAAGAGACTCATTTGTATGCTTAAGAGTTTCAATATCAACAATTCCTCTCTCTGCTTCTTTTGCACTCTCGATTGTAGCTGTCTTAAGCGCATCTGCATTCTTTCTAAGGAGCTTATTAGTCATATCGTTAACTTCACGCTCTGCCTGAGCAGCCTGAGTTGCATGCTCAATACCAATTGCGATTACCATCTGGTTCTTCCAAAGCGGAATTGTATTTACGATGGTTGACTGGATCTTTTCAGCCATTACTGTGTCAGAACTCTGAACCATGCGGATCTGTGGACCTGTCTGCATTGCAATTGTTCTTGTAAGTTCAAGATCGTAGATTTTTTTCTCAAATCTGTCGCACTTGTTAGCAAAGTCTTTTGCCTTCTCAGCATCCTCAGGAAGGCCTGATTCTGCAGCCTTTTTCTGAAGCTCTACAAGAGTTGTATTTCTCTCTTCCTCAAGTTTCTTTTTACCTGCAAGGATGTACATCGTAAGCTCTTTGAAATAGTTGAGGTTAAGATCATACATTCTGTCCAAAAGCTCAACGTCCTTCATAAGTGTTACCTGGTGCTTTTCAAGTTCGTTGCTGATTGTCTGGACGTTTGTTTCAACCTTGCTGTACTTGGCCTTTAATGACTCGATCTTGTTGGCACTCTTTTTGAATAATGCCTTTAAGCCTTTTTCTTCCTCTTCAACGTCGAAGTTTTTAAGCTGTGTAACAAGATCAGTGATCATGTCACCAACTTCGCCCATGTCCTTGGTCTTGACATTATCAATTGCTTTCTCTGAGAAATCTGCAAGCTTTTTCTGTGTGCCAACACCGTAGTTCATGATGCCTGTTGAATTAGAGATATCAATCTGCTTGCTGAACTCATCTACCTGCTTAAGCTCTTCAGCAGAAAGCTGTGCTTCCATAGCAATATTTCCGTTGTCTTTTTTCTCCTCTTCAGGTGCCGGTGCTGCAGCTGTCTGAGCCTGCTCCTCTGCCCCAAATGTTAGTGATGGTGCAGCCGGTGCTGCATCAAATTCTAAATCTACTCCCATTTTTTCCTCCTAAAATCCTCATACAATACTATTAACAGCCGATTCGCTGTTTATGCGACATTTTGATCATTCTGATTTTGGCATAGTCTGCATAGCCATGCCGCCATCATTTGTAAGTCCGTCCTGCGCCATCATGGTCTTCATAACAGAAATATCTGAAGAAATATCCCATGCCATATCCTGGAACAGACTGTCTAAAAGCTTTTCAAAAGCTTCATTTATGGTATCCATTGCTGAATCAATCTCATTCTTGGTCTGCTGAACATTTTCTCCCTGAACAGTCTGTCTATCCAGTTCCACATAAGCTTCCAAAAGCTTTTTGGTAGTTGGAAGATAATAGTTCATGAGCTTGTGAAGATCCTCAGCACTCTGGGGATTCTTTTTTACCTGCTCAAAGATCCTGTTCATGATGCTCTCAAGTCTGTAGAGCTTATTAGACATGTCTTCTGTGTCAGGAATAATATCATTAGTAGCTCTTACGTACTTAATATAGTCCTCACCATCAGCAAGGATAGCATCAACTCCTGTAAGGTTCTCTCTTGATCTGCTGTCCACATTTATTGAAGCCTTCTGCTGATCAAGCTCTCTTTTCTCTCTCTCGAGTCTGTCTTTCTCAGCGCCAAGATAAAGCTGATATGCTTCGTCTGTTATCATACAGGTTGTCTCTGTAGCATCAAGCCGTGCTCTTGGCAGGTAACCTTTTTTAATCATCTTCTTAATGTCTTTTAACACTTCAGAATCTGACTTAAGAACTGCCTTTGCAAGATCAGAGATCTTAAAGAACTCATTCTCTTTAACAGCATTGCCATATTGATGAAAAAGCTTGGCCAGCTTCAGTTTGCCTATCCCTGGAAAAACTAAAGCCCCGCTGACCGTAGCTAAAATTCCAAATCCAAGTAGTGACCACCAACCACCTACAAAGGCTGTAGCAATTACTAAAGGCAGGAAGCAAAAGAATACTGAAGTTCCCACAATAACCTCGAGAAGTCCCTGATATTTACTGACTCTTTTTGCAAAAAACGGGTACTGTGGCTGTTTGTAATTATTTGTCTTTGTCGCGCTATACTGTGTAGCGCCGCTTCTTCTTGCACTTGAATAAGTAGTCTTCGGTTCAAAACTGACTGACTTTATCGTGTTTGTTATATCACTGGCAAGCCTGCTATAATCGTTTTTATCTATGGCCGCGGTCACACTTTTTAAAATTTCACCGCTGGCTCTTATTACTTCTTGGGTATTATTATCCACAACTAGCCTCCACTGCGTGTTGCTGAATCGCAAATGCAAATTTATTTTACAGTAATTGCATCATACATTCAACTTTATTTAGGGTAAAATAGCAGCCCCTATCTGGCATTAATTGGGGTCATTGGATTCCATATGTCTTGCCTCTATCAGCTGCTCCACCTGCTTGAGATGTTCCTTGCTGCTAATGGCGTTATCGCTCTTTGGCAGTGACTTCCTGAACTTTGATGGCGAAACGCCCTTTTCCTGTCTGAAGGCTTTGGAAAAGACAAGTGGATCCGAATATCCACAGGATATGGCCACAGCCTCCACTGATAGAGCTGTAAGCTGCAGAAGCTCTGTCGCCTTGGCAATGCGATAGCTGGCCAGATACTGTTGAGGTGAGATTCCCAAACTATTTTGGAACAAAGTATATAGATAGCTTCTGTTTATACAGACGTAATCTGCAATATCAGTGACCTTGATGGGATTGCAGTAATTACTGCGCACAAATGCCTGTGCCCTGGTCACATAATCATTGTCTGTTCCCGAATCACTTTTAGGTGTAACGGAAAGGCCAGAAGCAATTACTGACAAAAACATTGAAAGCAGTCCGTTTCTTCTAAGGTCATCCTCCACACTAAATGTATTGTGCTCCATCATGTCTTTTACCAGATTATAGATGGTTTCTGACTTATCGCTTTTAAATACGGGCTGCTGCAAAGAAAGCCCAAGCTGTGAAACTATTTTTTCAGCCCTTTTCCCACCAAAACCAATCCACACATATGTCCATGGATTTTCCTCGTCTGCCACGTAATAAGCAAGCTCATCTGGAACAATCAAAAAACCATATCCCTCTTTTAGTGGATAGGTGTTGCCTCCTATCGTAAAACTGCCCTTTCCACTCATGATATAGTGGATCATAAAATGGGGCTTGAGTGCAGGGCCAAAGCTATGATGCGCCTCTGTCTGAGAAAGTCCGCAGCAATAGACGTACAGATCATCTGATTCTTCAGTGTTGAAAAGCAGTTTATAGGCCTTTTCCATAGGTACCCCTTTCTATAACAGTTCATTTCTTTGTGCAACATTATAACAACTATGAATTGGGTTTTAAAGCACAAAAAAGCAGTGCCCAAGAATATTTTTGGACACTGCCGCATTTTTTAATATAACATTTTTACATTTCAAGCTTATCCAGATGCCATACGTCGTCTACATATTCCTGGATAGTTCTGTCAGATGAGAATTTTCCACAGCTTGCAGTATTAAGAAGTGCCATTTTTGCCCAACGCTTCTTGTCCTGATATGCATCAGATATTCTCTTCTGAGCCTCAAGGTATGGCTCGAAATCCTTAAGGATAAAGTACTGATCTGCCCTGTTTGAATTCACTGTATTTAACAGACAGTTATAAAGCGGTCTAAAGAGCTCTCTGTCTTTAGAGAAGGTTCCATCTACCAGCATATCAAGAACTTTTTTCACATTAGGATTGCTGTTGTAGATATCCATTGGATTGTAGCCGCCGTTTCTCTCATAATCCATAACTTCCTGTGAAGTAAGACCAAAGATAAACGCGTTCTCTTCACCAACTTCGTTAACAATCTCAACATTTGCTCCGTCAAGGGTTCCAAGAGTTACTGCTCCGTTAAGCATCATCTTCATATTACCTGTACCGGAAGCCTCTTTTGAAGCGGTAGAGATCTGTTCTGATACATCTGCTGCCGCAAATATAAGCTCTGCATTTGAAACTCTGTAGTCCTCTATAAATACAACTTTGATCTTGCCTCCTATATCAGGATCATTATTTACAACATCCGCTACTGAATTGATAAGCTTGATAGTAAGCTTTGCTGTAAGATAACCGGCTGCTGCCTTGGCGCCAAAGATATAAGTCCTTGGATAAAAGTCCTTATTAGGGTGTGTCTTGATATCGTTGTACTTATGAATAACCTGAAGGATATTAAGGAGCTGTCTCTTGTATTCGTGAAGTCTCTTTACCTGAACATCAAAGATTGACTTAGGATCGACTTCAATTCCGTTGTGCTTCAGGATGTATTTAGCAAGGCGCTTCTTATTCTGAAGCTTGATATCCATAAACTCCTGCTGAGCTTTCTTGTCGTCAGCAAAGGCTTTGAGCTTCTCCATCTGTGACAGGTCAACGATCCAGTCATCACCGATCTTTTCTGTTACCCAGTCAGCCAAAAGAGGATTTGCATGCAAAAGGAATCTTCTCTGAGTGATACCGTTTGTCTTATTGTTGAACTTCTCAGGCATCATCTCATAGAAATCCTTAAGCTCTCTCTTTTCAAGGATCTCTGTGTGGAGCCTTGCAACGCCGTTAACTGAGTGTCCGCCCACAATTGCAAGATGTGCCATCTTAACCTGATTGTCATAGAGAATAGCCATGCTTCTGATCTTGGCCTGAACATCGATTCCTGCTGAACCTGAGTACTGACGCATAATCTGATCAACAAATCTTCTGTTGATCTCATCAACAATCTGATAAATTCTTGGAAGAAGTCTCTGGAACAGGTCTACAGGCCACTTTTCAAGGGCTTCTGCCATGATCGTATGGTTGGTGTAGCAGCAGGTCTTGGTTGTTACATCCCAGGCCTCATCCCATGAAAGATAGTATTCATCCATGAGAAGTCTCATAAGCTCAGCAACTGCAACAGTTGGATGAGTGTCATTTAGCTGGAATACATTCTTTTCATAGAACTTTCTGATATCCTCATGATGCTTAAGATATCTCTGAAGAGCAGTCTGTACTGAAGCAGATATAAAGAAATACTGCTGCTTAAGTCTCAGCTCTTTTCCTGCAATATGATTATCATTTGGATAAAGAACTTCACAGAGCTGGCTCGCAAGATTCTCCTGCTCAACAGCTTTCTGATAATCACCCTTATCAAAAGAATCAAGCTGGAAGCACTGAACCGGCTCTGCATCCCATATTCTGAGGGTATTGACCACTCCGTTTCCATATCCAACAACCGGAAGATCATAAGGAACAGCTCTTACCACCTGATAGCCTTCCTGCTTGAACATGGTTCTTCCACGCTCGTCTGTATACATATTTACATAGCCGCCAAACTTAACTTCTTTGGCGTACTCATTTCTTCTAAGCTCAAATGGATTGCCGTTCTCAAGCCATGTATCCGGAACTTCTACCTGATAACCATCCTGAATTTTCTGACGGAACATTCCGTATTTATATCTGATTCCACAACCATAGGCCACGTATCCAAGAGTTGAAAGAGAATCCAAAAAACATGCAGCAAGTCTTCCAAGTCCACCATTTCCAAGGGCTGGATCCGGCTCCTGATCCTCAATTAGATTTAAATCAATATTGAGCTCATCAAGGGCCTCTTTTACCGGCTTATATGCCTGAAGGTTTATCAGGTTATTTCCAAATGCTCTTCCCATAAGAAATTCCATGGACATGTAATACACAATCTTTGGATCCTGCTCAGCTGCTTTTTTCTGTGTGGTCATCCAATGATCTACAATTGCATCCTTTATGGCATAGGCTGCTGCCTGGTAAAGCTCTTGCTCAGTAGCTTCTTCCATGGTCTTTCTGTAGAGAGTCTTTACGTTGTACTGGACACTTCTTTTGAATAAGTCCTTATCAAACTTTAGTGGTTTTTTCTTCATGTTGCCTCCTCATAGAACTGATTGCAATCCATATTTTTATTTCATAAAAAAATATGGTATACGAAATAATTTTACCGCATATCCGTTTATAATTCCATAAAATCCAACAAAAAAGACATAAAAAAAGCCTCCGGACTTCCCTGTCCATGAGGTTTCACATTTGTTTTTATTATTATTGTAATAACGCTAACACTCCCTGATTTGTCTGATTGGCCTGGGCCAGCATTGCCTGACCCGCCTGCTCAAGAATCTTTTGGTTTGAATATCTGACCATCTCCTCCGCCATATCTGTGTCACGGATTCTTGACTCAGCAGCCTGAGTGTTTTCTACCACATTGTCCAGATTCTTAATCGTATGCTCAAGGCGGTTTTGCATTGCACCATAATATGAGCGCATTGTACTCACATTTATAAGCGCTCCCTTGAAGAAACCAATTGCCTCAAGAGCATCAGCCCTGGTAAGTGTGTTGGCCGTAGCTACACCTATTGCCTGTGCATTCATTGCAAATCTCTTAAGTGCAATCTGATTCTCTGAAGATGTTTCTGAACCCACCTGAAGATAAAGAACTGTTTCATCTGTATCATCCGTAATAGCGCTGGCACTGGATTCTTTTACATACATCAGCTGTTTAGTTGTCACCGTTGTACCTAGAACGTCTGAAGAATTAAGGTCAGATGCTATAATTGATCCCGCACCATTAAGAGATGATGAGCTTTTGCTGGCGTTTGTCAGATCAAGAACAAATTGTGCTGCTGCCTGCTCACCGCTGTTTATATTACTAATGACCTGATCCATCGTAAGACCCGACGAAGCAATAGTATTTTTAATTACTGTTTTAAATGAATCCGCACTACCACCTGAAGAATAACTTTCTTCATTTGACAAAAGTGCACTAAATATCTTATTAGCACCTGTCAGCAAGCTGCTTTTGCTTACATCTGGAGCCCCACTTGCCAACTGGCACAGATATGCACATGCAAGATACCCATGTCCATATACTCTCTCTTCAACTGTATACTGAGAAAGATATGACTGGACATTTGACAATTTTTCTGCATCACTTAAAGAGCTCTTTGCAATATACATAAGGGCATCATTCCAGCCTGTCGTGAATCCGCCGCCTATAAGCTGAGCCGTGCCTTCTACGAACCACTTGGGAAAATTATAGTTATCGTCAGCAGTATCACTTTTACACATTCCTTCAGGAAGAGTTATATCCATAAGTCCATGCATAAGCTCATGGGCTATTGTTGATTCAAGCATCTGTTTTGTTTCTTCATCCAGAGAATCTGATGTATAATCTGCAGAATCAACTTTCATTAGAAGCGTTTCAACTGCAAAAACGTCCTCAGCTCCATTATATGGATAATGCGCTCCCTGCATGTATGCTAATGTTCCCCCGGCTCCATCTATATATGCTATCTGTAAATCCATGGCACCGGCAGTATCTGTATTTGAGGTTATTGTTCCAAGAGCTGCTCCCAGAGACCCTGAAAGTGCGGTGATCATCTGAGAAACTGCTGTCGGAATCATTTCGTTGGCAATCTTATTTAAAAGCTGCTTTTGGGCTGAAGTGGCTTCAGTAATTGCAGAACCGTTTTTAGGGAAAATAGGGATCTCATTAAAAGTCGTCTTACCACCTATGGCATCAATTTCTTCTTTAAGCTTTGAAATTTCCTGATTGATATATGACCTGTCTTCAGCAGTAAGAGTATCATTTGCAGCTTTTACGGCAAGTTCATTTCCTCTTTGAATCATGTCATGAACTTCTGTAAGTGCCCCATCGGCAATCTGAACAAAAGAAACTCCATCCTGAGCATTTTTTGAGGCCTGCGTAAGCCCCCTTACCTGACGGCGCATCTTTTCAGAAATGGATAGACCTGCAGCATCATCAGCAGCACGATTTATTCTATATCCTGACGAAAGTTTTTCTGATGATTTAGCCTGTATTCCAGTCGTAATATTCAGTTGTCTGTTGGCATTCATGCCACTTATATTATGTTGTACGACCATACTTCCCTCAAAGATCTGTAAGTATCTATATTACTGAAGGAGTGATAAAACTCCCTGGTTTGTCTGATTTGCCTGAGCAAGCATAGCCTGCCCCGCCTGCTGTAATATATTGTTATTTGAATATTTGACCATCTCCGCAGCCATATCCGTATCTCTTATTCTGGATTCGGCCGCTTGTGTATTTTCAACAACATTATCTAAATTAAGGACTGTATGCTCCAATCGGTTTTGATACGCTCCCATGCGGCTTCTCTGCTCACTAACAAATTCAAGCCCGTTTTTTATACTTTCTATCGCACTTTTAGCCAGTTCATGACTAAGTACACTAATAGAGTCAATCTTGCAGGTCTGAGCGCATATATATGGCATTTCCAGCGTTATCTGATTTTCAGAAGATGTCTCTGAACCTACCTGTAAGATTATGTCGCCTTCAGCATCATCGTACTTTGTCTGTTGCAGCGCCACTCCATTGCCAAATAATCCATATCCATTTCCAGATGTGGCCGTAGGCCTGTTATCATGTATTATCAATACTCCATTTCCACCGTCTTCAAATTCAGTGAAGTGCCCTGTACTTAATGCTGCAATCTTTGCTACTATGTCATTACCATTACTGCATCCTGAAATATCAACGTTATATATATAATGCTGACCACTTGTTTCCATGCTGTCGCCATCACCGTTATTGAATTTAATGCTGTAGTGATTATAACAAGTACAACAAGTGGTATTAACTCCAGTTCCTGCCAATTCCTCTTTCTTTGCATCTGAACCATCAAATGCACTAAAATCAACTTTTGATGCCACGTAATTATTTGTTCCATCATTATATGTACCAGACATGTAGCCACCGTCAGCATCAGAAATAATCGCCCATGAAGGCATCTGAGTATCACTGTCTATACTCACTCCAAGATCTATCCCGCCTGTGACTTTTCCTTTTAATACATATATTTCATTGAAAGTTGTTTTGCCATTTATAGCATCCACTTCCTCTTTTATTCTATCTATTTCCGCCTGTATGTAAGATCTGTCCTGACCTGTCAATGTGTCATTTGCGGCTTTTACTGCCAGCTCATTACATCTTTGGAGCATGTCATGCACTTCAGCCATAGCACCATCAGCTATCTGAACAAGAGAAATGCCATCTTGAGCATTGGCTGATGCCTGAGTAAGCCCTCTTACCTGTCTTCTCATTTTTTCGGAAATAGCAAGACCTGCTGCATCATCTGCAGCACGATTGATCTTATAACCAGAAGACAGCTTTTCAGACGACTTGGCCTGCATCCAAGTCGTCATTCCAAGCTGTCTATTAGAATTCATAGCAGTTATATTGTGCTGAATCACCATGGCAAAGATCCTTCTACTATCCCTATTGATTTAGGGATTTCCTAAACACAAGCATCCTTGCATGTAATGCCGCATCCTTACGGCTATTAATGATATCGGTTATTATTGAAAAAAAATTACATCTTTATTAAAATCATAGAATTTAAAATACAGTTTCAAAAAAATGTTTAAAAAAAAGACGGTTTTATAAAATGACCGTCCTTTTACCATTAATACTATTTTTCATTATGCGGTGATGCGACTGTTGCAAGTTTTGAACGGTCAAACATCCAAGAAAGAACTCCCATGACTTCCACATATGCCTTTTTTAACGTTTCCCTGCGCTTTTTGGCGCAGAGAACACTCTATCACAGCTGTCATAACAGTACAATTAGCAATACAATACAAAAAAATATGTCGGATTTGTGATAACTCTGTTGTTCAATTTCAACACTCGTTTGTTGGTTTGAAATTTTATTGTCGCCATTCACAGAATATCGATAATTCCTAGCAAAAGGAAATATCGCTTATCTGCCATTGTTTCACGCCGCTAACATAATTATATGTGTAATTTGTGAAAAAATAATCCGTTCTGAATCGCACGCCCCTTATATTAATCGTTTTTTAGTTTTTTATTAATCGGTATAATAATTCGATTGATCGGTTTCTTCTTATTACCCAGAAAACTTACACAATGTTTTGTTTATTTTTTACCAAACAAACGTTTATCAAAATTTTCTCAAGCATGCCACAAAGCGCATACTCATAGCATTTTCTTACTCTTTCCTGTTATTTTTCTGTGTTACGCTAACTAAATAAAGCGCAGCTTCTTTAGCTACGCTTTTTCTCATTATTTTCATAAATGATACAACACTTATCGTCATCATGTATAATTTCTATTTTTTTATATTGCGTTCGTTCTTAACAAATAATCTTACCATCTCTGTTGCCATATTCTTATTCTGAGGCGATAATTGGTGATAGTAATAAATCAGTTCCAAATCTTCAGGTTCCATCCACTCTTTCAATTCTCTGTCACTCATCTCCGGACAGTTATTGATGAACTCAAGATATAACGGATCAAGCGAGGATGACATTGGATTATCAATGAATAGCCCATCAAATCCTCCTTGTTTTAACTTTTCAAGCTCTTCTTTCTTTGACACTGCTGACAGTTTTATAAGATGCATCAACGGAACTTCATAAAGGATAGAAAGCTTGTTCAATATATCATTTGAAGGAATCGTTATGCCTGTTTCATAGTGTGAGTAGTTAGCTCTTGTGGTGCCAATATAATCTGAAACCTTTTTCTGTGTATAATGATGACGTTTTCGTAACATTCTTAGCTGTTTTGTTAATGGTGTGTCCGCCATGATTATCTCCTGAACCGCTTATTTATTACATAATCTCTATATTTAGGCTAGTCCAGGAATTATCAAAATGTAATAGTTAGAAATGCTTTTTATCATATTTATAAAAACGGTAAGTATTTTATCCTTTTTATTCCCATCACTTAAACAGATATTTATATCGCCTTTTCATCTCCAGAATCACTTCCACAACACGTTCTTTTTCCTTATCTGTGTAATTGTTCTCTGTAAAACATATATCCTCCACCTCTTCTTGCGAAAAATGAAATGAAATATTCTGTCCATAGAGTTTTTCTGATATTTCAAGTTGCTCCTCAAAAGATGTTGAAAATGTTTTGGGTTTAACATCATTTATCTGTGAAAAAACATCTCTCTCCAAAGGATAATCCATCTTTGTATCTGAAAGAAGGCCTGCTCCATTATCAAATACCGGACACAATCTAAACTCATGCTTATCATTCATAAGAACTGCTATATTGTGCGTATGTCTGTCTTCATTAAGAAATAGCGCATCAATAGTAAGCAATTTGTTCATATAAGCCCCAAAACCTGTAAGCCCTGTAATGCGCTCGGTCTGATTAACTATCAGTTTTAGTCTGTCTTCATGGCTCTGAGTTCGATATATCAACTTATTAAGCGACTCTCCAAAATTATCCGCAAAAAGCCTTTCAAGAGTAATTAATTTCCATCCATCGGTGAAATCAATGCTTTTACATCCTCTATAAGTATTTCCCTTATAACCTATTGTCTCAAAGTCATAGCTCACATACTCATCTTTTTCAAGGGATGATTTTGTTAAAAGAGCTGATATTACACATTCTGCCAATCCCTCATAACCCATATTATCAGCCTTGTACCACACTCCATCTCTCTCAAATTTGAGTTGATTACCTTTTGAAGACTTTCGATTTTCAGTTTTTATATCTTTATCTAAAAGCTCTACCATGCTTTACCACTCCAATTTTATCCAAAAGTCATCGTCAGCCATACGGCCTTGCGTTTTCTCAATTATCATGATTGGATCATAAAAAGGTATGTCTAATCTTTTTAGCTCAAGTTTGAGTTTATCCCTGCTCTCCGGAAAACATCTGGATTTTATAAACTCTACATATTCGTCATAGGTGGGCTCAGTATTAACTCCAAATGCTCTATACAATGGATTGGAAATATAGTTGTGTATTAACACCTTCTTTTCCATCTCGTCAACATCAATTATTGTGCACACGAAATCATGATACATGTACCACAAACGCATTTTGTATTTTTTCTGTGGAACCGAAAGTTCTTCCGCCAATCCATGATTCTTGATTATTAAATCTGATAGCACCGTAATAGGACCCGTTATTTGTTCATCTGTGGATTCCCATCTTTCAACTGTACGCTTCGAAACATTTACAAACTCCGCAAATTCCTTTTGCGTCATTCCCAAAATCTCTCGTACAAGCTTTATTTCTTCTGCGGTCACTCCTGTAGGAGTTATATACTTTGCCATAGCTTAGTCCTCCATAAATTATTATAACCACATTTTTGGCGGCTATTCAACTTAATTTTACCGAAAAAAATGTGGTAGCAATTATTGTTTTTCCATATCCGGTAAAGTGGTATTATTTTTTCGGAGGTGAAAAAAGTTATGTTACTAACAATCGCAAGCATCTTTTTTGCTATAAAAATCAGCACCGGAATGATAGTTGGTATAGGACTTATAGCTGGGGGAGCTCTTTTTTCCTATATCTCATACAGAATAATAAAGTCTACTAAAGATATGATCAAAAACTGCAGCGGCGCATGCACCGGTAAAGTCATTGATTATTATAATGACACTGACCACGAAGGCCACAGAATTTACATTCCTGTTGTTCAATATGTAGTGGATGGCACGGAATATACTATAGAAGGTAGCCAGAGCCACCTTGAAGAAAATCTCCCTCCGATCGGAGAGATTTTGCAGATTCTATATAATCCTCAGAATCCGAATCAGGCGTATACTGCTACAAATTTTTCCGGCCAAAAGATAACTTCTACAATATTTATTATCACCGGCATCATTCTTTTCCTGGTTGGATTTTTCATTTTATTTTTCAGTTTATAAACTCTTTTTGAAAAAGAAACACCCTATAGAGCAATGTTTGGCATTAACTCTATAGGGTGTATTTAATATCAAACTTTTTCTACGCCGATTGTAACTTTCTCGCCGTTGATATCCCACTCTTTTGCATTTGCTACATCAGAGCCATAGATAATCTCATTAGCAAGAACCTTTGTTGAGATGCTGCTTTCATTAGCCTTGATGATCTCAGCAAGCTTGTCATTGCCATTTAAGGAAACCTTGATGTGATCCATAACTTCGAATCCGGAATCCTTACGCATTGTCTGAACCTTACTGATTACTTCAAGTACGAAACCTTCATTCAAAAGTTCTTCTGAAAGGTTTGTATCAAGAACAACTGTGATACCCCAGTTCTCCTGAGAAATAAAGCCTTCCTTCTGAGCCATCTCAATGAGAAGATCTTCCTTAACAAGCTCTACATCAACGTCATTTACTGTGAACTTGATGCTTCCGCCTCTGTTAAGCTCATCCATTGTGGCATTTCCATCAAGACCTTCAAGATAACTCTTGATAGCTCCGATGTTCTTACCATACTTAGGTCCTAATGTCTTAAGCTGTGGCTTGAATGTATAACTTGTGAAGTCACGAACATCGTCTGTAAAGCTTACATTCTTAACATTGAGCTCTTCTCTGATGATCTCAGTATAGAACTCGCCAACAGTCTCTTCTGCTTTTACATACATCTGACCGATAGGCTGACGATTCTTGATGTTTGCTGCATTTCTTGCTGCACGTCCAAGAACAACGATATCAAGAACTTCTTCCATATCTTTCTCAAGCTTTGTATCGATCATGCTCTCATCAACCTCAGGGAAATCGCAGAGGTGAATACTTTCAGGAGCATCCTTGAAGCTGTTTCTTACGAGGTTCTGATAAATCTCCTCAGTCATGAATGGAACCATAGGAGCTGCTGCCTTACATACTGTTACAAGTGCTGTGTAAAGAGTCATGTAAGCAGAAATCTTATCCTGCTCCATTCCCTTAGCCCAGAATCTTTCACGTGAGCGGCGTACATACCAGTTAGACATCTCGTCTACAAAGCTATCAAGTGCCTTGCCTGCTTCAGGAATACGATAGTTTGCAAGATTCTCATCTACAGCCTTTACGCAGCTGTTAAGCTTTGAAAGAAGCCACTTATCCATAACTGTGAGCTTATCTGTCTCAAGCTTATAGTTTGCAGCATCGAATCCATCGATGTTTGCATAAAGTGTAAAGAACGCATATGTGTTCCAAAGTGTTCCCAGGAACTTACGCTGTCCTTCCATAACGGCATCTCCTGAGAATCTACTAGGAAGCCATGGAGCACTGTTAGTGTAGAAGTACCATCTGATAGCATCTGCGCCGTATTTTTCAAGTGCATCGAAAGGATCAACCGCATTGCCCTTTGACTTACTCATCTTCTGTCCATTCTCATCCTGCACAAGGCCAAGAACTATAACATTCTTAAATGCAGGTTTGTTGAAAAGAAGTGTTGCCTCAGCGTGAAGTGAATAGAACCATCCTCTTGTCTGGTCTACAGCCTCTGAAATAAACTCAGCAGGGAACTGCTTCTCGAAGAGTTCTTTATTCTCAAATGGGTAGTGAAGCTGAGCAAATGGCATTGCTCCTGAATCGAACCAGCAGTCGATAACTTCTTTTACCCTGTGCATCTTCTTGCCGCACTTAGGACATGTGATCTCAAATTTATCAATATATGGTCTGTGAAGCTCAACAGTCTGCGCTGAAGGATCTCCTGAAAGCTCAGCGAGTTCTTTCCTTGAACCAACAGAAAGCTGATGTCCACAGTCATCGCACTCCCAGATATTAAGAGGTGTTCCCCAATATCTGTCACGTGAGATACCCCAATCCTGGATGTTCTCAAGCCAGTCACCAAAACGTCCCTTACCGATTGACTCAGGAACCCAGTTGATCTCTTTATTGTTGCGGATAAGGTCATCCTTAACTTCTGTAACTTTGATGAACCATGATGAACGAGCATAGTAAAGAAGTGGTGTTCCACATCTCCAGCAGTGAGGATAATCATGCTCCATCTTTGGTGCGCCAAAGAGAAGTCCTCTCTTATCAAGGTCTTTTAATACCTCTGGATCTGCACTGATAGCACCCTCGTCCATTTCCTTCTGTGTAGGCTTACATCTCATACCTGCAAAAGGAGTTTCAGGTTTAAGGCGTCCCTCTGAATCAACCATCTGAACAAGAGGAGCATCATACTTACGACCAACTCTTGCGTCGTCTTCACCGAATGCAGGAGCGATATGTACAATACCTGTACCATCTGTCATAGTTACATATGTATCGCAGTAGATAAAGAAGGCCTTCTTGTGCTGTTTCTCTGTCTCATCAGCTGCGCACTGATAAAGTGGCTCGTACTCTTTGTACTCAAGATCTGTACCAACGTATGTCTCAAGAACTTCATAGGCCTTTTCGCCTTCTTCTTTTGCAAGGCTTCCAAGTACGTTATCTGCAAGTGCCTGTGCAAGATAGTATACATTGCCATCTGCTGCCTTAACCTTGACGTATTTCTCATTAGGATTTACGCAAAGTCCGATGTTTGAAGGAAGTGTCCAAGGTGTTGTTGTCCATGCAAGGAAGTAAGCATCCTCGCCCTTAACCTTGAAACGCACGATAGCTGAACGCTCTTTTAATGTCTTATAACCCTGTGCAACCTCGTGTGATGAAAGAGGTGTGCCACAACGAGGACAGTAAGGAACTACCTTAAAGCCCTTGTACAAAAGACCTTTCTTCCAGATCTCATTAAGAGCCCACCATTCAGACTCAATGAAATTGTCATCGTATGTGATATATGGGTGTTCCATATCAGCCCAGAATCCGACTGTGCCTGAGAAATCTTCCCACATTCCTTTATATTTCCAAACAGATTCCTTACATTTTTTGATGAAAGGCTCTATTCCGTACTCTTCGATCTGCTCTTTGCCATCAAGACCAAGCATCTTCTCAACTTCGAGCTCAACAGGAAGACCGTGTGTATCCCAACCAGCCTTACGTGGAACTGTATATCCCTTCATTGTACGGTATCTCGGGATCATATCCTTGATAGCACGGGTAAGAACGTGTCCGATATGTGGCTTACCATTGGCTGTTGGCGGGCCATCATAGAACATATACATTTCACCCTTACTTCTGGTGTCAACACTCTTCTGGAAGATGTTTTCTTTTTTCCAGAATTCTTCAATCTTTTTCTCTCTGCCGACGAAATTCATGTCAGTTTCGACTTTTGAATACATTTTTGAGCTCCTTTCTTAACAACAAAAGCCCCGTCCTTGTAAAAAGGACGAGGCTGTAATTACACTCTCGTTATACCACCTGTTTACACATACGCGCCATTTAAAATGGTTGAATACGCTTCCCGTTAACGAAGGGATACTCGTCAGGATCTACTATAGGTTCAATCCTGCAGCTCAGAAGTGATTTTCGATAGCGTCTACTCGCACCAGCTCACACCAACCGCCGGCTCTCTGAAAGCTTTCATACACTGCCTACTGTCTTCGTCACAGCTTTTTTATTCTTAATAACGTTCATATAATACTACTTATTTTTTTACCATGCAAGATAAAAATTACTCTTCAAGATAATTATACAAAAGAGCTGCAATTGCTGCCCCTGCAAGTGGTCCAACAATGAAAACCCAAAGGCTTGCAAGAGGAGCTGAATTTCCTGTGAATGCTGCAAACAGTGCAGGGCCGAAACTTCTTGCCGGATTTACAGATGTTCCGGTAAGTCCGATTCCAAGAATATGAACAAGAACAAGAGTAAAGCCTATTATAAGTCCGCCAAAAGAGCCGTGACCTGCTTTATCTGATGTAACACCGAGAATAGTAAATACAAATACAAATGTAAGAACTATCTCAACGCAAAGGCCTGCCAGAGGATTGCCATTTACACCGGCCAGTCCGTTTGCGCCAAATCCTCCTGTCTTATCAGTCACGCCGCCAACTCCAAAGATAATTGCCAGGATCCCTGAACCGATTATTGATCCCAAAACCTGAGAGATCACATAACCGATGAAATCATTAAGCGATAACCCGCCTCTCATGAATACACCAAGTGAAACCGCCGGATTGATATGGCATCCCGATATATTGCCAACACAATAAGCCATGCCAACGATGGTCAGACCAAAAGCAAGCGCAGTCAGAAGATATCCACTGCCATTTGCCGCATCGCACCCAACAAGCATCGCTGTTCCACAGCCCAATACCACTAATACCGCTGTTCCAATACACTCTGCTACATATTTCTTCATACCTTTTCCCTCCTGATGTAAAAAATTGCCGCCCCATCGGCAAATTTCAAGCTACAACTGTATTATAACCCTTTTGTTTAGGATTTTGCATATTATTTTAATGTTTTTTCGTATGGTTGAAACTGCGTGATTTAAGGTCATTTTCAGATAGATTCATTTTTTCTCTGCACGTATGATGGATTTATACATTAGAAAAGAGGATTTCCTATGAGTATTTGTTTTGATTTTCTTTTAGATTACAGAGTTGCCGATACCTTCGCAGAAATCTTTTGGGATCTTCCGCTAGATGCAGATCCTGCTTGTGAGTACCTGGTGGTAAATGCCGAGACTCTTGACACCATAAAGACTAATAAGACCCACGCTTCTCTCACAGGTCTTACTCCTGATACTTCCTATGGAATATCGGTTTATATCGTCTATTCTCCTGAGAAGGATGGACCAGGCAAAAAAGATCCGGTTCTTCTGGGGGATCTTAAGATCCACACGAAAAAAACACGTGAGAGGATTGACATCACAAAAGCTCCATATTATGCAGTTGGCGATGGAAAAACATTAAACACCGATGCTATCCAGGCTGCTCTTGATGCCTGTGATGACAAGACATCTCTCTATATTCCCGCCGGAACATTTTTGACAGGCGCTCTAAACGTCCATTCAAACACAGAAATATACCTTGATGAGGGAGCTCTTTTGCAGGGCTCTGAAGAGCCTTTCGACTATCTTCCCAAGATAAAGAGTCGCTTCGAAGGCTATGAAATGGAGTGCTACAGAAGCCTTCTGAATATGGGCGAGCTCGACCATGACGCCGGATACAATTGCGAGAATGTACTGATCCACGGAAAAGGAAGCATCATGGGCGGTGGAGCTACTCTTGCGAAAGCCATTGCCAGAATTGAGGGCGAGCGCCTTAAGGACTACATCGCCTCTCTCGGAGATAAGATAAAAGAATATGAAAAGCCTGAGACCATTGCCAGTAGATTCCGCGGAAGGCTCATCAACATGAGCAACTGTCAGAACATTTGGATCCATGGTCTCACCCTTGGATACGGACCTTCCTGGAATCTCCACTTCATCTATTCCGACAGAGTCGTAACTGACCACTGCATTTTGAAATCTGAAGGGGTCTGGAACGGAGATGGCTGGGATCCCGATTCATCAACAAACTCCACGCTATACGCCTGCGAGTTCTACACCGAGGATGATTCAGTAGCTATCAAATCCGGTAAAAATCCTGAAGGAAACGTTATAAACAGGCCCACCAAGCACATTCGAGTTTTTGACAGTATCTGTCACTTTGGCCACGGACTTTGCATAGGAAGTGAAATGTCTGGAGGAGTTGAAGATGTAAGGCTTTGGGACTGCGATATGGGACCCACCTGGTCCGGAATTGAAATCAAAGCCACCAAGAAACGAGGCGGGTATGTTAAAAATGTCATTGTAAGAGATATAACTGCTTCCCACATCCAGATGCATTCTGTTGGCTACAACGACGACGGTGAAGGTTCAAAAGTGCCTCCGGTACTAGGTTTTTGCCATTTTGAAAGACTCCATATCCTAGGGCGCTACCTCGACAACAATGCCGGCAAAAACGAATGGCACGACTGCCCTTCAATACTCCTATGTGGATTTGATGAGCCCGGTTACGAGATAAAAAATATTTCTTTTAAGAACATAACCATGGAAAATCCTGCAGAAGGGTCTGATAGCATCCATATGGAATATTGTGAGAATGTCTCTTTTGAAAATATAAAAAGCGTTCCACGAATTAACTAATAAAAAGAAAAAGCTTACCCTCTAAAACAAGGTAAGCTTTTTCTTTTTGTTGAGTATTATAAATATTTAAATAGCGTATCAATATCTTCTACTGTTGTTGCCCAGTCTGTGGCAAATCTCACAACAGTATGGGTATCATCAAGCTTCTCCCAGAATCCGTAGCTTACATGCTCTGAAAGCTCTTTTAACTTATTATCTTCCATAACAACAAACTGCTGGTTTGTTGGGGAGTCGATATATATCTGATAACCTCTCTCAACAAGCTTATTTCTTAGGATCTCAGCCATTTCTATTGCATTCTTGCTGATCTTCATGTAGAGATCATCTGTAAAAAGAGTGTCGAACTGAAGGCCAAGGAGCCAACCCTTTGCAAGAAGTGCGCCGTGCTGCTTTATCACAGGGACAGGATGCTTAACAGGGACACCCTTTGTAAATACAACTGCTTCTCCAAACAATGCTCCAACCTTGGTTCCGCCCACATAGAACACATCTACAAGTCTTGCAATGTCTTCTATTGTGACATCAGTTCTTTTGCTCATAAGACCATAGCCTAGTCTTGCTCCGTCAAGAAACAGAGGAATCTTGTACTCTTTGCAGATTCCTGATATCTCCTCAAGCTCAGCCTTGGAGTACAATGTGCCATATTCTGTGGGATGGGAAATGTAAACTGCCCCTGGGAAAACCATGTGCTCATGGTTGTCATCGGCGTAAAAATCATCAATGAGTTTCTTTAGATCAGCGCCTTTTATCTTTCCGACCTGGTCTGAATAACAGGGCTTTTCCTTGTCCGTAAACTGCGGTTCTTCATTAAAACTTGGAAGAGTCAGGACTTTATGGCCCGAGAATTCGATGGCACCGGCTTCATGGGCGGCAACATGGCCTGTCTGCGCCGCAACAACGCCTTCATATGGCTCAAGAAGCATATCGATGACCGTTTGGTTTGTCTGAGTACCTCCGACTAAAAAGAACACATCTGCATCTTTTGCATTGCAGCTCTTCTTGATTTTATCTGCTGCACTCTTGCAATAATCATCTGTTCCGTAGCCGGTGATCTGTTCAAAATTTGTCTCCTGCAAACGCTGCAAGATCAGTGGGTGAGCGCCCTTTGTGTAATCACTGGAAAAAGAAATCCTATCCTTCATATCGTTATTTTACCCCTTATTGTTCCTGCATTTTATGATTATAAACAGACAATTAAACGTTTATAAACTGTTATTCAAAAGATATTCCACTAAAATCCACTACTTCTTCAAGCGCTTTTACAAAGCCCTCAAGACCTGTTTTATCTTCCTCTGTAAATCTGCTAAGGCTTGGACTGTCTATATCAAGAACGGCTACTACCTTTCCATCTTTGTGGATCGGTACTACGATTTCAGAATTTGATGCACTATCACAGGCAATATGTCCCGCAAACTCATGAACATTTTTTACAAGCTGTGTCTCATCATTTCCTGCTGCTGTTCCGCAAACGCCTTTTCCAAGCTCTATTCTGATGCAGGCTACCTTTCCCTGGAATGGTCCCAGCAAAAGAGATCCTTTATCCATAAGGTAAAATCCCGCCCAGTTAAGGTCCTCCATGTTTTCATATAATAATGCTGACGCATTGGATAAAACAGGTAAAAAATTGGGTTCATCCTCTGCCAGCACTTTGATCTGCTGCGCTAAAAGTTTGTAATCTGTCATAACTCTGCTCCTTATTACTATTATCCGATACTGGGCAGGTATGTGCCCACCGCTCATTAGCACGATTCTATCATTATTTTGTCTTGTGTACAATCTATTAATAATGGTGACCGGAACAAAAGTTTTCACATGAGTGCTATAATAGTGAATTATAGAGGAGCACTATGATTAACAGAAATAAGATCAAAAACAGGATCACCAACCAGGAACAAATCTCAAATTCTTTATTTTTAAACCTTATATTAGCCTTCAGCGGAGGTTTTCAAGACGCTTATACATATATAGTTCGTGATAAAGTCTTTGCCAATGCACAGACAGGAAACATCGTACTAATGAGCACTTATCTTATGGAAGGACACTTAGCCAGAGGTCTTAAATATCTTTTCCCACTTCTCTCTTTTGTGAGCGGAATATTTATTGCTGATATTGTGAAAAGCAAATATAAGAATGCAAAAGCGCTTCACTGGAGACAGGGTATCGTCCTTGCAGAAATCGCAATAATGATCGTGGTAGGTTTTCTTCCACAAAATACTAATACATTGGCAAGCTGTATGATCTCTTTTGCCTGCGCATTACAATTATATTCATTCCAAAAAGTTCATAAAAACCCTTACGCCAGCACCATGTGTATCGGTAATATGAAAAGTGGCACCACTGCTTTTGCAGCCTTTTTAAGAAACAGAGATAAAAAAGATCTGTTCAAAGCTTTTGATTATATGGCTGTGGTCTTTACCTTTGCTTGTGGAGCAGGCATCGGCGGTAATTTTTCGCAATTATTTGGTGAGGTAACAATATGGACATCTGCGGTACTGCTTTTTGTCTGCTTCCTTATAATGGATCTGGACAGAAAGACCGGAGATAACGCATTTTAAAATTATATGAGGTAAGTACTATGAAAATTGCAATGGCTAATGATCATGCTGGAACACAGATGAAAGAAGAGATAAAGGCATACCTTATCTCTCAGGGACACGAAGTTAAGGACTTTGGCACTTACGATAACAACTCATGTGATCTGTCCGACTTTGTTTATCCTGCTGCCCTGGCAGTTGCCAAAGGCGAATGCGACCGAGGTATTTTTTGCGACGGAGTAGGCTATGGCAGCGCTCTTATCGCCAATAAAATAAGCGGATGCTACGCAGCAGTTTGTCAGGATCCTCTTTGCGCCAAGCTCGCAAGAGAGCACACAGATTCTAACATCCTGTGCCTCGGAGCTAAGATCATCGGCGGCCTTATGTCCATGGAAATCGTTAAGACATGGCTGTCAACTGATCCTCTCATGGAGGAAAAATACAGAAGAAGAGTTCAGAAAGTCTGCGACATAAACGACAAGCACTGCGTCCCTGTAAAATAAAGAACAAAAAAACCTCAGACATTGTCTGAGGTTTTTTCTTACAAGAGCGATAGACGGGGCTCGAAGTATTTTATCAAGAAAAGAAGAGAGGAAACATGCGGGTTTCCAGCCGTCCGCCCCGGCTATACACACACTTAGTCACACAATCTATTTAGCATGTACTATTAGGTAAAACAACAGTTTTCACTCTTGTGATTTCCTTTTAAGCAGCCAAAAATGATTTTGATTATCATCTGAATGCATTACATTACATCCAAGATTTCTCTTTTTTCCTGGATTGTCCTTAAGTAGCATACCAAGCATGGTATTAGCAAATGCCACATTATGAACCTTTGCAGGCTCTACTTTAAATAAAAGCGCATATTCTCGGCCATCTTCTAGTTTGGAGAATTCCTTGTAATACTCTTTGACATGATTCCATCCATGTTTTTCATAAACAATTTCGTAAGCGGGATTATTTAAAAAATCCAGGAAATTGTCCTCTTCTTCTCCATCTTCACTATCTTCATAGTCCTGATAGTCATAATCACTATCATCACTTCTTGAGATCATGCTTTCAAAAAAGTCTGTAACACCATCTATCATCTGGCTATATGATTCCTTATCAATTTCAAACTCTTCTGAAGGATCATATCCTTCCATTTGCTTCCGAACCTGATCTCTTATAATTTCTAATTTCTGTCTCATGTCTTTTATTTCGCGCTGATATGACTGACGGATTTCTTTCATTCTTTGAAGTAGCTTTTCCTGTTTACTAATCTTTTGGGAAAATGCATCATAGATAGTTTCATCATCTGCGCTAAGAAGTTCTTTTATTTCATCAATTGTAAATCCAACAGACTGCAAATTTTTAATCTTTAAATAATCAATCGCCTGCTCCTCATCATAATAACGATATCCAGTCCATTCATCTACCTTAACCGGTTTCAGCAGATTCATGCGATCATAGTATCTTATAGTCTGAGGGTTGCATCCACACAGCTTAGAAAACTCCTTTATAGTCATATCACGCATCTCCTTTCTGAAACCGTTTTATCATTATAGTTAAGTATAAGGTCAATATTATTATTGCTGTATTGCTTAGTGGATTTCAAGTGGACCACGAAACAAATCAGGACACGCAGATGTATTTAAAAAAAAATATAATGAAAATCAAACAAAATAGTGTTATCTTTTAATTAGACCGTAGGAAGGCAAGGGTAATGCCTGAATCCAAATATTCCATTAGCGGGATTAAGAATGGTATATCCATTCTTTTTTTATCTAAAGGGAAGTAAATAACTTATGAATTACAGAATAATGACAGAAAAAGATCTAAATTATGTTGTCGAAAAGAACATTGAATACTATAACGCCGTTGAAGATTGCTGCTGGACATTTGAAAAAGCGTATAAGAGAATTCATCAGGTATTAACAACGGAAGATTCCATGTGTATGGTCCAGCTTGATGCCAATAATAATATAACAGGCTATTTAATGGGATATTTCAAAGAATTCGATGACGTAAGGGGATACTTCCTTGAAGAAATTGTTATATTTAAGGGCTTTCAAGGAAAAGGTTATGGAACAGATTTTTTAAAGGAACTAGAACATATGGTTCAAAAGAATGGTGCTTCTATCATAGAGCTAAATAGTGTAAATGATGAGATGCACAAACACTTTTATTCAAAACTTTCTTATTATGAGACAAAAAATTTTGTAATGATGGGAAAATTTTTGAATTGAGCTCTCGTCACAAATAAAAAAGGAAACATGCGGATTTCCAAGTTGTCTACCTTGTTATACACACACTTATACACACATTTAGCAGAAAAGGAAGATGCACAGATGTACACCTTCCTTTAATCATCACTTGTCTTGATAGTCGTCTCTTGTTATAGCAACATATTTAGCATTGATATCCTCGGGAACATCCAAATCAAGCCAGGTACGTTGACTTTGGAGCTGTATTTACTGAGGAAGTCTATCTGAGAATACAATCAGATTTGCTGTTGCCTTTTCTGATTGAGTAAGAGGTTTGTACTCGCCGGAATCATATAATTTATCCAGTACAATCATAGCAATAGTATTATCAACATACCATTTTACAAATTCAAATACTATGAAGTCCTGCATCTGCGGCGGATAATTCTTTGCAAGCATAACAGCCTGCTCTATAGCAATCTTTGCAAACTCATCAAGCTGATCCTTATCTGGAGAAGGGATTAATGCATCAAACTCTTCCATGGATTTCTTGACAACCAACACATTTAGTTTGCCATCATCTGTTATAAAACCTCTCTCACGAAGACGCTTGAACTTTTCTTCATTTGCCTTGTTATCCTCGATGTCCCCGCAGATTACTTCATCTATGGCATCGTAATCCGTATTGAGGTTGTTTTGCCACATCCCTTTACGACTGGAAAATCTGCTGTCGTTTGACCATGATTGGACTGCAGGGTACTTCCATGCATTTCGCATCATTGAACCACAGGCAGTGTAATCTCTGGTACTTTCTTCTATGGTTGGTTTAAAGTCAGGATCAATAATCTCCGGCTTAAGATTTACAGTAACATAGTATTCTCCACCATCAAGCGTTTTTACAAGATATGGAGCTACGTTCCTTTCAATAGACAGATTGCATTTATTAGTAATGGCATAAAATATGCATGTAGCTTCAAAAAGCTCCGGGTTGCCATCGGGAATATACACATCTGTAATCTTTTTTATTGCTTCCTTTACCTTAGGAACATAGTTTTTTAGTAAACTATCTGCAACTTTTATCTTGCACTTTAGTATCTCTTCTTCCTGCTCCAGACTGCGCTCCTTTGGAGTGAACTTTACGTATGTGGTATACCTTTTCCCGCTTGTTTCTACCAAGAACCCGTTTTTTTCAAGTACAGCAATTCTGTCTTCGAGATAAACCGGTGTCATGCCCATTTCTTCGGCAATTCCTTCCTTGGTTTTGGGGCTATCATAGACACTATATACAATGTTAAGGTTAATCTTATCATTCAAATAAACATCCGGCCCACCTTTACTCCCCGGGTGTCCATTGTGATTAATACTCATAGCTTCGATTGGTGCAATTCCCAAGCTTCCTACTTTTCTTTCCATAGAAAAATTCTCCTTCAAATCATTTCTGGCTTTATTCAGATGCCATTTTACTGTTCCTTCCGAAAGATTCTCTTCAGCTGCTATTTTCTGAATAGATTTTCCTTCGTAATAAAATGAATAAATGATCTGTCGTCTTTTTTCAGAAAGAAAGCCAATCTCCTGGCGGAGTTTCTTGAGATCTTCATCTTTTTCTCCGAGATTGTAGTTATCGTAATATGGAAGCTCCATTCCGTCCAAAGAAATGCCTCGGTACTTTTTTGCGGTATTTACATATTTTGCATATGTATGCTCGCAAATACGCCAGACATAGCCTTCCACGTTGAATACTTCATTAGCCTCAAGTAATGATAAATACACTTCTTTTACCATCTCTGCCGCAAGTTCTTCCGATTCCTCAAGGGAAAATGCTTTCTTTACTGCAAATCCGTAGATTTTTGGAGAGTATTCTATTATAAGTTTGTCTGCTTTTTCCTTGATCATACTCATTCCCCAACATATCATTTATCCGTACCAGCGCTGTACGGATATATAGTGTAAGAAAAATAAAAAAGGTTGGTGAAAAAATAAAAAAAATTCAATTAAGTGCAAAGAATATTATTGAAAATCTTAACCACAACAAAATTTAAATCTTTATTCAGAGAAGCTCTTTGCTCTGAATAATTCCACTACTTCTCCGGAAGAGATGCATTTTGGCTGGTCTGTATGAATGTAGTAAATAACCACATGCAATATGCTAATTAAATGACAAGGTACAGGAAATGAGCCTTATAACTCACTTCTTGTACCTTGTTATCATTTTCCAGTTCGGTGGGAAGCCCATAGAATCAAGAAGTATTTTCTCTGATAATATTGGTGAACTCTTGTCTGTCTTAGCTATTAATGCACTTAATGATTTTTTAAATGCTATAAAGTCTTCATTTGAAAGCAAATATCTAAATGATATTACTACAGAAAATAAGTCTTTTTTACCAAGAATATACTGTTGTCCTCGCATTGGAATCCCAAGCTTTTGATGCAAAACTGTATCAGGAATATCATATCTGTCTTTATAGCTGAAAAGCCTCTCGTTGTGGGCACAGACGTTTCTAAAGTGCGTTAAAAGTCGAAGATACATTGATAGATCCAATTGATTAACGCCTTGAAAATGCTGACTGATACGCGATTTTAATGAGGGAGACAATAGTGAATACATCTTTGAAGTCTGGCCAAGTGTAAGTGTCTTCATCAATGCATACAAAGGAACGTTACCGTATGTTTTGCGTTGATATACAATATATTCATGCTCAGTATCGGTATTGGCAGTATAATTCAATATTTTGATTAGCTTGGGTATACTTGCCTTGCTATGCTTGGTATTGTAGTAGTTAGCAGGATTCAAATAGGCGCTTTGAATATTAGAATAAGTATCACAAAAATGATACGAAATGAGAGATCGCATCTCCTGTTCAATGATTCTGATATACTTGAAAACCAAATCTCTTAATGCATCATCAAAATTGTAAAGAACAAGAACATCATCAAAAGTAGTTCCTTTTTTATAAGTGCGACTCATTCTGTCATAAAACAGATCCTTATATCCGCCAATAAGAGCATAATATGATATTTTTTCGAGAGATTTTTCAGCAGCTTGAACATCTTTTATAATTAGCCCTTTATTAGTAGACAGGTGCTGTATCTGCTGAGCGTAAGTAAGGAAAGGCTTTATTGGTTTCATGTGTCGTCCTTAAAAAGTGTTATAAAAACAGAAAAGAAGGGCCCGTGGGTCCTTCTTCCGATCGCAGGCATCGCGAGTTTCTGCGACCTGATCACTAATATTATAATATCAGTTTAGAACTTGAATTACAATATCGTAATTTTTAAGCCTTCATAAAACAAAGAGTTATTTATAAAACTGAAATGCATATAATAAGCCCAACATAGAAACTCCGTCCTTGGTTTCATTATTTTTTAGCATCTCAAGTACTTGTTCTTTCGGAAGCCATTTTTTATATGCAACTTCATCAGTATCGAATAGTGAGCCTTCCATATCTACTCTGGCCGCAAAGCAGTGGCATATACAGTCTGACATACCATTGGCAGGATTTTGAGAACAAAGAAAACCTACGTCTTTCAAAGAACAGCCGGTTTCTTCAATACATTCTCTTCTAGCAGCTTCTTCAGGGCTTTCGCCTTCTTCGATTTTACCGGCTGGGATTTCCCATTCAAGTCTTCCAACAGTATATCTTCTGTGGCGAATAAGCAGCACTTCATCTTTTTCATTAAAAATCGTCACACAAACAGCTTCCTTTGGATAATGCACCTGATGGTACTTTTCAATAATATAGCCACTTGGAAGTTTTACCTTGTCAGCGTACAAACAAACAAAATCACTTTCATATATTACTTTTCTATCAAGCCTTTCAGGCATAATTATATTTTCCATATTGTCCTTTCCGATTTACTTTATCCTATGAATCCTACTTATTCTTTCACAGGTTTCTCAATCTATCACATCAACAATCTTCATTTCAGTTACAGCTTACCGGTGGTTTCCAAGGTTTAGGACAGAGAAGTGTAGTTCTGCCTATATCCGGAAGAACATCATATATAGAACATCCCATACGAACTTCAAAATCTTCTTTTATCTTGAATGCAATCTCCCAGCCTTTTATGTAGCCTTCCATAATTCCGTATCGTCTTGTAACATCAACAAATCTTTTTTCCAGAATTACAAAACCATAATCTGCGGCAAGAGAATCACAGAGCTGGATCAGCTTGTCATAATCATTCGGCTCACCACAATTTATTATGTAATCTTTGATAGCCTTCTCATGTCCTGTTTCGGGCTCGTAGCTAAACTCATTCTGCATGCGAAGATAGGAATGTGTCATGCAAATTCTGGCTGGCTCATCCCATCCTTTTTCCATGCAGTATTTGTATCCCTCATATACATGCCTTGGAATATTTACTATACCTACTCGTCTGCCTATATCATGAAGGAGTCCAAGTATATAGGCTTTCTCTGAATCCATATCATGAATCTTTTCAGCAATGTTACGAGCTGCTATGCCAACATTTTTGGAATGATCTACCCATGGTCCGGGATTTAGTTTTCTTGCTATTTCTAAATCTTCCAAAGCTTCTTTGACACTTGGAAACATCTGTTATACCTCCAATCTTATCTTTACTATATTCAGGCGCGCACTGAACTTATATCATGCTATAATCAAATTATAAAAGGTGACGTTACGTAACCTTCAAGCACTTTTTAACTATAATGCCTAAATGGAGAAATCTTTATGAATAAAAAAGGCTACTATTCATCCGGACAATTTGCCAAAATGGCTCACGTATCTGTAAGAACTATAAGATTTTATGACCAGAAGGGTCTGCTTGCGCCATCTTATATAACCGAATCAGGTGCGAGATTTTACACAGATTACGATTTTGCTATTCTACAGCAGATATTGCTTTTAAAGTACCTGGGATTTTCTCTGGATGAGATAAAAGAAATACCAAACGGTCAGACTGATAATCATTTCATTCTAAATGCCCTAAAAATGCAGAAAAAGCTGCTTTCAGAGCGAATTGATGAAATGAAAAATGTTGAGGCAGGTGTAAATGCCACCATTAAAGCTATAGAAAGCTCTGCCACTCCCGATTGGAAGCAGATGCTTGATCTGATTCACATGACTTCAATGGAGAACAACTTAAAGAGCCAATATCAAAATGCCAGCAACATCTCTGCCAGGATAGAACTTCATGACAAATATTCTACAAATAAACAAAGATGGTTTAATTGGGTATTACAGGAATGTGATATCTCTTCCGGGAAGAATATTCTTGAGCTGGGTTGCGGTAATGGAGCATTATGGGCTGAGAACATAAGCGAATTGTCCAGGCACAAATATAAAGATATACAAATAACTCTTTCAGATATCTCTGCAGGTATACTGCATGATGCAAAGCAAAATATAGAAAGTGCTGAAAAACCATATTCAAAAGAACTACGAAACATATCATTTTCTTACAAAGCATTTGATCTTAATGATATACCATTTGAAGATAATTCTTTTGATCTAGTAATTGCGGGTCACGTCCTTTTTTATTGTGAGGATGTCCAACTTGCCTGTAAGGAAATAAGCAGAGTGCTAAAGCCTGGCGGAAGACTAGTCTGCAGCACATATAGCAGTAACCATATGAAAGAAATCAGAGAGCTGGTAAAAGAATTTGATGATAGAATAGTGCTTTCCAGCAATGACTTATACAAAATATTTGGTTTGGAGAATGGTGCTGATATATTGCGCGGCATATTTGGAGAAGTGGAGCTAAAGAAATACAAGGATGAAATAATCATTACTGATGCTGGTCCTCTAATAGATTATATTTTTTCGTGTCACGGTAATCAGAACCACTATCTTCTGAACAGGTATGCAGAATTTAAGAATTATATTATGAAAAAGGTAAGTCATGAATTCCACATCACCAAGGATGCCGGGCTCTTTATCGCAATTAATTAAAAAGACCACTTCGAAGACTACTAAAATTATTCTTATTTACGATTTGTATTTCGGTTGTCATATTCTTGGTGTATACTATGAGTACGAATTGGGGTATGTGTTTGCGGACACATACTTGAGAGGATTGGAGAAATCTGGTCCTCTTTTTAATTAATGATTTATATAGTCTTTTATGCTGAAAAGAAAAATACAGATTGACACAAAGATGTCAGCCAATTATACTTACAACTAACAATTTTCAGGAAACGAGTAGCTATGATAAAATTCAGCCTCACTACAACAGAGACAGTCACTACTACATCCGTGAATACAGTTCAGGGATCTGTTTTTGTTATGTATGATGAGGAAGAAGTTTTGTATAGAACATAATCATTGTTATACAACTAATAATGTATCTAAAGCCTCATCAAGCGAGAGTTTGATGGGGCTATTTTTATGAATAAAGGAGCTTTTGAAAATGGGATATGTTTTTAATGTTAAGGATAGACAAAATACTTTTAATGATATCGTATCAATTGCTAAAGAATGCAATAAAATAATTTCCCTGGTTCAAGTCGGATCTGGATCTGCAGGATATCATGACGAAAAGTCTGATCTGGACTTTGTGGTAGCACTTGATTCAGGTAATTCCATGTTGGAAGTGATGGATTTTATGCAGCAAAGAATATGCGAAAAATATGATGTTTCTTTGTTTAGACAGGATGAAGCAAGACATCTACAAGTTTATGTATTAGCAAATCTTTTAGAGATAGATATTGGATATGGTGGTTATCAGCATGCGGCAGCCATAAAACCAGGTTTTAAAGTCATCTATGATAAATCAGGTACTGTTGAGGATAAAATGAATCAATCCAGAGAGTATATGGACGACAGGATATTTGGAGATAAGTATAAGAAGGACGTGGAGTCTATTCAGAATTCTTTTTGGCTTCATCTAATGCATGCAGCGGTAGCTGTTAACCGAGGAAATACTTTACGAGCGATTGGATAACTTGAATTTGTCAGAAATCAGTATATTGATTTGCTTGGGGATTGCCATAGGTTAGAAAGCGCGTTTAATCGTGAAATGGATAATCTGCCAGAAGATGCCAAAGATAACATTAGAAGTACATATGTATTTAGTGAAAATCCGAGGGATCTATGGACGAGCATATTAAATCTTACAGATTTGATATATGAAGAGATGAAAGATTATTCAATTCCAATCTCGCAAGAATTGCTTTGTGAGTATTATAATAGCCTTAAGTAACTACAGAAGAAAATAAATCAGAGCCCATACATAAGCATGGGCTCTGATTTGATGACATTTTCTTTCGATAGTAAACTATCTAGCTGGATTGTGGCCTGAATGTCAAACCCTTCAGTAAGGCTCCTGTTATCACCCTTTTCCAGCGGGGCCATAACTTTCATCACCTGAACGGGGTCTCATGTACCTCGTTTTCTTTGATTTATATATATCATTTTTTTCGGTTTGTCTATGATAAATCAATAAAAATAGGACGTTGCCGTAGCACCGCCCCGTCAAAGCATTTCTGCTTTTTATGTTATCTTGATTGTATAAGGTTCTGTTTCAAATTGTCAAGGATTATCTTATCATAGTCACGCAAATGGGCAAAATGAATCTATACACACACATACACAAAAAAGAATCGTGAATTTTGGACAAATAAAAAATTCCGAAAAGCCTATAAATACTAGACATTTCGGAATCTAAAGGTTAGAGCGATAGACGGGGCTCGAACCCGCGGTCTCGACCTTGGCAAGGTCGCGCGTTACCAACTACGCCACTATCGCATATATGTAAAGTCGCTTTCGCGACAGCAAAAATAATATTAAAGCATTATGCGATAGATGTCAATATTTTTTTAACAAATTATATGAAAATTATTTCCTTCTTATTGATCTGCAGCCCTTTGCAGTGTCGCCACTAATGTCTCCAGATCCATGTCAACGCCAAAGCTCGCAAGACTCTTAAGCGGCATTCCTTTTATCATTTCAACAAGCATCATATCAGGATTTTCTTTGTCTGTAGCTGCAGCAAACAATCCGGATTCTTCGGACAGTTCGTTCATCATCTTCTCATAGGCCTTTGCAGTTCTCGGATCAGTAGCCAGTTCCTCTATTGTAGTTGCTCCATCAATCTTAAATGGTGGCAGTACTTTTGTTTCATTCTGCACAGAAGCGCTGCACAAAATATGGTCGCTGGAATCTCCAACCAGGATTTCATAATCTCCTGAAGGAGCATACCATCCCTTCATATCACTGTTCCAGTAAGCCAGGCTGCGACTATCGATTGTTATACTAACCGTCTTTGTTTCTCCCGGATTTAAAGAAACTTTCTTAAAGCCCTTTAGCTCTTTTACCGGTCTGCCGGAAGTACCTGTGTGGTCGCTCACATACAGCTGAACAACTTCTTTTCCTGCCATGTTTCCTGTATTTGTTACATCTACAGAAACTTCTATTTCAGAATTGTCAGTCATTGTGCTGCTGGAAAGCTTCAGATTATCAATCTTAAATGTTGTATAGGACAGACCATGCCCAAATGCCCATCTGACAGGCACTTTCTTGGTGTCATAATATCTGTATCCTACATAAACACCCTCGGCGTAATCAATTGTTCTTCCATCACCGGGGAAATTCAGATAACTTGGGTTATCCTCAAGATGACACGGGAAACTCTCTGCAAGGTGTCCGCTTGGACTTATCTCACCAAACAAAAGCTTGTCTGTAGCCTCACCAACTCCCTGTCCACCAAGGTACATTTCAAGGATTGCTCCCACATTATCTGCCCAATCTGCTTCGATAGGACTTCCGTTATGAAGTACTACCACTGTATTTTTCTGAACTTTTGCTATCTCTTCAATAAGCTTTATCTGGGCAGAAGGAAGCTTCATATCTGCTCTGTCATACCCTTCAGACTCTATATAGTCAGGCAGACCTGCAAATATAACTGCAAC
This sequence comes from Butyrivibrio sp., assembly GCF_015056685.1. GTDB lineage: Bacteria > Bacillota > Clostridia > Lachnospirales > Lachnospiraceae > Butyrivibrio. The sequence goes on along the minus strand of NZ_SVFW01000002.1, from coordinate 65,943 downwards.
ATCTACAGATTTTGCCAGTTCAATTGCATCTGTCAGATCTTTTTCGGTTATGCTGTCTGCATCGATTGGAAATGCCGGAGCAAATTCAACGTTTCTATTTCTTTTAATCGCTTCATCAAGAGCACTTACTACTTTTGAAGAATTTATATGACTGGAACCGCCGCCCTGGTATCTTGGTGTTTTTGCAAATCCGCCGATGTAGGCAACCTTTTTGTCTGCAGCAATAGGAAGTACTCCGTTATTCTGTAAAAGAACTGCACATTCACCTGCAATCCTGACAGCCTTGTCATGATCTTTATCTCTGTCAAATACTGCGTCAGCGTGTTTGCCATGGTTATCCACAAATCTGTAGACTATCTCCAATATCTTTTCCACAGCTGCATCAAGCTTGTCCTCTTCGAGAGCACCGCTCTTTACTGCTTCTACGATTTTTTTATCGTTGAGCGTTCCGGGTCCCGGCATCTCAAGCTCAAGACCTGCCTTTATTCCCTGCACTCTGTCATCTACAGCTCCCCAGTCAGTCATAACAAAGCCTTCAAAGCCCCACATATCTCTGAGAACATCTGTCAAAAGATATTTATTATCCGAAGCATATGTGCCATTTATCTTGTTATAACTGCACATAACCGTCCAGGGCTGAGACTTTTTTACTGCTATTTCAAAGGCAGGAAAATAAATCTCATGAAGTGCCCTTTCGGAAACCTCAGCTGAGGTGCTCATTCTACGATATTCCTGATTGTTTACTGCGAAATGTTTGATACTGGTTCCTACATCCTGTGACTGCACGCCATTTATATATGACGCAGCCATCTCCCCAGCTAAAAATGGATCTTCAGAAAAATATTCAAAATTACGTCCGCACAGTGGACTTCTTTTGATATTAACAGCAGGACCAAGGACGACACCTACATTTTCAGCCTGGCACTCATTGCCGATTGTTTCTCCCATATCTCTGATAAGATCCACGTCGAAGCTTGCAGCCGTTGCACAAGCAGCAGGAAAACAAACAGCTGAGATACTGTCATTGATTCCAAGATGATCAGCTTCTTCTGCCTGTTTGCGAAGACCGTGAGGTCCATCGGATACCATGATTGCAGGAACTCCTAAACGTTCCACTGCCTTAGTATGCCAAAAATCGGCTCCTGAACACAGACTAGCCTTTTCCTCTATTGTCATGTCCTTGATAATATTTTTTATTGAATTAGGCATTTTATTACCCTCCTAAATGTAGGAACTACACTTTATCAACAGTCAAGTATAAAAGACGCTGTTACATCTCATCACAGACCTGATATATCACGAATTTCAAATAATAAGATGAAGTTCCGCCAACCAAAATCGGGTGGTCAGCTGCCTGCTGCCTGAACTCAACCTGCTTTATTCTCTTATGAGCATCATGGGCTGCATCAGCAATTGTCTTAAGGAACAACTCTTCATCCATAAAATGTGAGCATGAACATGTGGCCAAAAATCCGCCGTTTTTAACGAGCTTCATTCCACGCATATTTATCTCTTTATATCCTGTAGCTGCTTTTTTTATTGACGCTCTGGACTTTGTAAAAGCCGGAGGATCAAGGATCACAACATCAAAGAGCTCTCCCTTTTTCTCGAGATCCGGTAAAAGTTCAAACACGTCTGCGCACTGAAATTTTGCGATGTTTTCAAGGCCATTAAGAGCTGCGTTTTCTTCAGCCTGCTTGCAGCCAAGGTCGGAAGCGTCTACACCAAGCACAGATTCAGCGCCTGCTGCCGCGCAGTTAAGTGCAAAAGATCCTGTGTGAGTAAAGCAGTCCAAAACTTTTTTACCCTTACAAAAAGATGCAATAGCTTTTCTATTGTTCTTCTGATCAAGGAAAAATCCGGTCTTCTGACCATTTTCCACATCTACGTAGTACTTAACACCATTCTCTGTAATGATGACCTTTGTATCGAACTCTTTTCCGATAAAGCCTTTAGTTCTCTCAAGTCCCTCAAGTTCTCTTACCTTGGCATCACTTCTCTCATAGACGCCCTTAATCTCAATGCCATCTTCTTTCAAAACTTTTTTACAAAGATCAATTATGAGCTCTTTCATCCTGTCTGTTCCAAGAGCAAGTGACTCTATTACAAGAACATCTGAGAATTTATCAATTGTTATTCCGGGCAAAAAATCTGCCTCACCAAAAATAAGTCTGCATGAAAGCTCATTTATCGGCTCGTTGGTCGCAAGTACAGCTTTTCTATACTCCCAGGCATCACGGATTCTCTTTTCAATGAGTTCCTTGGTAACAGGATTCTCTTTTCTGCGTGACATCATTCTGATCCTGATCTTGGACTTAACATTGATGAAACCATACCCCATGAAATATCCATCGAAATCATGAAGCTCTATAATATCTCCATTTTCAAAAGAGCCTTCAACTTTATCTATTTCATTGTCATAAACCCAGAGACCTCCCTTTTTAAGCTCGCGGCCCTGGCCCTTCTTTAATATTGCTACAGCACTTGAATTACTTATTTCTGACATTTTAATTCCTCTATAAAATAAAAATTTGAATTATATGTTGACAATACACTAAATTTATTCTAAAATCAATTCGTTGTCACAGATGTGACACTCATATGAATGCGATAGTGGCGTAGTTGGTAACGCGCGACCTTGCCAAGGTCGAGACCGCGGGTTCGAGCCCCGTCTATCGCTCTACTACCCAGATTTATTATCTGGGTTTTTTATTATCGAGGCGTGGCTCAGTTTGGTAGAGCGCTGCGTTCGGGACGCAGAGGCCGCAAGTTCGAATCTTGTCGCCTCGATTCAGAAATAAAGGCTGAGCCGTCAAAAGCTCAGCCTTTACTAATTTACTCTACAAGCTGTCCGTAAAAAAGAAGCTCCGGATTCTCGCTGTCTGTGAGAATCATATATTTAAACGGTTCATCTGCTACGAACTCTTTTACTTCGGGCTCTTCAAGAGCACAAGCTTCAGTCACCATAACTGCTGTAGCAGCTGCGGCTTCAATACCTTTCTCGTCCACCTTGATCTTAGTTTTCTGAATAATATCAGAAATAAAAAGTTGCATCTCGTCGCTCATTATTGAGAAGTCTGCATCAGATGTAAATGCTGCCTCAGCCCCATGGGCTTTGCAGAAATCTATTAGCTGATTTTCTGACAGCGCTGTCTCTGATTCAAATTTCGGAAGCTTAACTTGAACCTGCTGAGAATCTGCTTCAGCCATCCTGGCTATAACATCATCCACTTCACCAATGATAAATACAGCATTTATGCCACCATTCATTGGAAGGACTACAAACTTTCCTTTCTCATCCTCATAATACTTGAACTTGTTTTCCTGATTCATGAAATCTTTTTTTACTGTTTCTCCGGAAATAGTTTTAAAATCGCCTTCTTCCGTAGCATATTCATAGAAATCATTTACCCAGTAGGTGCGTAGATACAGCGTATTTACCAAAATAAGATCGGCATATGACAGGTCGTTACTGATGTATGGGATTAGACCATTGGTGTTTTCGTTGATCCAGCCATTTACTGTATCTGTAATCTCGTCTTCAGAGACATTTTCAGCAGTTGCTCCGAAAGTATCTCTCACATATTTCATATATTTCACGGACAACTCTCCGCTGGATTTTGTATTTCTCCAGATGGAGTTTTCCAAATTAAAAGCTCCTTCCGGCTCCTTGGCATCATCACCGTAATAATCCTTGTATTTGTTAAAATCTTTTCTGGCTGACTTTAACCATTCATCATATGTATCCACCGATTCTGATACACTTTTGTACCATGCGGTCAGCTCATCCATGCTGCTAAATCCCATAACATTCAAAAGTTCATCTTTTGTCTCATTATCGGCGCCTGCCACAGCAAGAGACAGAGCTGCTCTAAAGGAAGTCGGGGATATCATGTAGTTCTTGTCTTCAAAGCCGGTTTTCTCGATAAAATCTATAAGCGAACTGTTAAAATCCATGTTTATATCCACATCCTTAATCTCCGAAACCGTAACCTCTGAAACATCAGTTGTGCTCACATCTGTATTTGAGCTTTCATCTTTCTTGGACGTTATCTGTGTATTTCCCGGTTTTTCCGTATTCCCACATCCCAAAATAACGCCGGTAACTAGTAATATTGATATTAAAGCTGATATTATTCTTTTCATAATGTTCTCCCTTGTCATTACTGTCTTACGAATACTCTCCATACTCCTTCATTGGGATCAATGTGCACTACTATCGCATCCTCATTAAGTACAAAGAATTCTGTCTCTGCTGACCTGTCAAAGTTCTGCTGTCCATCATCTGAAGGTTCGCCATCCGTATATGATGTGACCTTAAGTAAGTCATCGTCTAAGATTTCGCCGATATACTCTTCGCCGGAGTCTTTGTAAAGTGCTCCCCCGTACATTAACATTGCAGGATAGTCGGAGTCATCAGTCTCTGTAATTACAGCTTCTTCACTTTCCTCAGGAATAGCCTCCAATGTTGTGATTTCTTCTGTTTCATCTACAGACTCATATACAGTAGTTACATGATTGTTTCTGATCACAATTCCTGCCACAACCATAAGCAAAAGACCTGCCACAGCAAGATAGTAACTACGAAAACGTGCTATTTTACTATGCTTTGAAACTGCTTTGTCAGCGTTTTTTATGTACTTGGGATTAATGCCGCCGATGGCATCTAATAGATCATGTTCGTTCATACAGTGAATCCTCCGTCTGCGAGATGCTTCTTAAGTTTTTCCCTCATCCTGAAAAGCGTGGTCTTTACTTTACTCTGGGGAAGAGAGTATTTTGCACATATCTCAGTTACGGAATCAAAGTACCAGTATCTTCTGACAAAAATATTTCGTTGCTCCTCCGGGCATGCTTCCAAAAACTTGTTTATGGTCTCCGAAAGCTCCTTTGCATCGAATTCCTGCGAAACATCAATATTCCCCGGGATACACTCCTGCATCTCGTCAGTAAGCTCGCAGTACAGGGCAGATCTCTTTTGCCTGTTCTCATGACGAAGCCTGTCTATAGCTAGATGCCTGACAATCTTTCCGACAAATGAAAAAAGATACGTCCTTGGCTCGTTGGGCGGTATCAGATTCCAAGTCTGGAGGTATGCATCGTTTTCGCATTCCTTGGAAGTTTCTGCATCTGATAGTACGTTCTGGGCTATTCTTTTAAGTTTGGTTCCGTATTTCTGAGATGTCTGCGTTATAGCTGATTCATCTCTTGATAAGTAGAGCTCTACAATCTGTGAGTCATCCATGAAGATGATCCTCTCTTTCTTTTTAAGGCCTTCACCTTATATAGCGACATTAATCATAGCATGGTTACATTTTTTGAAAAAATATTATTTCGAGTGATATGTTTTAATGTCCTGAATCGTATTCCAATTATTTTATTATGCATTTTCCGATTGGATTTGGAAAAATCTTACCTCCAACCTCCGGTTGTATATACTTGAAAACTGCGTCATTGTGCGTAACAGTACAATACTTTACAATTGTTCATGTAAGAACTGAAATGAAGCTTCGTTTCTTCAAAAATCACACAAGGCTGAGGAAATATATGTAACTAATCACAAGGAACATATATGTATGGATCATCTTCAGGCACAGGCAAGAATTTATGAAATACTTGGAAAATTTGAGGATGCCATTAAGTATGTCGAACTACAGATTAAATATCTGGAAGAAGAATGGAATATCACTGAAGGTGCGGATGTTGCAGCTCTTTTTGAGGAAAAGAGAAGACTTCTAGATAAGATAAAGGCAGATTTTTGATTTAAGCTTTCTTTTATCACCTAGCTATATCTTCAATTATTGTTCATTATTATGTTAATATTTATATAGAATAACAATCACGGAGGTAAGAGCAGGCATGAGAACAAAAGAAAAGAAAATCATAAATCATAAAATTCTCGATAAGCATTGGCTTATTGGAACAATAGGGCTTATGCTTTGGGGCGCGATCATAAGTAATGTTGTTGCATCGATAGCTTCTATCGTACTAAAAAGAATCATTCCATTACCAACAGAAGATATTAATTATATTGGTTTAATAGTTGGTGCTTTCATTACACTATGTATTTATAAAAGATGGTTCTATCCCGAGTATGAGGGCACTCTTAAAACAGTTAATCTTGGCAGATGGATCATTATTGGTTTTATCATAGTTATAATATGGCTTTTACCGGATGTTATAACTTCCCTCATTCTTAAAACAAACTTTGCACCTCCCACATTGCACTCTGTCCTTATGGCCTGTGTCGCAGGAACTGTTGAAGAAACTATATTCAGAGGACTTCCTGCTTCATACCTGATGAGACAGATAAAAAAGAAATCTCTAATACCATGGGTAGTCATAGCAACAGGATTAATATTCGGCCTGGTACATGCTGCAAACATATTAGCAGGCGCAAGAATAGATTCTTCTATTTTACAAGTAGTTAGCGCAACCTGTTCAGGCATCATGTTCGCGGCACTTTTCCTTCGAAGTGGAAGTCTTTTACCATCAATTATCGCTCATACAATTAACGATATATATGCTTTCATGAATGTTGATCTGGTATCAGAAGGAATACTGGATGGCGCTCTAAAAACTTCAGATATAGTTCTAAATCTTGTTCTTTCTGTAGTTGAACTTGTAATTGCATATTTTATATTGCGCCCGGCTGTATGGGACGAAGTTATGGAAACCTGGAATAGAAAATGGAACCAGCCCAATGAGTCAACTTAAAGAAAAAAGCGGATTTGAGAATTTCTCAAATCCGCTTTTTGGTAAGCAAATGTATCCACCTTCTTTTGTTACTCCCAGAACAATTCATCAAGTGTTTTATCAAGAGCCTTGCATATAGCAATACAAAGGCTGATTGTGGGATTGTAGTCCCCCTTTTCTATGGCATTGATCGTCTGCCTTGATACCCCGCACAGGTCGGCAAGTTGCTGCTGGGATAGATCCTTGCCGGCGCGGGCAGCTTTCATCTTAAGATTCTTCATCCGCAGCACCTCTCTTATCCAATAAATACTTGATCGCTATACCAACAAGAACTATCGCAAAAGAAACTGCAAACAAAGTATTAAATGAAAAACTTGTTGCAAAACCTGCATCATTAAAGCCGCGATCAAGACTTACTATTGCACAGTATGCATTGCTTATAGTAACTATAAGCAGAACTATTATCCATGTTTTTGCCTTCTGGCCAACCTGCAGATATGCATCGTTAAATATGCAGTACAATGTGTAAACAACTATACCGATGTATGCAGATGCAAGTACCACAAACTGTGGAGAAACAAACTCTTTTGTTATCCCATAGAAGAAAAGAGAATAAAATACATTTATACAGACAACTGTCATGAAGCTTATCTTATAGCCCTTGCCTCTTATAAGTATCTGCCTTTCGTCGTAGTGCTCCTCTCCTGCATGATACTTTTTCCTAAGAAAAAATGATATCAGTAAAATCGCAAATGTAACTGCAATTCCAACTATTACTCCCAATGAATAACTACTCATAACTAACCTCCAAAAAAGAATCAAATTTATAAACTACTTTGTCAGCTGATAGTTACATAATACACTTGCGATAGCATAATGTCAATTATATTTTACATTTTGTCATTATGATTTTCTCTTCTTTTTCTTCTGACTCTGTTGATATGCCTCACAAAGTCCCCATTTTCAATGAGTTCAGCAAGAATATACTGTTCAAGGGCAGGTACAGTACAGGAGTAAAAACCAATTTTGTCTCTAAACTGCTCTTCAAGCCTCTCAGGAATTACCATATAGGCAGTTCTCATAAAAGAGCCGATGGTTCTGCTAAAAGTATTAACATAGATAACTCTTCCACTGTCATCCCTTGAATATAGCGTCTCTTCAGGCTTTCTGCTCTCTGAAAACTCTGATTCAAAATCATCCTCAATAATAATTCCGTTTTTCTTCTGACTCCAATTGATATACTCAGATTTTTTTGCAGCAGAAGCTGTAACTCCGGTGGGAAAGCTTCGATAGGGTGTAACATGAAGAACCTCTGCGCTGCTACCCCACAGATACTCACTTTCAATTCCGTCCGGCCCCAGCAAAAGCCGCTCAGTCTGTATTCCCTCCGCCTCATACACATCGCGGATTTTGTGATACGAAGGATCCTCAATAGCAAAAATCTTTTCTCTCCCCAAAGCTCTTACTATGAGGCCATACAAATATTCGGCTCCGGAGCCTATGACAATTCTTCTATAATCTGCCTCTATCCCCCTGTTTTTGGCAAGATAATCCGATATGGCCATTCTTAAGTTTTCGCAGCCATAAGCGTCAGGCCTTACCTTGATCTCTTCCCCGTATTCTGACAGCACTCTTCGGGCGGTCTTGGCATATATGTTAAAAGAAATCTCTTCTGCCTTCTCGGCCACTTTAAAACTGCTTACTTTTCTAATTGGCTGCTCTGATTTATTACCATAAAAATACTCATTTTCCCTATAGCTTACAAAATACCCGCTTTTTTCCCTGGTTATAATATAGCCCTCTTCAACCAGCAGCTCATAAGCATGCTCAACTGTGATCACGCTTACTCCATAGTTCTCCGCAGTTACACGTTTTGACGGAAGTTTTGTATTATAAGCATAAACACCTGATACTATTTTTTTCCTGACATCTTCATAGATTTCTATATATCTGGTCATATAATTTTCTCCATTTTTGGTAATTTTAATAGTACCACCTTAATGTTATATTACACAGTATGAAAAAACAACACGGAGGAGTAATATTATGAACAATCGTGAAAAGAATCAGACTTTACTCAAGATAACCTATTCAGGCCTCATGGCAGCCCTTTGCTATGTTGGTTATGCTATTTTCCCTGCAATCAACGCTGCCGGAACCAAGATTCATGTAGGAAATGCATTTGTAGTCCTCGGGGCACTTTTACTTGGTGGCCCTTATGGCGGAATCGCCGGTGCAATCGGACTATCACTTGCTGATATCCTCGGTGGATATGCCCAGTCAGCTCCCAGAACATTTATCTGCAAGCTTGTTATTGGTCTTATCGCAGGTCTCGTTGCTCATAAGATTGCTAACATTTCACATAATCATCCAAAGACATACATTGTAAAATGGTCAATTATTTCAGCTGTTGCTGCACTTGGATTTAACTGCATTTTTGAGCCTTCACTAAAATATGTATGGTTCACACTTTTAACTCCTGATGCAGAAAAAGCTGCTTCTGCCATCAAGGCCCTTGTAGCAGTAACAACTTACACAACTATCATAAATGCCGTAATAAACTCAGCAATCGCAGTAGTTGCCTACATTGCACTTCGCCCGGCACTCTACAAGCTTGGCCTCTTCGGAGAAGTTGAATCCACATCACTTCATGAAAAAAACGCTTAATAAAAGTTCAAATAAAAACTCTTCGGTTCTATCTTTAATTATGCAAGAAGGCTCAGGGTGTCACTCCCCTGAGCCTTCTTCATTTTAATCAGCCTTTGCTGCTTCATTATTATCTTCTGCTTTTTCTACCCTTTCAGCCTCATCAGGCTCCTTAACTTCTTCAACCTTATCACTGAGATCTTCAAGCACAATCTTCATCATATCTTCACTTGAAGGATTCTCCAGTGTTGCAACTCTTCTGGCCTGATTGGTTATTATCTCTTCGAAAAGATTTCTGACCTCTCTAGCATTAGCAAAATTGTCGATATTCTCGATCTTCTTTGCAGTAATAAGCGCCCTTATCTGATGCTTTGCATCCTCTTCCACAGTGTAATCGTATTTTTCACAATTCATGTAGAAGATTTTCTCAAGCTCATCTATGTTATAATCCGGGAATTCAATGTATTTATTGAATCTGGACTTAAGTCCAGGATTGCTGTCGATGAACTTCTTCATAGGCCCTGTATATCCGGCAACAATGACAACAAAATCATCTCTGTTATCTTCCATTGCCTTAAGTATTGTATCTATTGCCTCCTGGCCAAATGCATCATCTTTCTGAGCAAGGGAATACGCTTCATCAATAAAAAGAACTCCTCCCATTGCCTTTTTTATCTGCTCCTGAGTCTTTATGGCAGTCTGTCCAACATATCCGGCAACAAGGCCTGATCTGTCAACCTCAACAAGCTGGCCTTTTGAAAGAACTCCTATCTGTTTATAAATCCTTGCTATAATTCTTGCTACAGTAGTTTTACCTGTTCCGGGATTTCCGGTAAAAACAAGGTGAAGTGAAACCGGAACAGATTTAAGTCCCTGTTCCTTTCTGGCCTTTTGAACCTTAACGAAAGAAGTCAGCTCTTTTACATCGTCCTTTATTGTATCAAGGCCGATCAGCTTGTCTAAATCCTCCATTGGATCTGTTTCAGGCTCTGCTGGCTTTTCTTCCTCACTTTTCTCAACTGTAGGCCCGGACTTTACCAGCTCTTTTGCCTCATCTATGGCATCTCTTGCCTGTTTTACAGCATCTGCCTCGCTCTTAACCTCAGGCTTTTTTACATCAGTTGTTTTCGGAATACTGGTAAAAAAGTCGTTATACATACTCCCTAACAAATCTCTATCCATTATTTTACCCCTAACACGTTTTTTACAAAAAGAAAAGCGGCAGCCCGTTTGGTCTGCCGCAAAAAATCTGCTATTAGTCGTTTAAGAACCATCCATTTCTTGAAAGGAATGTTCTGTTAGTTACAAGTGCATCAACGTCCTGTCCAATGATCTGAGAAGCCTGAGCCTTGTATGTAGCAGCCTGTGCAGTACCAAGGTACTTGTAAAAATCATAAGACATTTTCTTGCTGCCATCAAGATTTTTTAATCCCTGAGCGATATGACTCTCGATCTCATGAGCGTTATCCGTCTCTCTGAAGAGGATAAAGCTTGAAATATAAGGATTATTCTCAGCCATTGTATATGCATAAGTAAGTGAAGCTGCCTGAGCATCCTCTCCAAAGCTTGATGTGAATCCAATCTCTGAAAGAGAAATATTACGTACATTGCCACTTGGTGCAAGGAATGAAGCCTGGCACATATAATCTGTAAGTATGTAAATATTCTCCATTGTTATATAAGGAGTATTAAGAGAAGGACTTACATACTGTGACTGCTGCTTCCAAGCATATGGGTCAAACAGTGGTGCATTGTAAGGGTGAACTGAAAGTGACCAGTCAACATTACCCTCACGGTTCATGTAATAGTTAAATCTATCAAGATACTCTTTTGACATGAAGCATCCGGGATTAGATTTTCTGCACCATTCCTGGTCAAAAGAAGTATACACTCTTGCGTTGGCATTAACTGCTTTGATCTCATTGTAGAAAATACGGAAAGCCTTAACATACTCACTTACATTGAGCTCAAGGTTTGTTGAGTTCATGTAATACCATTCTGTTCTGGCATTAACTTCATTACCAATTACCCAGTTATCAACTGTTCCGTAAGCTCCGCCTGAATATCTCTGAGCAAGGAAAGCTGCAATAGCTTTAATATGCTGAGTTCCTGCATCTTCCTTGGTATTCATGGCATAGCCGGGACAAACATGCTCATCTCTTGAAAGCGGATGGATAAGATCTGCTCCTGCTTCTGTCTTGTTGTTAAGGATTGTCATTGTAAGCTGGAAGTTATTGATTGAACACCAGCGAACAAATCCATCATACTGAGCAAGCGCTGCGCCATTAAACTGATAATCAGCACCATTGTAGCTAAAGTGAACAACGTTTGAACCATCGCCAGGGCCTACGATATCGCCCATGTAAAGGTTGTAGACCATCTGTGCGATTCCAAGGTCCTTGAAAGTAGCCTCATCAGCACTGTTAGGAAGGATGCCCTTCATACCGTGGTCATTACGAGCAACTGTCTTCGTTGCAATTGCTTCAGGGTTTGTGATGTAGTGCTCGTCACTTACCTGAACCATTGAGCCGCCGCTCTTTACAGCTACCAAAAACTTTTTACTTAAATTTGACTCTGCTGAATAGAAATTAAGTGGGAATGTAAAAGTAGCATTTCCAGCTCTCTCAGTTGTGGCAACTACTGTTCCTACTGTGCCATCCTGATATACTTCATCAGCATAAAGATAATACTTTCCATCATCTGAAGAAGGAAGTGTACCTGCTGAGACATTTACTACTACCTGATCACCGGAAATAGTACATGAATTAATACTTACTACTCTTCCTGCAGCCTGAGCTACAGCTCCCTCATTATTTGTAACAAGGCTATGGCTTGAAACAGCTGCAAAAACTGTTGCTGCTGTAAGCACTGCGCCAAGTACCTTCTTAAAAAAAGATCCTTTTCTCACAACATTCCTCCAAAGTAATTCTTAATTTTGTTAGACCATTAATAATATAATTACTATCTGTACTTATGTCAAAAAAATTTACGCTTTTGCAATACTATCAACGAAAGCATCTACCTGTCCCTGATCTGCACTATGAAGCGCGCTCTTTATTGTCAGTGTGTTTTCCAGAATAGTAACATTCTTAAGCGCGGAGAGCTTGTCTGTCATGAGCTTAACAGTCATCGGCGCCCAGGTTCCGTTCTGTCCAAGGGCAAATGTTCTGTTCTGGACTCCAAGGGCGATCATATCATTAAGAAATGCCTCCATTGGCGGATAAACGCCTCCGTTGTAGGTCGGGCAGATAAGTACTATCGTCTTGCATCTCCAGACTTCACCGATCAGGTATGAAACATCAGTGCCTGATACATCGTGCACTTTAACAACTTTTCCTTTTTCTCTGAGCCCTGAAGCAACTGCCTCTGCTGCACTCTTTGTATGGCCATAAAGGCTTCCATAAACAAGTGCTATTTCTTCTGTCTCAGGAGTATAAGTGCTCCACTTTTCATATTTTTCAAGCAGCCACTCTATATTCTTTCTCCAAACCGGGCCGTGAAGAGAAAGGATCATCTGAATATCAAGTCCTGCTGCCTTTTTCAGAGCAGCCTGTACCTGCATTCCGTATTTACCAACTATATTTGCATAATATCTTCTTGAGGAATCCAAAAAATCTTTTTCATAGTCATACTCATCGGCAAATATTCCCCCATCAAGCGCCCCAAAGGTGCCAAAAGCATCTGCAGAGAAAAGAGCTTTTGAAGCATCGTCATAGGCAAGCAGAACTTCAGGCCAGTGAACCATTGGCGCTGCAACAAAATGGAAAGTATGCTTACCTGTGGAAAGGGTGTCTCCCTCTTTTACTTCCAGCTTCTTAAAGCCTGCTGCCGAAGGGAAAAACTGCTCCATAAATGTAAATGTCTTTGAATTACCTACGACAGTAACGTCCGGATAATAAGCTGTAACTGTATCAATAAGCGAGCAGTGATCAGGCTCCATATGAAGAACAACGAGATAGTCAAGCTTCTTATCACCCAAAACTTCTTTCAGATTTTCTATATACTGATCAGATACAGAAATATCTGCTGTATCAAATACTACTGTTTTCTCATCATCAACAAAATAGCTGTTGTATGATACTCCCTCAGGAATCGGGAAAATATTCTCAAATCTCGACAGTCTCCTGTCACTTGCTCCAATCCAAAAAATATCTTCAGTAATCTTTTTTGTCCCTCTCACTGTCATTTCCTCCATTATGCTAGTTTTATATATATTGTCTCACACTTATGTGTCAAAAGACATTTAATTATTTCTTAAATTCTAAGATAGTTCTCTCCACAACCTTAATATCGATTGGCTTTGAAACATGTGCATTCATGCCGGCATCAAAGGCCTGCTGTACATCATCTGCATAGGCGTTGGCTGTCATGGCTATGATAGGTATCCTCTGCGCCCAGTCAGTTGGAATTGCCCTTATGGCTGCAGCTGCCTCATAACCATTCATAACAGGCATCTGAATATCCATAAGTATCATGTCATAGTCGCCCTCTTTTGCCTCTTTGAACATTTCCACAACTTCCTGACCGTTGACGCCCCTTGTTACAGTTGCGCCTTCCATGCTCATGAGTTCAGTAAGGATATCGGCGTTAATATCATTGTCCTCTGCTGCCAGGAACTTCATGCCCTCAAGAGGATTCTTTTCCTCCTCGGTCTCTTTTGCCGAAGCTCTGGATGTCATGTCCTCAACAATCTGCTTGAGAGTTGAGATAAAGACAGGCTTAGGAAGGATATCGTTGGCTCCTGCTTTCTTGAGCTCATCTTCTACATCCTCGTAGGAATCAGCCATAACAAGCACAAGGCTGTTATTTCTTCTGTCTTTTGACCTTACCATTTTCACGATTTCTGCGGCAGACATGGCTTCTACTTCATTGTCGATGATGATCAGATCTATCAGCTTCTCTGCGCTGTTACAGTTTTCAATAACGTGTATCGCCTCAAAGCCGGTCTTGGACTCAAGCATTTCTACCTTATCAGCCTCAAGGGCTGTTCTGATCTGCTCATAACTTTCAGGTTTTTCCGCAACAAGCATTACACAGCTGATTCCATGGGCTTTCCAGAAACCAACATCCTTTTCATCAACTGCTTTAAGCCTTAAGTTGACTATAAATGTACTTCCCTTACCTTCTTCGCTTTCAACACGGATTGTGCCACCCATAAGTTCAACAAGGCTCTTTGTAATAGCCATACCAAGGCCGGTTCCTTGGATTCCCTTGGTTGCTCCCTTGTCTTCTCTTGTGAAAGCGTCAAATATCTTGTCTTTATACTCAGGCTTCATACCTATACCATTATCTCTTATGGTGAATCTGACATTTTGGAAGCCTTCGGATGATGATGGTGACTCATTTATAAGGAACTCGATCTTTCCGCCCTCAGGCGTGTATTTTATAGCATTTCCCAAAATATTCATGAGGATTTCATTTATTCTCTGTTTATCACCCATGAATGTGTCATGTTCCATCTCCTCGATTCTTACTATGTACTCCTGATTCTTGGCCTTGGCCTGGAAGCTTATAACAGAATTGATTTCTTCCAAAAGAAGGCCTATAGCTACTTCCTTTATATCAAGAGTGGTCTTTCCGCTCTCGATCTTACTCATATCAAGAACGTCATTAAGAAGAGAAAGAAGATTCTGAGATGCCAGACTTATCTTATGCGTATATTCTTTTACCTTATCAGGTTCTTCTGCGTGTTTATCAATAAGCAGGTTAAAACCGGTGATGGCATTCATAGGTGTTCTGAAATCATGTGACATGTTGGCCAAAAAGCTCGTCTTTGCCTTATTGGCTGTTTCAGCAGCATTAAGAGCTTCCTGAAGCTGATGATTTCTTCTAATTTCCTGTGTTATATCATACAGGGCAATAGCCATTCTCTTTCCGCCGTCATCAATAGTACAGATAACAGCGCCACGGTAGTATAGATGCTCACCTGTCTTTACATTCTCAAATCTTATCTCATCAATGATCCTTGCAGCGCCTTTTTTATTGCAATCCTCGATAATGTCTTTTAATCTTTCCTCTTTGCCCTCTCTCTGCGCCTTTGTAAGGACTCTGATATCTTCCTTCATATCTTCCATAGATATTCCAAGAATTGATTCTGCATTAGACGTAAGGAAATTACATGAGAAATCTTCTTCGTTTACTACTGCAAGAATATCGTTGTTCTTTTCTACTACAAAATCAAAAAGCCATTCCCTGTAATGAATGTCGCTTTCCTTAACCAAAAGATCTTCCTGATTGCGAAGGTTGATCTCATCTACCATATATTTAAGCTTTGACGCCATATCTTCCATTGACTCTGCAAGTTCTGCTATTTCATCCCTTCCATCATCCTGTATGGCAATATCAAAATTTCCATTTCTTACAAGATTCGCAGCTTCATTTAATTTGCTTACACGCCTGCTTGTCCTGTTCGAAAAAGTTGTTGCTATAATAATTGCTATAATGAATATTATGGCTGCTATCAAAACGACTGAGGTAAGCAAGGATCTTACATCTGCAACGATTTCGGCTCTGTCAACATAGTAAAATAACCGCCAGCCATTAGCCATCTTAGCTGCTGCCATAAGGAAATATTCATTTGTTGTCAAAAACTGTTCCGTGTCATCCTTAAAAACCCCGCTAAAAATGGTAGCTTTTATTTCGTTATTTAGTTTTTCATTTTTTATCTTTTTTTCTGTGATAACAGCGCCTGATTCATCTGTTATTACAATACCATTATTCAGGTAGCTGGACTGATTGGTTATTGAAAAGAAAAATTCATTGTTAACTTTTAGTACCACAATTCCAATTACCTTGGAAGATGAACTAACATCCAATAGCGCTTTGATTATATAAATTCCACCCTCACCATCGGTAACCCATTGGGCACCGTACTCTTTTTCACATAACTGGTACCACTCTTCTATTTTTTCATCGGTTGGTCTGCTCAAAAATTCCCCGATATGGTCACTGCCAAGAAGTTTTGAATAAAATTTTATAGATTCAATACTCATGTCACTTCCCATGAAGTACCAGATTAGAGGCTCTATATTTTCAGTTAGTTCCTCTGTTATAGCAAACGGATCCTCCTGAGCATATTCAAGTTTGCTTCTAAAGTTTTCTTCATACGAAAAGAACTTTATAACGTCATTCTCCCTTTTGGCATTATTTTCAATACCATAGGTAATAACATCAGAGCTTCCTCTCATCGCAACTTCTGTCTGCTCAATAAGATTATTTTTTGACAGAAAATATGAGTATATGCCCAATACAGACACCGGCACTACAATAAGCACCACAAAGGTTATTATCAGTTGTGCCTTGAAACTGTAAATATTTACCTTTTTCTTTTTTTCGATCATCTTTTATCCTCATTTAAACATGTTTCTATCTGTTTTTCATGGCATTGATCTGTATATCAGTCTCCATTAGCGCCATATTTAGAGGTTTCTTTCCTATAATTACCTGCTGAAGTTCCTTTCCAAATATAGCATCCATGGTCGGACCATCATCGCCCCAATCAAGAACCGGTAAAAACACCTGATTTGTATTAAAGGCTTCCTCTATACCATCAAAAGCATCCGGATTATCAAAATGAGTTCTACGAAGATACGTCCTGCTCCCCACTCTATCCTTCCATATAGCAAATTGTCCTTCATTGTTTGCAAGAGCTGCTACTACTTCTTTAGCACCTTCTAAATTCATAGCATTTACATTTATGGCGAATCCCAGGTTACAACCTCCTATGATCAATGGACCATATCTCCCCCAGCCCATGGGTAATGTCCCAAGTTGCATTTGGGGATTTGCAACTCTGATCCTGTTATAATCCTCTGGTCCTGCAACTAACATAAAGCTTTCTTCTGATACGAACTCTTTTATAGCAGCCTGCTTATCCGTATTATACATGTCAGCAGTAATAATCCCGTGCTTTATCATTTGTTCCCAAGCTGTAAGTGGTTCAAAAAGGTCCTTATAGAAAATAGATCTGCCATAATTTAGTCTTTCTCCAAAACCACTGCCATACTCTGTTCCAAAATAATTAGCCTGGAGTACCGCCTGAGCACTTTTCGATACAGTCTGATAATCCTTAAACCCTGCGGAAAGAGCCTTCATCCTCTTTCCTCTAATTATAAAATCGCACATAGTAATAAATTCCTGTGTGCTTTGAGGCACCTTCAGACCATATTTATCAAACAGATCCTTATTGACATACATACATTCAAAACAGGTTGTGCCGGGAACAGCATAGGTATCCTTGTCGTACCAAAATGCGTCAAGGGCTTCTGTGCTGAAATCACTACAATAGGATGTTAAAGGAATAATATATCCATTTTTTGCATTTTTTTTGGCCATACTCTGGTCAACATAAATGATATCAGGCGCACCCTTATATGAAAGCTGCGCATCTATTATGGACTCATAGTGAGCCTTATCAATATAAACAAATTCAAACTTGTAATTTGGGAACCTGCGGGCAAGATACGCCCTTAGATTGGAAGTGTACGAGTTATCATACCACGTTGCTACTCTGATAGTCTCTGTCTCTTCCATATTTTTAGAATCTATAGTGTCTTCCACTATTTTATCAACTGTAACAGGCTGTGGACTATTATCTCCGCAGCCTAGAAAAACGCTTAATATAAGCGCAACATCTAAAACAATACTAACAAAGGTTTTTTTTAGCCTTTCGCCGTCCATATTTCCCTCATAAAATATGCATCTGCCGTTAGTTTTATCTCAGTAAAATATTTTTAACCTCTCCGATAAATAGAATGTGATAACTTCCTTCAGAATAAAACTTCTTTTTTATTTCATCATCAATTAATGCATCTTCATCAAATTCCCTTTGATAAAGAACTTTACACGTTATTATCTCTCTTGCTTCATCTATGAATGGTATTCCGTTGTCGTAGTTAATATTTAGTCTGGAATTGGCGATCTTGTCCTCATCTCTTCCAGATACCATCTGAAGGTATTTGAGCGTGCCACGGTATTTCTCCTGATTCATGAAGCTGATCGAATACTCTCCGGAAGCATTTATAAGCTCGCTTGTGTATCTGCCTTTCCTGGCAAACACGAAAGTAACTCTCTTATCCCAAATATAGCCAACTCCGCCCCATGTTGCACACATGGTGTTAACCTTGCTGCCATCAGCTGCAGTGATAAGAATCTTCTCTCCTACAAATTTGTACGGTCCTGTCTCGATTTCTTCTGGATTAACTGGTTGAAATACATGTAACTCGCCCATATGGTCCTCCTTTAAAAGTCCCTTATTCTATCCTCGTCTGTAAGTCCTGTATTTTCAATATTAATTATCGTTACGCCGTAACTATAATTGTCGTTCACTTTAATAGTAACATGGTCTCCTACCTTATGTCCAAGTAATTGTTTTCCAAGTGGAGACTCAACACTGATAAGTCCCTTTAGAGAATTCTGACGCATTGTTGTTACTATTTTATACGTTTCCTCGGAACCATCCTCATCAAGTTTCACTACTACAGTTTTGTTCATTCCAACTTGGTCATCTTTAGTATTATCGTCAATAACTGTCGCAGTCTTAATCATTCTTTCCAAAAATCTTATACGACTTTCATTTTGGTTCTTTGCTTTTTTTGCTGCATAATACTCAAAGTTCTCTGATAGATCGCCCTGAGCTCTCGCTTCCTTTACATGTTCAAGCAGTTCTTTTCTCACAACGACTTTGCGATGTTCGATTTCTGCCTCCATATCTTCTATATCTTTTTTGGTCAATTCGTTATGCATTTTAATATATCCCCCTGATCTGGTGATTTATTGTAAGAAAAAAGCGAAGCCAAAGGGCTTCGCTTTTTAATAGTACTATTATCAAGCCTTTCCAACTGATCCGAAGAGCTCCATCTTTTCCTTAACTGTAGCCTTGATAGCTTCAGCACCAGGAGCAAGAAGCTTACGAGGGTCAAATCCCTTACCTTCAAGATCCTTACCTGCTTCAATATACTTACGTGTTGCATCAGCAAATGAAAGCTGGCACTCTGTATTAACATTGATCTTAGATACACCAAGTGAAATAGCCTTCTTGATCATGTCTGCAGGAATTCCTGTACCACCATGAAGAACGAGAGGCATAACACCTGTCTTCTGCTGGATAGCATCAAGAACGTCGAATCTAAGTCCTGGCCATCCTTCTGGATATTTACCGTGAATGTTACCGATACCAGCTGCAAGCATATCTACGCCAAGATCAGCGATTCTCTTGCACTCATCTGGATCAGCGCACTCGCCCATTCCTACAACTCCGTCTTCTTCTCCACCGATTGAACCAACTTCAGCTTCGATAGAAAGACCAAGCTGATGAGCAACGTTTACAAGCTCTGAAGTCTTAGCAACGTTCTCTTCGATGTTATAGTGTGAGCCGTCGAACATGATTGATGTGAAGCCGGCTTTGATGCACTTATAGCATCCATCGTATGTACCATGATCAAGGTGAAGTGCTACTGGAACTGTGATTCCAAGGCTCTTATCCATAGCCTTAACCATAGCTGCAACTGTCTCAAAACCTGTCATGTATTTACCAGCACCCTCAGATACACCAAGGATTACAGGAGACTTGAGTTCTTCTGCTGTTAAAAGAATTGACTTTGTCCACTCCAGGTTGTTGATGTTAAACTGGCCAACTGCATAGTGACCTTCTTTTGCTTTTACAAGCATGTCTTTTGCGGATACTAACATTTTGTTTTTCTCCCTTTGTATATGTAGTTATTGATGGTTAATAACATTATATACTCGTTGATATAAAAAATAAAGTTAAATAGTTCACAATCACCCGAAATCAAGTGTGTTATCTGCCCAGAATTCCTCTGCACTGATAGGAGCGTGACTATCGTAGCGAAGCACCAGTCCCGATAATCTTGAAAGCGTAATTGTCAGGATATTATTTTTTACTCTCATTCCACCAATATCAGTTCTAAATCCGCTTCCATCACTTAAGATGAGCTGATTTAAAAATGCATCTTTTGGAATTCCAAGCGCACTTACATCGATATCCTTGGTAACTTCAAATTCATTGTTGTTGATAAACACTATTGTTGCTGCTTCTCTGTTAAAACGGGCAAAAGAAATAACATTATTATCAGCAAGCAGCTCCATTACAGAACCTGTTTTTAATTCACTGCATTCCTTATGGATCCTGATCATTTCCTTGTGGAAACGTATCATATCCATATCCTCTTTTCCCCAAGGATAAGTTCTTCTGTTATCAGGGTCAGTAAATCCGCAGACTCCCGCTTCGTCGCCATAATAAATTGTAGGTGCTCCCGGCCATGTCATCTGAACCATTACAGCCTCTCTCATAACAGACTTCTTTATACCTGTTTCTGCTGAAGCCGGCATAAGAGTGTCACATCTTCCGACCTTCTGACTTGTCCTTGTCAGAAATCTTGAATGATCGTGATTTGAGAGCTCATTCATGGCTGTATAAAGTGAAGGCATACTAAAGTTCTCTCCACCTTCATAGAGCATGGTATCAAAAAACTCTCTTGCGTTGCCGTATTTTAAGGGCTTAAACTCGTCGCTATGTTTCTCCATGCCGGTAAGGAACCATGTGAGCGGCTCCATAAAAGCATCATAGTTCATGACAGTATCCCACTCATCACCCTGTAACCAGTCCTTAGCCTTTCCATAGTGTTCAGCAAGAATAATAGCTTCAGGATTGGCCTTTTTTACTTCTTCCCTGAATCTCTTGAAGAAATAGTGGTTGTATTCGGGTGAATGACCGATATCTGCCGCCACATCAAGCCTCCAGCCATCTGCGTTATATGGCTCAGAAACCCATTTTCTGGCAATTCCCAGGATGTACTCCTCAAGTTCTTTTGAACCCTCGTAATTCAGCTTTGGAAGGGTGTTATATCCCCACCAGCCGTCATAGTTATTGTTGTAAGGCCATTTTCCTCCGTTAAAAGAAAAGTAGTCATGATAAGGACTGTTCTCTGAAATATACGCACCATAGTTGTATTCGCTGTTTTCTTCGTAGATTCTGTCCCTATCCATCCACTTGTTAAAAGAGCCGCAGTGGTTGAAAACACCATCCAAAATGACCCTGATACCTCTTTTATGCGCCTCGCTTACAAGCATAGCAAAGAGTTTATCGCTCTCTTCCAGGTTCTTTTTGCTGGTAACTCTCTTTATATACTTGCTCGCATGAATATTCTCATGCTCATTGTCATCAAGGAGCTTTCCGCCATCTTCCACAATCTTTCCAAAATGAGGATCGATATGATCATAATCCTGTGTATCATATTTGTGACATGAAGGAGAAACAAACAGGGGATTAAAATAAATAACCTCTATTCCCAAATCTTTCAGATAATCAAGCTTGTCCATTACTCCCTGCAGATCTCCGCCATAGAACTCAGCATAATCCATCTTCGGATCCGGGTACTTCTCCCAGTCTTTGACCTGAACTGATTTGCTTCCGTTGTAATAATACTCTCCGGAGAGAACGTCATTGCTGGCATCGCCGTTGCAAAATCTTTCCACAAAGATCTGGTACATAACTGCGCCTTTTGCCCATCCCGGCGTGGAAAAGCCAGGGAAGATCCTAAAGAGCATGCTGTCTTTTGGCTGGCTGACTACTCCTCTTTTGTCAAAAAAGCATTTTTCTCCGTCTTTTCCATCTATTTCAAAATAATAAGTGGCTGGTTTTTCTCCGACGTTGAAAGAAATATCGTAATAATCAAAATTCCCTTCTGACTCAGCACGCTTCATGGGGCGCTTCTCATTATTCCATATGATAAAGACTTCTGAAGCCTCGTCCTTACCACATCTGAATCTGAAGTCGGTTTTTCTATTTTTATCCGGCTCAGTTGGCCTTAAATAGTCCATGGTCATATCATGGAATAATAGTT
This sequence comes from Butyrivibrio sp., assembly GCF_015056685.1. Classification (GTDB taxonomy): domain Bacteria; phylum Bacillota; class Clostridia; order Lachnospirales; family Lachnospiraceae; genus Butyrivibrio. The sequence goes on along the minus strand of NZ_SVFW01000002.1, from coordinate 43,738 downwards.
TTTTGTTCATAAATAAGTCCTAACTTTGTTATTAATGCAAAAAAGACAGCGGGTAGCTGTCTTTTTTAGAGAAGGTATTTCTTTCTTATGGGGTATAGCAAAAAACTATATAATGTATTGGGGGGTTACGCATATTATACTAACACCCACACCCCTTAGCGTAAAGACCAATACTCCACAAATATACTAAAAACAGCTCTTGGTTTTTGTGCATTTTGTACAATTAGATTTCTATCTCTATGTCTTCAGGGAGTTTCTTGCCTTCAAATAAAGCCTCGAACTCTTCCCTTCCAATCTTTTCTTTCTCGATAAGAAGTGCTGAACTCTGATGCAAAACATCCTCATACTGAAGGATTATCTCTTTAGCCTTGGCGTAGCACTTATCGATTATAGCCTTTACTTCTTTATCAATTTCACCGGCAACAAGTTCACTGTGATTTTTCTTGTGAGAAATATCATATCCAATGAATACGTCTTCCTCGTTCTCATCATAGTTGATCACGCCGATATTGCTTGACATACCATACTTGGTAACCATGCTTCTTGCTTCCTGTGTTGCTTTTCTGATGTCGCTTGAAGCACCTGTCGTAATATCTCCAAAAATAATTTCCTCAGCAATTCGTCCGCCGAGAGAAACCATAATATCCTGAAGCATTTTCTTTTTGGAAAGGAACATATCATCATTTTCAGGAAGTGGCATAGTATAACCTGCTGCCCCAAGTCCTGTAGGAATGATCGAAATTGTATGAACAGGTCCCACATCAGGAAGTACATGGAAAAGAATCGCATGTCCTGTCTCGTGGTAAGCAGTAATCTTTTTCTCTTTTTCTGAGATTATCTTGCTGCGCTTTTCTGTTCCGATACCTACTTTAGTGAATGAAGCATTGATATCTTCCTGATTGATGAACTGTCTGTTCTCTGTAGCCGCTTTAATAGCAGACTCGTTTAAGAGATTTTCAAGATCAGCTCCTGTAAATCCAGCTGTTGTCTGGGCAACCTGCTTAAGATTTACATCATCTGAAAGAGGCTTGTTCTTGGCATGTACCTTAAGAATAGCTTCTCTCTCACCAATATCAGGTCTTGTAACAGTGATCTTTCTATCAAAACGACCTGGTCTCATGATAGCCGGATCAAGAATATCTACTCTGTTAGTTGCTGCCATAACGATGATTCCTTCATTTACACCAAAACCATCCATTTCAACAAGCATCTGGTTAAGTGTCTGCTCTCTTTCATCGTGGCCACCGCCCATACCTGTGCCTCGTCTTCTGGCAACAGCATCTATTTCATCGATAAAGATTATACATGGAGCATTCTTTTTGGCATCAGCAAAAAGATCTCTGACTCTGGAAGCACCAACACCTACGAACATCTCAACGAAATCAGAACCTGAAATTGTAAAGAATGGAACTCCGGCTTCACCGGCTACTGCTCTTGCAAGAAGAGTCTTACCTGTACCTGGTGCACCTTCAAGAAGTACACCCTTTGGAATTCTTGCTCCTACCTGTGTGAATTTTCCGGGATCTTTTAAGAATTCAATGATCTCTGTAAGCTGTTCTTTTTCCTCTTTAAGACCGGCAACATCATCAAGTTTTATCTTGTTGTCATCGGCGCTCTGGAGCTTTGCACGGCTCTTTCCAAAGTTCATCATTCTGTTATTTCCTGAACCGGAAGCCTGCATATTGGTAAACATTGAGAAAATAAAGACCATAAGAACCAGTCCTACAACAACCGGGATTATACCGGTTATAAGGACGTTTTCAGACGGCACATCTTTGACTTCATAGCTTATGCCGTTATCTGCAACCAGCGTTTCGATAGCTGTCACATCAGTAGAATAAAAGGTCACATCATCAAGCCCGCCATTAAAGCTAACACGGACGGCACCTGTCGGTGTCTCTGTGTTAGGCATAATGACTACCCTTCTTACTGTACCTTCCTGTATATCTGCCTCCAACTGTGTTCGTGAATATGCCCCGGTATCTGATGTCATAAATCCCTTAGCATACTCAACAAACACCACCATTATCAGTAAAATTACCACAATGGCAAAAATTGAATTATAACCCTTTGTGTGATTCAACTTCTGAATCCCCCCTTTTAGAAGTTAATTAAACTCAACCACTCCGATATATGGTAAGTTTCTGTATCTCTGATCATAGTCAAGGCCATAACCAACTACAAACTCATCAGGAATCTCAAATCCTGTGTAATCAACCTTAACATCTGTAACTCTGCGCTCAGGCTTATCAAGAAGTGTGCAAAGCTTAATGCTTGCAGGCTCTCTGTCTCCGAGCATCTTTATAAGGTAAGAAAGTGTTCTTCCTGAATCAACGATATCCTCAACAATAAGAACATGTCTGTCCTTAAGTGGTTCATCAAGGTCCTTAACGATCTTAACAACACCGCTTGATTTTGTTGAACTTCCATAACTTGAAGCTGACATAAAGTCCATTGTTACAGGAACTGTTATTCTCTTTGCGAGTTCACACATAAAGAATACACCGCCTTTTAAAACACAGACAAGATGTACTGTCTCTCCCTGATAATCTCTGCTGATTGCCTCTCCAAGCTCCTTAATACGCTTGTCTACCTCTTCTTCTGTAAGTAGTACACGAACTGACTCAGCCACTTTAATTACCTCCATTATCTATAGCTACAGCTAGTATTTTTTTAGTTTTGTCACTAATTTTATAGGAACAACTGATTCTATATCCGGGAACCCATAAACAATGGTTTCCATCTGCAAGAATCCACACGTTATCTCTTTCGCTCACAGGAATTTTTTCGTCTGTCATAAATTTGGATAGTTTCTTCTTTTTGACAGCGCCATTTTGCTCTATACAGATATAATCATCCGGCTTCCTGTGCCTAAAAATAACTTCTTGTATTCTATCACAATCAAACCATTTAGTATATGTATCTCTCGGAATAGATGTTTCTCCATTATACGACATTATGTCAATTGTTGCGACACCAAATCGGGGAATGTTCAGTTTGTATTTTTGGCCAATTTTAAGTTTCTTAATAACAAGCTGATCATCCAAATTTCCGCCGTCATTATTTTCAATATTTTCCAAAAAAGATAATTTATCGTAGCTTCTTACTGCCCTTATATTGTACGGCAAATCAAGGCTTGCTGATCCATCTGTTCCAGCAATCAGTGTAAGTACTGCATCCACGTGCCTCGCTGTTATATCCTTTCTGTTCGGAGTAAGCTCCTCAAAACATTTAAGAATAACGTACCTCTTTATTATCTCCGGCTCGACACCTAGTTTTTTTAGGTCAAGCTCTATTTTGCCATTGCCTTTTTCAGATACATTATTAAATGCTTTTTCTGCCTGGTCTCTGATATAGTCCTCAGCCATGGCAAAATCTTTTGTCGCCCTGTAAATGTGCTCAACAGCTGAGCTATTAATTTCTTTTTCTACATAAGGAATGACTTTATTTCTCAGCTTGTTTCTTGTGTGGATATTTTCAAGATTTGTGGCATCTGTGCAAAAAGAAATCTCTTTTTCCTTAAGGTAATCCTCGATTTCATCTCTTGTCACGCACAGCAGGGGCCTTATTATGTTATCTCTGACAGGCCTTATTCCACCGCCGCCGCGAAGTCCGCTCCCCCTGAAAATATTGTGGAGAAAGGTTTCAGCTACATCGTTTTGGTGATGAGCAATAGCGATCTTGGCTGCGCCTTCACTTCTCACTAATTGAGAAAAAAAGTCATAACGAACTATTCTTCCGGCTTCCTCCTCGGAAAGTCTGTTATCCTCTGCAATCTGCGGAACATCTTCTTCCAAAAGGTGATATCTGATTCCTCGCTCTTCGCAAAATCTTCGGGTAAAGTCCGCATCCTCTCCGGCTTCTTCTCTGATTCCGTGATTTACATGGGCTGCAATAAGCTCAATCCTTAGTATCTCTTTTAGTGAAAAAAGAACCGTTATAAGAGCGGTTGAATCCGCACCTCCGGAAAAGCCAACGATTACCTTATCGCCGGCCTTTACCATCTCATTGTCCCTTATGAAGTTTAGTACTTTGCTCTCAAAATTATTCATTCTTTTCTCAAATTAAAACGCAGACCCCTTACGAATCTACGTAACGATGTCTGCGCTGGTTTCAATAATTAATTATTTGCCTTCATTTCTAAAGATTATTTCTCCTGGATAAACAAGTCCAAGCTTGTCTTTAGCTGTATCTTCTATATATTTACGCGTCTGTGTATATCTCTCGAACTCCTGAATCTCTTCTGTTCTGGCATGCTCTGCATCGATCTGCGCCTGGAGCTCCATCTCCCTCGCCTGATACTCGCCAGCTTTCTGCATAAGTCCAATACTCTTGATAGAAACTACGGTCACAAGAATAAGGACTACAAAACTAGCCCAGAGAATACCAACTCTGTTCTGAGAACGACGCCTCTTATAGCGTGCTCTGGTTGCCATATCGTACCCCCACATAATGCGGAATCACATAAATTCTCTAAATACATTCTAATACACTATTAAATCGACTGTCAAATATATCGATACAGGTTTGTTACATCCTCTTTGTGGATTGTTTCCTGGACGTCGAGCACTTCTACGCTGACGTCCTTGTTTCCAAAGTTGATGGTTATCTTGTCGCCGACCTTTACATCTACTGATGCTTTGGCAGGCTTTCCGTTTATCTGAACTCTTCCCGCATCGCAGGCTTCATTTGCTACGGTGCGTCTTTTTATTAATCTTGTTACTTTTAAGTATTTATCTAGTCTCATTTAATTTTCTCCTGATGCCTCACTAGCTGCGTCGCTGGCTGTTTCTGAATCATTTGTTGTTTTACCTGTACTTGAGGAGTCGGTCTGTGAACTATCGATATCCTCTTTTGAGGTTTCTGTCGTATTTGTTGTTCCTTCAGTAGAAGTTTCTTTTGTGGTTTCTTCTGTCGCTGCGCTCTTACTCTCTGACCCCTTATCCGAAGTAGAACTTGTAGAAGCACTTGATGCTCCTGAAGAACCGCTCGAACCGGATGAACTTCCTGAAGAGCTACTAGAACTTGCATCCGAACTTGATGAACTGCTTGAGGATGAGCTTGAAGATGAACTACTTGATGAGCTGCTTGCAGAAGTAGCTGATGAGCTGCTGTCTTCACTCTTCTTTTTCACCATATCAGCAAATCCATAGGATACATTGTCTTCGCTCTTATCTATTTTGATCCTGTAGCTTATGGTCTCATATCCGCTTCTTTTTAGTATAACTTCATGATTGCCGGATACTTTCTGAACTCTTGTAGGAATCACGCCCACATAATATCCATCAAAATAAAGCTCTGCATCAACAGGTTTATCAAAGTAGATATAGTATCCGTTGATAACCTTGTTTGAAGAATCGCTTGAGCTGTTGCTGCTGACAGTTGAAGCCTTGGATGCCGCAGATTTCTTTGATATAAGTTCATTGGCATTTGCCTTCTTTACGGCCAGACTTGATTTGGCTGTGCTGTTATCCACAGTAGCATTGTTTATAGATAAAGAATTGGTTGATGCTTCCTCACTATCTGAATCTTTTTCAAGTTCTATGCTTACGATAGACTTGGCTGTACCAACTTTAAGGTATCTGTTCTGCGTGATATAGCCCTCAGCCATGATCTTGAGATTGTGGTAACCATACTGAATAGTCTGTGGCACACCTGTAAGTACCTTCTGCCCATCTACAAAAACCTCAGCTGTTTCCGGAACTATCTCGAAGGTTACAAGGCCCTCTTTTGGCTTATTTATGGTTATGTCACTGGTATCAACTACGGTTTCCTGATTTCTTGTAATGTTTACTTCAGACTGATAATTGGCACCATTTCCAAGTATCTGAAGATTATACTGCCCTTCAGGTGCACTAAGCAGCATGTTGGGGGATATCTTGTGTATCACCTCATTGTCCAGCTCTATCCATGCGCCCACAAGGCTCTGCTCTTCGACTACATCTGAGGAAAGGCTCACGTAACCATGTCCTCCGGTTACTACTACGCTGTATATTTCGCGGCCTATGCCAGATACTTTTATCTTATCGGTAGAAAGAATATTCTCAGCAATAGCAAGCTCTCCATCTGCAAGTACAAGAGCCTTGTTATCTATTCTGTAGACTTCATCTTTGACACGTGCTGTTCCGTCATTTCTGACAAGCTCATGATCTTTGGTGCTGTCCACTACCCATGCATCTTTTGACACATTGAGCGTTGTGATGTGCTTGGTGCTCTTCAAAAAAGTAACATCAACAATCTGACCTGCTTCCAGCATCTGCGCAGAAAGAACTGTTCCTCTGGCATCATACATCATGCTGGTGTTGTCATAATCAAGCGTATAGGTCTTCCCTGTTGCATGATTTCTAAAACGGATCTGTTTCTTTTCAGTGTCTATTGACCTTATGGCCGCAGTATCCGCAGAATCGTATTTACCAACCATTGATATGGTTACTTTATTTGTAGTCACAGCTAGTACGCTTGTTGATGATGACAGCATTACTGCCACTGCCATACATAAAGCTGTACCTATCCTGACTGCACATCCAAAGCTTCTCATGATCTACCCCTCATTTATTCTGATCCTTCAAGAAAACTTTTTAGGCGCTCCGGCTCTAACAAATAGTCCTTGCTGTTATGTTCCGGATTGTCGAGAACGTCCTCCAGCATTGCCTTGAGAACAGTCCCAATGGCCTTTCCCTGGGAAACACCTGCTCCCATAAGGTCTTTTCCATTAACAGCAAGATCCTTAATATATATTGGTTCCTTTTTTTCCAGTATTTCTTTATAAATACTATTTGTGTCGTCTATCAGTTTAAGCTTCTCTTCTCTATAAAACTCGCTCTGTGCAAGTGTGTCTGCATATCTGACTTCTATGAACCTCGGAAAATCATCTCCGATCCTGTTCATAGCCCTTCTTACATTTCGCGGCGTAGCAGGAAATCTGTCGTCGTGATATCTGATCAGATTGCAGGTCCTGTCCATTGTATCCCTGTCAAATTTCAGCCGTTTAAAAATCTCTTTTGCCATGGATACACCGACCTCGGCATGGCCCTTGAAATGTGATATTCCGTTACTATCTATACTCATTGTAACAGGTTTTCCCATATCATGCATCAGCATTGTAAGCCTCAAAATCCTGTCAGCGCGCACATTCTGCACTGACTTCATGATATGTTCTCCCACATTATACATGTGATGCGGGTTATTCTGGGGCGTTTCCATACACCTGTCAAATTCAGGAAGTATCACCTTTGTGATGCCAAGTTCATAGGCTGTCATCAGCCTCTCAGGATGATCAGATAAAAGAAGCTTCACAAGCTCCGTCTGTATTCGTTCTGCGCTGATGTTTTTTAGTGTATCAGCCAGCTCGGAGATCGCATTCTTTGTTTCATCCTCTATTGAATAGTTGAGCTGTGCTGCAAATCTTACAGCCCTCATGATCCTAAGAGCATCTTCAGAAAACCTTTCTTTTGGATTTCCAACGCATCGGATAAGACCTTTCTCTATATCCTCCATTCCTCCGAAGCGATCGATTATGCCTTCCTCATCATTGTAGGCCATGGCATTTATCGTGAAATCCCTTCTTTTCATATCTTCAGTGAGGTTTTTGGTAAAAGTAACTTCACTTGGATGTCTGGAATCCTCGTATTTCCCGTCTATTCTGTATGTAGTCACCTCATAGCCTTCTTTTCCAACCATGATAGTGACAGTGCCGTGCTCGATTCCTGTGTCTATAGTTCTTTTAAATAACTTTTTTGTATCCTGTGGAAGCGCATTGGTCGTTATATCCCAGTCACCGGGAACTCGTCCCAATATGCTGTCTCTTACGCATCCGCCAACTGCATAGGCCTCAAATCCTGCCTCATGAAGCCTGTCCAATATCATTTTTACATTATCCGGTAATTTGATCTTCATACCTTCATAATAGCTTAATAAACCGAAATTGTGAAGAATTCACTGGGATTTTTAGGCAGTTGGTTATATACTTGTCTTATAACTATGAGGACACAAAATGAAGTACAAATATGATCGTAAATTGTTCGTTGCCGCGGCTTTTGCCCTTCTATTTGCTTTGCTTATTCTCATGGGGTCCTTTTCAAATATTGAGACTCCATTTTTAAACACCATAATAGACCTTAATGATAACTGGCAGATTTCGTTAAACGGCAACGTTTTTGATTCACATAATCCGTCCAAGACAAATATTGGCGTTATAGACGAGGGTGATGTTGTTGAACTGACAACTACTTTACCCTCTATTTCAGATTACGCTGATCCTTGTCTTTCTTTTTATGCAATTCACTCGCTGATAGAGGTAAGTATAGATGATGAAGTCATCTATTCCTTCGGCCAGGAAGCCTATGAAGAGGGCAGAACTGTTCCCAAGACCCACACTGCTATTCCATTGAAAAGAGAATACAGCGGCAAAACCCTAAAAATATCCCTGACAGGCGCAAAGGCTTCTGCATTTTCAGGATTATCTTCATTTTTCATAGGTGAAAGAAAAGACACTTTTGTCGGTGGCATCATTGTGAGAAGGCTCAGCATCTTGTCGGGAATTTTCCTGATATCTCTTGGCTTTTTGCTTATTATTCTCTCCCCTTATCTTTTGTTTTATCACAATAACGACACCAGGCTTGTCTTTAGCGGCTTTATTTCTCTATTTCTGGGATTTTATATAATGTCCTATTACGGCCTTATAGACCTTCTTATCGGGAATCCAACTCTCAACACTATTTGTGAGTATGTCTCGCTTTATAATATCCCGACCTGCATATTGGGCTATTTGATGTCGGTCTTTTCCGGTAAAAAGAAACAGCTTTTCCGTTTTATGTTTATCACGAACTTAACTTTATTCTTTATCATAGTTATTCTCCACATCTCACAGGCTGTGCGTTTTACAGACTTTACAATGCCACTACACACTTTAGCCGCCGTGGAAAGTTTGATTGCTATGTACCTCATAGCCAAGAATCTTATCAATAAAAAGACATCTTCAGATAAAAAATTTCTTTTGTCTGATTCTATATTCCTGTTAGGGCTCTCGATCTTCATGATCGCATCCCTGATAGACATTGTGATCTACAACTATAACAAGTACTTCTCTGCTGCAGGTGAAGCTAATTCTGATATAACCATAACCACAATAGGCGCACTGATCTTTGTGTCCTGCCTCCTTATCAGTTACCTTTACTACAATATTTACAGCAGTAACTTTGAAACCATGCAGAGTCATATTGTCAATCTCGCTTACACCGATGCACTGACAGGACTTGCCAACAGAGCACGCTGCGAACAGGTAATGGCTATTCTTTCAGAAGACCGCAGCACATATATTATCGTGAGCCTTGACCTTAATAAGCTAAAGCAGGTAAATGATACTCTTGGCCACCATGAAGGCGATCGCCTTATCGTTGGTTTTGCGACTATTCTTTCCGAGTGTTTCTGGGATGCCAATCTTATAGGTAGAATGGGCGGTGACGAGTTCATTGTTGTAATGACTGATGAACACGCACTTAATTGTACAAAGAGAATACATGAACTTTACAATATAATCTCAGAGTGGAACAGCAAGGAACAGTCCTTCCAATACAGCGCTTCTTATGGCTATGCTTACAGCTACGAAGTGCCAAACGGACTCGCCAGTGAAGTGTACATGCTTGCTGACTCCAGAATGTATGAGATGAAAAAAGAACATAGAAATGACAACAGGAAGGAGGTAGAAAATGCGTAAACTTCTATCCTTCTTGGGACTTGCAATCGCAATATTAGTGCTAATAACAGTTTTCTCTCTCCAGTTTTTCAAGATCACTCCACAATCCAAAATGGAAACGCTTGAAAACGGGTGGGTTGTAATGTACCGAGGTCAGCGCTACATAAATACTAACCTTGAACGACTTAGCGAGCAGGTTGGCTACACCTTTTCAAGAGGCGACATAATAACTCTTAACATGAACAAGCCTCTTCAGGATCTTGAATGTGATTTTCCTTACCTGTTCTTCAAAACGCAGTTTTGCGCCTATGAAGTATTTCTCAACGACCAGCTGATCGAAGCCTCAGACCTTGATGCTCTGGACTCCAACAGATTCGTGGGTACAGGTTACAATATGGTTCCCCTCGGAGAAGACTATGTTGGAAAAAAACTAAGTATTAAACTCTACGTTACAGAAAACAGCACACGAGTTGATATGGTAAGTCCTGCTATAGGAAGCTTTGACGACCTGGCCAGACGACTTATCTATGGCGCTTTATTTCCTCTGTTCACCGGTGTTTTCCTGATTCTTTTTGGACAGGTATTTTTAGTTATTTCTCTTACATTTTACCTTAGGACTTCAGGTGTAAGGGTACAGATCATCAGCTCTATCATCAGTGTATTACTGGGATTTTGGATAATTACAGCCTTTGATGTGTCCGGTTTTATGATAAATAAATCCGCAGCAACGCTTATTTCCTACGGTTCCATTTATCTCATAATACCTTGCATTTATCTTTTGCTTAATGAACTGCACAAAAGGCAGGACAACACCATACTCAGGATAATGGGCTTTTCAACCCTTGGCTTTTCTGTGCTGTTTATTATTCTGCACATACTGGGCTTAGTACATATAAATCATTTTATTTATCCCTATTATCTGCTGTCCTTTGCAGGAATACTGATCTTTCTTTATTATGTTTGGACGGACATCCGCAGTCGCAAAAGAAATGCCTCTGTAAACATTATAATGCTGGGCTTATTCGTCCTTAGTATGTGCCTTGTTTTGTATGTTGGAATCGCCCTTTCCATGAAACTTGTTGATTACAGACAGAGCTTTTTAGCCACTATATCGATTCCTACAGGCGCCATATTTTTTGTGATTACTCAGCTCCTCAACTACTTTATTTTCATGACTCATTCTTTTGCTCAGAGAAAAGAATATGCTTCTCTTTCTCAGATTGCTTTTGAGGACACCCTCACAGGCCTCTTTAACAGAGTAAAAAGTGATGAGAAAATGGCTGAACTGGACAAGACTACAGATGATTTCTGTTTGATAAGTCTTGATCTAAATGGACTTAAAGAGGTAAATGACAACGCCGGACACCCCGCAGGAGACAGGCTCTTAAGGTCTTTTGCCAATGCTCTTTATACAACATTTAATTCTATAGGAACCTGCTACAGGATTGGCGGCGATGAATTTCTTGTTATTACAAGTACTACAGATAAGGCAACCATAGATTCACTTCTTCAGCAGCTTGATAAGAAACTGTTAGATCTCGATGAAAGCGATCCTGAGATCAACCACAGCGTCTCCTATGGCTATGCCTTCCGTTCAGAGACTTCAGAAAATGAAGCCCACGCGGCATTCATGCTGGCCGACAAGAAAATGTACGATTATAAAAGAAAGTATTATTCTCATATGATGAAAAGATAAAAATAAGCATACAAGATCAGCAAAACGCTAATCCTGTATGCTCATTTTTTGTTTATTACTTAAAGCTTTATTTAAACAGCTTTACTATCTGGTCTGCCTTATTCATAAGGTCTTTGTATTTTTCACTGTCTATGTCCTTTATCCAGCTATTTTTCTGGGATAAAGAGATCTCGCTGTCATCAGCAATTTCTCTGGAATTGTACTCTCCATAAGTTACTGTCGGCTCATCTTTAGTGATGCCACCCCAGCCTGAAAAACGCTCAGGAGCAACTGTCTTATCCATCTTGCAGTCAAGAAATACTGTCTTCGCCTCATCTCTCCAGGGTCTTCCAAGAAATACCGAAGCTTCTTCGCAGCCATCTTCACCTTTTACAGTGCAGTTCCTGAATACAAAGCCAAGATCATCCTTACTTCCACAGGCAGCTGTGATATAACCATTTATGAATCTTTCGCCATTGTCTTCACCATGAGGCTGAAGCTTTCTGTTATTGCACTGAATGAAGCAGTCATCAAATACTGCATCCGCTCCACCAAAGATAAAGTCCACATCACCGTAGATCTCACAGTTTTTGTAATACTGTTTTGTCTTTTTTCTGGGATTTAAAACTCTTGGTCCCATAAAGCCATTTTTTTGTCTCTCAGTAAGTGGAAGCGGCGCACAGAACAGTGTATCCTGGCAACCAGTCATCTTCACATTTTCAAAATAACACTCATCTGCATCGGCATAAACAGCAAGCGCCTGACCATGTTCAAAGCCGCCACCTACTGTATTTTTGATGGTCATATTCTTTACAACAACTCTTTTGCCTCCAAAAAAGGCTGTTGCTGTACGGAATGTACCACGCTTGGATCCATCTTCCATCTCTTCAAAGGCACCATCATCAAACTCAATGATTGTCTTATCAATGCCTTCTCCGATGAAAGTTATGTCTGACTTTTCGCAGAAAATCTTTTCCCTGAATGTTCCCTCTCCAATGTGTATTACATTCTTCTCTTCATATGTTGCTGCCTGTATAGCCTCTGTAATCGTGGAATAATCTCCACCCTGTTTTTTTACGTTAATCTCAAGCATTGTTTTTCCCCGGATTAATATGCTCTTCCCCAATAAACCATCTTTGTAGCAGGTTTTCCACAAACCACGCAGGTTTCTGAAAGTTTTTCCTGCTCAAATGGGATACAACGGCTGGTTACGTTATAATCTTCTTTGATCTTGTCTTCACACTCGCGGCACCCACACCACATAGCTTTTACAAAGCCCTTTGTCTCTTTGAAGGCTTCCTCAAACTCTTCTTTGTTGTGTGCTGCAAATGTGTGTGCCTCAAGGTGCTTTTTAGCTCTGTCGAACATATCCTTCTGGATCTGGTCAAGGAGCTCGCCTACCTTTGCAGGTACATCGCTTATAGCACATTCGATCTTTTCTCTTGTGTCACGACGAACAAGTACGCACTTTCCTGCTTCAAGGTCCTTTGGTCCGATCTCGATACGAACCGGGATACCTCTCATCTCCTGCTCTGAGAACTTGTAACCAGGTGTTCTGTCTGTATCGTCTGTCTTTACTCTGAATGCTGAAAGGCTCTTTGCAATATCGTAAGCTGCATCTAAAACGCCTTCCTTCTTCTGCTGGATAGGAATAACAACAACCTGGATTGGAGCGATCTTAGGAGGTACTACAAGTCCTGAGTTGTCTCCATGAACCATGATCATAGCTCCGATTGTACGTGTTGTAAGTCCCCATGATGTCTGGTTTACATAATGAAGCTTGTTATCTTTTCCTGCGTACTGGATTCCAAATGCCTTGGCAAATCCATCACCGAAGTTATGGCTTGTAGCACTCTGAAGTGCTCTTCCGTCATGCATAAGAGCTTCTACTGTATATGTAGCCTCAGCTCCTGCGAACTTCTCTTTGTCAGTCTTCTGTCCCTTGATAACAGGAATAGCCATATCGTTCTCAAGGAAATCAGCATATACGTTAAGCATCTGCTGTGTGCGCTCTTCAGCCTCTTCGAATGTTGCGTGAGCTGTGTGTCCTTCCTGCCAGAGGAACTCTCTGCTTCTAAGGAAAGGTCTTGTCTCTTTTTCCCAACGAACAACGCTGCACCACTGGTTTAATACCTGTGGAAGGTCTTTATATGAATGAATCTCTCCCTTGTAATAGTCACAGAAAAGAGTTTCTGATGTAGGTCTTACACAGTATCTCTCTGCAAGTGGCTCAAGTCCGCCATGTGTAACCCATGCTACTTCAGGAGCGAATCCTTCAACGTGATCTTTCTCCTTCTGAAGAAGTGACTCAGGAATGAACATTGGAAGGTATGCATTCTGAACTCCTGTCTCCTTAAATCTTGCATCAAGGTGCTTCTGAATAAGCTCCCAGATTGCGTATCCTGCAGGCTTAATTACCATACATCCCTTAATGTTAGAGTAGCTAACCAGGTCAGCCTTGATACATACGTCTGTGTACCATTGTGTGAAATCCTCATCCATAGATGTGATTTCAGCTACAAGTTTCTTGTTGTCTGCCATTTTTCTTTCTCCTTTTAATCTATGAAGTGGATACGAAAATTAATGTAAAAAAGCCTTCGCATCCCTATAAACAGGGACCGAAGGCTAGTCGGCGGTACCACCCTATTTAAATCTGCATTCAAAAGCAGATTTCACTTCATTGACACCCTTAACGCGGGAAACGCTGTGTTTACGCATCATCGCAAAAATGTTTTCACACAGGACTCCAAGGCAGGTTCACTTAGCTATCGTAAGAGCTCGCACCATCCGCTCTCTCTCTGAAACGCTTTGCTAAATTACTATTCCTCTTCAACGTCTATAAATATGTTTAAAAATGATTTTATTAACATTTAACTTTATTGTCAAGTTATCTGTTAAGCTCGCTGGTAGGCCCTACTGCTTTATGATTCTTAATAATACTATCAATTTCTCTAAGGTCACTTGCAGGAAGGTCTCCTGGAATTGTGTTCTTTACACTAGATGTAGCATTACCGTATTCAAGGGCTTTTTCTACATCATCATACTTAAGAAGTCCATAGAGAACACCTGAAACATAGGCATCACCTGAACCAATTCTGTCGATAACATCGATGTCCTTATAAGGCTGCTCTGTGTAGAACTTATCCTTAGTTGCGTCATATATTGTGGAAGTAAAGTTATGCTTCCTTGGGCTTATTACTTCCCTCTGAGTTGTGCATACTACCTTAACAGGATATTCTGTTGTGTAGCTCTTCATGATGTCTGCAAGATCGCCCTCTTTCTGCATCATGCGGCGTGATGTCTCCTCAGAAACAAAGAGAATATCTACATATGGCAATATGTGCTTAATGGCTGCTCTTGCCTCTTCTTCACTCCAGAGATTAGCTCTGTAATTGCAGTCAAAAGAAACCAAGGCTCCGCCCTTTTTAAATCTCTTAATAAGTTCTGTTGTGACCTCGCATGTATTCTTATTAAGTGCAAGTGTGATTCCACTTGTGTGGAACATTCTTGTTGATGTATAAACATCCTCAGGGATCTCTTCTAAAGAGATCTTTGTCATAGAAGAATTCTTTCTGTCATATACAATAGAAGGCTTACGTGGAGCTGCGCCGTTCTCATAATAGTAGATTCCAAGTCTGGCATCATCAGATTCATCGTAGATCAGATAGTCATCAGAAACGCCCTCAAATCTGATTCTGTTCTTAATGAATGTTCCCAACGCATTCTGGGGAAGCTTGGAAATTACGCCGGTACGAAGTCCCAAGAGAGCAACTCCGGACGCAACATTAAGCTCTGAGCCACCGGCTCTTTTATCAAAAACATCGCCTCTTGTCATTCTCTCATAATTAGGCGGTGACAATCTAAGCATTATCTCGCCAAGTGTTATCAGATCAAAATTTTTTTCTCCCATTTCAAAAGCCCTCCTTACTATATTTTAAATCATAAATCCTGAACTCCAAAAATGAAAGTGCTTACATCTTGAAAATCTTGCAAATACTGAATGTTTAGAGTCGTTCATTTTTTTCCACTTTTTGTATCATGTAAGCACTTACATAGTATACAATATTAATGTATCATAGCATCATCAGTTGAGAGCTGATACTTAATAAGCCGATTTACGTTCGCCATAACGTATTTCCTTTATAAAAACCTCTAACACGAAAAGAAGACTGTCCCCAACAGTCTTCTTTTACTTTATACAAAAATATTCTTTTTTGCGAGTGGCATTAAATCCATAAGTGCCCATACCTTTGGATAGATCTCGGAGTATTCGCAAAGACACAGTAAATATAAAATAATGCGCCTTGTTTTCTTTCATGATTATTCAAAACAGAAAACAAGGCTTTTATTTTATCTTAACTGTCTCTATTGCTCATACTAAATCGCTCTATCCAAAGGTATGGGCACTTATGGATTTATGGTTTACTACACATATAAAGACTAGTACTTTTGCAGGAGCAGCTTTTTTTACATTAAGCTTATTACCTTTCTTTCCTTGATTGCATTTATATCTTTTCTGTATTCGTCTGATACTTCTCTGATTGCTTTACCGCCCGACTTTATAAGCGTAACCACATTTTCAAATTTGGTTTCACCAGACATACCATAGTTTATCTCATTCCCTATCTGGATTATTCCATGCCCGAAGGCGTATGTAGTTGATACCCGCCTCAGATAGAGTTTTGAAAACATCCCTGTTCCTGTACGTCAAAGCCATAATCTATACTCCTTAAACCATCGTTCCATTATATCTTTTGCCTTATAAGCTGAAAACAATAATAAGCAAATAAGAATAATGAAACCAAAACGCCTGCAGGATAACCTACGTCAGATCCTAGCTTAAGCCCCTCATCAGCCATAAGGATGTAGGTTACGCTCACAGCTGACATGAAGGTTGCCGGCAATGCCGTATAAAGACTGACTATTTTTCTTTTTTTATGCTTCAAAAGATATGCTGTGCAGACCCAGAGTGAAATCATTGCAAATGTCTGATTGCTCCAGGATGTGTATCTCCACAGTACGTTAAAATCAAGCTGTGAAATAATCGCTCCTAAAGAAAGTAAAGGTATGGTAATTATCAGCCTGTTTTTTATGGGCTTTTGCTGTAGTCCTGTGATTTCTGCAAGGATCAGTCTGGCCGAGCGAAACGCAGTGTCTCCTGATGTTATAGGACAGACAATGACTCCGATTATTGCCAGCACGCCTCCTACCTGTCCCAAAAGGCCACTTGATATTTCATATACTGTACCTGCCTGACCATGTGCTGTTATGGCACTATTTAGCGCTCCTGTCACCCCATAAAAAGCAACTCCTCCTGCAGCCCAAACAAGGGCAATCACGGATTCCGACAGCATAGCACCATAAAACACTTTTCTTCCAAGCTTTTCAGAAGTAACGCATTTTGCCACCATCGGTGACTGAGTCGCATGAAAACCCGAAATAGCGCCGCAGGCAACAGTAACAAACATAAATGGCCATATCGGAAGCCCTTCCGGATGTAAATTGGTAAAAGATATTTCGGGAATTCTGTAGCCTCCTGAGATAATACCCACCAGAATTCCCAGTGCCATTGTTATAAGTGCTGCACCAAACACAGGATAGAGTTTTCCAATGATCTTATCGATGGGAAGCAACGTCGCGAGCACATAGTAGATAAGTATAATTATAGTCCAGAACCGGTTTCCGAATATCGCCGGGGTCAGCCTGGCAAGAAGTGCCGCAGGAGACGTAATAAAGATTGTTCCTATAAAAATCAACAATACAATTGAAAACACCCTGACAGCCCATTTTGCCAATTGTCCCAGGTATATCCCGCTAAGTTCAGCAATGGATGCTCCGTCATGCCTCTCAGAGATCATTCCGGTCATATAATCATGAACGCCACCTGCCAGTATTGCTCCAAAAACAATCCAGAGGAAAACAACCGGTCCAAAGCACGCTCCCATGATAGCGCCAAAGATCGGTCCGGTTCCCGCTATATTAAGCAGCTGCACCAAAAAAGCTTTCCAGGCCGGCATTGGAATAAAGTCCACACCATCATGTTTCGTGTAGGCAGGTGTATTACGCTCATCCGGGTCGAATGCTCTTTCAATTATCCTTCCATAGATGAGGTAACCAAATATTAACACAACAAACGAAATAATCAGCGAAATCATTTTCACCTCCGTACTCATATCCTTTGCTACATCGTGTAGCATAGTCTGGAATAAGTAAATTATTATTGCTCGTGATAAATGTACGCTCAAAAACCGTGCCTCGTGCTACTGCAGTAGAAAAAAATATCAGTCACTTTCATGTAAAATCATATACTTTGTAACAGCGGCACAATGGATAGCGGCCTCTTCCTCGAACTGTTCGTAGGACATTTCCTCCGAATCATCTGCCTTGTCTGAAATAGCTCTGATGATGACAAAAGGCGTATTATTCAGATAACATACCTGCGCTATAGCCCCGCCTTCCATCTCGCAGCATAGTCCTCCAAAAGTAGAAATAATATATTCTTTCTTCTCTTTTGAAGCTATAAACTGATCTCCGGTGCATATTCGCCCTTCAAAGACATTTATCTCGGGTGCAGCCTCTTTTACTGCATTCACTGCATCTTTTACCATTGATTCATCTGCCGGAAAGGCTACAATACCATCCACATCCGTTTCACCCGGGGCATACCCTAATGGAGTTAAATCAAAATCATGCTGCACTGCCTCTGATGATACGACAATATCGCCTATATCTATATCAGCATCCAAAGAGCCTGCGACACCGGTATTGATTACTTTATCTACGTCAAAGTTTTGTATAAGAAGTTGTGCGCAGATTCCGGCATTCACTTTTCCGACTCCGCACTTAACAATGATCACATTTTTTCCTTCAAGTTTGCCTTTGTAAAAGTCCATCCCTGCAATCGTGGTAACTATCTTATCTGTCAATTGATCTTGTAGGCTGGAAACCTCCTCATCCATCGCACCTATAATGCCTATCACCTCACGTTTCTCAGAATTCGATCCGCAGCCGCACATTATTAAAGCTACCATCAATACGCATGTCATGACCTTAAGTATCTTTTTATTCTGCATAGAGTGAATCCATCCTTCCTAATTTATTTGTGTCTTATTGCTCCAGAATGTGGCTCCTTCTCTCCTGTTCTATTTTGTTCTATTCTTTTTGATTCCAAGAACTGCCCATCTGAAGAATGGAATCTTAGATATCAGCTCAAATAGTATAAATGCAACGACAAATGCAGAAACTAAGCTTAATACATAAACCAGTGCTGGCGGAAGAATATGCCGCGCGCCTACTTCCACAGCAATGATTGATATTCCGAGATAGTGAAAGATATATAGTCCCCAGCTGTGTCTGCTCATCCACGATGTGAATGCATTGGTAAAATCAAGGAACCTTGCCCCTACCGAAAGAAATGCAATAGAAGCAAAATATCCAAAGAACGTATATAACGGATACCTGTTCACAGGTACATCTGCGTAGTTTTCCCCAAAGTAGCGAACCGAAAATGCAATCCCCAAAACAACCGCAGCTATTATAAAAGGCAGGCACCACTTCTTTATGATTTCAATTACCTCATCATGGGAAAAGACAAAGTATCCCAGCCAAAAAGCCATCCCATAATAACCGAATCTGTAAACACAGATGATAGGTGTATTAAGAATCTGCGCTGCTCCAAATACCGGAATAGAGAACAGAATGATTGCTATGATATTTGTTCGCGATCCCAGTTTCCAGAGCCTGTCTCTTTCAATCTTTCGAATCGCAATCAGTACAATTGAGAATACCCAGAGCAGTTGTATGTACCACAGAACTCCTATGCCGCTTAATACCATGATAAAAAATGCGACCGACGTGGGCACTGTCTTCATCATATTCATGGCATCTGTCGATCTGGTATTGAAGTATCCCTGAATAAACTGAAAGGCAAAAAGACCTATCGTTGAGGGAACAAGCAGCTTGGTAGTCCTGCTTCTTAAAAACTCCTTGTCCGAATGATTAGAAAGATAATATCTGGAGCTGATACCCGATACCATAAACAGAAGGAACATAAACCACGGATGCGTCAGATATTGGAAAACGTCATAATACTGCACCTCAAGTCCTGTAATATTTCCCACAACACCGGGGATGCCTTCCGCATTATACATATAGATAACATGGTAAACAACTACAATTACTACCGTGATCCACCTTATATTGTCGAGGTAATGTTTTCTCATATCCGCCACTTCTCATTCTTCAAAACCACGTAAGTTCTTTCAAGCATACTTATATTAAGTACCGCGAATATCAGCAGGTAAAATGGCATGATGCCAATTTCAATATGCATTTACGTGATTTTGGCTCATTGATTCTTAAACCAAATATACCATATTGCGTTTATATCTTTTGTTAAAAATGTATAAACACCCTAATTAGTCATGCACTTTACAGCATTATTAAATAATCACCTTTCCCTATATCCAAATGATATTTCAGGCTTTCATCACAAAAATTTTATAATCTGTTCGATTGAAACATTTGTTCGACAAGTGTATTATATGTAATACACAAACACTTGTTCGTAACGTATATTCGATATTTGTTATGAGGAAATGCTATGGAAACAGATTATAAGATTATTGCAGTGGACTTTGATGGAACGCTTTGCTATAGCAACTGGCCGGATCTGGGTGCACCCAATAAGACACTAATAGAATATCTGATTAAAGAAAAAGCTGCCGGAAATAAGCTCATCCTCTGGACCTGCCGTGCGGGGCAGGCGCTGATGGATGCCACAAGATGGTGTGAGGACCACGGTCTGTCTTTTGATGCGGTCAATGACAATCTGCCTGAGATAGTAGAGCTTTATGGAAACAACAGCAGGAAGATCACCTGTGACCTGTATATTGACGACAGAAGTGTCTATATCGATGCTATGGGAAATCTCCAAGGAGCTGCATTATGAATATCTTTATAAGTGTAGTAAACCATAAATCCAGAAGTGCCCATACCTTCGGATAGATCTCGGAGTATTCGCAAAGACACAGTAAATATAAAATAATGCGCCTTGTTTTCTTTCATG
Source organism: Butyrivibrio sp. (assembly GCF_015056685.1). GTDB lineage: Bacteria > Bacillota > Clostridia > Lachnospirales > Lachnospiraceae > Butyrivibrio. The sequence continues at coordinate 23,302 of NZ_SVFW01000002.1, read as the reverse complement.
ATTATTCAAAACAGAAAACAAGGCTTTTATTTTATATTAACTGTCTCTATTGCTCATACTAAATCGCTCTATCCAAAGTTATGGGCACTTCTGGATTTTATGCCACTCACTAGAAAGTATAGTTTAAGATGTCATGCTTTCCTTGACTCATCTCTATCATTGTACTTAGATAAGACTACACTTCCGGTCTTTAATGTCTCCTGAACATCAATTACCCTCTGATTGGATGATCCCCTAAATCTAAGCATAAGATCTTTTTTATCAAGAATAAACTCACCGTCAACAAGTATATCTATATTTTTTAGTATATCATTAGTATCTGAACTATGGCATCTCTTATTAGATTCATCATTTAGTTCTTCCCAAGTATAACCGCTGTATATCCAAATTGTTTTTTGGGGAAGCTCTTCTTTTATCCTATTTATAAATGGACATAGCACTTTCTGATTAACAACTTCCATTGGTTCCCCACCAAGAATAGTTATTCCATTAATATAGGCAGGTTTCAATGACTCAATTATTTCATCTTCCACTTCTTTCGTGAACAGCTCACCATAATTAAAGTCCCAGGTCATCTCATTAAAGCATCCCTTACAGTGATGCGTACAACCAGATACAAATAATGAGGTCCTGCACCCAATACCATTTGCAACATCTGTATATATAATCTGCCCGTAATTCATAATATACCTCTCTGATAAGCGATAAGCCGGGATTTCTCCCGGCTCTTCACTTTTTTATATAATAAACTTTTTCATACTCGTATTAACTGCATTTTGGGTTTGACATATGAAGAACTCGCTCTTTGATTTCCTGAGTTCTGCCCTGGTTCCAGAACTGTGTTCCGATATAACCACATGTACGTCTTGCAACGTTCATCTTGTTCTGGTCACGGTTTCCGCAGTTAGGGCACTCCCAAATAAGCTTTCCGTCTGTATCTGTAACGATCTTGATCTCTCCGTCGTAACCACAGCACTGGCAGTAATCTGACTTTGTGTTGAGCTCAGCATACATGATGTTTTCATAGATGTACTTCATAACTGAGATAACTGCCTCAATGTTGTTGTTCATGTCAGGAACTTCAACATAGCTGATAGCTCCGCCAGGTGAAAGGGCCTGGAACTCAGATTCGAATTTAAGCTTTGTGAAAGCATCGATCTGCTCTGTTACATGAACATGATAGCTGTTTGTAATATAGTTCTTATCTGTTACTTCAGGAATGATACCAAATCTCTTCTGAAGGCACTTAGCAAACTTATATGTTGTTGACTCAAGTGGTGTTCCATAAAGTGAGAAAGAAATATTTGTTTCAGCTCTCCACTTTGCACACTTGTCATTAAGGAACTGCATTACCTTAAGTGCAAAGTCTTTTCCTCTAGGATCTGTGTGAGATACACCCTTCATATATTTTGTACATTCGCAAAGACCTGCATATCCAAGAGAAATTGTTGAATAGTTGCCAAAGAGCAGAGGATCAATTTTCTCTCCCTTAGCAAGTCTTGCCAAAGCTCCGTTCTGCCAGAGGATTGGTGCTACATCTGAAGGAGTTCCAAGAAGTCTGTTATGTCTGCACATAAGTGCTCGTTTGCAGAGCTCTGTTCTCTCTTCCATAAGCTGCCAGAACTTCTCTTCATCCTTGTTGGATGAGCATGCAACGTCTACAAGATTTAAAGTAACAACGCCCTGGTTGAAACGACCATAATACTTGTGATCGCCTTCTTTGTAATTCAAAGCATGTGCCTTATTATCTTTGTTGCAAAGACCTTCTGCTACATTCTCGTTATCAGGTGTAAGGAAGCTTCTGCATCCCATGCAAGGATATACATCGCCGCCCTTTAATTCTTTCATCTTCTTAGCTGAAATGTAGTCAGGAACAAGTCTCTTGGCTGTACACTTAGCAGCAAGCTCTGTCAGATACCAGTACTTTGAATCCTCGTGGATATTGTCCTCATCAAGAACGTAGATAAGCTTAGGGAATGCTGGTGTAATAAGCTGTCCCTTCTCGTTCTTAACACCAAGGATACGCTGCTTGAGCATCTCTTCGATTACCATAGCAAGGTCATCTCTTTCCTGACCTTCCGGTACTTCGTCAAGATACATGTAAACTGTAATAAATGGAGCCTGTCCATTTGTTGTCATAAGAGTGATGACCTGATACTGAATTACCTGGCATCCTCTTTCAATCTCTTTCTTTACTCGCATCTCTGCGATCTCGTTTACCTGCTTCTTGTTGATCTTCATTCCGGCAGTTTCAAACTCAAGAGCAACTTCTTTTCTGAATTTCTGTCTTGAAACATCAACGAATGGAACAAGATGTGAAAGAGTAATACTCTGTCCGCCGTACTGTGAACTTGCAATCTGAGCTATTGCCTGTGTTGCAATATTGCAGGCAGTTGAAAAGCTCTTTGGTCTCTCGATCATTGTTTCAGAAATAACTGTTCCGTTCTGAAGCATATCCTCGAGGTTTACAAGACAACAGTTGTGCATATGCTGTGCAAAGTAATCTGAATCATGGAAGTGGATAATTCCCTCTTCATGTGCCTTTACAACGTCTTCAGGAAGAAGGAATCTTCTTGTGATATCCTTAGATACCTCACCTGCCATGTAATCTCTCTGCACGCTGTTAACAGTAGGGTTCTTGTTTGAGTTCTCCTGCTTAACTTCCTCATTGCTGCACTCAATAAGAGACATGATCTGCTCATCAGTAGTGTTGGATTTTCTGACAAGAGCATGCTTATAGCGGTATGTGATGTATTTTCTGGCAACCTCAAGTTTACCTGATCTCATGAGGCCATCCTCGACCATATCCTGGATTTCCTCAACGCTTGCTGCACGTGTAAGTGATGCGCACTGACTCTCTACAGTTCTCTCAATATCGCTTATCTGTCCAGCTGTAAGCTTTTTTTCGTCGGTAACTTCGTTGTTTGCCTTCTCAATAGCAGCTATGATCTTATCGCCATTGAAGATCACTTCTTTACCGCTTCTCTTAATTATTTTCATAAGAACCCCCTTCTAAAGTTTAAAAATTCTTGGTTTTTTCCCATAAATTAGACATGTCTATCATCTAGCAATAAACATGTCGGTCTTTTAAAAAAAATCACTATATGTTGTGGTCGTAACTATATAATAATACATTATATAGATTAATTCAAGGTCTGTTTTTGATCGATTTTTCGTACCTCTTCAAGCCTATTATGCAGTCTTTTCAAGTGTTCCAGCGTTTTTTCATCATTAATTTCTCTTCCAGAAAAATAATATTTTGTATCACACAATATATTGTGGTACTCATCAAAATATACTACCCTATCTGGATCATCTGAAAGCTGAATTCCTGCAACATCAGCTAAATGCCTGATAGTTCCAAGGTTTCCGTCTATGAGCAGAGTGTCATCACCAAAGTATTCCTTATACAAAGGCTTGAAATAGTTAAAATGTGTACACCCAAGCACCAATGCAGAATAGTCATCTTTGTCATACTCTGAGAACTGGCTGTTTATATACTCTCTGACTTGTTCTGACTCAAACTCTTCTCTCTCTGCAAACTCCACAAGTCTTGGCATTGGAAGAAGATCTACTCTATGGTCCTCATCTACCCTGTGAAGCAGATTTTTTAGTTTATCTTCCCTGATCGTAACAGGCGTAGCGATAACCATTATACGCTTTTTATCTGTTCCTTCAACGGCAGGTTTTACAGCTGGCTCCATCCCCAGTATTGGCAGGCTATAACGCTTTCTAAGTTCCTTTACAGCCACACTGGTAGCGGTGTTGCAGGCTATGACTATAACGTCAACGCCCTGTTTTATGAGAAACTCTGTTATCTCTATTGCGTAGCCAAGTATCTGTTCCTTAGTTTTTAATCCATAAGGAACATGCTCCGTATCTGCGTAAAAAATATATTCTTGTCCCGGCAACTGGTGGTAAGCTTCATGAAGAACAGACAAACCTCCTATGCCAGAATCAAAAATGCCAATCTTCATTATTTTTTCCTCTTTTGTTATACTAAATATATGAGCGAAAAAAAATTTGACGAACTTCAAAAACTATATGATAGCACAAAGATAGGATCTCTTGTACAAGAGATCTGTGAGTATTACTCTACTCAGGATGGTTATGAGGATAACTCATATCAGGACGAGATTGAGCCTACTGAGATTGTTGAATCTATCTATGTTCTGTTCTGCCTTCAGAGCAGGGAACAGATATTGGATGAAATGGCTTTGGTTCAAAAGAAATACCCAACCATTTATTCATCAATTAAATCTCTACATAATACTCTTTTGGTGAACATGGACTATCAGTCTTTAGAGGCAAGCTGCGCTGAAAAAATAGCAGCTTACGCCAAAGACACTTCCAGTAACGAAGTACTGTCTCATGCGGATATGTTCTCACGCTCAAGCAATAATCTCGCTGAAGCTGAGGACAAGTTTTACTCATGGCTTCACTCAAGGAGTAGATAAGTACTTCATAGAAGCGTAAAGCTGCATGTTTTCATACTCTACCAAAGCCCAATAGCCATCACCACTTACAGCAATTCTCTTCAGTGTTGTTCCTTTTTGAGCTATTGCTTTGATAGTGCTCGAATCTTCAGAGCTTGGCACAGACCTAAGGTTAAGATCTGCCGTCAGCGTAACTGTGTCATTTGTCAGTGTATATCCCTCAGGAATCGCGGTCACAACTGTCTCCTGAGTGTCCGGATCATTCAAATATCTATCAAATATTTTCACTTTGGCAAAAAAGACAAGCAAAGCAAGAATAAATACGCCGGTTATAACTGAGGCTACTCTTACGAGAAGCTCCGGTGTTATGCCTCTATGTGACTCTTCGTCTTCATCGTCGTCATCATAGTCATCTTCATCGTAATCTTCATCCTCATCCTCGTCTTCATCATAATCATCTTCTTCACGATCATCCTGGTAATCGCGCTCCCTGCGAGGCCTTGGGCTTGGACCCTGCTTTTCTTCCTTTTCCTCAGGTTCCTCTTCCGGCTTGGATGATTGATTTTTAGCCTGCTCACGAAGGAACTCTTCGCGCTCTTCTGCCGTAAAAAATGAATAAGGATCTTCTATTTCAATATTGTTGATCTCTGTAGTGGCAAATAAATCCTTGGGCTCTTCTGCCTTGATATCCTTGATATCTTTGTTATCCTTGCCACCCTCAACTTCTCTTTTTTTGTAATCAGAAAAATTAGTAATCTTATCTCCCAAAACGTTTCTCCCAAATAATCAGATCTTTTACCTGATCTTAAACCTTGGTCCCCTAACAGAAAGTGCTGACCCTTAGGCCAGCACCTTATCTATGATACCCTGAAGTTTTGTCTTATTTAATGCTCCAACTGCTGTCTCGATAACCTCTCCATCCTTAAAGAATGCAAACATTGGAATCGACATAACGTTATATTTCTGAGCAATGTCAGGTGACTGATCTACATTTATCTTTCCTACTTTAAGCTCCCCTTCGTACTCATCAGCAAATTCATCGATAAGTGGCGCCATCATTTTGCAAGGACCGCACCAGTCTGCAGAGAAATCAACAAGAACCGGTAATTTGCTTTTCAATACTTCTTCATCAAAGTTCTGGCTGTTTAAATTATAGTCCATTATTTAATCCCCTTTCTGCTTACAATATATTTGTAAATTGGATTACCTAGTGATGAGAACTTCTCCTCATACTCTGTCATCACGTTGCCCTCATTCATAACTGGGTCATGATGAAGATCGTATGTCACTGCATCTAAATTCCAGCCTGCAGGTTCCACCTCATCAAGTGCGAACTGAAAAAGATCCTTATTATCAGTCTTGAACTCTACAACGCCATCTGGTTTTAAGATTTGGTCGTATCTTCCAAGGAACTGCCTTGATGGAAGACGCCTTTTAGCGTGTCTGTCCTTAGGCCAAGGATCTGAGAAGTTAAGATAAATCTTATCTACCTCCGCTGGAGCAAATACTTCGGTTATATCTTCTGCATCCATTCGGATGAACTTAACATTTGGTAAAAGAAGCTGTTCCTGTTTCTGGATCGCTCTGAGAAGTACACTTGAATACTTTTCTATACCTACATAATTGATATTGGGATTCAGTGTAGCCAGGTCCATGAGGAATCTGCCCTTTCCCATTCCAATCTCAATATGAAGTTCATTGTCATTGCCAAAAATTTCTTTTTTCCAAAGACCTTTTAGTTTCTCCGGATCCTTAACAGTAAAATTGCTATCAGCGATCACCTCACGTGATCCTGCGATGTTTCTTAAGCGCATTCCTTACCCTACCTGTAATTCTTATAAGAGAATTTTACAACATTTGAGGAAAGTTGAAAAGTTAGCTATTTGAGATTTTAATATTTCTTCAAATATTGTATTATTTACATACTATGGATAATTCATTTAATAGGAAAAGAAACAATTTCATATATAAGAGTTTTCTTTGCGCGGTAGCTTTTTTGCTGACTTTTACATCTCTTTCTATAAGTGCTCACGCAGAAACAGTTGATTATGCCGCCCTTGCCCAGGAAAGAAAAGCACTTCCAATTCAGAGTAATGACATTGCAAACTGGCCTGAGGGACCTGAAGTTTCTGCTGAGTCTGCAATTGTTATGGAAGCCGAGACGGGTACGATTCTTTACGCAAAAAACATCCACGAAGAGCTTTATCCTGCAAGTACCACCAAGATAATGACGTGTCTTTTGGCTGCTGAGAATGCAAGTCTGAGCGATAATATTACCTTCTCAAACGATGCTGTGTTCAGCGTTCCAAACGATGGTTCAAGTATAGGAATGGATGTTGGTCAGTCCATCACTTTGGAGCAGGCGCTCTACGGAATAATGGTCGGTAGTGCCAATGAAGTTGCCAACGCTGTTGCAGAGCATGTAAGCGGCAGCATAGATGATTTTGTAAAGCTCATGAATGATACGGCAAAGAGCCTTGGCTGCACCAACACTCATTTTGCCAACACTAACGGCCTTCAGGACGATAACCACTACACCAGCGTTTATGACCTGGCCCTTATTTCAAAAGAGTTTTTCAACAATGAACTTTTATGTAAAGTTGGAAATACACCAAGATATCATTTCGAGCCTACAGCTACTCAGCCTGATGACTTTTATCTGAATAACAAGCACAAACTTATTACAGGTGAGATAGCCTACGATGGCATTGTAGGCGGTAAGACCGGATATACGGATCAGGCCCGCGAGACTCTTGTGACCTGCGCAGAAAAAAATGGAATGAAGCTTATCTGCGTTGTATTCATGGAGGAGTCCCCGACACAGTTTACAGATACGGTTACTCTTTTTGATTATGCGTTTAATAACTTCCATCTGGTTAATGTTGCAGATGAAGAAACCCGCTATATGCCGGATGACTCACTTTTCTTTGAATCTGACCACGATGTTTTTGGTAAATCAGGAACCATCCTAAAACTTGATGACAGCAGCGTTATTGTACTTCCCAAAACATCTCAGATTACTGAAGCCGACTACGAAGTTACCTACGACTTAAGCGATGAGGAAAAGGCTGAATATCCAACGGGAATTGCAAAGGTGGATTACACCTACCACGACGTAGCTATTGGAAATGCTATGATCTGCTACTCCGAAAGCGCTGCTGCAAAGAGTGATGAAACAAATACTCCAACCATAAAGCCTATTTATATAAATGTAAAAATACTCTTTATTATTGCTGCAGTCTTCGTCCTGATCATGACTATAATAGGAACCTCTTCCTCAAAAACTGTTCGCAACCGCAAGGGAATCAGTAAGAGTGACAGAATCCGCTACAATAGAAGAAAACGAGAATTTAACAAAAGTAATAAGAAAATCAAATTTTAATTAATAAGAAAAGCTGTGAAGAATGATTGTATCCTTCACAGCTTTTTATGTATTATATGAGTTTCTCTACGCAAGCAGCAACATTTTCCATTTTCTCTGTAGGCTCAAAACGAGCAACAACATTTCCATCTCTATCAATTACGAACTTTGTGAAGTTCCACTTGATATCAGGATTATTTTTGTAATCCTTGTCGATTTTCTTAAGCATTACACCCATAGCAAGAGCTGCAGGTCCTTTTCCAAATCCTTCGAAACCTTTCTGCTCCTTGAGAAACTTATAAAGTGGAAGCTGGTTCTCACCATTGACATCTGACTTTGTCATCTGTGGGAACTTTGTGTTGTAATGAAGCTGGCAGAACTCGTGAATCTCTTCATCTGTTCCTGGAGTCTGACCTGCAAACTGATTGCAAGGGATATCAAGAACTTCAAATCCCTGGTCATGGAACTTTTCATACATCTCTTCGATGTCTTTATAGTGAGGTGTGAAGCCACATCCTGTAGCTGTGTTAACTACAAGTACTACCTTGCCCTTAAACTGATCAAGCTTAACTTCGTTGCCCTGGTTGTCTGTTACTGAATAATCGTAGAATCCCATGTTCATACCTCCAATTTTTCGATTATATAAAATTTAATTGCGTTCATGTTTGATAAGATTATATTGCGCACAATCTAAAATGTCAATACCTATTGCAAATATTTTTTCTTCATTTTATAGTTTATAGGAAAGAGCTTAGTATTGGGGGTATTTTTAGATGATTTATAAAGAATTTAGAATTTCTGAAGAGGGTTCTTTGGATTATGCAAAACTCAATGTTTATATCCAGGAACCATCCGAATCATTAAGCATAAGCAAAAGGCCACTTATCCTTTTATGTCCCGGTGGCGCTTATTCATATACATCAGACAGAGAGGCTGAACCACTTGCTTTTGCATTTATGGCAAAAGGCTTAAACGTAGCTATACTCAGGTATTCATGTGCACCTGCAGTCTTTCCTACTTCTCTTTTAGAGCTTGGAAGATCAATCCTCACAATCAGAGAAAATGCTAAAGAATGGGAAGTAGATGAGAATGCGATCATAATCGAAGGCTGCTCAGCCGGTGGACATCTTGCCGCAAGCTATGCTTGTATGTGGAAAAGAGATTTCGTATCAAAAGCTCTTCTTGGTGATACTAAAGACCCTTCAAAAGAAAAGCTTCGTCCAAACGGACTTATGCTCTGCTATCCTGTAATTACTTCAGGCAAATTCGCTCACAGAGGTTCTATTGAGAATCTTCTTGGTGACCGATATGAATATATGAAGGAAGACATGTCACTTGAGAATCAGGTAAACAGTGATGTTCCAAAGACATTTATCTGGCACACCTTCACTGATGGCAGCGTTCCTGTTGAAAACTCTCTTTTATTTGCTACTGCACTTAAAGAGAAGAATATCAACACTGAACTTCACATTTTCCCTGAAGGTGGACATGGACTCTCACTGGCAAACAAGCTCACTCTCAGCAATGGAGGCAATGAAGACGTTCCTTCAGCAGCTCCATGGATCGACCTTGCCACAACATGGCTTGACAGATTCTTTTGAAAAAAACTGAAAGAGACTTTTTATGAGTAATTATATTGTTTTTGACCTTGAATGGAATCAAGGTGAAGCTCCGGCCGTCTCAAATGGTAAGACTTTAAATTTTGAGATTGTAGAGATCGGTGCCATAAAACTAAATGAAAAAAGACAGAAGATCGGTGAGTTCTCACGACTTATAAAGCCTCAGGTTCACACGCAGATGCACAAGATAACAGGAAAGCTCATCCATCTTTCTATGGAAGATCTTGAACAAGGCGCCCTTTTTCAGGATGCTGCGAGAGATTTCTTGGAATGGTGCGGTGAAGATCCAAAATTCTGTAGCTGGGGTCCACTTGATCTTAGGGAGTTCCAGTGCAATCTGGATTTCTTTGGACTTCCTCTTCTCTCTGACAGACCGCTCGCATTTTATGATGTTCAAAAGCTTTATAGTCTGTCTTTTGACGATGGTAAATCCCGTGTTTCCCTTTCTACCGCAGCAGAGGAAAAAGGCATAAATCTGGATTATCCATTCCACAGGGCTTTGGCTGATGCGGCTTATACTGCGGAGATTTTCAAGCTTCTTAGTGAAAGGATATTACAAAGAATTTCTTTTGACACCTATGTCACTCCAAAGACCAGGAAGCAGGAAATCAAGATTGTTTTCGACAACTACGAGAAATATATCTCCAGAGAGTTTGATACCAAGGAAGATATCCTTGAAAACATGGAGATCATGAGCACCAAGTGCTATATATGTCATAAAAATATCCGCAGAAAGATAAAGTGGTTCACACCAAACGGCAAACACTACTACGCTGTGGCAACCTGCGATAAACATGGCTATATGAAAGCTAAGGTGCGTATCAAAAAAGCTGAAAATGGGCGGCTCTTTGTCGTTAAAACCAGCAGATTTATTTCTCCGGATGAGCTCGAGGACATGAAAGCCAAACAGAAAAAGGCAAAAAAGAGACCAACACCATAATATAATGATTTAAAACAAAGGCTTTGAAAGTGATATATCTTTCAAAGCCTTTTCTATCATATGAACTTATTTACTGAAATAAATAGTCTGCCTTTTCTTGTGGTGTTCTGCATTCCTAAATATATGAATTTGCCATGTCCTCTGACAGAGACCCTTGAACCTTCTTTTAGGTCATATCCGCCGCTGTATGCGGTTCGGCCGTCTATAAATACTGATTCACTTTCTATCAGCTTTTGGGCCTCTGACCTTGAAAGGTGATAAACAAAAGCCAGTATCGCATCGATTCTCTCTGATGCTACACTTCCTGTTACTTCCTCGAATTTAGGTCTTATATTGCATTCATTTGATGTGACTATCTCACACTTTACAGATGTATGCTTTATCCTTATCAGTTCATTGCAGATCATCTGGGCAATATCCATTGTTGCAAATACGTATGCCACATCATCTCCGGTTAAGATATCGCCGAGCTGATCTCTTTCTATCCCAAGATTCATAAGTGATCCCAGGTAATCTCTATGGTTTAATTCATCAGCAAACTTCTTATTTACCGGCCGTATCCTTACGCAGCTGCAGACAGATGATTCCCTTTTTTCCATCATTAGAAATGTTTCTTCATCCATGTAATCAGGCAAAAAACATATCATTGCCCTTTCAGCTTCATCAAATCCGCCGTATATAACGTACTTAGCGCCACAGTATTCATGGACATTGGACGATACGCCCTCAGCTGAGAGTATCTGATGAAACATGGCAATTTCAGATACTGACAAAAAATCTGTGTGGGTGACGAAGTTGTTCATATATGCCCTTGTGGCAAGATCTCTTACGCGCCCTGCAAGAAAATCTTTTGTTTTTTCTTCCATATTACTATCCGTTCTTTAGTACTTTATTGTTGGTGAATAGTAGGTCTGCCCGAAAATATCAGTGAAGCAGTATGTTTCAAGAACATCGCCTTCGCCAACAGGGAGATTCATAATGACCATATCGGACATAGGCCCTGTCACAGTCATCTCTTCTCCGAGCAGATATGCACCGTTAAATGTCTTATCATATGAGTAAAAATCACAAACAAAGTCTATCTTATCACCTTCTACCAGTTCTGTGGCATTTTTAGCGATAGTTTCAGTTTCTCCGTTCTGATAATCGCTGCAAGCACCTGCTACATAGCCATCTTCATTTTCTGAATCAAATACGATGATAAGGTTTGTTCTCTCTCCATTGAGGTAACAGGGAACGCGGCCGGTGATCGCATAGTTATCTTCTGTTCCCTGAACATCAATAACATAATATGCCACGATCTGGTCATCAATGGAAAGCCATGTCTTATCTGACTGCGCAAGAAGGCATCCGTTGTCATCGATCTCTATAGCGTTGTCGCAGCCAAGCTCCACATATCCCTCTCCATCATCATAGAAGGTTTTATATGTAACATCTTTTACCTGTTGCCACTGATCTTTTGAGAGCTTGATCGCGTCTTCGCCAGTTGAAGCTTTGGTCCATACAAGCTTCGATGCATCAAATTGATTAGATGCGATGTAGTTCGCTGCCTGCTCAACATCAAGGCCTTTTCCAAGGAAAGATGTATTGCCGGAAGTAAGTCCATCTATGCTGCTGAAATCACTTGATAAAAATGTTGTAAGAAGCTGCGTTATCATCTCAGCTGATGCACTTCCGCTTCCCTGTGATGACAGTTCGCCAAAAAGTGACGGAACAGGACTTGATGTACCGCCGGATGCGACCTGACCTGCTACTTCCATTGATGCGAAGTTCTGAATACATTTTGCATAATCATCATCCATTCCTATCGCGTCATAAGTACTAACCATGGAGTCGACTTTAGATGTCTTTTTATAAGGGAAGTAGATTGACAAGCCATAAGCATTTGTCATATTTGTGCTTGTTCTGTTGTACTTGATGGCACTCTTTAAAGTCTCCGCAAGTTCTTTTGACTCATCTGTTCCCATTCGGATTGCAAAGTCCACAAGGTCTATCTGATCTATCTTGGATGATGCTGCAAATTCTCTTGAACTGCTGCGGGCTGTGGAAACTTCTCTGTATTCATTGCCCTTTATCTTCTCTGTTGTGTCTTTTGAAAAATCAGCAAGCTCTTTTGGCACTGTCTGTGAGAGCTCAGCAAGATCTATGATAGAAAGAGTTGTCTTCTGACCGGGACAGTTCTGGGCACAGGCATTTGTAAAATCATCGATTATGTTCTTTCCTATGCTAAGGGTGTCCATTGATGTGTTCTGTGACAGCTTCGTGAGCCAGTTTGTGTAATACCAGCCAATGCCAGGCTCTGTCTCTTCAGATGCAACGAGGTAATCAGCATAGTTAGAGACCACAAGGGCATTCTCAACAGTCGCCATGAGGCATGTATCAAATCCCACAAAATCAAAAGTTACTCCGCCATCTTTAAGGGCTGTATTTATCCCTGAAAGAGACATGGAACCTGCTGAAGCAAACTTCTCATCATAGCCGTATCCACCTGTTGATCCGCCGCCATGATTCCAGAAAATGAGATCATATCTGTTTGCAGGGAAATTGCCGGCTGCCCACTTAATAAAGCTTGAGAGTGTTGACGGCTTTGTCATAGGAAGGTTTCCTATATTATCCTGCAAAAGAGACAGCTTCCCATTTTTTACCTGATAGATCTGATTGGTTGAGCTTGAGATCACATTGTTCTGCCACTGCCTTGCTCCACCGGTATAGATGATGAGATTTATATTTTCTCCAAGGCTCGCTGCCATCATCTCCTGGATGTCCTTTGTTGCCATAGCGCTTCTGGATTCAAGATCTGCTCCGCACATGTAAACCATGATAGTAATGACGTCTTCGCCATCTCCAAGGATTGTTGTGCGTTTAGGGCGTGCATTTTCATCCACTGCTGTGTTTAATTTTCCTGTATTTGCAGGCTCGCTCCAGGCTGCTGAAGATGAGCTTCCACCTGAATATGCACTGTATCCTCCAAAGAGCTGACTAAGGGTAGACAAAGCTGATCCTGTTGAACTTGTTGAAGATACGCCGCTTCCTGTTGTAGTCTGGCTTGTTGTATTGCTAAACTCAGGCTGTGCAGTTTCCTCCGTTGTATAGCCGTCACCACCTCCAAGGAATGAAGTCAGCCCACCTCCTCCTCCAAGCACAAGGATCAAAATGACAATTATCATAAACAGCGGGCTTCTGCCACCTGATCTCTGAGGCGTACCGACTCCCGGAGTCTTATTTGAAGATGAGTATCCATCAGGATTTCCAACCGGTCCTGTTCCTAAAGCTTCGCCTCTTCTATGAACGCCAGAACCGCCCGTTCCTACATTTTTCTTTCTTCCAATTGGTTTATCTGCCATATTTCCCTCCCAGATGTTACATACCATTTTCTTTTTCAATTAAGTATAGTATACACTTTTTCAATTATTTTTTTACAGAGTTTCCTTTTTAGGTTCGTTTTAGGTAAGGGTTTTATTCTAGATTCTGACTTACTATATACAAAACTAAGGAGGAAAAAGAGTTGATCATTGTCGATCATTTGACTAAAAGCTACGGTTCTACCCTGGCTGTAGACGATTTGTCTTTTACCATTGAAGACGGACATATCTACGGATTTCTCGGCCCTAACGGCGCCGGTAAATCAACTACCCTGAATATTCTTACAGGTTGCCTTGCTGCAACAGAAGGAACCGTCAAGATTGGGGACTATGACATATTTGAAGACAGCAAAGAAGCCAAAAAACTGATTGGATATCTGCCTGAGATTCCACCCCTCTATGTTGATCAGACACCAAGAGAATATCTGGATTTCGTTGCAGAGGCCAAGAGAGTTTCCAAAAAAGACAGACCCGCAGAGATTGAGCGTGTTGCAAAGGAAACCAATATCGATCATGTCCTGGATAAGCCCATCAAATTCCTTTCAAAGGGCTACCGCCAGAGAGTTGGTATTTCTCAGGCACTTTTGGGCAATCCACAGATAATCATTCTTGATGAGCCAACTGTTGGTCTTGATCCCATGCAGATCCTGGAAATCAGGGAACTTATCCACAATTTGGGACAAAAACACACAGTTATCCTCAGTTCTCACATTCTTTCTGAGGTTCAGGCCATCTGCGACAAGGTTCTTATCATCTATAAAGGAAAGCTTGTGGCCTTCGACACCCCTGATAATCTGGGAAAAGACTCATCATCAGGCAGTGTTATAGAAATTGGTGCGGACGTTTCCACTGATGAGGCAAAAGAAATTCTTAAGGACATCCAGAATATAACCAGGTTTGAAGTCTGTGAAAGCGATGATGATCACACGCTAAAGCTCCATGTGGAAAACTGCGACGTTACAGATATAAGCAAGGCTATATTCCGCGCCTTTGCAGCTAAGGATATTCCTTTGTTTAAGCTGAACCCTGTAAAGACAAACCTTGAAGATATCTTTATGGAGCTCACTTCAGAATCAGATGAAAACAACATTATAACTTTGGAGGAAAAAGAAATTGATAGCAGTATTACGGCATGAGCTTTCGCTATTCTACCACAGCATGACAGGTTATATCTTTGGTGCTTTTCTGCTCCTTTTCACAGGAATCGGAGCTCTTTTATACAACATCAATGCATCCGTTGCGAATTTCGAATATGTACTGGATTTTATCTCGATCATATTTATCGTTTTAGTCCCAATTCTCACCATGAGAATTATTTCTGAGGAAAAGAAACAGAAAACAGATCAGCTTCTGTACTCTCTCCCTATAACTTCTACTGACATTATTGTCGGAAAGTTTTTATCTCTGTTTGTAGTTTTCCTCATTCCAATAATAATTATTTGTATTTATCCACTTATCTTTGCGCAGTTTGGGGATGTGTATCTGCCTACTTCATACGGCTCAATGATCGCATTTATATTTATGGGCATGGCACTTATAAGCATGGGAATGTATATTTCAGCGCTCACCGATTCACAGGGAATTGCCGCAGGAATATGCGTTGCTTTCATGCTCTTTAATTATTTTTGCGCAAGCCTCTCTGACTATGTTTCAGCAACAGCAGTTGGCGCTCTTATATCTCTCATTGTTATCGCAGCCCTTCTTGCTCTTGTTATCAGATACATGACCAGATCAAACATCATGGCACTGCTGCTCTTCGTAGTTTGCGGCGTAGCTTCAGTCGTTGTTTACTTTGTTAATTCAGAGCTTTTAAACAACCTCCTTCCAAATATTATGAAAAAGATATCCCTCTTTGAGAGATTTTCTGTTTTCGTAAACGGAATCTTCGACCTTACAGGAATTGTTTATTACATCAGTGTAATCGTATTTTTCCTGTTTTTATGTGTTCAGGCCCTTGAAAAGAGGAGGTACAACGGATGATCAGCATAAAGAATTCTCTTAATAATGCGCTAAATAAAAACAAGCAGGCTCTCACCAGTAAGACTGCAAAGATTGGAAGCTACAACTTCCTCATCACAGTTATTGTCCTTCTGATACTTATTGGTGTAAACGTGCTTTTTAGCGCTCTTCCATCAACTATCACTCAGTTTGACATATCTGCAGCGCAGCTTTACTCCCTGACTTCCTCAACCAAGGTAGTTGTAAACAATCTGGAAAAAGATGTGACTATCTACTGGATCGTTCAGTCAGGCCAGGAGGATTCAGTAATTGAAAAGCTTCTTGATGTATACGACGATATGTCAGAACACATCACTGTCGTAAAAAAGAACCCTGATGTGTATCCTACTTTTGCACAGCAGTACACTGAGGACTATGTTTCCAACAACTCACTGGTGGTTGAATGCGGCGATAAATACAGGTTCATCAGCTACAATGACATCTATGAAGTCGATTCCTCAAGTTATTACATGACAGGCTCTGCCTCTTCAAGTTTTGATGGTGAAAGTGAAATAACTACAGCTATCGATTATGTGGTTTCCGAAGATCTCCCTAAGGTTTATGTCCTTACAGGACACGGAGAAAGTGAGCTGTCTTCAACTTTCACTGACAGCCTTGAAAAAGCAAATATTGAAACTGAGGAGTTTTCTCTTTTAAATGTTGATGAAATACCTGAGGATGCGGATATGATCCTCATAAATTCACCAACTAGTGATCTTTCTTCTGAAGAAGTAACAATGCTTGAAGACTATATAGAAAACGAAGGGCATCTTCTTGTTCTATCCGGTCCTCTTCAGGATGATACCGATCTTTCTAACCTTCGTGGCATTATCGAAAGCCTTGGCGTATCTATAAATGATGGTGTTGTAGTAGAAGGAAACAGGGATTACTATGCTTTCTCCCAGCCGTATATTCTTTTACCTGAAATAGAGTCCTCTGACATTACAGATGCGCTTATCAATGAAAAGAGCAATGTTATTGTACCTATCGCTTCAGGCCTGACAGTAGACAGTTCATCAAGTTCTTACACTGTCACTTCTCTTTTGACTACATCTGCTGATTCATTCTCAAAGATTGCAGGCTATTCACTTGAGACCTATGAAAAAGAGGATGGCGATATCGACGGACCATTTTCACTGGCTGTATCTGTAGCAAGTGAGTTAACTGATGGAAAGCTTGTCTGGGTTGCATCTGATGTAATGCTGGATGATGGATATAACTCCTACTCTTCAGGCGCCAATGTGGACTTTATCATGAACTCAATTTCATGGATGATCGGCGAAGAGGAGACAATCTCAATCAGATCAAAGTCTCTTGACTACAACTATCTGACCATCAGCGAGACCGCAGCAAAGCGTATTAAGATCATAATGATCTTCATCCTTCCTATTGGCTATCTGGTTTACGGAATAGATGAGGTATTCAGAAGAAGGAAGGAGGGAAAAGCAGTTGAAGCGTAAAAAGACTCTTATTATATTATGTGCACTGCTGGTGCTTATTATCGGCGGAATAGTCATTGTAAATGCCGTCGAAAAGCATGTTGAAAGTATTTCAACTATAGATGAAGTTGTTTATGCCGCAGACGCTGAAAGTCTGACAGAGATAAAATGGACTTTTGAAGATAAGACACTGGACTTCGTAAAAACTGATGATGTCTGGACTTATTCAGGTGATGATTCTTTTCCTGTAGATCAGGAAGAGATTTCTTACCTGATAGAAAATTTTGCAGAAGTGCATGCGAGTTTCATTATTGAGGATGTTGAAGATTACAGCCAGTACGGTCTTGATGATCCTGAGGCAGAGATCACATTTGTGACTTCGGATGGAGAAACTACTCTCTCCTGCGGAACTTTTTCAACTATGGACTCCAAAAGATATATCTCCATAAACGGCGGAACTGTATATCTTATCGACGATGACATTGAAGAGTATCTTTCTTCTGAAAAGGATGACTATCTTGATAACGATGAGATTCCTTATTACCAGCAGATCGAGTCCGTTGAACTTACAGGAGATAGTAACCTTTCGCTGATATATGAGGAAGATGCTACATATGACTATACTACAAGCTATAACTATTATTTAAAGGATGGCGATACTTACCTTCCTCTTTCTGACTCTTTTGTCACAAGCTTTTTGGGATATTTCACTCATATAACATTTTCTGATTACGTCACATACTGTGTCACTGACGAAGAGCTCTCTAACTGGGGATTTGATGCACCTTCTCTGACCATACATGTAAAGGGATATGGCTACGACACTGACTTTACAGACGACAATGACCTTGGTGAAGAGGAAGATCACTATCTGTACTTTAAGAAGATTGATGATGAGACTATTTATCTAAGAGTTGATGAATCACAGATCATTTACTCATATACTGCTGAGGATTACGAAACTCTGACAGGCTATGATTATGAATCACTTCGCCCGACAGCAGTTGTTGATATCTCTGCATCACAGGTTCAGACCATCACAGCAAGTATAGATTCTGATCAGTACATTATTGATGCTGAAACAATCGATGACATCGTTACCTATACAGTTAATGGTTATGAAATCGAGGGAAGTACAATCGTAAGCGACATCACCTCTCTCAGCGTAAAAGAATTTGATTCTACTAAGGCTCTAGGCACTGAAGAGTTCTCTGTCACTATTGTTCTTAACGATGAAGCTAATACTTCTCTGGCAATTTCTCTTTATAGAGTTGACGGCGACAGCTGCCTTGTAACTCTTAACGGAGAGACTCTTGGTCTCGTTGACAGAAGCCAAATGTCCACCCTAAAAGAGGATTTCATCACCACAATGCTTAATTTAGGAAAAGAAAGTACTGACGAAGCCAATCAGGAAATTTCAGATTAAAATGTAAGAAAAAAGAACTCCTTACCATACATTGGAAGGAGTTCTTTAATTTATAACTTATTTAGATTATTTTTCAAATTCTGATGCAACTTTTTTAAGAAGATTTCTGATCTCTAAATGCTGTGGACATACATTTTCGCAGCCGCCACATTCTATACAATCGCTTGCCTTACCTGCACCATCTGTTGTTAAAAGATCATAGTACATTTTCTGGTTCCAATCATTGAAAACATTTTTTGTATTAAGACAAGCAAATAATTCAGGGATCTTAATGTTCATCGGACAATGATTTTCCTCTACGCAATAATGACATGCTGTACAAGGAATCATATCAAGTCCTTTGTAGATAGCTGTTACTTTGGCAACTGCTCCCATCTCTTCCTCTGAAAGAGGTTTGAAATCCTTCATGAAAGATACGTTGTCTTTCATCTGCGCCATATCGCTCATACCTGAAAGTACAACTCGGATTCCCTCCTGGCTTGCAGCAAATCTGATAGCATAGCTTGCATTTGAAAGCTTAGCTGGCATTTCATCAAAAACTTTCTGTGCCTCGTCAGGAAGCTTTATAAGGCTTCCGCCCTTTACAGGCTCCATAACGATACCAGGCTTGCCGTGCTTTCTGCACACTTCAAGGCACTTACGGCTCTGAACAGAAGCATCATCATAATCAACATAGTTTAACTGAATCTGAACGATCTCAACGTCAGGATATGTAGTAAGTATTTTATCAAGAACCTCAGGCTTATCATGGAATGAAAGACCTACATGCTTGATCTTTCCTTCTTTTTTAAGATCAAATGCTGTCTCATAAGCTCTGCATTTTTTGAAGTGCTCAAAATTTGTAGCATTCTGAGCATGCATAAGATAGAAGTCAAAATACTCAACGCCACATGCATCAAGCTGACTCTGGAAAAATGGTCTTATATCTTCTTCCTTATGAAAATATGGTTCTGTGAGTTTATCTGTTAAAAGATATTTATCTCTTGGATATCTGCTAGTAAGAGCCTCCTTTATTGCCAGCTCTGACTTTCCATCAATATATCCATGTGCTGTATCAAAATAGTTGAATCCATTATCGATAAAATAATCAGTCATTTCTTTGAACTGCTCAATATCAACTTCTGAGCCGTTCATAGGAAGTCTCATGCATCCAAAACCAAAAAAGGTCTTTATCTGTGGAAAAGAATTGTCCATCGCTTGCCCTCCGAACATTATAAAAAAATATGAAATTATTAGCCTACCCTATTAAATTTTATCATAGACAAATATTCAATTAGTATCCTTTTTTGTCATATTAAAGAGATTATTTATTAAGATGTAATAATCTCTTTAGAATTGCGCTCCTTTACCATGCTAAAATTAATCTGAACTACTATTGTAGGTAATTCTCCAGATAAAAATAAGAAGACTATGGAACATATTAGTGAATCTGATTTACTAAATAACTTGATGACTCTGATTCCTGCCGGTATCTTCTGGAAGGACACAGACAGACGATTTCTTGGCGCCAACCAGATGTTTTTGGATTATTATAATCTAAAATCAGTCGATGAAATAATCGGTAAAACTGATGAAGACATGGGTTGGCATATTGATCCTGTGCCATTTAGAAATGTTGAGCTCAGGGTTATAGGTAACGGAGAATCTGTACTTAACGTCCCCGGACAATGCATAGTTCAGGGAAGAGTTCGCAATATAAAAGCTTCCAAGTGCCCTCTTTTTTCTGACGGAAAGATTGTAGGGCTTATTGGTTATTTTTTGGATGTTACCGACGCTGTTCAGGAACAGACAAGGCTCTCTGCTCTCTCGCAGACAGATGAGCTCACAGGTGTTTTGAACCGCAGAGCTTACACTGAAATTGCGCTCCAGTATGAAGAACAGTACAAACAGAATCATACTGATTTTGTTTTATACATGATAGATCTGGATGATTTTAAAACTGTAAATGACGACTACGGTCATGAATATGGCAATCTTGTTTTGCAGTCGATCTGTAAAAGCCTTACTGTTGCTGCATCTGATAACTGTGTGCTATTTAGATACGGGGGCGATGAATTTGTTATACTTCATCAGCTTCAGTCAGAAGATGAGATAGAATTACTTCAAAAGCGCTTCATCAGAGCAGTTGATAGCCCTAGAAATCTGGATGGCGCCAAATTTTCAGTAAAGGCTTCCATTGGACATGCACTTTACTCCGAAACCACCTCTCTTCTATCTCTTATAGAACTTGCAGACAAAAGAATGTACGAAATGAAAAAACAACATAAAGCATCAAGATAAGACCTCCCGCGCCGTGCGAGAGGTCTTTTGATATTACGTTAGTCACACACTTGAATAACAAATATCTTTATGTTAATATTATTTGTGCATGTTTCCGTAGCTCAGCAGGATAGAGCGTCCGCCTCCTAAGCGGAAGGTCGTGCGTTCGAATCGCATCGGGAACATTCGTGAAGGCTACAAGCCATGCAAAAAAAGATACATAAAAGCTCAATGGGAGTTTACTCACTAAAGAGCTTTTATGTATCTTTTTTTATAGGGCGCCAGCCCGCGACGAAGGAAGCTTTGCTTCCGAGTTCATGCATGGCTTATAGCCCACGGTATCTTGCACTAAAAAGCAATACGCTGCGGACGTTGTAAATAATTTTTATTGACATTCTAGATTGATTTTTCTATAATGCATTTCTGTGGTTCTAAACAATTCTAATGTTTCTTCTTGAACAAATCGTTTAATTATCCACTTGCTTTATTATTTTTATATTTTTTGGAGGAATAATGAATATTGAGGAAAAAATTATATTTAAGGGCCTAGATTATTCTGTATCTGGGAAAAAAGCATTTATAAGGAAAATTTTATCTATTCCGGAAACCAGAGACATTTTCCTAAGTCACATTGTGAAGTCAGAGGCGATTGAAAAACTTGAATTGCGTAATAAGTTTATCTCTTTTGATTCCAAATTCCGAAGCGTTTCTCTTAATGAGGAAGATCTTGTAAAGCTATTTGATTTAACAACTTCGTATAACATAGAAAGTTTTCTTAATGATAGTAGACTTTCAGACACCAAAAGGACTTTTTATTCCATGTATCTCGCTCCGTTGCAGAATTCTGACTATTCTAAATCATTTAAGGTTGATTACTTTTTGATTTATGGAATTGTAAACCAGGAAAGATGCCATATAAGGCTTAAAGAAATATGGCTTGAACATCCAGAGTACTATTTGTTTTACTTAAAAAAAATGAAAGTAAATACTGCATTTGAAAGCACCTTAAGAGCTCACCTTATCCCATATTCTCGTATGCTTAATGCAATGCTTGAAATAATGCGTATTGAAAAGTCAGAGGATATTTACAAATCATTTATTGAGCTTGTTGATATTGGCTTCCCAAATATAAAAAAGATTCTTAAAAAATCTGATAACATAAATTCTGATGTTCTACGTAATATTGTCAATAAAGATTTAGACAATGACTCTATACCATTCCTAAACAATATGTGCACCGTTGCAATATCGTTAATTCTTGCTGATCATACTGGATTACCTCTTATCTTTGATTATGACATGATAATTATGCTAGATTCAATGATTGGACATAATGATGAGTTTTGCTGGGTAGATCAATCTAATACTCAAGAAACTCATTCAACTAACAATGTGAATATTCAATATTACAAAGATTTCCTGGAAAAATTCAAGAAAGAATATGGAACACTATCATCAACTACACAAATATATATGCCAACGACAACGTCAGATGTTACACCTGCTCCACAAAGTGATATGGTTAGACAGTTGATGATTAGGTATGGTATAAGCCCAAGAAAGCTGGCTCATTACAACCTTAATGACACCGAAATCAATGAATTATTAGGACTGATGCCAACTTGGAATAAACGAAATTATTGGTATGCTTTACATATTTCATCACTGTGTAAGTATATCGCAGAGCTAGAAAGACATATTAACGATCTTTTTGAGAGTATATCTCCTCTTGAACAGTATTCTTATGAAAAAGAAAAAGAATCACTATCTTTAGAGAAAAAACATCTGAGCAAAGAAAAAATTTTCCTCCAAAACACTCTTCATGATTTTGAAGAACAGGTCACTTCATTAACTCAAGAAATTACCCGACTTCGAGCAGAAAAAGAAACAATTATAAAGAAACATGAAAATGAATCAAAGGATTTAATAGCATTAAGAAATTATGTATATCTGATTAGCAAAGGAGATTCAAATAAATCTTATATAAAAAAATCAGATATAGATTATGTCAGCAGACTAGGCAGAAAAGTATTAGTGATAGGAGGTCACGATAATTGGCAAAGTAAATTGAAAATAGAATTTCCGGATTGGACATACTTAAACTCGGAAAACAAGACATTTTCTGCTGCTTCAGTAAAAGATAAAGACTATATCATATGTAACACAGAAGTTCTTTCACATGCAGCCTATTACAAACTTATGTCTATAAAAGAAAAAGACCAAAAACTACTGTATGTAAGAAGTAATAATATAGATTTGGTTATGGAAGAACTAGCACTTCAGCTTAATGCTTCATAATTATAAAATAAGGACTTTGTTTATGATATACTTTAGATGATAGGAGTTATATGTCAGAAATACTTGGTACGGTTATGGGTAAAGCTCATTTAACTTAGTCAGAATGGATGGTGAAAAGATGCATTTTACTGACGCAAAGAGTATTCTGTCCGGAAAAAATGGAT
>NZ_SVFW01000058.1 GCF_015056685.1 Butyrivibrio sp. | reverse complement strand
ACAAGAGGGCAAAGAACCACTAAAAATTTGAGGCTCTTTATCTTCTTCACATAACATAGCACTTTCCATAAGATGAGACGCCCGTAAAATGCATGCGCATTGACAAGAACAAGATTAAGAACGGCAAGAAGACTTATATGTGGGTATATAGAAACAATCCACACTGCTCCAAGCATCCGATCGTGCTCTACGATTGGCAGCCATCCAGAAGAGCAGACCATCCACGAGAATTCCTAAAAGACTTCTCCGGGACCGTGGTCACGGATGGCTATCAGGTCTACCATACTCTTGGTAAAGAGCGAAAAGACCTAAAAATCTCAGGTTGCTGGATTCACGCTAGAAGACCTTTTGCCGAGTTCATCAAATCGGTTGGCGTAGAAGCAGCCAAAGGCTCAATAGCCGCAGAGGCATACTCGATGATAACCGAGATAATGCATATCGATAACGGCTTTGATGACCTTTCCAACAGAGACCGTAAAAAGCAGCGTCAGCTAGTCCTACAGGAAAAAGTTGATGACTATTTCGCATGGGCGAAACTGAAATATTCCCAAGTCACTCATAACAGTGTCATCGGCAAAGCTCTGGCCTACAGCATTAACCAGGAAGAATACCTTCGTAAGTTCCTCACTGATGGCCGGATTCCTATGGATAATAACTATGCCGAGCAGGCCATAAGACCATTCACCATAGCCCGCAAGAACTTTGTTCTTATGGAGTCGGATAATGGAGCCAAGGCAAGTGCCATGATCTTCAGTCTTGCTGAAACCGCTAAAGCAAACAGTGTTAATACTTATGAGTATTTCGAACTGCTGTTATCAGAGATTCCTAAGCACATGGATGACCATGATCTTAGATTCCTGGATGATCTTCTTCCTTGGTCTAAAAACGTCCAGGAAAAATGTCCTAGCAGATTTAAAAAATCTTAAATTTTCAAAGTGCATATATTTATATCAGATCCCTGCAGAAATGCGGGGATTTTTGATATCCAGTACTCATGGATGAGGGCTTACCTTAGTGCAGGTCAACAATGTTTTTAAAAAATTAGCCTCCCTTTTTGAGAGGCTAATAATAATCATCCATTTTTAATTTCCTGCTATAAAATCGTTAATTATTATCCAGATAAGATAAACTTCATCCTTCTTTGCAATATCATTTAATGTCAACTCAAAGCTCTGTTGTACTGAGCTCGTTAAAATGCTTTACTATATAATCCATCAATAAATTTTCTCTACCTTTTCCGTAATCCCATACTGATGCATAAAATCCCTAATCTCTGCATCATCCTTCACAAGCATCACTTCCTCAAATGCGCCTGTATGTATATCTTGAAAGCCTGCCACCATTTCGCCATTGCAAATGCTGGCTTTAATCACAGGCTTTTTGTTTTCTTTGTCATATGCTTTAGCTCCGGTCAGTGCCTTCTTTTTGTAGCCGCAGTCGCAATATGGGCCACCCGAAGCAAGAGTATATTCTCTTACAAAATCTGATGTTCCGCCGGCTTCACTCATTGTGTAGTCCAGATGGCACATTGCAGGGACGTATTCATAAAGACCATATTCCTTCATCAGTGTGCAGATTCCACACTTGGTAAAACGGGCCTCATATCCACTTCCATCTTCATAAGGCAAAAAATCCATATTCCAGGAATAAAGATTCCTATCCGCAGCCCTTAGCTCAGCAGTAGTCTTAAGCCCCTGTATATCCGCATCCGTAAATTTCTTCTTACCACTCTTTTTACAGAACCATTTTGTAGGCGGATTCATCATCCCGGCTGCATAAAAGCTTGTAAGGACTTCAACGGATGGTTTTTTATCCATATTTAAAAGAACTGCCGTAAGAAGAGCACAGTTTACTATGTTCATCTTAAATCGGTCTGCCTTTTCAAACTCTGGGATCTTGTTGATAATCTCCCTATACTTAGGCTTCGCATTTCTCATTATTTCTGCAGATTGCGAAGCAGAAAACCCAAGCACAGAAACCAAAGCGTTTGTAAAAGACCTTTTGTAAAGCACCCACATTCCTGCAGGCATCCCCATATACTTCATACGTGCCTCCGTACGTAAATCACCTACACCTCATAATGCTGCCTGCTACCAAGCTCTTCCTTCTTCAGATCCGAATCCAGGTAATCAAAAACCTCCGGCACAACCTTTATAAGTGCCATCGGCTGCGGAAGATTTCTCATTGCAGTCTCAGAAATTTTCTTATATTCCATAACCTTCAGATACTCATCACTGAAAGGCTCCACCAGGCTTGCCATACCTTCAATCTGCAGGCTCTTAAGATTGCCGAATCCATTGTAAGGCTCATAGATTGCCATACCTACATGCTTATTCTTTTTCAGACCGCGGAACTTTAATCCACCTTCTGAGAAAAAATAGAAGCGGTTATCCACAAAGTTGTACTCTATCGGTGTGCATCTCACATGATCTTCTGAAGCTGTTGCCAAAGTGCATGTATTGTGAGCTTCGATAAAAGCAGTAATTCTTTCAAGCACCTGCTCCCTTGGCATCTTCTGGGAATGCGCATCCTTATTGAGCCAATAGTTTGCTGCAGCATTGTAATCAAACTTGAAGCTATCCTTCAAAACAGTAACCTCCATGCGCTTTTTAAACTTTGTCTTCTTGGAACGGTAAATATTTCTAATCTCACGCTCAGGAATCCAGATCTGAGCCTCATCTATCTTGTCAAAAACAGGCGCAAGAGCTTCATCATCTGTCATGTTCTCTGCCACCTGCTTTTTGTAGGCATCATATAGCCACTGACTTATATGTGATTTCTGTCGCTGCTTTAAGTCGCTGTATCTTTTGTCAACCTGTACCAGCCTGCCGTTTACTTCAATGTGCTTACTCATTGTCATTCAATCCTTTATAGAAATTCACTGCTGCCCGAACCTCTTCCTCAGTTGGGTGTCCTTTATGCAGACCGCCTACCAGTTTAAAAGGCCCATAGGTATCGAAGCCTTTTGAAATATAGCGTCCAAGCTCCTTGCAGTGCTTCTCCTGCGTCACGGCTGCAATGGAATTGAAGCAGCTCTTTGTAGGATTGCCTGCTGTAGAAATGAAAAAGACATCCTTCCCTGTAGGCAGATTCACCTCAGCGAAGTTCTGTATCTGCTCTGCAAACTTGTTGTAGTAGATACCGCTGGCAAATCCTATCTTATCGTATCTGCTCAGATCTAATTCATGCTTCTCAGTTGCATCCACAAGCTCAACTGACGGATCTGCTGCCGCAATAGCATCCAGGAGCTTCTTTGTGTTGCCGTGATGTTTGCTGTAATAAATGATTGCTGTTGCCAAATGTACGTCCCCTTTATTCTTCCTACTTATCCTGCGCAACGTTACCATTGCTCTGCACTGTAGTAGTTATGCTATTGTTAATATTGTTTGAGTTGTTTGGTTTCGCCTCTGTTGGCTGATAACCACGCTGCTCTGTAGGTTGATATCCAAATGTACTTCTATAACCTGTGTTTTTATTTTCCGGCATTGTTTTCATCCTCCATAAAAGAAATCCATTTAATTACATTAGGTGAAATCCATATTCCGTCTGAGCCAACGATCCTCACCCAATTATCGTTATCTCCTAGTTGCCATACTTCTTCCAAATATAAATCTTTATATCCATCATCAGAAGATGCCATTGATTTGTTGTAATATATACCTCTGATGTATTTCCCATCATTCAAAGCCACCGTTATTCTTCTACCTTGCTTAAGATTAGAAAACTTATAATCCCATGCGGTAGGTATTGGATTAATGATTTGTACCTTAAGCTTACGAAGTAGCCAGCCAATTGGATTCCACTTAAGAATGATTCCCATTACCGTTCCTGTAACAATGCTCGTAAATAGAATTACTCCTAACAGTTTGATCCAATACGTGCTTTTATCAGCATCGCTTATCCTACTTAACCACCAAAACCATAACGCCAGTTCAATTAAGCTATATAAGATAAATCTTATAAGTTTCTCTGCATCAGATTTTATTTTTCTCGGAACAAAGCTATTAACTATTCCATAAATGATATAGCCTGGCAAAACAAAATATGCCGTATATACAACAACATCAATCGAATTAATTGTCATAAATCCCCCACGTTTTACTTTTTATATTTATTGAGATTAATACCTTCCCTACGTGCCATCTCAAGAAGCTGCTCATTGGAAGCTTCCTCAGCATCGCACATATCAAGAAAGCCTAATCCTCCAGAATAAGCCGTACTCTGTACTGCATATTCATCGACTAAATCCCTGCGGAGGCGGTCGAAATCATAGTCTCCACTGTCATTACTGCTGTGAAAGAAAAGTCCCATAATCAGTTACCACCTTCCCTTGCACGCGAAATATCCATTGCTTCAGAAATAGTATCTGCTGTGAGCAATGCATCAATGTGTGCCCACACACGATTACTCATAACAATCTTCTTTCCGGTCTTCACTTCCTTTGCAGGAACAATTGCCGGACCGAGCTTATAAACAAAATGAGTATGCGATAATGTCACATCTGGCAACTCTGGAATATATGGATGCAAATTGTCAGTAATCACATAACTCTCAATATGGTGAATCGACTGGAGCTTACCGTCATATCTAAATCCAATATAAGTCAACGGCTCCTTCGGCCATCCACCCTTGCCACCGCCAATAGGGCAGCTGTATACGTTATGTTTTCTCACAATATCCACGTACGTTATATCTCCGGCAAGCACTTTTCCTTCTTCTGTAGTAACCTCAGCCTTAGCCATACCGAGCGATACAACATAAACCCAATTTGTATTCTTGTTTTGAGTTGTCATAATCCTACCTATATAACCTTTCAACTCATCCAAAACATACTTCTCAGAATTACCAGAGATTTTCCTGGCTTCTTCTGCCAAATCCAAAATGTTCTTCCAAGATAAATGCAAAATATCGACACCATCTACCTTGGGCAGCTTGTTATTAGCATATTCTTCGGTGCATTCAGACATAGAAACTATGGCCTTATGCCTTGCTGGATTTGTAATAAAACTTTCCCTCTCAGAATACATTTTGAGCTGGTCATATCCTGGCAAAATCCATCCACGCTTAGCCTCAATGATAATGTAGAAATTACGGTTATCTGTAATCTCCAAATCAGTAATGCCCTTGTCCGCTTCAGAAACCTGATACCTTATAACAGCCTCGTCTGCATTGATAGTAATTCCAAGTAACTTCTCAACACACTTTTCAAGAAGCTTTGGGCATTTCTTAAAGCTCCAGGCTATGCTTTTCGTTATGTCATTTTCCAAATCACCAATCAGATCAAAGATTGTTTCAATGCTCTGACCATGTGCTATTAGTTCTGCCATAGCTATTCCTCGGAATCGTCACTATTCATATAACTAAATTTATTTCTCAACTCTTCATTATCAGACAAAGATTTCCCAGCTTTATCTGTCCAGGTTTTCCAGCCACTTCTACTGCCATACATAATGAGGCTCGCAGCTGGGCTGAGTGCTGTTGAATTACTGTACTTTGAATAGAATGTATAAGGTTCAACAAATTGTAAAACTCCATCTTGAACAGCAATTATGCCATCCTCCATGAGCGATTGTCTCAATTCAAACAGATCAGAATCCTTATCATCTGCCTCCTTAACAACAAGCATTGAGCCAACATCAATTTCCACACTACCATCATCAATGTAAAGGAATCCTTTCGCATGGATATTTCCATTATTGATATATATTTCCTCTCTAGGAATTATTTCCATGCTAACCTCTGGATAAGGATATAACTGTATAATCCTATCCATGAGTTCTTCAGTTCTTTCATTTATCTTCTCAAGATTCCAGTCATCAAGCTTGAGAAGTTCTTCATTCATTTTCAAATGTGCTGTTGATTTCAGAACAGCGTTTTTATACTCCCATGGCTTATTGCCCATTGCACTGTTATCACTTGCAGCTGCCAATGTAAGATTTCCAAGCCTGTTCAAATTCTTTTGGTAAGTTTCTTCATCGACACCAACAATCTTAAGCCAAGAAGGAGTTGGCTTCTGTGGCATAAGATGCTCAACACTAAGCTTCGATAAATCTACAGGAGCAGGATTGTTTTCATGCTCCATTCTGTCAAATACAATCCTGAGAGTTGCCCTTAAATTATACATATTAGCATTACGAACTAATTCTCTAAGTTGCTCGTCATCAGGCATATTCATTGCATTTCCAGCATTCTTAACAATTAGATCTTTCTTTAACACCTCTACGATATTTGAATAATCACCATTGCAGTCATTCAAAACATTTTTCAATAAGACAGGAAACATCTTTGTGATTCCACTTGTATCAAAGCTACACAATCCACGTCTTACCAAATAAATATTTATAAGCTCAATGATTTCTGCAAGGCTGCTCTCAGTTATCTTTCCATCCTTGCACATGATATAGAACTCCATAACTGCAGGAGCCGGCATCTCTGAAAGCATACGTCTATATTCTTTTACAGACTTGCGGAGACTACTATCTAACTCACTCAGTTCACGAATATATATAGCGTTGTACGCCTCAGCATACTTTACTATCTCTTCAAATACATCCTTCCTGTCCCTATCAAACTCGCCCAGCCACTTTACAAATAGCCTGTACACATCATTTCTATTTGGAAGATTTAGATTTTTGATTGCCAAAAAATTACGGAAGAATAATTCCAGCTTCTTAGAATCACTTGAAATATAGCTTTCTATTCTCTTCCAATATTTAGCGTAATATTCTTCCTGCGTGTCACTTGGCAAATCCATCAGCACATAATTTCTGATAAGGTCAGATGCGGTAAGCTTTACTCCGGTAGCATTGATACTCTCAAAAATCTTCTGTGCATTATCCTCTTCGGATATAGGAACACAGATTACATACAACTTATTTAATGCCATTAATATGTCATTTGCAGAAAATCCCTCCTCTGTGTACTTACGTAATTTAGCAAGCACATAGAGATAGTTCTTATAAACATTTGAGTCTGATTCTTTTATCTCATCGAATCTTTCCTCAACAATTTTCCTATATACCTGATCGTCAGAAACCAACGGCTTAAGCTTATATTTCACTTTATCATCAGAGAATGGATTTGTTAGATACTGACCATCCAAGTTCGCTATCGCTGCTGCATCTCCACTTTCCTTTAGCAAAGCTTTAATCGCGTATAGAATAATAAATGTTGTCGTGAGGCGCTGCTGACCATCTATAACAGAAAACTCACGCGTAAAAGTATCCAAGGTCTTATCCAAATAGATAAGTATTCCTAAGAAATGGTTATTATAATCTCCTACCAGGACACTTTTTAAATCATCCATATACTGGGCAACTTCTTTTGCAGAGGTCCATGTATAGTTTCGTTGATATACCGGAATGATAAACTGACATCCTGTACTCTTTCTAAAAAAATCTAGCAAACCTGTTCTGATAGGTGTTTGTTCAGACATATTGTGCCTCCTTAATGAAAAGATTACCTTCCATATCTGTACTTACATACAACATGTTCATCCAAAATATTAAACAAAAACTTCGTGTTCAAAAGCATAGCATCAATATCAAATTTGAAGTCTTCCTTCAATGGCGATAATTCCTTGCTTATTCCATAGCGTAAAGCCATCTCATTGCTATCTATCTGTTCCATTTCCTTTATGAAGCTATCAAGCTCCTTAAAATGCACTAATCCGCTTTCATTTAATTCATTCCAGAGATTCAGAACGCTATGTCCCTTTAGCTTGTCAGCACCTTTAATTAACAAACATTCTTTCAATTTCAACTCTATCGAATGCTTGCACAGAAAGGCTGCTGGTATCAGGTACTGCGAAACAATTTCTCCGCCTCTATCTGCTACGATTCCTTTTTGAAGGAAACATGCAGATTCCAAATAATCTAATGCCATATGAGATATAACCTCTGACGAATAAAACTCATCATCTTTGAATATCTCATCGGCCTCAATATTTCTTAGGTGCTTCATTACTCCTAAATAGGATAGATCTGGAACTTTATCATGAAGCAAAACCTTTTGCATTTTATAATCATCAGGCATTTCATCAAATACCATTCTGTGATATCCGATTACTTTGCCATTCTCATCTTTTCGTTCTCGCATACCATTACACCTATAAACGATAATTTAGCAGCTTAGTCGGATATTACTAATTGTCCATTCATAAGCATTGGAAGCAGCCAATCTCTTAATTTTGATAAAGCACGTGTCTCAGTTTCATTGCGGAATATTTTGCTTTCATAGGATTGTGCTATATCTTCAAATTCTTCTACCGATTCGGTATCAGGGATTATAATGGGCATTCCATATAGGTAATCTTTTGTAATTGAGCCGAATGTTGTACCACTATTGTTAATAGCATCAAAATACCATTTATTCCGTTTTAGTAGATACCGAACAAAAGTATTGTTATTATTTTTGCCACGAATTGCTGCAAGACCACGACCTATACAGCAGTTCTCGTAAGCTATGTTCATAGTTCCAACAGGAGCTCTTACACTCATCAAAGTGTCTAGCAAGCATGCCTCTCTTGAAGGTTCAGTTGTATAGACCCTTATTGTGGGAAAGATTTCTCCAAAGTCTGTAGAGCCCTGATAAAAAGGAATTCCAGCACCAATTTCATTATATGTATCTCCTGATGGTGACTGGCCCATAGTAATGTACGATATATCTGCTAATACCCCATTTGCGAATACTTTTGAGTGGTGTGAATTATTAAAAAAGTAGTCAAACATAAGAGTGAGTTGGTTTTGTAAATTATCGTTTATTCTTTTGTTATTGATTATTTTCTTATCAATATCAGATAGAATTTTCACGATTTTATCTTGATAGCATTTTGAAGGTATTTTGAATTCAAGTGACGTCAGATAATCTATGTTTATATTATCCTGAATGCTTCCAGAAGCTGAGTTTTGAATAGAATCTCTTATGTACTCAAATACATAATACATAAATAATTCTGAAGACTTTTCTCTGTCAGCTTTAAATCCAACAACACTGTCCGGAAAACACATAGGATATCCCAGTATTGCTGTTTCGGCTATATTTGCAGCGATGGTTATACATAAAGTTCCTTCATCCCATAATTTGCTCTGAGCAAGGCCAAATTCACCATACTCCTGTTCATGATTCAAAATGTATAGGTTTGCAGCTTTTATATCCCCGGTTTGAACCAATGGATATCCGCCTCCTTCAAACAATCTAGAATCATTTCTTGGCCTATGCTTTGACAACCCTCTTGAAAAGTCGCCTAAATCTGATAACTTTAGCGTTTCCCAGCTTTTATTGTATGTTCCTTCGTTATAAATCATCTCATCAACCTATATACTTTCTATGTGAAGCTTTCACATTACTTTGCTTTACCATCGCATACTGCAATGTAGTATCTATACGCCTATGTCCTAATAGGCACTGAAGCTGTTCAATAGGCATTCCCTTGTCTATTGCCACTGTGGCGAGAGTTCTTCTAAATCGGTGTGGATGCACCTTTTCTATCTCACAACTCCTACCTATACTTCTCAGCCTAGATTCTACTCCTCCAATCTGTAGCCTGTTGTATGGTGATTTTAGTGAGACAAATAAAGCCTTGTTATCGTCACACCTACTTTCCAAGTAGTTTTTTAAGTGAATCTTTGTTCTTGCATCAAAATAAACTATTCTCTCTTTATCGCCTTTTCCCAGAACCTTGCACTCTCTTTCAATGAAATCTATATCCTCCTGATTTAGTTTAACTAATTCACCAACTCGCATCCCTGTTGAAGCAAGCAAATCAATTAATGCGATATCCCTTGGCTCTTTGCATTCATCTCTCAATATCTCAAGAGCCTCTTCTGAATACGCTTCCTTTATACTAAGTGTTGTTTTTATCTTATGAATCCTTCTGACAGGGTTCTTAAGGATGTAGCTCTCATCCTCCAGCCATGAAAAAAAGCTAGATAGAATACGACGAATATTGTCAATGGTAACTTTGCTTGAGCCATTCTCTTTTTGATAATTCGACAAATACTCTCTTAAATCCTCCGTCGTTATCCTGTTCGCATCTTTGTCCACATTAATAAGCATCGATGAAATGGTCTTTTCATAGTATGTAATAGTTTTTTCGGAACACCCTTCAACGCGCTTTGCAGAAATAAACAGTTCCAAGTAATCAAGTACCTCTGTATCTATGGTCTCCGATTTTAAAATAGAATAACCATCAACTACATTTTCAACTATTTCCTGTAACATCTTTAATTGGCCATTATCCAAAAAAGGCATCATTTTTAGGACTATCTCGTCAGTAAACTCTTTATTCATAATTGGTCTCCTCTCTCTTTCTACGGAGAACAATTATAAAGTTGACTTCTCTTTTTCAATAATCCCTATAAACGATAATTTATATGCTTCCATCGAAGCAAAGTATAATCAATATTTTTTGCAATATAATTTTTATAATAACAACAAACCATACAAAGATAATGGCGGAAAAATGAAATGGTCCAATGAGCTAAATAAAGAAATTCCATATAAGTGGAGTGTTAAACCGTTACAAGATGTATGTGCTCTCCAATATGGTTATCCTTTATCAACTGATTTATTCTCATCTGATGGTCTGCCAGTTATTAGAATCAGAGATATTGAAAGCAATTCTTTTTCAGCGAAAACAACTGAGCAAATTGATAACTGTTACTATACTGAACCACAAGATTTATTGATCGGTATGGATGGCAATTTTCAAATGAATTTTTGGCATAAATCTGGTTATATTGTCAATCAAAGAATTACACGCATCAGGCGAACAACATTGCCTTTACTTTTGATTAAAAATCAAATCGAACCATACATAGTTGCAAAATCAAAAAATGTAGCTCGCTCTACAGTAGGACATTTAAGCGACGATGACATTAAAAATCTATTTATCTTAGTTCCAGATGACAGTCTTGATATTAGTGAATATGACCTTGCTCTAGAAAAGATAGTTCAAAACATCAATGAAAATGATAAATTGATCAACCTTAGAAATTGGTTATTACCTATGCTAATGAATGGACAAGCAATCATAGCTGATTAAGCTGCTAAATTATCGTTTATCTTTTGATTGTTTTTTATTTTGCCATTGATATCATTCAGTAACATCGCTATTTTTCTCTGCACATCTATCTCAGGCAAAGTTATTAGCATTTCCTCTGCTGTATGAACATTAAAATGTTTCTGAATAGCTCCAACCTTATTGTTTTCAACTTGCTTTTGCCCCCAGAAATTTATAAATCCGGCAAGGTAAGTTGAATCGACCAATTCATTATTTGGATGTACTATTACAATATCTGAACAATTACATCCGTCATACTCTTTGGGCACAACTGCACACGTTCCTGGAATCCCAGTTCTTACAATTACCACATCACCCTCATGTAAAATGGATTTACTTATTTTGGTATTAAATTCCTCTGAAATAAATCTAATATCCTCGCTGCTTATCTCAAATGGCTTAATATTTAAGGATCTTAAAAAAGACACTCCTGATTCTGTGTACTGCTCAGTCATAGAACCAACAAAACCAACGGTCAAATCTGCTATTTCTCCCAGCTTAACTGTTTTCATTTATTTTTACCTTTTTCAACTGCTCCATTATTTCCTTCTGGAGTTTATCACCTTCATCAAATAATCCTTGTAACTCTGTCATGTAATTGTTCATCTTATCTGTAAACTCTTGAGGTGTTAATTCAACATACTCAATTTTCACCTCAAAATACTGCCCAGCTGAGAAAGAAAGCTTTTTCTTTTCTATTTCCTCATAACTTACAACAACACTAAAGTCATCAACTGGCTTTTTATCGTTGAATGTATTAATTATCTTGCTTATTTCGTCGTCACTAAGAACTGTTTTCTGGTTTTTACCATCAACTTTTTCTTTAGTACCCAGATTTGAAGCATCCATCAGTACAACATTGCCATCTTTATTGGCTTTATCCAAAAAGATAATAGATACGTTGGTACCTGTGGTTGCAAAGATATTTGAAGGCATTGAAATAACACCCTTTAACATTCTCTCCTTTATAATCTTCTCTCGTATTTTCTTCTGAATGCCACTGCCCGCAGTCAAGAATCCTGTAGGAACAACTATTGCAGCTTTTCCATCATCCTTCATAGAGCAAATAATATGCTGCAAGAACATCAGATATATCGCCATCTTGGCTTTATCCTTGTTAGGAATGTTTGGTACTCCAGCCCAAAATCTCTTGTTGTATGCTTCCCCAGCCAAGGTATCCCTAGTCTCGCTGAAGTCAACATTAAATGGTGGATTGGAAACAATGTAGTCAAAATGCTCAATATCAGTTTTTGTCTTATTTAGATGTCTAGGATTAAGCAGCGTATCATCCTGAATAACATTAGGCAATGAGTGAACCAAGTTATTCAAAATAAGATTCAGTCGCATAAACTCATTAGACTTCTGCGTAATGTCCTGAGTATAAATTGTGCAAT
The DNA here is from genome assembly GCF_015056685.1 of Butyrivibrio sp. Lineage (GTDB taxonomy): Bacteria > Bacillota > Clostridia > Lachnospirales > Lachnospiraceae > Butyrivibrio. The sequence continues at coordinate 9,958 of NZ_SVFW01000058.1, read as the reverse complement.
GATCCTCGCCAATCTGATGTGCAAGTGCCAACACAAGAGTACCTGTTCCTGCAGATGGGTCATATACAGTAACATTTGTTGCTCCGTTTGGTGCCATTATCCTGGCTATGATGCCGGCAATTACATGTGGAGTATAATACTCCGCATATCTACCTGAATCCTTGTTATAATCCTTGATCAAATATTCAAAAATATCTGCGAAGAAATCATACTTCTGCTCAAATACTTCTGCAAAGCTGCTTGTAGCAAGCTTTTGAATAATCGCACTGCAAAGAGGATCCTTTTTCTCATCATCTGTGATTTCTCTTGAAACAGGCGTGAAAAGTTTGATCTGAGATTTTCCACCTGTATGGACAGCAAAAATGTCCATATTCATGTTGGAAATATCTTCAAGTGCCTTGTCAAAAATCTTATGAAAATCAACTTCGCCTTTGTGGGCATACACAGATGAAATGAGCTGTTGCTTTCCCAAAACTGCTGTACCGGCATCCAAGCTAAGTAACATCAGTTCATAATCTGCATCACTCTTTGCTTTTAATGCTGACTCTATCTCTGCAGTACTTTTCCCTTTAAACTCAGAAACATTTTTTCCAAGTTCATAAATAAATTTGTCATTCAGAAACTTATAAAGAAATGACTGTGTTATGATTTTATATTCTCCTGGACTGTTTCCGGCTCCAGCCTGATTGCAAGCTGACTTCAAGTCATCAATCATGGAATATGTTTTTTGTTTTACTTCTGTGATTTGCATTTTTAATTCCAAGTCCTTTCATGGAAGTATTCTTCAGAAATACAACTTCCTACCTTTTTAACGTTCTGGGCATCTATCTGAATATCATTGTCATTGAAAACCCTTATGATAATTGGATACATATTTTTCTCAAAATATGGCTCGTTATCAAGAATCTTTTCATTCTCATAAACCTGCTTGTCAACAGATTCTTTAAGAGAAAGTAACACCTTATTGAGCAATAAGTCAGAGGATATTGGGCTGTTTGCTTCGCGCAATCTTTTATGAGTTCTCATATACTTCAAATCGCCATAATATTTTCTAGCTAACATTGCATCAGCAGCATTTTTCTTTTTTGCAGCTTCCTCTATCCGGTTGAGCTCTTCCATATGCTTAGTCATTTCATCTGCCGTGAGTTCTTCCATATTTTTCTTTGCGAACAACCTCTGTAATTCTTCCAACAAAGAAACATATTCAGGATCTTTAGGATCATTATTTCTCTGCATCTCATGCCGTGTTCTTTCAAGGGTCTCCCTAAACTTGTCTGCAATTATCATTTCGCTTTCAGATACCTTCTGGAATTTAAAATCAATTCCATCAAGTGCCATATTCAAAATCGCACTCATATCCTCAGCATTAGCAAGAGCCTCCTTCTGGTTTACAATACTGATTCTATTTGAAACCTCGTTATAAAGGGAATTGACATTATCAAGCGTAAATTTCTCTGCCAACTCATCATATCCAAATAACTTTGATAAGTTTGCCAACTCTTTGTAGAGCTCCAAAGCCTTACGAACCTCAATCAATTCACCCTTACCCAGTTCTGAAATTTGCTGGGAGAATATTTCTGCATTTTCTGTATCATACAAAAACAGCTTCTCAGCAATATAATCCAAATCCTTTTGGATTTCATCCTGCCCTTTGAAGATATTGTCGTATTCTTTGAATGCATCTCCCAACTCTAGTTGAAGTTCATCAAAATATGCCTTATTAGTTTTATCAAACTCCTCTCGGATATCTGCAAAATCAACAACATATCCATATCTAAAACTCTTATACGGACGATTTACTCTTGTTAGGGCCTGAAGTAAATTGTGATCAGATATTTTTCTGCAGAGATATAATTTCTTCAATCGCTTTGCATCAAATCCAGTTAAAAGCATATTGTACACTACAAGAAAATCTATCTCTCCATGTTTAAACTCATTCTGCTCTTTGGCCCTTGTCTCTTTATCGTCTTCATCGTGCAATATCAGAGCGCATGTATAATCAACTGTTGGTGTAGAGAAAACAAAATCCATTGTCTTCTCCTGCACATCAGCCAATACAACCTTATAGTTTTTTGATTTAATCTCTTCAAACACAGCCCTGGCTTGTTCAGAGGAATCGCATACTATCATTCCACCAATGCTATCATCGTTTAGCATTTTTCTACTTTTCGTAAAGTCCTGCGTGATATATCTTACCAACGGTTGAACATATGCTTCATGCGCATACAACTCCTTCCTTGGCAAAGAACCTTTTACTGCTTTAATCTCTTCCAAGGCAGAAATAAGTTTCATTCTGTATTCAGTTTTAATGCCTTCTCTAATAAGACGTAATGTATATCTATCTGCAATGGAACGGTTATAGTAATACTTGTGTATGTAATCTCCAAATACATCTTTTGTCTTATATTCTTTACTTATAAGCGGTGTTCCTGTAAGCGCAATCATGACTGCATCTCTATCAGATGCCATCAAATTTGCCAAGAAGGAACCTTTAGGGTCATAGCTTCTATGCGCCTCATCCAAGAAGTATATTCTCTGTATGCTAAGGTCATAATCCAAAGGCTTTGCTATTGCATTTGCAGAAAGTTTTTGAATGTTGACTACGGTTATAGATAGCTCACCTGTATTATTCTTGTCGCCAGGTTTTTCAAACATCTTCTCGAGTTCAGCCTTATTTTTGACCTCATCAACCACAAGACCTCTTGATCTAAACTCATCTGCAGCCTGCCTTAATAAATCCAATCTATCTACGATAAAGTAAAATTTTGCTATTACACCTTGCTTCCGATAATAGTCAGATAGGTAGTGTGTATTGTAATATGCAAGTTCAGTTTTACCACTGCCCTGCGTATGCCAAATGACACCATGCTTCACGCCATGGGTCAGCTTGTTTTCAATCGCTTTTGTAGCAAACAGTTGCGGATATCTCATGATATGCTTTTCAAGTCTTCTAATTCCAGTATCCGGATCAACCTTATCTACAAAGCATAATGCATACTTCAAAATAAACATCAATCTTTCATGTGAAAGCATAGATGTAATAATTCTATTTGTAGGAGATGTTGGAGAAATATTAACAGCATATTCCCCACTGCCTTTTATAGAAACCAAATTATTATCTTTCAATATTTCCTTTTCTACTTCTTCATCTATTGCGGAAACCTTCTTAAATATGGTTTCATCTTCTTCCCTAAAATGACTAAAGAATAATCGTTCATAATCAGTTGTAGAATAAAATGCACCCTCAAGTGGAACAACCTCCATGTCATCATATTCACTATTATTCGAAAAAATCATGAACTGAGTTATATTAGCAAAACGTCTGAACTTTTTATTTGCAAACCTTTTATTTATGCGATCATACTCTGCCTGAATACCATTTTTATTATTGGGCTTTTTTACCTCAATGAATACCAGTGGCATTCCATTAATCAAAACTGTAATATCTGGTCTAAATTCTTCGCTTCCATTTTTGCATGTGAACTCAGTAACAACTTCATAAATATTGTTATCACCAGCGACAGTATTAAAATCTATTAGTTTAAGACCCTTGTAACCTTTTTTAAGATAGTTGTAGAATCCCTGCCCCAAGTCATCCTGATTCAATGTATTCTTTAGATCTGCAATGATATCTTTTACATCCTGGTCCGTTAATCCTGTTCCATTCAGTTTGTTGATTCCATCACGAAAAGAGCCAATAAAAATATTGGTATCTTCATCATATTGTCCATCAGCATCTTTTAACGACCTATATGTATATCCAAGTCGTGTGAAATGCACTAATGCTGGAATCTTCACTCTGGAATTTTCATTATGAATTGTTGCCATATCGACACCTCCACATGCATAAGGTAATGTCGTCAATAATATACTAATCTATCTGTTGTCCCAAAAGATGGACTCACTCATCGAACGAAATTTCTGCAATATCACTAAGCTGGCATTTCAGCTTTACGCAGATTTTATCCAGCACACTAATCTCAACATTATTTCCCTTCTCCAACTTGGCGATAGTTCCATAGCTGAGTCCGGTCATGTCTTTTAGATCTTTTTTCTTAATGTCTCGGTCAATCATTAGCTTGAATAATTTCTTGTACGATACTGCCATAAATCCGCTCCTCTTCTGAATCAAACGCAAATTAACAGATAATAATAGTATAGCATAACGCTCTCTCGAATGGCACATAATTAACACGTTCGTGCGAGTTATAATTTTTGCTGCTTTCGTAAGTTTAATGTATTTCTTTCACGTCTTTTCCCAGCCCGGATACGGGCATTTCACTACTTTGCTAGCAGTGCGCGAATCCGTACAAATCGCGCGGCTAGTTGAGGGCTTACGCCCCCAATCCCCCGCACACAGACTTAACGAGTCTGACTACGCTCTCTGCGTTGCAGTCGAGCTTTTTCTTTTTCAATATCCTGCCCCAGGATTCTGTCGATGTCATATTTTGCAACTTTGTAGAGCTGCATTTTCTCTTTTGTAACACTCAAAAAAGCATCTATATAATCTCCCTTATGCTCTTTTCGAATTCTCTTATGTTGAACGGACATCCATCCTCTTCAAAAGTCAGGATGAGATTCTTCCCCACAAAAATTCCGTTTCTTCTATATTCCTCTATCTTGCGCAGATTCTTTTTCCGATATTTCTCATCATCCATCCTGCCAAGGTGCTCGTGATATATAACTTCTCTCGTCCTCTTGTTAAGTAATGTAAAATCAGGGTATTTGATGACACCGCTCTTGAGCCGCAGCTCGCACTCATATCTGTATGGAACTCCAATCTCAAAGTACATATCCGCAATCACCATCTCCGACTTGGATCGCACCACCTCATCACGCCTGGTTGCATATATTTTTTCCTCTGGTTTATAAGTGCTGATGCGGAACTGTTCCTCACTCCATCTTCTGGCATACTCCTCATCACTTATCAAAAGTGGAGACACGAGAATTCTTCTTTCCTTCTTGAGACCGTCATATACCGCCTCCGGAGTAATAATTCCCTGATTATCTTCCTTTGTTTTTGGGAAGTTGGTGCCCGCACCTATAGCTCTTTTTACAATTTTTAGTTCTTCCTGCGCTACATCAATAATCTTTTTCAGATAATCCTTCTGCGCCAGCTCTTGTGCTATCTTGAAATCGCTTTTTTTGATGTACTTCCCGTGAGTATCGGCAGAGTCAATAATCTTGTAATACTGCGGATTCCCTCTACAGTACGAAATCCGCAGCTTTCCATCTGGCAATTTCTCAATCTTTTTATTTGCTATGGCTATACTCGCTTCAAGTTGCACCTTTCTTTTTTGTAATTCACCAATTATCTCATTATAATTTGTCATAGATTTTCCTCTGTTATTATTTATCTTTATCTTTTTTCATACACGCTTTTTTCATGCACCAGCCATCAGGCCTATGATCCGGTCCTATCACCCTATCATCTGGTCCTATCATCCATGCCATACGGATAAGTTCAATGCTATTCTTTATTCCTATCCGTACAACATAGCTATCTCTTGTTCCCTGCTCTTCCCTTGTACGGATAAGATTACAGACTATACGCCATCTTATCCGTATATTATGTGGTATAAGAGCTGTCTACTGACCGTTTGTACGGATAAGATAGCTCTTTACTAGCACTTTTATCCGTACATCATCTGCCAAAAGAGCTTTTTACACGCCGTTTATACGGATAAGATAGCTCTTTATTAGCACTTTTATCCGTACATCATCTGCCAAAAGAGCTTTTTACACGCCGTTTATACGGATAAGATAGCTCTTTACTAGCATTTTTATCCGTACATCATCTGCCAAAAGAGCTTTTCCTGCGCCATTTGTACGGATAAGATGGCTCTTTACTAGCACTTTTATCCGTACATCATCTGCCAAAAGAGCTTTTTACACACCATTTGTACGGATAAGATAGCCCTTTACCGTAAAATAAATCCCTCTAAAAAGCAAAAATGGAATAGTAGTCCGTGAATAGGACTCACTGATAGCGCATCTGCGCCGAGATTTAAAAGATTGCCACACACAAAATGCCGCGCCGATACTTGGCTGCATTGATCAGGTGTGGTCAAAATGTTGTCAAACAAATAAATTGTTGTCAGAATAATTGCTCTGAAATCCGCATAAACACTGGATTTCAGAGCAATAATGATTTTAGATGTATTTAAGTGTTCTAAAAAAATTTCAAATCAAAAATCTCCGCAAACCCGCATAAATACTGAGGTTTACTTATCAAGAGATTTTAGTGTCGGGAAAAATGGTGATTGCTCCCCTTACTTAATCCGTACAGCTCCAAGCAAATCCTTCTGAGCTATTTTTTCTCCGTTTGACTCTACCACCGAAATCCATGGAGCACCGGATTTGTGCTGTCAACCGAGGTGCAGGCCTCCAAAAAGGTGGTCTTCGGTGGAAAGAGTACTGTTACGAACCAAATACATACAGTGCAGTCCAGATGAAGCAATTGACTACACATTTCTCTCAATCACATCTCTGTAATTGATATGAGCATTACGCTACACTCATATTATAACTCCTATGTTCTGGTTTGTCATCACCAAATTTATCCATAGAAGCCCGAACCGATACATCATGAATCACTGCGCTCCGGTCTGATGATGATCTTGCCTTCAAGGTTCATCATGACCTCCTGTTTCTTCTCTCTGGTAGCCTCAGCGTAGATGTTCATCGTGGTGGTTATGTCCGCATGGCCCATGATGGCCTGGATCACCTTGATGTTTGACTCATTCTCGCAGAGCCTGGTGCAGAAAGTGTGACGTAATATATGGGCAGAAATACTCGGGAGCAGAAAAGGCTCCCTGTTTTCATCAGCAGCCATAAGGACCTCCTCTTCATTATAAGAATCGATTGCATCGTGGATAGCACGGTTGACTGCTCCTGGATGGAGAGCCTTGTGCTCGCCGGTACAGAAAACAAATCCGGTGAATCCATCGATCTCTTCATCACAGAAACCAAGTACGCTCTGGAACTCATATTCCATCAGAAAAGCATCATATACTTCCTGGACCATCGGAATGTCCCTGGTACCTGCAGCGGTTTTCGTAGGTAGCATGCGCTTACTGCAGTCCCCAAATTCATCAGGCCTGTCGCTGAGAGTATGGTTGACATGGATGATTCGATTCTGAAAATCAACGCAGTCCCATCTGATCGCAAGGCACTCGCCACCCAGCTTTTCAGCCGCCTGATCCATAAAATCCTGGTAAGCAAGGATTCCAGCGCCCTGGGTCTTATCCTCAACAGTTGCAACGAAGATAGGCTCATCAGCCTTAGGTCCGAGCCCGAGCATTTCTGCCTGCTCGGCACCCATCATCTCCGCCATCACCTCGGACAGTCCCTGGATTACCGCAGGTCTTACCTCCGGAGCAATTGACATCGCATCAGCGTGAAGCTGCTCTGCCGTGATACCGTAGTTATCAAGCATCTTGTTTGTCACAAGAATCGAGCTTCTTCCCTCTGAAGATGAGTCAAGAACAATACGGTAAACAATCGCCATATCCTCCATGTTCTTATGAGGAACAGTCTCAAGGAGCTCTGCATTTCTTTCTGCAGAAACAACCTCCATGGCAAGTTTGCCTTTCATCTGGCTGTAATCGGTAAGTGCCTCAAGATCAAATGCAGGATGATTATCAAGGGCATGCTCTGCAGCACTGGAAATCTGTCTGACTATCATGTCAAATGATCTGCCATCGGAATATTCCTTGAATGCAGCATCGATGCCGATGTTCACACCAATGACGCCATCCTCAGGTTTCACTACCAGAGCTTCGTAGGACTGATTCATCTTCTCAACTGTGTGAGTCTCAACTGAATACTTCCTATCGAAGATCAACTCGAGCCTGTCCTTCACCGCTTTGGCAAGGTCCTCTTTGAATGTATCGAAATCCATTCATACACCTCTTTCTGTATAATCGAGCCGTTGTTGGTTGCTGCCCTGCGGTTTTCGCCGCCAGGCCTTACGGCATGAAAAAAGCACCAGTCCCACAAATGCACTTACGCACTCATGAGCTGATGCCCGGTTCATGTCTTTATTCTCTTGGCCAAGAAAAAACAAGGAAGCATTTGGCTCTTGCCTGCTCCCTTGTCCATCATAATAATATCATGCCCTAAAAAGCCTTTCAATTATCACGGCGTTATCAATGTGTTTCAAAACATTATCACAGCGTTTCAGAACGTTATCATATCGTTATCATTCAAATTTGGCTTCAGCTGTATAGGATTTAAGTGTCTTTACCAACGAAGCAATAACGATGTCCTTTTGATTGTCAGTAAGCTTGCTTATCGCTGAGTACAATTCTTTGTCGTCCTTAGCCATCAGTATATCTAATACCTTTTCTCCTGAAGTCATATCCAAGTCCTCACATAACTATTGTTTTTGCTGCTATAAATATGGTAACACTTTGGACTTGAATTTAGTGCAAGTTTGGGAAGAATATATTCCGGTATAATCTGTCACCGACACCTACGTATTACTTCATGTATTCATCCATAAAAGCAATTGTCTTTTCAATATTCACCTGACCCTGTTCGGTTGTTGTATTCAGTTCCCAGGTATGATAAAGGACCGCCACATCTCTGTCGGGGAAATAACTTTCTGTTGAAATACCAAGTTTATTCAGCTTTGAAATCAGGTCTTTGCCCTGGTCTGTAAAAGTTCCGTTGTTACCGTCGCTGGCATATGTAGGCGGAAAATCCTGAGTAATATTATTCAGGACTGAGCCCAAATCCTTTGCATCATTAGAATAATCATAATCCGCTATTCCAAAAGCACTTCTTCCCATTGTATTGAACATCCAGTCAATCAAGAAGTTGCCGGTATCACCAAAGCGTGGCACATCAACTAGGCCAGCGATGGAAATATAACCCTTTAGAGTTACAGCTGTACCTGAAACGGCCGGTGTAACACCAAGCTTCTTTGCATATTCCGGATTAGTATTGGTCACAGCCAGAAGACCACTCAGCATACCGCCGGCTGAATCTCCACCAACTATTATTCGGGATGTATCAAGATCATAATCACCTGCATGGTCAATGAAAAATTTAAGAGCTTCATTTACCTGTATCACACTCTGGGGAAATGGATTCTGAGGAGCCAGCACATAATCAACAGTGACCACACTGTAGCCCGCATTCATAATAGAATTCAAATATACATTCTGGTTTTCTGCCTCTTTATCGCCCCAGACCAGTCCACCGCCATGAATATAGAAAAACACACCTTTACTATCATTCAGTGAATATACTGTATAAGTACTATTCTCATACTGGCTCTCATAAGTAACATCCCTGTACACTGTCATGTCATCCAGGTCTTCTACCGTCATTGATACCTCAGATGGATACTTGCCATTTTCTCCCTGTGTCATGCTTATCAGACCATCTGGATATATTATATTGATGAAAAGAAGCAAACAGATCAATCCCGATAATGCATAGCCAATTATCCCAAGTGCCTTTCCAATCTTTGAACGGTTTCCTGCCTGATTTCTTGCCCTCGTATCCTTAGTCAAAAGATATAGTGAAAGAACTGCTACCAACGATACTATCACCATGCGGATTGAATACCGCTTTACAATCATTCCTGCCAATAGACCGACTGCAATTATGCAGGATACTATCAGCTCATCCTTAGACATATTCTTCCATTTCAAAAACAATGCGGCTGCCAGGAGAACAATCATCACTATTCCCACAGCAGGGATATAATTAAATGCCATGTAAAGGGATATGGCCAAAATCCAAGTAGCAACATGAGAAAGTGCTACTATTTTTTCTTTCACTGCTCTATCCATTTTGATACCTCCTGATTCGTTACGATTTAATCATTAAGACATTTATCCAGGAACTCAAACAGTTCTGAGTACATGATCCTTGAATACTTTGTATCATTGCCTTCATGCCCATGCCCAAGCTTTGCTTCGTAAGCAGGGAAATAACTTATCTG
>NZ_SVFW01000057.1 GCF_015056685.1 Butyrivibrio sp. | reverse complement strand
CAGACATGGATTTTTATTCCAGACTCGGTTTCAGAAATAAATACCACTACAGTTTTTATCAAAAACAAGGGGATTGATGACAGGGAAAAATCATACGATGATACGCAGGAAAGACGCGAACTGGAAAAGACAGCGGATATGCTATTCTCGCGGAATTAGTGAATGCAGTGTAAAACAGGCCTAATGCGGTGTACGCTAAGGCCTGTTTTTCTTTGCGTGTTAGAGTAGGCATATGAAGAAATGACTGTTTTCGCAGAGAAAGGAAGGAACAAAATGAGAAGTTATCTGGAAACAAAAAATCTGACTAAACAATACGGTTCCTTTGAGGCTGTTAAGGATATGAATATTCACATTGACAGAGGTGAGATTTACGGTCTCATTGGTCCCAACGGAGCAGGAAAAACAACACTTATGAAGATGCTGGTCGGATTCGCAACTCCGACCAGTGGAGAGATTGAAGTTGCTGCAGGCGATAATTACCTTACAAAGGTCGGATGTCTTATTGAGAGTCCGGGAATATACGGGTATCTCAATGCTTTTGACAACATGAAACTTAGAGCAATTTCAATGGGATTACATGACCAGAAAGAGATACTGGACATTCTTGATTTTGTAGGATTGTCAAGAGAACCCAAAAAGAAGGCGGGAAAGTTTTCCCTGGGCATGAAGCAGAGGCTTGGAATTGGCATGGCTCTACTGGGAAGCCCTGAGTTTCTCATACTGGATGAACCCATTAATGGACTTGACCCCCAGGGAATAATCGAGATGAGAGAGCTTATAAAGAGGCTTAATGAAGAAAAGAACATGACGATTATGATATCAAGCCATATACTTGGAGAACTTCAGAAGGTTGCGACGGTATTTGGCATCATTTCAGAAGGAAAGCTTTTAACAGAGGTAACTGCTGAGGAGTTAAAGAACAGCTATATTGGCGAGGCTGATTCTCTCGAAGAATTCTATTTGGGTATTATCAGGAAAGGACAGAAGGCATGCTAAATCTTATAAAAATGAACCTATACAGATTATTTAAAACAAGAGTTTTTTATGTGATGCTTTTAACCACTGTAATTTTGACCGGACTTCTGGCAGGAATGGAAACCGAGTCTGCTTCCACCTTCGGAGAGTTCTATGCAAGCTTTGCATCTTCCGGATACGTTCTGATCATGGTAGGTGTATTCGCAATTGTTTTTTCAGAAGAAGAGAGAAAGAGCGGATTTTTGAAAAACCTTCTGACGACCCGCAGCGGGAAGAAGAACATTTTTTTTGCTAAGATCCCGGTGGTGTTTCTGTACTCCCTTTTTATGTTTCTGGGGGAACTTGTTGCATCATGGTTTGGAAGTCTTTTTTGGGCACCGGGTATTTACTTTGGCCGTATTGGCTCACTTATAAGCTTCATAACATTCGAAGTGATGCTTCATACAGTATTTGGCATCGCTATGATGGCTCTTTATGAAATTACCAGAAATACCATCATACCAACCATTATTACTATCTTTGGTTCAGCAAATCTTCACGGAATGCTTATTAGTTTTCTTGAAACAAAGCTCGTGTCCAGGATCCCGGCCCTTGCGGGCTTTATGGATAAATATGGTCTTTCAAGGAACTTTATTGTGACTAAGACTGAAGACCTTGGAATTAGCGGAGTATCTGTTTCCTATGTGAATATAATCGTGGTTATTGTGATAGGGCTGATATTATACTCTGTCATGGGAACGTTCATATTCACAAAGAGAGATACGATATAAGGGGAAAAAATTGAGACGAAAACAAATACTAAAAAGAATAAGCTGCCAATTATCATAATTACAGCCTTTATAGTGACTGTAATCGAACCGGAGTCTATCAGGGAAAAGCTTTATGAAATCGCCTGTGATATGGCGAAAAAATATGAAAGGAAGGGAAAGAAACATGGGAAACAAAGGTGGATACGGAATCTGTTCCAAAACCATGATGATGCTGTATCCGTTGATGGAGGCTGTTCGAAGCGGAACGGAGAGAGTAGGAGGAGAGGGCTATGGAGTATATCAGGGTTACAAAAGAGAATCTGGAAGAGGAGCATATCTGCTGCGCCATATCCAACAATAAAGATGTACAGGTATCTTCAAAGAAGGCGTGGCTTGCGGACAGATTTGATGAGGGGCTTGTATTCTTAAAAAGTGTGGAGCGCGGGAAATGCTTCATAGAATATATTCCGGCAGAGCATGCATGGAATCCAATCGAAGCACCTGGGTATATGTATATAGACTGCCTATGGGTTTCCGGTTCTTTCAAAGGTCATGGATATTCAAGTGACCTGCTTTCCGAATGCATCAAAGACAGCAAGGAGAAGGGAAAGAAAGGACTTTGCATTCTTGCTGCAGCAAAGAAAAAGCCGTTTCTGGCTGATCCGAAATTCCTGAAATATAAAGGCTTTGAAGTGTGTGATGAAGCGGATAACGGCATACAGTTATGGTATCTGCCCTTTGAGAAAGGGGCCGAGAAGCCGATGTTCAAAGAGTGTGCTAAGCATCCGCACATAGATGAGGAAGGATATGTTCTTTACTATACGAACCAGTGTCCGTTCAATGCGAAGTATGTACCTGTGCTGGAAGAGACAGCCAAGAACAATGGCATTCCATTCAGAGCTATGAAGATCGAGAGTAGGAATGATGCTCAGAATGCACCGACGCCGATCACAACTTATTCGCTATTCTGTGATGGGAAGTATATTACGAATGAACAGATGAATGACAAGAAGTTCTTAAAACTGGCACAGTAGGGGGATGGATTGTGGGAAATAAAACAGGCCAAAACCAGTGCAAAACAGACCTGTATCAGTGTATCTGAAGGTCTGTTTTTATTTGATGGTATAGTTAGTATAGAAATTTGGATTATAGGCTGTAAGAACCTAGCGAAGTACTTTTGAGCTTGGTTCGCGCGTCTTCCGGCGAGCGAATGCGAGAGCGGAAGTTCATTATGAGGAGTTATAAGAAATGGATAATAAATCAAACAATTACGATATTCCCAAGAGAGACGGAAGTGTGTGGCCAGAAGATATCTGCCCTGCATACACCCCAAGAGAGGATGCAATTCCAAGCTTGAAAGGCTGCTGGTATTGTAAATATGCAGATTTTCATCTGAAGGAAGAAAGAGCTCTTGAGGTGGGAATCTGTAAATGGCCCAAAAAAATAATTGATTAGCATGAATGATTTAAGGATGGCGCAATGAGAATAGGGATAATTCAAGCGAGCTCTCAGGCTGAAAAAAATGAGCTGATTTTTAATACTGTAAAAAAATATGCCCCTAAAGATGCAGAGGTCATCAACTTTGGCTGTACTTTAGAAGAACAGGAAAAGTATTCATATATAGACGTTTCGGTTCTTGTTGGTATATTACTTGCAAGTGGAGCAGTTGATTTTGTTGTTACCGGTTGTTCATCCGGACAGGGAATGATGCTGGCGTGTAACAGTATGCCTGGAGTAATTTGTGGATATGCTCCTACTCCAAAGGACGCTTATCTGTTTGCACAGATCAATAATGGTAATGCTATTTCACTTCCATTGGGCGAAGATTATACCTGGGCAGGCGTTGAAAACTTTGATAAAACAATAAAAGCGCTCTTTTCTGAACCGTTTGGGCAGGGATATCCAAAGAGCGAAGCGGAAAGGAAGCTGAAAGACACTGAGGAACTCAAGGAAATAAGAAGAAAGTCGCAGATTCAGTTTGAAGATTTATTGGGCTTATTAGATACGTCAATAATCGAGAAAATAAATAAAAAGAATGATGTGATCAAGTTTGTGAAAGAACGTGGGAAATTAGGGGAAGCTTTATATGAGATGCGTAAAACCTTCAGGAAGTGTAAGAATGTTGATTAGTTAAGGAGAGACTACAATGAATGAGAATAAGAAATCCCTTGTGATTTACGTTCATGGCAAGGGTGGAAATGCAAATGAAATTGAAAACTACCATAAGTTTTTCTCAGGGCATGAGTTTTATGGGTTTGACTACAAGGCTGATAATCCATGGGATGCAAAGAAAGAATTTAAAGCGAAAATAGAGGAATTGGCAAATTGCTATGAGAATATTACATTAATAGCCAATAGCATAGGTGCATACTTTTCCATGGTTGCAAATTGTGATGAATACATTAGTCATGCATATTTTGTATCTCCAATAGTTGATATGGAAAAACTGATTTTAAACATGATTGCCTGGGCTGGCACAACAGAAACAGAACTTCAGGAAAAGAAAATTATTCCTGTAGATTTTGGTGATGATTTGTCTTGGGAATATTTGCAGTATGCAAGATCGAATCCTGTTAAATGGAATGTGTCGACAGACATTTTATATGGTAGCCTTGATAATTTGCAGGAGTTGGATACTATAACAACATTTGCTAATAGGATTAATGCAACGCTTACTGTTATGGAGGGCGGAGAGCATTGGTTTCATACGGACGAGCAAATTCATTTTTTGAATGATTGGATGCAATCTCGCAGAGGGTAAAAATGCTCAGATTAAGAAAACCACTATCTCAAAATGAGATAGTGGTTCAACATGTATGTTCAGAAAAATAAGTGTAAAACAAGATTAGATAAAGAGACTTTTGAACAATGGATAGAATAAATGGCAGGCTGATCGTGTATTTTGAAGACCCATTCTGGGTGGGCATATTCGAGAGGGTTATAGATAAAAAACTATCAGCAGCTAAAGTGACTTTTGGTGCTGAACCTAAGGACATAGAGGTGCTGGAACTTATTAATCGGAACTATTATCATCTGCATTTTAGTCCGGAGATTGAAACGACCGTAAAGGAAACTAAGAAGAATCCCAAGAGAGCGCAGCGTGATGCGAAAAAGCAGACACTAGAGACTGGCATAGGTACAAAATCGCAGCAGGCTCTCAAATTACAACAGGAGCAGAATAAACTGGAACGGAAATGCAGAAGCCGCGAACAAAAGGAAGCTGAGAATCAACGTTTGTTTGAATTAAAACAGATGAAGAAAAGAGAAAAACATAAAGGGCGTTGACGGGAATTTTGTCGTAATCAAAGAAGGTGAAAAATCCTAAGTTTGCGTCAAAGTAAATGGATCAATAGAGCAAAATCCGTGTAAAAAGACTCCAAATAAGTGCGAGGAGTCTTTTTTATTTTGAAAAGTGTATAGTAACTAAACAGTATAGCAGCTATACAAAAAGGAGGAAAAATGAATAGTAAAATTGATTTTATTAATGGAGAAACAAATAAGTCACTTATCAAGATGTTTGCGCCACTTATGGTTGGGATGATCATGCTAATGATCTATAACATGGTGGATGGTCTGTGGGTTGGAAACCTGCTTGGAGAGCTGGGGATGTCGGCACTAACCGCTGGAACGGCGATTGTTTTATTTTTAAATTCCATTTCAATGGGTGTTGGTAATGGTATTTCAGTTATGATAGCTAATCTTGTAGGAGCAGACGACAGGAAACATATTCCGGGGGCAGTAGCGACCGTTATAGCAATGTCCACCTTTTTTTCAGTTGTACTTTTCATCTTAGGCGAAGTACTTGTTGATCCGATACTGGCTCTTATGGGAACACCGGAAATTATTTTCTCTGATGCTGCAACATATCTAAAAATTTACTTGTTGGGAAATGCAGCGTTATTTATTTACATGGTGTTTACATCAATCTTTAGGGCATTTGGGGATCCAATGTTTCAGATGAAAGGTATGATGCTCACAGCAGTGTTTAATGCAGTTGCTGATCCTTTTGCAATAAAAGCTTATGGATTAGCCGGTGCAGCAATTGTTACAGTGGCTTCTGAAGTTCTATGTCTGGTTTATGCCATTATTTATCACAAAAAGAAAAAGATGTTTTCTATGGATTTAAAAAAGATCAATATGAATGATGCCATAACCATGGTCCGTTTATCTGTGCCAACTACAGTACAGTCAATCATGCCGCCGCTTAGTTCTGCTTTTATGATTTCTTTCATCTCTTCATTTGGAATGAACACTATAGCAGGCTTTGGAGTCGCAAGAAATCTTGAACTTATAATGTTTATGCCTACTACAGGAATGTGTATGGCAGTGACATCCATAGTGGGACAATGTGTTGGAGCAAAAAGGCATGACAGGGCAATGGATTATCTGAAATCAAGCATGATCATAGGAGGCTCTCTTATTGCAATTACAAGCGTGCTAGTGATCCTTTTTTCAGGTCAGCTCACAGCAGTTTTTGGACAGGGGGCTGAAGTCGCATTGGTAGTATCAAGGTTCTTTTCAATAATCAGTATTGGCTATGTTCTGTACATGCTCACAAGTTGTATGCAGGGATATATTACGGGAGTTGGTAAGCCGGGAATGGCGATGGTTCTTTTGGTTCTTTATTACATTGTGTTTAGAATTCCAACTGCCTATATTTTTAAACAGCTCTTTGGCTTAAACGGAGTATGGTTTGCGTTTCTGATAAGCCATATTTTATCTGTGATAGTGGCTTTTGTAATGGTATCCTATATACAAAAGACATATTCAGCAGAGTATCGTATTTGTCACAAATTAGGAGCGTAAGATATGAAACACTACAAGGAACTTGCCTGGTTAATGGAGCGAATCATCCATAAATACATTCAGTATGAAAAAAAGCCTCAGGTTTACTGCAAGGATATAATCCTTACTCAGCCTGAGATCCATACAATAGCCATAGTTGGTGATAGTGAGGGAATCAACATCACACAGCTTGCCAAGGTGCGCGGAATTACTAAGGGCGCTGTATCACAGATGGTCAACAAGCTCGTGGACAGGGATCTTATGGAGAAGAGAGTGTCTCCCGATTCAGATGCTGCGATTTGCCTGTATCTTACTAAAAAAGGTAAAGCGGCAAGGGATGATCACCGCAAGATGCATGAAAACATGGGAACTATGTATGAAGCTATGCTTGACCAAATACCTGAAAGTACTTTGGATAGCATGAGGCAGTTCCTTGAAGCTTTTGACAAGGCGCTTGATGATCTGGATAAATCAGTGTAAAAAGCAAAATAATTAGTGTAATTCATGTTTTATTTTCTCCAAAGGGTATAGTTACTATACAGTTTATGTTTTACACATTTGGAGGATATTGAATGAAAACTTTGTATTTCAGCTCAACTGGAAATTGCTTGTATGTAGCCAAGTGCTTGGGAGGAGAGTGTTTATCTATTCCCAAGCTGATCAAACAGGGAATCTATGAG
Organism: Butyrivibrio sp.; assembly: GCF_015056685.1. Classification (GTDB taxonomy): domain Bacteria; phylum Bacillota; class Clostridia; order Lachnospirales; family Lachnospiraceae; genus Butyrivibrio. The sequence continues at coordinate 16,742 of NZ_SVFW01000057.1, read as the reverse complement.
ATAAAAGATGATGTTGTGGGTATAGTATTTCCGGTTTACGGGCTTTGTATACCACCATATATTGAGGAGTTTTTGCAGAAACTGAAGGTGGAGTGCAACTATCTTTTCGCCATAGCAACTTACGGATGTTTTGCCGGATCTGTTTGCAACGAGTTAAACAATATTACTCTGGCAAACGGAAGGAAATTTGACTATGTTAATTCAATTCAAATGGCGGAGAATTGCATTACCTTTGCCGATATGGAAAAACAGGAAGGCGATAATAAAAAGCAGCAGGGTGTAATTGACCAGATAATGGGTGATATAGTTGAAAAGAAAAGGTACGTTAAAAGAAATTCGCTTTTCAGCAAACTAATTACGCGTGATCACAAGAAAAAATATGAGTTTCCTACAGGAATTGGTATTACAGAAGAAGTTACTGTAAACGAAGCTTGTACGGGATGCGGTATATGCTCAAGACTTTGCCCAATGGGAAATATACATATTGAAAATGGTCACCCGCTCTTTTTAAAGAACTGTATTAGTTGTGGGGCATGTATTCAGAACTGCCCTAATAATGCCATTCACCATAGCAGAGAGAAGAGTTCTGCAAGATATAGAAACCCACATATTGAAATAGGAGAACTTTTAATTTCTTAATATGGTTGGCTGTTGAAATGAAGGAGAAAAAGAAATGAGTAATTACACAATTAGATTAGAAGAAAAGAAAGATTATAGAGAAGTTGAAAATTTAGTAAGAGAGTCATTTTGGAACGTTTATCGTCCCGGGTGCAGTGAACACTATGTAATTCATGTGCTCAGAGATGATCCGGCATTTATCCCTGAACTTGACTTTGTTATGGAGCAGGATGGGAAACTGATCGGACAGAACATGTTCATGAAAACTGTCATTGAGGCTGATGATGGAAGGACTATTGATGTGCTTACCATGGGTCCTATTGGAATTACACCTGAACTTAAGAGAAAAGGCTATGGAAAGGCAATTCTGGATTATTCTCTGGAAAAGGCTGCAGAGATGGGATTTGGAGCAGTTCTTTTTGAGGGAAATATCGGATTCTATAGTCACTGCGGATTTGATTATGCAAGCAAGTTTGGAATCAGATACCATGATCTTCCGGAGGGCGCAGATGCCTCATTTTTCCTATGTAGAGAACTGATTTCGGGATATCTTGATGGCGTCACAGGGGTATATCAGACCCCTAAGGGATACTATGTCGAAGATGTAGCTGTTGAGGAGTTTGATAAGAACTTTCCACCAAAAGAGAAGCAAAAACTTCCCGGACAAATCTTTGAGTAACATAAGTGTAAACAGGTCAAAATATTTGATATGGAGAAAGGTAGACATGCTTAGATTAAAACCTTACCGAAAAGAGTATGCAGATACGATTATCTCATGGAGTCAAGATGAGAGAGCTTTTTATAAGTGGAGCGCCGGAGTGATGGGAGCTTATCCAATCACGAAGAAAGAATTTGGATTTGTTGATTCAATAATGACTTTTTCTGCGTTTGACGAAGAAAAGATGATAGGCTTTTTTACTCTTAGAAATCCGGGAGGGAAGATAGATGAACTACGTATTGGTTTTGTCATTCTTGACCCGAGGCAAAGAGGATGTGGGAAAGGAAAAGAAATGATAAGGCTAGCGCTTAATTATGCTTTTGAGGTATATGGAGCCAGGAGAGTATCTCTGGGGGTGTTTGAAAACAATGAATCCGCATATTATTGCTATAAAGCAGCAGGGTTTAAAGAAGTAATCCTTGATGAAACAGAAACATATATAGTTCATAATGAAGAATGGCGATGTAAAGAGATGATTATAGAACGTTAATCTTGGTTTATGGATGTTGAAATGTATGTGAAAGAAGATGAAAAAAAGAGAAAGGCAATGGATGATTATGTTTTGGGATATGGTTTCTCCTTTATATGATTTATTTGAAAATATCTATAATAGTAAAGTTTATACCGGTACAGGAAAGAAAGTTGCTGAACTTATTGAACCTTCGGATGAGGTCCTGGAATGTGCTTGCGGAACAGGAGCGATCAGCATATTTATTGCGCAGAAGTGTAAGAGGCTGGTAGCAACGGATTTTGCAACAGGAATGCTTAAAAAAACCGCAAAGAAATGCCGCAATTATTCCAATACTACATTCAAGAAAGCGGACATAACAAATATAAAGTGCAAAGGGGGCTGTTTTGATAAGGCTGTTGCCGGTAATGTTATCCACTTGTTGTCGGAACCCGAAAAAGCACTTCATGAGCTGTGGAGAGTAGTTAAACCCGGTGGAAAGATCATTATCCCGACTTATATAAACATGTCTAAAGGCACTGGGACGGCTGCTGTAAAGTTCATTACGTTGCTAGGTGCGGATTTTAAGAGGCAGTTCGATTTGGATTCATACAAGAAGTTTTTTGCAGACAAGGGGTACTCCGATGTTGAATACCATGTTATTGATGGGCGTATGCCTTGTGCAATAGCGGTTATTACCAAGAAATCATAACTATGTGAATTAGGTAGAAAAGGTTATCTTGGATTATTCTCTTGAAAAAGTTACAGAAATCAGATGATGGGATGCAGTATAATCATATGGAAAAACGTGTAAAATTGTATGTAGTTTTAAGCTATTTTGTATTTTGGTTTATGGTGCTGGGACTATGCGGGACAGCAAGTATAGTATTCCATGGCCCGCCGGTTGTGATGAGGATTTTGTCTAATGTTTGTGCGTGGGCACCGACTATTGTGTTGCTTATAGGTTTTAAGTTTTTTTGCCCTGGTCGTAGTATTGCTGATTTTTACAAAAAAGCTTTTGGTGGAAAGATAAGCATAGTAACGCTGGTAGCTTCAGCTATACTTACGCTTGGAGCTACTATTATTACAGTATTTGGTTTGTCCTTGATTCAGGGGAAGGCATTTGGTGAATACTGGAATCTTGGATCCTACCCGTTCTGGGCGTCATTTTTATTCTCGATCACAACGGGGCCAACAGGGGAAGAGTCAGGCTGGAGAGGTTATCTTCGCCCATACCTTAATGCAAAATACAGTTTTTTCAGTGCATCAGTGATACAGGGAGTTATATGGGCGTTCTGGCATACCATACTCTGGTTTGTAGATTCAGATTATATGGGAATCCAGATGATACCATACGTTCTGTCCAACGTTATTGTAATGACGGGACTTTGCTTTATCATGAATCTTTTCATGGAAAAGAACGATAACCTGATCTATGGCATAGTGATACACTTTTGCTTTAACTTCCTGTATTGTTTCTTGCAGGTTGATATTTGGTTTTATGTGGTTTTGTCAGCTATATACATGGTTATAATTGCGCTGATATGTTGGAAAAAGAATGTGATGTCAAAAGAATGATATCCGTTTAAAATAACAAGAAGGAGGAAGGACATGATCAATTGCAGTGTATATGCTCCATGCAGATGAAAAATATTTGTATGGAGGATAAATAATAATGAAAAACAGAATAAAGGAATTAAGAGATTTTTACATAATCTGGATCACACAGAGCTTATCACAGCTTGGAAGTGCAATAACAGGATTTGCGCTTACGCTGTGGATGTATGAAAAAACTGGATCAGCGCTGAGTACAGCAGCGCTTACGATATGCACTTATGCACCATATGTCATTATGAGCATTTTTGCCGGAGCTATAACAGATAAATTCGACAAAAAGAAAACCATGCTCATATGCGATCTTTTAGCAGCACTTACAACGGTTGTTGTATTTGTACTGTACAAAACTGATACGCTGACCATGTGGCATCTATATGCCATCAATGCCTTTTCAGGTCTTATGAACACTGTTCAGCAGCCTGCTTCAGAAGTGGCATATTCACTTATCGTTCCAAAAGAGCATTATCAGAAGACCAGCGGTTTTCAGCAATTGTCCCGGTCACTTATTTCGATTGGTAATCCGCTCATAGCTGCAGCACTCTATGGACTGGCAGGGTTGGATACGGTTATTGCGGTAGATCTTCTGTCTTTTGCCATAGCATTTGTGGCATTATTGTTCTTTATAAAATTGCCCGAGATCAAGGACGGAACAAGTAAGGACGAAAACGTGATCAAACTGGCTAAAGAGGGGCTAAAGTTCCTAAAAGAAACTCCGCTTATACTTACTGTAATACTGTTTATGGCGGGGGTTAACCTCACAGCTTCAGCCTTTGATGCTGTACTTCCGGCCCTTGTTATACCTCAAAAAGGTAACAATGTTTATGGGATCGTAACAGCATGCTCAGGACTGGCCATGGTAGCAGGAAGTTTCCTTCCAATGATCCTGCCAAAGCCCAAGGACAGGGTAAAAGTCATATATCTCACGATGCTTTTTGCGCTGGGGATAGAGAACTTTTTACTGGCCTTTGCAAGAAGCTCTGTTTTATGGTGCATAGGTCAGATAATAGGATGGGTGTTTGTTCCACTCATGGCAGCCAACCAGAATGTAATAATGCGCAATGTTATTCCAATAGAGCTTCAGGGAAGAGTATATGCTTGCAGAAATACTCTGCAGTTCTTTACTATTCCGATCGGACTTTTCCTTGGCGGACTATTTGTAGACAAGATCTGCGAACCGTTTATGGCATTGAAAAGTAATGATCCGTTCTGGACTTTTCTTTTCGGAAGCGGTAAGGGTTCAGGTGCCGCAATGATGATGTTTATTCTTGGTGTGACAGGAACGACCATCTGTATAATATCTGGTCAGATTATGAAGAGATATAAATATTCTGAATGATACTTTTGATTTTAAATATCAGTGTAAAACAGCCTCAAATGAGTGTAAATTTGAGGCTGTTTTTTGTTTTATGATAAATATATGATTGTACTGAAATCGGTATGCTCATAAAGGAGTTATAAAGATTTTGTGACTGTTTTTTAAAAAATGAAGGAGAGTTTTCAGCAGAAGATAGCTACTGACTTTTAAATGTATGAGAGAAAAGAATACGATTTTCGGAAGTGGAAAGTTTTATAAAAATGTGCTGGCGATAGCAGTCCCTATAATGCTTCAGCAGCTTATACAGAGCATGGTGTCGCTGATAGATAATTTTATGGTATCAGGACTGGGCGATATATCAATGTCAGGTGTAAATATTGCCGGTCAGGTGCTTTTTGTGTTTATGGTTTTAATTAACACAATCTGCATGACTGGAGGGATATTCCTTACGCAGTTTTTTGGCGCAAAAGACAGTGGAGGAATGAAACAGGCGTTTATGTTTAAACTGCTTGCAGGATTTGTGGCACTCATCCCATACCTCATGGTATGTTTAATATATCCAAGAGAAATCCTGTCGTTTATGGTTATGGGAAACACACAGGCAGCTCTTATTCTTGATGAGGCAGTTCCATATATTCGAATCATGTCTGTTGTGGGAATCCCCATGATTATTTCTATGAGTATCGCCAGTTCACTTAGAGATATGGGAAGAGTTAAAACGCCACTGGTTGTAACAGTAATAGCAACTCTTACAAATACGGTATTCAACTATCTTCTTATTTACGGGAATTTTGGAATGCCGGCACTTGGTGTCCGAGGAGCCGCTTATGCTACTGTCATAGCTAGAACAGTAGAGTTTGTAATATTTGCATTTATCTATTTCAAGAGCAAGCCTGATTTTGCAGTTCACTTTAGCAGAGAATTCATAATAGATGGAAAGTTGTTCAGGGAAATATTAAAGAAAGGTGCTCTGATGCTTTTCTGTGAGATGACCTGGGTTCTTTCCGAAACCTTAACGACAGCTATTTATAACGGAAGGGGCGGAGCAGATGTTGTTTCAGGAATGGCATCGAGCTTTGCCATAGCTAACCTGTTTTTTGTAGCATTTGGTGGAATCTACTCTGCAACTACCGTAATAATTGGGAAAACTCTTGGAGAAGGCAATCTTGAAAAAGCCCGCAGAGAAAAAACGTGGCTCCTGTCAGGATCTATCGTTTTTGGTGTTGCCATGACCTTTGTTGGATTTGCGACAACACTTATCATTCCGGTAGTGTTTGGAAAGTTAAGCCCAAGTGCCATTACAATTTCAAGGAGTATGGTAATACTTATGGCATTTTTTATGCCTGTATGGGTGCTTGTAAATGCACAGCAGGCAATCGCAAGATCCGGCGGCGACACGAAGATGGGTGCATATGCAGATGCTGGAATAACAATAGTGGTCATGCTTCCTATGCTTTTCCTGCTTGCTAGATATACCGACATCGGGCCAGTACAGATGTACCTTTGCGTAAAACTTCTGGACATTGTCAGGACACTTATATTCCATTTTTGGCTGAAAAAAGAGCGCTGGCTAAATAATCTTGCATGTGAGCATCAGTCAGAGCCACGTGTCCAGGAGGCTTTGTGAAGTTTTCGGGAGGAAAACAAAGATGAATACTCTATTAGCAGTAATTGGAATTATTGGCGGTCTTCTTTGTGCTACCGCAGATCTATTACTGGATTTAAAAGGACCGAAAAATAAGAAACTTGGTAAGATGGTCGTCATTGACAGCGAATGGAAAAATATGGCCCATTGGAGGTTTGTGTGGTCTGACATCCTTGCGATGTTTGCAGTGCCTATGTACTCCTGCGGATTTATTGCTTTGATGATGACTCTCTACAAGGAGCATTCAATGATTGCCACAGTTCTTTCGGTCATATTCCTGATCGGAGCTATGGGAGGATTTATGATCCATACATTCCTGTGCCAGCAGCCAACAATATACAGAAAGATCATAGCAAAAGCTGATGGAAAGCTTGCTGAAGATGTGATCCAGTCAGTATTTAAGCAGATTTATGTACCGTTTTTTGCGCTATATTCAATGTTGGTCATCATTCCGGCAATCGCTGTCATAGTGCTTATTATTGCAGGTATTATCCATGCTCCTTTGTGGTGCGTGATATTAAATCCAGTAGTATTCCAGCTCGTTGGTTTTTTGTTCAGGGCGACTAAACTGGATATCTTTATTGATGCACCAAGCTGTTGCGCAGCAAGTCTGGGACTTGCTTCATATGGATTATTAGCACTACTCTGCTTATAATCTTTATATATAGATGAACAAGGAGCACATGAAATGAAGCTGTTTTTACTTGAAGACGATGACGCAATTGGAATGGGGCTTAAGTACTCTCTGGAAAAAGAGGGGTATGAGGTCGTTCATGTTAAGACCAAGGCAGATGCAGAAGACGCCTTTAGCATAAATACATTTGATATATGCATCCTGGATATCAATCTTCCGGACGGAAATGGCTATGATGTCTGTAAATACATCAAGGAAAAAGAGGATGTTCCGGTAATCTTTCTGACAGCAAGTGATGCAGAAGTCAACGTGGTCATGGGCCTTGAGATGGGTGCAGATGATTACGTGTGCAAGCCCTTCAGGATCAATGAGCTTATGGCCAGGATCAAGACTGTTCTTAGAAGAAGTGGCAAAGGGTTGGCTAATTCTGGAGCGGAGAGAAGCGGGATCCTTGAAATAAAAAACGTCCGCATTCATACTGGCGAAGCTAAAGTTGGCTTATTGGATGAGTCGACTGAAAAAGAGGAAATGGTTGAGCTGACTGCCCTGGAGTACAGATTGCTTTTAGCATTTTATAATAACAGGGGCGTTGTTATGTCAAGAAGTCAGCTCCTTGAAGAGATGTGGGATGTAAGCGGTGATTTTGTCAACGATAATACTCTTACTGTCTACATTAAAAGACTTAGGGATAAGATAGAAAAAGACCCGGCTAACCCTCAGATCATTAAAACCGTCAGAGGACTTGGGTATATACTTGAAAAGTGATATGCAGATTTTGTGAGAACAGTATTAGCATGATTGGGGAATTGCAAAATGTTCAGAAATAAGGAATTCAAGTTTATGTTTATTACGGCAGCTGTTTTTACAGCTGCTCTTTCTGTATGTGGATATGCTATTTGTGGCATACCTGCAGCTGTTTTGATATTGATCCTGGGAATAGGCATTACAACAGGGTTTGTGATGATTACAAGGCGAAGATATGCTGATATTGATGCCCTGAATTCTTATCTTGTAAGAGTTCTTGCCGGAGATGAAGCCCCTGGAATTCTCGATCAGGAAGAGGGCGAACTGTCACTTCTTAAGACAAACATCTATAAGGCGACATCTACCCTTAACTATCAAAAAGATCTTTTATCAAAAGACAAGCAGGCACTGGCAAATGCCATAGCAGATATCAGTCATCAGCTTAAAACGCCTCTGACATCCATGATGGTAATGAATGATCTTCTAAAGACAGAGGATGATGAAGGGAAACGAATGGAGTTTCTTAAGACACAGTCAAATCAGCTGGACAGGATGAACTGGCTGATCCAGACGCTCCTGAAATTATCCAGGATAGATGCAGGGACCATAACCATGAAGCCTGAAGAAATACAGGCAGAGCAACTGGTTAAGGAAGTTATAAGAGCCTTTGAAATCCAGATGGAACTGAAAAATATAAAATGCACAAAACATATTTCTGATATTTCTTTTAGCTGTGACAGGAACTGGACTATAGAGGCACTCCAAAATATTGTGAAAAACTGCATTGAACATATGGAGAGTGGAGATGAGCTTTCTATAAGTACCTCGGACACCAACATCTACAAGGAAATCGTGATTGAAGATACCGGCTGTGGAATAGCGCAGGAAGATCTTCCGCATATTTTTGAAAGGTTCTATAAGGGTAAAAATGCCGGGAAGGATAGCGTGGGTATAGGGCTTGCTCTATCAAAGACCATTATTACCGGCCAGCATGGCGACATCATTGTGAAAAGCACTGAAGGTGTGGGGACAAAGTTCTTTGTGCGCTTTTATAAGACGATCATTTGAGACAAGTTTCAAAAGACCGACAATATTACAAAATTGTAATGGAAAAGTCACGGGATTGTAAGCATGGAAAACTAAACTTTTCTTAGACAATGAAAATATGTTTAAGAAGGGAGACAAAACAAAAATGAACATTTTGGAAATCAGAAACCTTTGTAAAGTATATGGGACAGGAGAGACAAGAGTTGATGCTCTTAAAGATGTTTCTTTTGATATAGAACAGGGAGAGTTTGTGGCAATAGTTGGACCTTCCGGTTCCGGTAAGTCTACACTGCTCCATATTCTTGGCGGGGTTGACGTCCCTACATCGGGAAGCTGTAACATCGCAGGAACGGACATCGGAAAACTTGATGAGACCAAGCTTGCGATCTTTAGAAGAAGAAACATCGGTCTTATTTATCAGTTTTACAACCTTATTCCAATCCTGAACGTGGAAGAGAATATGACACTTCCAATCCTACTGGATGGGAAAAAGCCTGATAAAAAGCTCCTTAATGACCTTGTGGAAAAGCTTGGATTAAAAGAGAGATTATCACATCTTCCAAATCAGCTCTCTGGAGGTCAGCAGCAGAGGGTATCAATAGGTAGGGCGCTTATGAATCATCCAGCTCTGCTTCTTGCAGACGAGCCCACAGGTAACCTGGATTCTGAGAACAGTAAGGAGATCATATCGCTTCTACGCAAGTTCAATAAGGAAAACAACCAGACGGTCATCATAATCACCCATGATGAAAAGATAGCTCTTTCTGCTGACAGAATTATTACCATCGAGGATGGCCAGATAACAAGAGATTCGGGGAAAGAAGGGGTGATAGCATCATGAACATTGTATCAACCCTGACACTTAGACACCTTCTTGGAAACAAGAAAAGATCGGTGGTAACAATACTTGGAATTGTGGCATCGACGGCACTTATAAGCGCCATTATTTTGGGTGTATTTTCTTTCTTTAAGTTTTTTGGTTATCTGTCAATACAGTCTGACGGAAACGTACATGCTCAGTTCAGTGAGATCACGTATAAGCAGTACGTATCACTGTCAGAGGATGACAGGATTGAAAGCGTTGGCCTGTGCGATACAACAGAGCAGAAAACCGGTGTAAGACTTAATGGCGGCAAAGAAGAGCGCTTTAGCATTGGAAATATTGAGCAGGCAGATCCTGTATATATGTCAATGAGGGTAATATCAGACTATGATGGAGTCCTTCCAAAGAATTCCTCCGAGGTAGCAGTTGAAGAGCAGTTCCTTATTGATAATGGCCTGGAGGATCTTAAAGTCGGAGATACCCTTACCTTTGAGCAGGGCTACAGATATATGTACGATGAGCAGGGTGAATTAGTATACCTGGGAGGAAACTACAGGTCAGATGAACAGTTCAAGGCGCTGTCCACTGAGACCTGCACAGTTACAGCAATTCTTCACGGCAACAAACCTACCGGAAGCTGGGATATTATAAGATGCCTGGATGAAGGCTATTTTCCTGACTCTGAAAAGGCCCAGGTGGTAATTTTGCTTAAAAACTGTGACCATACAGCGCTTAAGCAGATCAAGCACATCATCGCAGATCATGAGATCCAAAAGTACGATCTTAATACAGAGTATCTGCTTAGCTGCTTTGCTTTTGAGGGAAGCGGAGGCTCTTACAGGTCATTTTTCGTAATGATGGCAGTTGCACTTGCGATCGTGATCGTTACATCTGTCATTTTGATCTTCAATTCCATAGGTATGTCTCTTACAGAGAGAATGCGCTATCTGGGAATGCTTGCCAGCGTCGGAGCCACAGCAAGACAAAAGAGATCCTCAATTTATTTTGAAGGACTCATTCTTGGAATCATCGGTATTCCTTTGGGATTATTGTGTGGCTACATTGGAACCAGGATCACCCTGGCATTTCTTGGAAGGAGGATCCTTGAAGCTGACATTTTTGTAGGCGCAGAGGGGATGAGGGGCAGTATACCTGTAGTATGCGAGCCTCCTGTAATTGCAGCGATAGTGTTTTTTGCAGCGCTTACAATACTTATTTCAACCTTTGTTCCAGCCATCAGGGCAGCCAAGGTTATGCCTATTGATGCGCTCAGGCAGAGCAACGTGGTAAAAGTAAAAGCAAAGGGGCTTCGTGTGAATCCTCTAATCCGCAAGATCTTTGGATATGAAGGGGAGCTTGCTTACAAGAATATAAAAAGAAATGGTGTAAAGGGAAAGGTTATTACCGCTACTATCGCGGTTTCGGTGATCTTGTTCCTTACGATCAACTTTTTCTGTAATTCAATTGCAAGAGCCAATCAGTATGAGGTTGATTTTCCATATCAGGTTGTAGCATCCTGCCTGCTTTCGGAAAGTGACAAACTTAGGAGCGAAATAGAGCAGATAGAAGGCGTTAATGATGTTTACAGCGCCGGTATGATACAGTTTTTGTTCAGAAAGTCCCCTGAGTCACGTTACGAGCTGGCAAACACAGATATCGCTGATAAAAAGTTCCTTTCGCGTGGATTTGCTGATCTGAAATTAGATGGCATGGATGTGGTCATAGCTGATGATGAGGATTTTGATAAGATCCTTACAGATAATGGGCTTGAAAGGGACGAATACTATGGCGATACCTTAAAAGGTGTTCTGCTCAATGACTATTTCCGTGAAAATAAGCCCAGCGAGGTATTCAATGATAAGATCCTGGGACAGGTTCTTCACTATGATAAGGTGCAGGGAAATCCACCAGCTATAGAGATTGCAGCACTGGTAAAATATGACGGAAATAACAAGATTTATAACATGACACCTAAGACCAATATTGCTGTCTATGTGCCTGCCTCCATGTATTTTGAAAAAGCAAAAAAAGTTCTTCCCGAAGATATGCTCGTTCTGGATATGGGAGTTGAAACCTCACGTCCAGAAGAAGTCCTTGAAAGGATATATTCAATTTTGGAAGAGGGCGGATACCACAATTATTACGGTTCTAACATTTACTCTACAATAAAGGCTATGGATACTATCACGCTGATGCTTAAGACAGCCATGTATGGGTTCACTATTCTTCTTACTCTTATAGCCATTGCCAATATCGTTAACACGATCTCAACGGGAGTGCTCCTTAGGAGAAAAGAGTTCGCCATGTATAAATCTGTGGGCCTTGACAATACAGGGTTTAAAAAGATGATAAGGCTTGAAACGCTTCTTTATGGCATAAAGGCGCTTATTTGGGGCTTTTCAATATCTCTTTTGCTCAGCTACATCATGTACTCGACCTTCGATATGAAGCTGCTTGCCTTCGATCCTGACTTGCTCATGTACGGTGTGACAGTGATAGCAGTGTTCGGAATTCTTGGAATCAGCATGGCGCTTAGCATAAGCAAGATCAAGGATGACAACATCATTGAAGCCCTTAAGGAAGACGCGGTATAACAAAACTAAATAAAACAGTGTAAAACGGACCCAAATCAGTGTATGATTGGGTCTGTTTTTTCTCGAATGATAGAGTATTATGGAATGGAGGGTAATGAACTGCATGCATGTGTATGGAATGAAGGATAAACAGAAATGACTATGAGGGAATTTCTTTTAGGCGCAATAATACTTAGCATATTTGCTATGCTTTTTGAGGGGGTTGTTGTATTTAGAAACCTCAAGAACAAGCTTCATGCATATCTTTTTCTCAACTGCATCACAATGCTGGTCAACAATACCGGATATCTTCTGGAACTTCTTTCAAAAACTGAAGATGGCTATATTGCTGCTCTAAAGTTCTCGTATGCAGGTAGAGCGTTTATTTTATTTTCCATTATTATGATTTCTGCTGAGCTGTGTCACATTTCGATTCCGAAGCTCCTTGTAAGAGCATTACTTCTAATTGATGTGTTTGTTTATGCCATCATTTTTACATTTCAGAACCATAATCTATACTATTCCAAAATCTGGTACGACAAGACCGGTATGTTTCCGGTTCTTTTGAAGAGAGCCGGTATTGTACATAAGGCGTTTATGCAGTATCAGGCTGTTGCCATTGTGATCGTTTTAGCAATGCTGTTCAGATCCATAAAATATCACAAGGGTAAAATCGCCAAAAGGCGTGTCTTTATCATTATCGGTGGATTTCTCATTGCGTCAATTCTCTATTTGTTCCAGATTGCACATGTTTTCTTTATTACATATTACTTTGACTTAACTGTTTTTGGAAATGTTGCGATCACTATTTCCATGTTCATTGCCATATTCAGATATAACCTTCTTGGGGTTATTGATATGGCCAGAGATTATATTGTGGACAGGTTATCAGAGGGAGTTATTGCTCTTGATGTTGACGACAAGCTTCAGTACTACAATGAGCATGCAAAAGAGCTGTATCCTGAGATCACTAAAGATCCAATGAGTGTCGTTAATACCTTAAGAGAGGCTATCATAAGAGGCGATACCATTGAGATTGGCGATAAGTATTACACACCAGAGGAAAAAGAGCTTTCGGCAGATGGGGAAGTTATAGGAAAGCTCTATGCGTTGGTTGACTCAACTGTACTTAAACAGAGGGAGTACCAACTAAAATCAGATGCGGCTATTTTGGAAATGGCCGCAAACAGTATGAAAGAGCGTTTGAATGCCACAGAAGAGATTCTTAGTCAGGACAGGGCAATGCGCCATGACAGGAGACACTTCGAAGCACTCATCTTATCGCTGATACAGAATGGAAAATTGGATGAAGCCAAAAAATGCCTTGAGGAACGAATGTCACAGGAGCCGCGAGGAAACAGGACCTTTTGTGAGAATACAACTGTCAATGCTGCGCTTATGCACTATGTGGCCATAGCTGAGAGGAATAATATAAGAATAAAGGTATCGGCCAACATTCCCCATAATGTTGGTGTTGATGAGATGCAACTGGCTATTGCTATAAGCAATTTGCTAGAAAATGCGATCCACGCTTGTGAAAAGGTTCCTAAGAATGAACGATTCATTGAAGTTACCAGTAAATTTAAGCAGCAGCTTCTTTTAGAGATATCAAATTCCTGCCAGGGGCAGGTAAAGCTTGATGAAGATGGGCATCCTGTAACTTCAAAAGAAGGACATGGAATTGGAACCAGAAGCGTTCTTGACTTTGTGAAAAAGACCGGCAGTGAGATCAGATATATTACAGGGGACAATACATTTAAAGTACAAATGTTAATAGGATAGTATGAGGGTAAGCTTTTATGAAAAGAAGTGTTTTGTATTTTTTATTCTTAGCCTTTTGTCTGGGACTACTTAGCGGTTGTGGAGCCAAAGTTCAGGAAGGTAAAACAACCATAACCTTTCAGACCTGGAACCCTGCTGACTACGGGCCAGATAGCCCAATTTATCAGATTATTGATTCTTTTGAAAAAGAGAATCCGGATATACATGTAGAATATGTCTTTACCAAATCAGTCGCATATCAGGAGCATATGAGGGTAGAGCTGATAGATGGTGATGGACCTGACATATATGGAATAAGTACCGGTTCAGCTTTTGATACATTTCGGATTTTTGAAGAAGACCTGACTCCCTTTTGTGAAAGAGAATGGGGAGAGGATTGGAAGGAGAAATTTCTTGATTCATGTCTGGATAGCGTAAGTGGCGCTGATGGTAGGATTTATGGACTTCCCCTGGGGCAAACCTACGCAGGGTATATGTGGGCAGACGTAGATATGCTAAAACACTATGGGTGCGAAGTTCCAACTGATTATCAGGATATGAAGAAAACCTGTCAGACACTTCGTGAGAATGATCAGATGCCTTTGGCAATTGGAGCCAAGGATTCATGGATGAATCTTGATATGTGGATGTCAATTGCAGCAGATTGCGACAAGGATGCCTTATACGATGCGATAGAAGGAAAGGCGAGCTTCGAGTCAGCGCCTATAATAGAATCCTTCAGAATATGGCAGGATTGCTTTGTTAGCGGAGTATTTCAGGATAAAGCAGTGAAGATGCCCATTTATGATACTATAAATGACATGTTCCAGCGGGATGGCAAGATACCTATGATTACCAATGGTTCATGGGCTATGAACATGTACACATTAAGCGATGAGAGAACCAGAGGTGTTGTTGACAGAGAGGGCGCAGACCATGATGTTTTTCTTATTGACTGGAATGGCGATGGGAAAATAGCCCCTGTAACTGCAAATCCTGATGTGGTCCTTTGCATGAATCCTGAATCAACGCAAAAAGAAGCGGCTTTCCGATTTATGGACTATCTGGTAAACGAAGGTCAGGATCTTTTGGTCAATCAATATCTTGAGTATATGCCATCAAGGGCTGATATGGAGCTAAACGTTCAGGGACTTAGTGAGGATGGTCAGAAAAATCTTAATGTGATAATAGAAAACGGCAAAAACAATGTAGCGGGACCAAGAGGAATCAAGTATGAGGACTTAAGTCTTGCTGTTTGTAATGAACTAAAAGAACTTGCGATAGGTAAAATTACGCCGGAGGAAGCCGCCAGTCAGATTGAGAGAGTATCTAAGGAAACAATACGATAAATATGGCTTACAGCACACAATTTAGGTTGTGTGCTGTTTTCTTTCTTCATATAATATAGAAAAAAGTTGGGGATAATATGTATATGAAAAAAGTAGTTCAATGTTTAGCGGCAATACTGATAGTTGTAGTAGTTTTTTTGGCAGGAGCAATTATAAGGCTGGGGATAAGGACAAACAATATTAATGAAGATTATTCTTCTATATATATGAATACAAAGTACAATATACCGGTTTATATTGAAGGCGTTGATGTTATAACTCAAAAGATATCGTGCGGATACGCATGTATAGAGATGTTTTCTAAATGGGATGGAGGAGATATAACTGAAGAGACTCTTTTTAATGAATATGGGAAGGTCGTGACTTCGACCGGACCTAAATTTGCAGAAGAGATGAATAAAAGATTTCCAGGGTATACAACTACTATCCACAGATATCTGACTAATACTGAATTGATCGAAGCTGCGTATGAGACTTTGTCTGAGGGGATACCGGTACCATTTGAGTGGGCAGCTATATACGGAGATGATTGGACTCTTCACTATTCGCTTCTTATTGGCATGGACATTCAGAATGATAATATAACAGTTGCTAATCCCTATGGATATATAGAAGAAATATCTGTTGAAGAGTTTTTGGAGCGTACCAGCTTTGAAGCTTATGATAATATGCCGTTCTATTTTAAGATGGCCTTTGCTATTGATCTGTTTGATAAGAATACCATTTTCACTGTTCGGAAAAATAATTGAAATTTTTTTGCCGCCTGTTCCGTATCATCGTATTAATAATTGTAAGTATGATGAAAATATATTTAGAGAGGGGAACAGAAAATGACAGCTATGGAAATGGGAATGAAAATTTTGAAAACAAAAATGATGATAAACGAGGGGAAATTGGATGCACTTTCAAGTATAAATCATTCACTTTTCTTCTTTGAAAAGGCACATTGCAATACCTGTGAGCCGGAAAATATAAAAAAATCTGTTTTTAAAGCATAAATATTTTCAGTAGTAAAGCTGGTTGAAAATTTAAGTGGCAAAGCATAGCTGGAAACCAGTTATTTACTAGCTGGTTTCTTTTTTGCCCTGGTAAGATTTAAACAATATATAATCCATATATTCTTTAAAGTGGAACGTAAAAATGACAAAGCCTAAAAAAGGCAAAAAAAATTTAAAAAAAGGTGTTGACACTTAAGTACCCGGGTGATATATTTGTATTCGTTGCTGATGCAGCCACGAAACACAAGGCACTGCAAATGCAGCATTGGAGCGGATTTCAAGCTCCTGTACCTTGACAAATAAACAGTAATGCAACCCTGAAAAATTCCAAAAAGCAATGAGCATTGCGAAGTAATTCGCAAGACCAATGCTCAAAAGAGAATTTATTCAGAACAAAGATTTAGTAAATAACGGACAGAACAAAAGCCAAGCTTAGTTCTAGCCTGATCAAA
>NZ_SVFW01000056.1 GCF_015056685.1 Butyrivibrio sp. | reverse complement strand
AGATCGTACATTACGCGGTTAACACCTTTAACCTCGTTTATGATACGGCTCATGACTTTCTGAAGTACTGCAAATGGAATCTCTGAAGCTTCGGCTGTCATGAAGTCGACTGTCTCAACTGCACGGAGGACTACTGCGTAATCGTATGTACGCTCATCTCCCATTACGCCTACCGAACGCATATTGGAAAGAGCTGCAAAATACTGATCAGGAAGTTTCTCGAGACCTGCGTTTGCAAGTTCTTCTCTGTAGATGAAGTCAGCATCCTGAACAATTCTTACTTTCTCTGCTGTAACTTCACCGATAATTCGGATTCCAAGGCCAGGGCCTGGGAATGGCTGACGGAATACAAGGTATTCAGGAAGGCCAAGTTCAAGACCTGCCTTACGAACTTCATCCTTAAACAAGGAACGAAGTGGTTCGATTATCTCTTTGAAATCAACATAGTCAGGAAGTCCTCCAACATTGTGGTGGGACTTAATAACTACTGACTCTCCACCAAGTCCTGATTCAACAACGTCAGGATAAATAGTTCCCTGTGCAAGGAAATCTACAGTTCCAATCTTCTTGGCTTCTTCCTCAAAGACTCTGATGAACTCTTCACCAATGATCTTACGCTTGCGCTCAGGCTCTTCTACGCCCTTAAGTTTATCATAGTAGCGCTGTGCTGCATTTACTCTGATAAAGTTGATATCAAAATTACCGTTTGGTCCAAATACGCTCTCAACCTCATCGCCTTCATTTTTACGAAGAAGACCATGGTCTACAAATACGCATGTGAGCTGTTTTCCGATTGCTCTTGCAAGAAGCGCTGCAAGGACAGATGAATCCACACCACCGGAAAGTGCAAGTAATACCTTGCCGTCACCAACCTTCGCACGGATTTCCTTAATTGTATTCTCTACAAAAGAATCCATTCTCCATGTTCCGGCTGTTTCACAAATATTTCTTACGAAGTTATGAAGGATCTCTTTACCCTTTACAGTATGGAGAACTTCAGGATGGAACTGGATCGCATAAAGCTTTTTGTCCTCACATGCGGCTGCTGCAACAGGGCAGTCAGCTGTATGAGCGATAATATCAAATCCCGGAGCAACCTTGCTGATATAATCAAAGTGGCTCATCCATACTATAGTCTTCTCTTCTATACCGGCAAAAAGAGTATCCTTAGAGCCGTCTATAAATGTCTCAGTCTTACCATACTCACGGACAGGTGCTTTCTCAACCTTTCCACCAAGTACATGCATCATTAACTGAGCTCCATAGCATAAACCAAGTACAGGAATTCCAAGTTCAAAGAGCTCTTTAGTATAAGTTGGGGCTCCCTCTTCATAACAGGAATTGGGTCCACCTGTTAAAATAATTCCCTTGGGGTTCATCGCCTTAATCTGGTCGATAGGTGTGCGATAAGAATAAATTTCGCAGTAAACGTTGCATTCTCTGACTCTTCTGGCAACAAGCTGATTGTATTGCCCGCCAAAGTCAATTACTATAACTTTTTCTTCTGTAGCCATGCTTCCTCCATATAACAGAGTTAATAGTTACCATGTATTATCAAATATATCTTCTTACAGATATCATGGATCTGTAGTTGGCATTAGTAATCTTGATACCGGTTTTCTGAGTACTTGCGTGAACAATCTGTCCACCACCGATATATATTCCGACATGTCCACCGTAATAAATAACATCTCCAGGCTGAGCATTTTCATATGAAACCTCTGTTCCATAAGATCCTTGAGCCCATGATGTTCTGGGAACCGATATTCCAAAGGCCTGATATACAGCCATTACAAAGCCCGAACAATCTGCTCCGTCTGTGAGGCTTGTTCCACCTGCTACATAGGGATTACCTACAAACTGGCATGCAAACTTCGCAATATTCGAACCAGTTGCACTTCCTGCTGCAGCGTAGCTTTTGGAAGAACCTGACGAATTATCATCATCATCGTCGTCATCATCTGAATCTGAAGTTGTATCTGTGTATGTTGTTCCTGAAGAAGTTGTCCCGGTACCAGTAGAATAGCCGGAATTATCACCATCTTCATTTTCAGCATTGGCAGCTTCCTCTGCAGCTCTTCTTGCTTCCTCTTCTGCCTTTAATGCTTCTTCTTTTGCCTTTTTGGTCTCTTCAACCTGCTTTTCTTTTGCTTCTATCTGTTTCTGAAGCGATGCTATACTTGATTGTTGACTCTTTACCTGAGCTGTATAAACTGCAGCCTCCTGCTTTGCCTTGGCAAGCTTAACCTCATAATCAGCATAAGTTGCCTTGTACTCAGCAAGCACTTCCTCCATATAAGCTTCTTCCTCTTCCAGCTCATATTTGGAAGTTTCAAGTTCTGACTTTTCTTCTTCCAACTGTTTGCCATATGCCTCAGCCTTTTCCTTGGCTGCTACATACTCTGCAAGTTTTATTCTGTCATATTCATAAAGCTGTTCAACATATTGGGCCTTATTAAGCGCATCAGCATAGCTTGTTGCAGTCAAAAGAATCTGCACATACGACAGGTTTCCCTTTTCGTACATAAACTTAACTCGCTGAACCATCGCTTCATACAAGGTCTCTTCCTGCTTTTTGGCCTCATCATACTCTTGCTGTGTTATCTCGATCTGCTCTTGCGTCCTGTCAATGTCTTCCTTGATGAGCTCTATATCTGTCATAAGACCAACAATAACTGCATTGGTCTCATCAATGGCCTCTTTTGTTTCCCCTTTGGCTTCTGAAATACTGCCTATCTGACTGTTTGCATTGTTTAACTTGTTCTGGCTGTCTTTTTGTTGTGACTGGAGTGATTTCTGCTGGGACTCCAGTGCTTTCTGTTCTTGTTCAAGCTTATTCTGTTTTTGCTGTAAATCAGTACTGGTGGTAGCCCATACAGGGTCTGCCACCAGTAAACTCATAACAAGAGACATAGCTATTACTACAAAAAAACTACTTTTTTTCATACCTATCCCCCTTGCTCCTAATTAAGATTTTACTTCAATATCATTATACAACAATATTGACTTATATATGTGTCCAACTCTCAAATGATCATCAGAGTTCACAGTTACCAACTGTTCTTGGGAATGACTCAACGTCACGAATGTTACCCATTCCTGTAAGATACATTACACAACGCTCAAATCCAAGACCAAATCCTGCGTGACGAACACTACCGTACTTACGAAGATCAAGATAGAACTGATACTCGTCCTTCTTCATTCCAAGTTCATCCATACGGCTCTCAAGAAGCTGAAGATCATCCTCTCTCTGGCTTCCTCCAATGATCTCTCCGATTCCTGGAACAAGACAGTCAGCTGCTGCTACAGTCTTTCCATCCGGATTAAGTTTCATATAGAATGCCTTGATTTCCTTTGGATAATCAGTTACAAATACAGGCTTTTTGAAGATCTCTTCTGTAAGATATCTCTCATGCTCAGTCTGAAGGTCACATCCCCATGAAACCTTGTAATCAAACTTATCATTGTGCTTTTCCAAAAGCTCAATAGCTTCTGTATATGTAATACGGCCAAACTTGTTGTTTACTACGTTGTTAAGTCTATCGATAAGTCCCTTATCTATGAACTCGTTAAAGAATGCCATCTCTTCAGGGCAATGCTCAAGAACATAACTGATAACATACTTAAGCATTGCTTCTGCTGTATCACAGTCATCCTTAAGATCTGCAAAACACATCTCAGGTTCGATCATCCAGAACTCTGCTGCATGTCTTGTTGTGTTAGAATTCTCTGCACGGAATGTAGGTCCGAATGTGTAAACATTCTTAAATGCGAATGCATATGTCTCAACATTAAGCTGTCCACTAACTGTAAGGTTTACAGGCTTTCCGAAGAAGTCTTTTGAGTAATCAACTGCTCCCTCTTCAGTCTTTGGAACGTTGTTAAGATCCATTGTTGTAACCTGGAACATTTCTCCTGCACCTTCACAGTCACTTCCTGTGATAAGTGGAGTGTGAACATATACGAAGTTTCTCTCCTGGAAGAAAGAATGAATAGCATATGCAGCAACTGAACGTACTCTGAATACAGCTTCAAAAGTATTTGTTCTTGCTCTCAAATGAGGAATTGTTCTGAGGTACTCAAGTGTATGTCTCTTTGGCTGAAGTGGATAATCAGGAGTTGAAGGTCCCTCTATCTCTACTGAATCAGCCTGCATCTCAAATGGCTGCTTTGCATTAGGAGTTGCAACAATACTACCAGTTACTATAACTGCTGCGCCTACATTGAGCTTGCTGATGTCTGCAAAGTTTGCAAGTCCGTCAGTATAAACAACCTGCAAGGGCTTGAAATATGTACCATCATTAAGCATGATGAAACCGATAGTCTTTGAATCACGAATATTTCTGATCCATCCACCTACAGTAACTTTCTGTCCTGAATACTTTTCCTGCTGTTCAAACAGCGCTCTGATATCAACTAATTCCATGGCGTCCTCCAATCTATGAAAAAGGTAAATTATTCTCCTGCTGGCTCAACGACATTAGCATTTTCTACAAGGAAATCTAATACCTTCTCTGCCATCAAACCTTCTCTGTAAACTTCAGGGTCAATTGTTGCTTTGAAGTCTTCATATGAGCTGTAAGCTGTTGTTGATGCTGTATCGTAAGCATTCTTAAGATATGCATCTATATCATCATCTGTAACTTCAATTCCTTCAGCTTTTGCAACTGCAGCAAACATAATGAACTGCTGTGTAGAATTTGTTACCATTTCTTTTAAATAATCATCTCCTGAAAGAGCTGAGCCTTCATTCTGGATCATCATATTGACTATATCACTTGATGTAAGCTGCTTTCCAGCGTACATAGAATACATGCTTGCATAGTACTCAAGCTGTTCGTTCTGCTGCTTAAGATATCTGTTGTAGAGCTTCTCAGGAACTTCCTTAAACTCGCAATTTGACATAACTGCTGTAAGAACTTCGTTATCTACATTGCTATTGTAAGTATCCTTAGCGTCCTGTTCAAGTCCGCATCTGATGTATTCTCTTAAATCTGCAAGATTTGTAACTGCTCTGTCTTCGTAGCCTTCACCAATGTTGCTGAAGTTAGCACCAAGACCAGCTGCCCACTCATCTGTCATATCATCTGACTTTACAGAGATGCTGTTGATTGTAACTGTAAAAATAACATCCTTGCCGGCAAGATCTGTAGCACCGTAATCCTCTGGGAAAGTAAGGTTAAGATCTACTGTATCACCAATATTTGCTCCAACTAGTCCGCTCTCAAAACCATCAATGTATGAATTGGATCCGATAACGAGATCTGCTCCCTGAGCTGTACCGCCATCAAAAGCTTCACCGCTGTCAGCATATTTACCCACATAATCGATATTTACTGTATCTCCATCCTGAACTGCTCTGTCTGTAACCTCAGTCATAGGTGGGTTGCTTGAAAAGATGCTGCTGAGCTGGCTCTCAACATCTTCATCAGTAACATTTGGTGCTGCAACTTCTACTGTAACACCCTTGTACTCGCCAAGAGTAACAAACTCTTCTGGGTTGATCTCTGCAAGTGTCATTGTCTCAAGGTTCTCAAGATTCTCTAAAGCTGAAATTGTAGGTGTTGTCTCTGCTGAGCTATCTGAAGCAGCACCTGCAGCCTCATCTGAGCTAACTGAGCTGGTCTCTGATGCTGCATTTGTAGCTGTTTCTGTATTATTTTTTCCAGTGCAGGCTGTAAGTGATGCAACGACTAAAACTCCAGTCATTAATAACGCGATTTTGTTTCTCATTTCTAATTCTCCTCCAGTGAAATCGGTATAATTCCACCTTTCATAACATTTGTAAAAACAATATTTTTTATACTACCACACCTTACAAACAGATTAAAGTATTTTATTTGCTTATCTTCCTAAATAATGCTAAAATACATCTTGCTATATTTTTATTATTTGGAGGATTATATTTTGAGTACAGGGGCTATCGTTGCTATTGTTATTTCAGTGATTCTTATCGCTGCCATCGTTGCTTTGATCATAGTTGGTAAAAGAGCTCAGAAGAAGCAGGCCGAACAGCAGGTTCAGCTTGATGCGATGAAGCAGACGATCACTATGCTTATAATTGATAAAAAGAGAATGAAATTAAACGAATCAGGTCTTCCTCAGTCAGTTATTGAGCAGACACCTAAGCTTCTCAGAAGATCTAAACTTCCAATCCTTAAGGTAAGAGTTGGAAACAGAGTAATGAGTCTTATCTGTGACGAAAAGATTTATGATCAGGTTCCGGTTAAAAAAGAAGTTAAGGCTTCAGTTAGTGGAATCTATGTTACAGAGGTTAAGGGTCTTCACGGTAAGGTTCAGGCACCTGAACAGAAGAAGGGATTCTTTAAGAATCTTGTTGCCAAGGCTCAGGAAAAAGCCGGAGCTAAAATGGTTAAATAACAGTAAAAAGAAAAAGCTGGGACAGTTAAACTGTCTCAGCATTTTTTATTTCTATGATTATCATGGAATCCGACAAAACTTCGCCACCCATCTCAAGTTCATATTCAGCCATGAGTTTCATTTCCTCCTCATGTCTGATATTTATAAAATCAAAGCTTGTGGTAACTACTTTCATCTGCATCGTTCCATAAGGAGTTTCATAGGCAGTGTCATACTCAAGCTCTTTTCCAAATGCAAGCTTGGAATTCATGTCTCCACCCCTTGTAATCTCCATACTATTACCGTCGGATGCGATACACACCTTATTGTGAACACAGAGTTTTCCGCTTCCGGTATCCTGTTTTTCATCATATTCTATTATCTTACTTCCATCATCCAATACTTCATACATTCCCATGGAAGTTGTAACAATCTTTTCAGTTGGTTCACCGGGTCTTGAATGAATACCGGTAACATTTACATCTACATTCTTTTTCATGCAAAACACCTCAATCATTCCTCAGGATTTATTGGTCCTGATAAAAAGAGTTCTGGTGCAAGCCTGCTTTTTTCTACTTCTTTTAATGCTGCTTCAGCCTTATTTTTGTCATCAAAAATAGCAAAAACAGTTGGACCGCTTCCGGTCATAAAAGCTCTTATTGCACCGTTGTCCTCAAGGATGTTCTCTATTTTCCCGATTTCGTCATATTTACCGGCAGTCACAGGTTCAAGGACATTGCCGATAAGATCACACATCTCATGGATATCACCTTTTTCAATTGCTCTTTTTATACCATCAATATCAGGGTGATCCACGATTTCTTTACTATCCAGTTCTTTATATACCCAGCCTGTTGAAACATCAATTGCAGGCTTTGCAATTACTATGTAGCAATGCGGCAGGTCAGAAACCTTAGTTAGCTCCTCTCCAATTCCTTCTGCCAGCATAGTCCCGCCCATAATGCAATAAGGTATATCTGCTCCAAGATTTACTGCAAGTTTACACAGTTCCTCCTTACTAAGGCCCAGGTTCCAGAGCTCATTGAGTGCGATATAAGCTGCTGCTCCATCTGTGCTTCCGCCAGCCATTCCGGCAGCAACAGGAATTCTTTTTACAAGACTAATATTCGCACCTTTTTTTACATTAAATTTATCCTGAAGCTGCTTGGCAACTTTGCAGATAAGATTGCTGTCATCTGTAGGAATCTTTGGTGAAGAAGCCGTCAAAACTATTTCACCTGTCTCGTTGTCTTCAAAATCCAATGTATCGAATAAATCCACGTTCTGCATTATCATGCGAACAATGTGGTACCCATCAGCTCTTTTACCTGTGACATCAAGTCCAAGGTTGATTTTTGCGTACGCTTTGCGAGTTATTTTCATTAAAATCCGCTCCAATTCTACTTTTCTAAAATCTTCTCACTCATTATACATAAACTCAAGAAAAAAAATTAAAAAAAACGCTAAAGTTTTTAAAAAATCAGCCGATAAGAGGAATAGGTAAACTATAGTTTCGTTTCAGCGCGGTTTTTAGGGACCTACGCGGAAAAGGAGTTCTATATGGGCGTAAACGGAGTTACCGAGGTTACTAACAACATCGCAACCACCTATGCTTCTTCTGTCAATCCTTCTTCTGTAGAAGAAAAGAAAAAAGACGATGAAGTTAAGGTGAAAGCTGAAGCCGCTGCCGTATATGAGAAGTCAGATGAGGGAAGCGATAAGACCTCACAAGTATCTTCCAAAAATACGGACAGAACCCAGATCATTAAGCAGATGCAGGCTGACGTAGAAATGCGTAAGCAACAGCTTTTGGACATTGTCCACAAGATGATGGGCAAGCAGGCCAAGACCTATGGCATAGCTAATTCTGAAAATGACGAGGATTCTATGTGGAAATTCCTTGCAAAAGGAGATTTCACTGTAGACGCAGCGACAAAGGCACAGGCGCAGGCAGATATCGCCGAGGATGGCTACTGGGGTGTAAATAAGACCTCTGAAAGAATCCTTGATTTTGCCAAGACGCTGGCTGGCGACGACCCTGATAAGCTCGAAAAGATGAGAGATGCTTTCGAGAAGGGCTATGCACAGGCTGAAAAGACCTGGGGCGGAGAGCTTCCGGAAATTTCAAAGCAGACCTATGCAGCTGTAATGAAAGGGTTCGATGAACTCACCGGAAAAACAGACAGTGAGTAAAGACTAAGAGTTGCTAGTAATCGAAAAGGAAGAGCTACAACGGCTCTTCCTTTTCTTATGTCGGTTATTCAACTATGCCTCTGATACTGTTTATATCATCCACATTGTAATTTCTCATATACTCTTCAATTCCATCTACCACTTTTCCTGTAAGATACGGGTCATGGAAGTTCATTGCTCCAACAGCTACTGCAGTTGCTCCTGCCATGATAAACTCTATGGCATCCTCTGCATTTGCTATTCCACCCATTCCTATAACAGGGATATTTACGGCTCTTGAAGCCTCGTAAACCATTCTCACAGCGACAGGTTTGATCGCAGGCCCTGAAAGTCCACCGGTTTTATTGGCAAGAGCGAATTTTCTTTTATAAATATCAATCTTCATGCCTGTTATGGTATTTATGAGAGAAATCGCATCAGCTCCTGCTGCCTCTGCTGCTTTTGCCATCTCTGCAATGCTTGTGACATTGGGGCTGAGCTTCATGATAATGGGTTTTTTGGATACTTTTTTTATCCTGCTTGTTATATCAAAAAGAGCCTCTTTCTTTTGCCCAAAGGCAATGGCGCCCTCTTTTACGTTTGGACAGGAGACATTGATCTCAAGCATATCAACTCTTTCTTCATCAGAGAGTCTCTCAACCACTTCAAGGTAATCTTCTACAGTCTTTCCGCAGACATTTACGATTACTTTTGTGTCGTATTTTTTCAAAAACTCAAGGTCTCTGTCTATAAATACGTCCACTCCGGGATTTTGGAGACCTATTGCATTTAGCATTCCACCGTATACTTCTGCAACTCTGGGCGTAGGATTTCCTTCCCACGGAACATTGGCAACGCCCTTAGTAACTACAGCTCCGAGCTTATTAAGATCCACAAACTCAGCATATTCCATGCCTGATCCGAAAGTTCCTGATGCTGTCATTACCGGGTTATTAAATTCTACTCCTGCTATCTTAACTTTTGTATTCATATCTACTCTCACAATCCTCAAATAGTTTCTTACATATCAAGATCATCTGCATCAAACACAGGTCCGTCTGTACAGATCCTGGCATTTTTCACATGTGAATGATCATCTACTTTTTTGGTCTTGCAGATGCAGCCAAGGCAGGCACCTACGCCGCAGGCCATTCTCTCCTCAAGGGAAAGATATGCCTTGATACCATTTTCTTGCGCATAAGCCTTGATTCCCCTGAGCATTGGCATTGGTCCGCAGGCAAAAATAACATCGCAGTCTATCTTGTTTTCTTTTAGCGCATCAATTACATTACCCTTGGTTCCTATGCTTCCGTCGTCAGAAGCAATGTAAAGTCTGCTGTATTTCTCAAATTCGTCTGAAAGGAATGTTTCAGAATTTCTGTATCCCATTACTGTCATTACTTCCAGGGCTTTTTTATTTGTGCCTTCGCTAAGTCTCTTAGCTGTTTCAAGAAGTGGTGGAACTCCAATTCCGCCTCCCATCAAAACAACTCTTTTTCCCTCTGCCTTTTCAAGAGGAAAGCCGTTACCAAGAGGTCCAAGGATCATCATGTAATCCCCCGGCTGATACAATGCAAATTCAGCTGTTCCGGTTCCAACTACTCTGTAAACCAGTCTGATAGCAGTCTTTTCCTTGTTTACCTCGCATACGCTGATAGGTCTGGGCAAAAGAGCTGCCTTATTTACTGTGTACACGCCAACAAACTGCCCAGGACAAGTATCCTTTGCTATTTCTGTCTCAAGCCACAGATCAAAAATGCCATCTGCAAGCAGCTTTTGGCTTAGTACTTTTGCTTCTTTTTTCATTTTCTTTGTCATGCTTTGTACACAACCTTTCCTCTGCATATTGTATAAATAATCTTTCCCGGTAATCTCTCACCAAGGAAGGGGGTATTTGACGATTTCGAAGCGCTCTGAACAAAGCTCCACTCTTCACCCGGGGCAAAAATAACAAGATCTGCCCAGCCGCCTTCTCTTATAGAACCCGCATCAATCCCATATATTCTGGAAGGATTGATAGTCATTGCTTTCAAAAGCTCCATCAGGCTAAGGTATCCCTTGTTAACCAGTTCTCTTATACCAAGTGCAAGCGAAGTCTCAAGTCCCGTTATGCCACTTGGAGCACCCTTTATGTCTTTTGCCTTTTCCTCTCTTGCATGAGGAGCATGATCTGTTGCGATCATTTCTATTGTTCCATCTTTTATGCCTTCTATGATGGCCTGTCTGTCACTTTCAAGTCTGAGTGGTGGATTCATCTTTGCCAGTGCTCCGTATTTCAGCACTGCATCTTCTGTAAGCGTAAAATGATGGGGCGTTGCTTCTGCATGAATACTGAGTCCTTCCCTTTTGGCATTCCTGATAAGATCAACCGATTCCGCAGCGCTTATATGCTGAACAGTGATACTTGCGCCTGTTCTTCCTGCTATATCGATATCTCTTTTCACCATGGAAATCTCTGCTTCTCTTGGGGATCCCACTAATCCGAGCTTCTCAGCCACATCTCCTGCGTTTATGCCATTGTCTGTTATAAATGAAGGATCTTCCTCATGAAGGCTTATGACTTTTCCGACTCTTGCCGCTTCATTGCAGGCTCTTTCCATAAGTTCTTCATCAACTATCGGCTTCCCATCATCAGTGAAAAGAACTGCTCCTGCGCCTATAAGTTCATCCATATTCACAAGTTCTTTTCCTGCCATGTTCTTAGTTACATTACCGCAGGTGTAAACGTTAATTCCGGTTTTGGCGCCTCTTTCCAGCACATCTTTGATAGTATCTGTATTGTCCATATGCGGGTCTGTATTTCCCATCATGACAACGCTTGTAAATCCGCCCTTTGCAGCAGCTTTTGCCCCGCTTTCGATGTCCTCTTTATAAGTAAAACCAGGGTCCCTGAAATGAACATGTCCGTCCACAAGTCCAGGTGCAACTATGCATCCTGCGGCATCAATTGATACCAGGGTATCTTCTGACTGCGCATCTGTCAGTCCATTTCCTGCCTCATCCTCTCTTAGCAGCATGCTCTCAGTAGCCATGTCATCGAGGCTTCCACACATTCCAATCTTAGCGATCCTGTCTCCATCAACAAGCACGTCACAAAGCCCGCACAATCCTGAAGCCGGATCCATAAGTTGTCCATTTTTAATCAGTAACATTTGCATCCCCTTGAATATGAATTTGTCCTTATGCTATATAATGCACTACCGGACATATGGTTTTCAAGTTAAAAATCCTCTTTCTATTTTTTATGAGCCGTGAGAAAATAGATGGTGGATTTATTAAGTACAAAAGAAAGGTAAACAAGTTTATAATGATACGTTTAGTTCTCGCAGTTATATTTGTAGCTGTATTTTTAATAGTCAGTCTCCCTATTCAGGGAATCCTCTGGATCGTCGGTAAGTTCAATCCATGGGCTAAAAAGACTGCTTCACTTGCTATCGTCAGCTGGGCTTTCAATGTAGTTATTTTTATCTCCGGTGTCAAAAGAACTGTCATCGGTGAGGAAAATGTTCCAAAGGACAAGGCTGTTCTTTATGTTGGAAACCACAGAAGCATTTTTGATATAGTTCTGTGTTATCCAAGAGTTCCTAATCCAACGGGATTCATTGCCAAAAAAGAAATCCTTAAAGTTCCGCTCCTTAACATCTGGATGATCTATATGGACTGCCTCTTCCTTGACAGGAAGGACCTTAAAAAAGGTCTTGAGATGATCCTTTCCGCCATCGAAAAAGTTAAAAACGGCATCTCAATCTTTATCTATCCTGAAGGTACCAGAAACAAGACAGATCAGCCACTTGGCGAGTTCCACAAAGGAAGCTTTAAGATAGCTCAAAGAACTGATTGCCCGATCGTTCCTGTAGTAGTTACCCACACGGAAGATATTTTGGAAAAGCATTTTCCACTGATAAAGAGCACTCATGTGACTATCGAGTACTGCAAGCCTGTTGTTATGAGTGAGCTTTCCAAGGAAGATCAGAAAAATATCGATCAGTATGTTAAAAAGATCGTTGAAGAAACCTATCTCAAGAACGTAAATTCTTGAAAAAATGGCGAGTGCTAAACTGCACTCGCCATTTTAATTAATTACATCTTACTTCCTTTTGTTCCACCACCAAGGTGAACGCCTTCAAGGACGTTTGTCTCAAATGAATATACAACCTTATGGTTTTCTCTGTCTGCTTTAAGAGCCAGCTGTATCATGCTGTCTAAAAGCTGCTCATATTTAACTCCAAGAGGCTCCCAAAGATAGAATGAAAGTGATCCCGGAATTGTATTGATCTCATTTAAATATACTTTATTTGTTGCCATGTCGATCATAAAGTCAATTCTTGAAACTCCTGAACATCCAAGGCAGATAAATGCGTCAACAGCCATTTTTCTAATCTGATCTCTCATCTCAGATGTGATGTCAGCAGGGATTTTTCTCTTAAGAGATGCCATTCCCTTTGAACCGCCAGTCTTGGCACCACCCTTAGCTGAGCCCTTTGCTCCACTGATGTACTTATCTTCAAAGCTAAGGATCTCATCAGAGTTGATAGGTTCCTCACACTCTGATGCCTGTGCTGACTCATAATCACCAAGAACTGAGCAATTGATCTCTTTAAGCTCAGTAATTGCCGGCTCAACAAGGATCTTTTTAGAGAACTCAAATCCAAGATCAAGAGCTTCTAATAAGCCATCTTTGTTAGATGCCTTCTTTATACCGATACTTGAGCCAAGATTTAATGGCTTGATAATTACAGGATAATCAAACTGCTTTTCTATTTTTTCAACAAGTCCGTTAACGTCCTCGTAGTCCTTCCATGTATAGCACTTGCAGTCAAGAACAGGGATCCCGTTATCCTTTAAAACTGTCTTCATAACATACTTGTTCATACCAACTGCTGATGAAAGAACATCACATCCAACAACAGGAAGACCAAGAGTAGCAAGATAGCCCTGTAAAGTACCATCTTCTACGTTTGTTCCATGAACAATAGGGAATGCAACATCGACCTGAGAAATAACATTATTTCCGAATTTCTTCATTGGATATCTCATAAGAGATACCTTGTCGCCTTCTTTAACCCAGATAACCTGAGTGCTCTTTTTTAAAAGTTCAGGAATATGTGTATATTCCTCTATCTTGTCCACATATTCTCCAACATAATAATCATTATTCTTTGTCATATAAACAGGGATAATGTCATATTTTTCCTTGTTGATACTGCCTATAGCCTGAATTGCTGAAATTATTGAAATTTCATGCTCAGTACTTTTTCCACCAAATAAAACTGCAACTTTAAGCTTCATAAACTGCCTTCTTTCCTAAAACTGTTATCATTTATTTATAATTATCCGGAAGATCATTTTCAAGCAAAATAACTTTTTCTCTTCCTGCATCTATCTCATACATAAGAGCTGTAGCTTCGCTAAGAGTATTCTTTACAAACAATCTCTCAGGATCAAAGCCCTTTTCCAGAGCTCCTGCCTTTATTGAAGCACTGTTCTTTTCTCCAACAAGAATAATGTAATCGCAAACCTCAGCAGCCTGCCTTCCAAATTCTTTGTTGTACTCATCCTCTTTTTCACCAAGCTCAACCATTCCCGGAGTAACAAGGATCTTAACGTGGTCCTTAAAAAGAGATAATGTCTCAAGCGCAACCTTTGCTCCATTTGGATTGGAGTTGTAAGCATCATCAAGTATGGATACATTACCGTGCTTATTGAGCTCAAGTCTGTGAGGAACGCTCTGAAGACGCCTTACTGCAATCTTAAGCTTGGACATTGAGATTCCAAGACTGTTGGCTGCAGCAATTGCACCAACTATATTCTCAACATTATGTCTTCCTACAAGTTTTGTCGTATATTCTGCTGTCTCTCCACTTGGAGAAGTAACAGTAAAGGTTGTTCCCTGGCTGTTAACCCTGATATCTTTTGCCTGGTAATCGTTGCCATCGTTAAGTCCGTAAGTGATGGCATCCTTATATTTCATATTGGCACGGATTATCTCATTGTCGCCGTTTACAAATTTAAGGTGTTTACCTTCTTTTTTGCCTTCGGCTTTTTCTTTTTCATCCACCGCATCAAGCAGCTCATATTTTGTGCTTATGATGTTCTCAAGGCTGTGAAATGTCTCTAAATGCTGATATCCAATTGATGTAACTATTCCGTCATCAGGATGAACGATATCAGTTATCTCTTTTATATCATGAATGTGACGAGCACCCATTTCACACACAAAAATCTCATGTGTTGGCTTTAAATGCTCTCTTATAGTCCTTACAATTCCCATTGGAGTGTTGTAGCTTTCAGGAGTCATAAGTACACTAAAGCCTTCTGATAAAAGTGTCGTAAGGTAATACTTAACACTTGTCTTACCAAAACTTCCTGTAATACCTATAATGCGAAGATTCTCATGCTCTCTAAGCATTCTCTTGGCATCGTCGATAAAGTACTGATTTATTCTGTTTTCTATCGGCTTGTTTATAAGATTGGCCAGTGCAGGAACAAGCGGCAAAAGAGCCATGAAGATCACGGAAGGAATTGCGATCAAATTGAAAGCAATAGTGCCAGCCACAAGGATGATCGCTGCAATAACCACATAAGTTATGAAAAGTCTCTTTACTCTGTCAGTGACTACAAATTTCTTTTTAGCGGGCTTTGGAAGATATGCAAAAATGAGAAATACATATAAAGCAACGAATATGATCAGCGCAATAAGTGCTATTCTCACTCCGGCCTTATCTGCAATAAGTGCTGCTACAGTTGCCAAAAGAACTGCTCCGTGCGCCACAAGATTTCGTGGGATGGACCTTAAGAATCTGAAATATCCCTGAAACTGATAGCTTGATAGCTGGAGCATATGGGTGTAATACCTAAGTCCCAGTACCGCCATCACAAGAACAAGTAATAGAATTATTATATTTCCTATCATTAAAAACATGCTTTACCTCTTAATCAATGCCTAAAAAGCTTCCAAGAATCCTGTTGTAAAGATACGGATTATCAAGGAATGAGTAGTGTCCTGCGCCATTTATCACAGCAAGTCCGGCCTCAGGCATGAGCTTTTCCATGCGCTGTCCGTCAGAAAGCGGTGTCGCTGTGTCTTTATCGCCCCAGATCAAAAGAGCCGGCTGAGTTACTGATGGCATGTAAGGAACCAGGTCCTCATTAACCGCCATAACAAGGCTCTTTCTCATAACAGGTGAAGCCGCAGCATAATCGGCACTTCCAAATTTCTTTTGAAGTTTATTAAGAGCATCGGGATCAATCTTTAAAAATCCGCTTTTTTCTATGAGATTCTTATAGAAGTGATATCTCTTTGTGCGCTTCTTTTGCGCCTCAGTCTTTTCAGGAATAATTCCGGCCGAATCAGTAAGGATCACCTTTGGAATAGAAAAGCGAGCCTTTATCCTTCCATCATGGATTCCGGATGCAAGCTTTATTATGATCCTGCCACCCATAGAATGTCCGAGGAAAATCACCTCTTTTTCTTCCGGATAGAGCTTTTTGATAAAAGCCAGAACAAAATCCACAAATGCATCAACGTTCATGGGCTCTGCCGGTTCATCGCTCTTTCCAAATCCGGGCATATCCATCGCCACCACATGATATTTGCTCTTTGCAAAAGCAATAACTCCGGCAAAAAGATCTATGTTTGATCCCCAGCCATGGAGCATCACAAGCAGTGGTCCCTGTCCTTCATCTATGTAATTTATGTTTAATCCATTAATATTTGTATTCATGACTCATCCATATTAACACCTAAGAAAGTGCCATGCAAATTAAAAGGTTGTCATTTAGATAGTAAAAAGTGGTTATTTTAAAACACTTAACATAAATATCAGCAGGGCATCATTTCTTGGGTCGTTTAAGATTCCCGCCTTTCCAGCCTCATCCTGATAAGTTCTCTCGGTTGAATCTGTCACATAGTTCATAGCATCCGGATTCATTCCCATAAGATAATGGAGATGGTTCTCTATTATCGTTGTGTATTCATGATTGTATATGATGTGATCTGTTATAGTAAGGCATCTCATGTCGTATAAAAGATTCAGAAATCCTTCTTCCGACTCAAGGTCAGACACAAGATATGTACTCTTTGATGACTCATCAGCAATTTCACCGGACCTTTTCATAAGGCATTTCATGAGCTTACCACACTGATCAACATCAACGGCCTGGCTAGTGGAAAGATATGTCACTGAACCGATAAAAACATCTTCATTACTGTTAAAGAGTTCATCAAAATCTGACTTTGTAAAAAATGCGTTGATCACATCTTTATAGGCATCACTGCCTGTTGCCCTATAGAGCTGAGTAGCTGCCTTAAAGGCCAGTGGGTCATCAGCTATATTCTGATTCACTCTATAGCAGTTCCAGGCTTTATCTGCTGCCCTCAGGCACGTTGTTGCAAATTCTGCGTCATACTGCTGATAAAAATAGCTGAATCTTGCCAAAGTAGCTGCAAAATTGATGGTTGCCTCCATTGAAACCGGGGTAACAACAACCGGATAGTTTATGACATCTCCGCCCTTGCTGCTGTCTGTGAGGGCCGCTCCATGCTCTCCGCCTGTTTTATCATCCTGCATTTTGATAAGCCATTCCACTTCATATCTGACTTCATCCAAAATATCAGGAATACCATTGCCACTCTCAGGGATTCCCAGTTCATCTGTAAAGGCTTCCTCGTCCATCTCATACGCCAAAAGAAAGTTTTCAGCTATCTTACTTCCGACATTAGTGTCCCTGTCTGCCTGCTCATCCATGTGCCATCCGCCTGTGACGTCAATCTGGATGCTCTCATCCTCCTGAAGTCTGGCTGCGTTTGTATGACAGGCGCTGTGGCCACTTTCACCTGCATAGTTTTCAGAAAGAGCTATTCCGCACCTGTTGTAGTAGAATTTTTTGCAGGCTTCATCGAAAGTGTCCGAGACTGTGGTCTCAGCAATAGAAAAAGAATAGGATTCTCCCAGGTAATCTGCGCAAATGTAGTAACTTCCTTCTTCCACAAGATCCGTAAAA
This sequence comes from Butyrivibrio sp., assembly GCF_015056685.1. GTDB lineage: Bacteria > Bacillota > Clostridia > Lachnospirales > Lachnospiraceae > Butyrivibrio. The sequence goes on along the minus strand of NZ_SVFW01000056.1, from coordinate 6,737 downwards.
TATCCAAGAGCGTAGGATTCTCCAAGCTCCTCGTCATAGGTTTCTTTTAGGATAACGCCCTCGAAAGCCGGTGTACCATCCTCGATCCGATTCACAGTAAATGTTGTCGGTATTTCTTTTCCCCTAAATACTGCAACTTTATCAGAATCAGGTAAAAAACCATTCTGATCCACCAGGATATTGGGCGTCTGGACAGGAGCCTCATAGTCAAAACTGGCAGTCTTTTTTTCACTATCTTCTATTGTAGTATCACTAGAAGAAGCGCCGCAGCCTGCGGCGCTTCCTATAACAGCAGTAGCAACGACTACTGCCAGTATTTTCTTTTTCCCTCTCATAATAAGAAACATTATTTTACCCTGTTATAATTTATCAAGCATCCATCAAGAATAATCTGTCTCTCATCATCAGTCAGATTCCCCAGTCTCAATGAAAACTCTTTAAGTCCGTTTTCAGAAACAGCATATGCTTTAATTTCTTCACTCTTATTATATACGGCATCTCTGATTCCAGGAATAAAAATATAATCTTTATTTTTAAACGGAAGCTCTCCCTCATCAATTATGAATGGTAACATACCCCAGTTGATAAGGTTTGAGCGGTAACGCTTTGTAGCATATTCATTGGCAATATTTGCCCATCCTCCAAGTACCTTCTGGCAAGAAGCAGCCTGCTCTCTTGCTGATCCGTCGCCAGGCTTTACTGCAAATATTGTTGAACCAATTCCGGTGTTGGCACTATTTACATCAGAGAACTGAGCCTTGATGGTATTTACTGCTTTTGCAAGCTCCTGATCAAGCTCTTCCATAGGAACATTTTCACGTCTCTTTATCTCTTGAGCATATACTTCCTTGGCAAGGCCTACATAAGCAGGATCTTTTCTTGAAAGTGTAAACTCAGCAAGTCCAAGAGGATTTGAACGATAAGATGATGTCTCACCTGATGGAATAAGTTCATCAGTAGTTGTAACAGGATCATGGATCTCAGATACAACCTTCAAAAGGAGATTGTCTGTAAGGGCAACCATGCTTGGCCAATCCTTGATGTTAGGTCCAAGCTGAAGCTCAACACTGTCATCTGCAACGCCATGAGAATCAAATACTCTGTTCTTGTATATTGCGCTGTCAAAATGATATTTGTATTTATTAAAGTCACCCACAAATTCTGTAGCAGGTGTAAGAACGCCCTTGTTTGCAGCTGTTGCAGCAATTGATCTGGCATCCATAAGAGCAACAGAAGCAATCTGTCCGCTCTGAACCTTAGACCCTTCTCTGTTAGGGAAGTTTCTGGTTGAATGTCTGATACTGAATGCATTGTTTGCCGGAGTATCGCCTGCGCCAAAGCAAGGTCCGCAGAATGCTGTCTTTAATATAGCACCTGACTCCATAATAGTTGCAGCCGCACCATTTTTAACTATTTCCATATAGATAGGTGTTGAGGCAGGATAAACGCTAAGTGTAAATCTGTCGTTTCCTATGAATTTGCCCTTGAGGATATCTGCTGCCGCACAGATATTTTCAAATCCGCCACCTGCGCAACCTGCAATGATTCCCTGATCAACCATGAACTTGCCATCTTTAAGCTTATTCATGAGAGAGAACTCAACCTTATCACCAAAGCTTACCTTTGCTTTTTTCTCTACATCAGCAAGGATATCAGCTGCGTTTCTGTTCACCTCATCAATCTCATAAACGTTACTTGGATGGAATGGCATCGCGATCATAGGATTGATAGAGCCAAGATCAACCTTTACCAAACCATCATAGTAGGCAACTTTTCCAGGTTTTAATTCTTTATAATCAGCTGCTCTTCCGTGGATATCATAGAAGTCCTTTATCTCATCATCGGTCTGCCATATGGATGAAAGACATGTTGTTTCTGTTGTCATTACATCTACGCCAATTCTGAAATCAGCGCTAAGGTTCTTAACACCAGGTCCAACAAACTCCATTACTTTATTCTTTACATATCCATCGCCGAATACTTTTCCGATAATAGCCAGCGCTACGTCCTGAGGTCCAACGCCCTTCTTAGGCTCACCTTCAAGGTAAATAGCTACAACTCCAGGCATATCTACATCGTATGTCTGTCCAAGGAGCTGTTTTACAAGTTCAGGTCCGCCCTCACCGATAGCCATTGTTCCAAGAGCTCCATATCTGGTATGGGAGTCTGAGCCAAGGATCATGCTTCCGCCTGATGCCAGCATCTCTCTTGCAAACTGGTGAATTACTGCCTGATGAGGTGGTACATATATTCCGCCATACTTCTGTGCTGCTGTAAGTCCAAACATGTGGTCATCTTCATTTATAGTTCCGCCTACAGCACAAAGAGAATTGTGGCAATTTGTAAGAACGTAAGGAATAGGAAATTTAGTGAGTCCTGAAGCTCTTGCAGTCTGAATGATTCCAACATAAGTGATGTCATGTGAAGTAAGCTTGTCGAATTTAACGCAAAGCTTATCCATGCTATCGGATGTATTATGTGCTTTCAGAATTCCGTAACATATTGTATTTTCTTTTGCCTGCTCTTTAGTTACACCGTCAAAACCTTCTGCAAAAAGCTTTGCAGATGCATCGTTGTCATCTAAAACAAGTGTGGTTCCATTTAGTAAAAAACATCCATTTTCGTATGTTGTTACCATTGTTTTCCTCCTACCCTTTTTAACCGCTATACATGTATACAATTTTATAAGCGCTATTCTACCATAGATAAACACTACTTGGTAGGATATTTTTTAATATGAATCCAAAACTCGCTGAAGCTTTGCAGTAACTTCCTCGATTCCTGCTTCTTTTAGCTCTTGTCTGAACATCTCCACCTCTTCTTCAGGTGTCACATCATACTGACCATAAGTTATCGCCGGAAGGTATTTGTCGAACACTTCTACTATGGATTTTATCTCTTTATTGATATCCTCTGTTGAAAAAGGAACGCTATCCCACGGGTACGAATAGGCATTTCTATCATATGTATCAATCAGGTCATAGTATTCATTCCAATTGTATGAGGAATCCTGGATTTCAAGGGCGTCCCTTCTTCCCCACCAGAAATTCATGACTATTCCATCTCTATCAGCATTATATCCGTTGGGCTTTTCCAATAATCCGTTTTTATTGACCTCGTATTGGACACCCTCTATTCCATAATTGATCAATCTGTAGCATCTTGGATCATTTCTTAGAAGGTCATATACCATAAGCGCTTTTTCAGGATTCTTGGATCCACTGTAAACTGCCATTGCACCGTGGAGAATACTGTTTCTCATCAAATTGCTGTTTTCTTCACCAAACCAGAAAAAATCCGTTTCTGCGTCAGGGATCATTACATCCATTGTAGGCTTTATTTCTGAGTAATACTTCTGTGTATGGTGCTGAACAACACTCGTATATCCAGAGAAAAACTCTTCTGTGTTATCCCCGGTAAATCTAAAATCATCTCTCCATATACCACTTTCATCCCAATCCTTCATGAGTTTTGCATATTCTAAAAACTCATCGCCTGTATAATATGGAGAAACTATGGTTTTCAGATCATCGGTATATGCTCCCCAGATTCCGTATGTGCTCAGTTCATAAATAGGCGCATACTTCCTTACGGACATAAGGTAGCCCAAAGTATGTATCACTGTCTTACCATCCGCATCCCAAGGCAACATATCAGGATGGGCTTTTTTCACATATTTAAGATACTTATCCAGATCTGCCCATGACTTAACCTTGTCAAGCCCTGCCTCTCTGGCTAGATCTTTCCTGTATACAAATCCATGATTTATCCACTGTTTGTACTCATTCTCCGGAATCATATAAATACTTCCGTTGTATGAACACTTTTCCCAATCTTCTTTTTTTATGTTGGAATATGTTTGTGGACAGTATTCTTGCAACATTTCTTTTGAAAGAGGTAAAAAGTTGCCTTTTATGGCATTCGGCCAGGCATCCAGCCAATCGCTTCCGGTACCGATCAAATCCAGATCAACATCTCCTGAATCCAACGCAATATTATAATTTTCCAGATAGTCTTTCCAAGGAATGTAATAGACATCAAGTCTTGCATTCACTTCTTTTTCAAGAATTGAATTCAGCTCTTTTATTACTTCCTCAGTCCTTCCATTAGATGGCTTTTCACCAATTGTTAAGTATGTAATAGTAACCGGGTCTTCTTTGGTGTAGTCATTTTCTTTTGCTCCGCAGGCTGTACATGCTAGCAGCATCCCGAGAGCAATTAAGCTAGTAAAAATCCTTACTCTCACTAGAGATTTCCTTTCTGCTCCTTCAATGCCTTATTTCTCGCACGAAGTTCAACAAAAAAATCTTTTAATAGTTTGCTACACTCCTCCTTCAAAACTCCCTTTTTCACTGTAACCTGATGATTAAAGTCCGGATTATTAAGAATGTCCATTACAGAACCTGCACAACCAGCTTTCGGATTTTCTGCAGCCATAATGACCTCCGGTATCCTCGCCTGTACAATTGCTCCCGCACACATCTGGCAAGGTTCCAAAGTAACATAGAGCTTACACTCTTCAAGTCTCCAGTCCTTCATGACTTTAACTGCCTTTTTTATAGCTGTTATCTCTGCATGAGCAAGCGGAGTCTTATCTGTATTGCGCCTGTTGTATCCCCTTCCTATAATCCTTCCTTCATAAACAATAACGCATCCTATCGGCACCTCCCCAAGTTTATATGCCTTCTTAGCCTGCGCTATTGCAGCTTTCATGTACTTATTATCTTCTTGTTCTTCGTCTATAACTCTTGATTTTGCTTGTAATTTCATAGTAGTAATTGATTTCTTTTTTTGTTATTATATGATATACATGTCATATTTCCACAAGTTTATTATATATTGTTTCAGAGGTCATATAAATGAAAATTTCCACTAAAGGTCGTTATGCCCTCAAAGTCATGATGGATATTGCTCTTCACGACAATGGGGAATTCATTTCGCTAAAAGATATATCAAGTCGCCAGAATATCACAGTTAAATATCTTGAGCAGATTGTTTCTGGTCTTAACAAGTCAGGTTTTTTACTTAGCATGCGTGGAAACAATGGTGGTTACCGCCTGGCAAGAGAACCTAAAGATTGTAATATTGGCGATATCCTTCGAACTGTTGAGGGAAGCCTTACTCCTATCGAATGTGTTTCGGGCAGTGAAGGAAATCCTTGTCCATTATCGGATTCCTGTTCAACTCTTCCTTTTTGGGCCGGGCTCGATAAGGTAGTAAATGACTACATCAACAGCTATAGTCTTCAAGATTTAATAGATCAAAATTGACAATATACAAAAAACAAAGTATAGTAATAAAGCGGTTTTGTGAAGGGTGCATGTAGCAGTCCTTTTGTGCAGAATCGGGTCTTATGCAATGGAAATCTACGAACCGTGTCAGGTCGGGAACGAAGCAGCACTAAGTAGAACCTTCCATGTGTTGTAAGGTTGCCTTATTCTGCCTAAAGTCAACGTGCATGCGTCCTTCACAGAACCGCTTCTTTTTTACCTGTTTTCCAGATATTTCATATATCCTATTACCATAAGAGCAATCTTAAATGTAAGTGCATCATCAAATTTTCTAACATCAAGTCCAGAGCTCTTTTCCAGCTTTTCAATTCTATAGACAAGTGTATTTCTATGAACAAAAAGCTGTCTTGAAGTCTCAGAGACATTAAGATTGTTCTCAAAGAATTTATTGATTGTATTTAAAGTCTCCTCGTCAAGGTCATCCGGAACTTCTTTTCCACCAAAAATCTCATCGATGAAAATTCGGCAAAGGCTCTCAGGAAGCTGATAAATAAGTCTTCCTATACCCAATGTATTGTAGGCATTGACTCTCTTTTCAGCATAGAATATCCTTCCAACCTCAAGAGCCATCTTGGCCTCTTTGTATGACTTGCTCAAATCCTTAAGTTCATCCACTATAGTTCCGTAGGATACCCTTACATCGAGCATAGCCTCAGTGTTCATCATATCCACAATTGTTGTTGCAATTTTTTGAACCTCTTCATATGTCTGAGACTTAGCAAGAGACTTTATCAATATGACGCTGTTCTCATCGACAGCAGTTACATAATCACCTGTATGTGGTGCATACATGCTTCCGAGAAGTTCCTGTGCAGTATTATCATTGGAATGCTTAACCTCGACCAAAATGATAACTCTTGGTACATTAACTTCTACCTTAAGCTTTCGTGCTCTGTTATATACATCAATAAGAAGCATATTATCAAGGAGCAGATTCTGGAAGAAGTTGTTTCTGTCGTATCTCTCCTTGTAAGCTACAATTAGATTCTGAAGCTGACTGACTCCAATCTTGCCAACCATATATGCGTGCTCGCTGTCACCCTTTGCTAAAAGAACGTAAGAAGGCTCACCTTCGTCAAGTATCTTAAACAGATGAACATCTCCAATAACCTGTGAATCAACCGGAGATTGTGCAAAACTTGTAATTATAGAAATATCAAGCATTTCCCGTTCAGTAGTAGAAGCTACAATATCACCGTTTAAGTCCATAACACAAAGCTCAACTTTTGTAATTGCTCCTAACTCATCTATACTTCCCTTGATAGTCTGCGCAGAAATCATCTGTCTACCTCCTTGCAATATTACTATAAGTATAACATAACGCATGAAAAAAAGGCTATCGCTCGCGCGATAGCCTTCCCATTTTTAATATTAGTTTGTGATTGTCTTCTCTGTCTCTTTGTCGAAGATGTGGATCTTCTCAACATCGAATGCAAACTTAACCTT
>NZ_SVFW01000055.1 GCF_015056685.1 Butyrivibrio sp. | reverse complement strand
AGGTGCTTTGTTGTTGTGCTCTTCAGCAGCAACTCATTTAGTATATCGCAGCTTCAGATGTTTGTCAACAACTTTTTTAAATTATTTTTTCGACTTTCTGAAGTGTTCAGTTGTCGAAAATCCGCTTATTTACTGAGGTTGTCCCCTCCGCAGCGGGTAAGACAAAGTATAGCACTACTCATTTTACAATGCAACACTTTTTTTAATTATTTATAAAACTTTTAGTAAAAGCCTCATAAATACTGCTGTAGAGCTGCATCAAAACCACTATTGTACTGGATATTATCTCAAGATCTGTCACATATTCTATTAAATATATGATTGCAGCAGCTTCAACTGCACCGAGAACTGCGCCCAGGAATCTGTCCATTGCTCCAAATATTGGCACGTTCCTCATCTTTTTAAAAGCATCTCCTATAGCAGTCATGATCTTATAAACCAAAAACGCTACCAGCAAATAACCTATCTTTGGAATTATCACTCCGTAATTCTGATTAAGTACACTTCCCGCGATATTAGTCACATAGTAAACAGACGCAAATGCCGCCAAAACAGCAATAAGGCCTGCAGCTTCCGCAAACAGGCCATTATTTTTACCATATGATATTCTCCAAAGAAACAGGCAGACAACAACTATTGTCAAAACCACTTGTGAAATATCAAAATTCATATTAAATCCTTACTTTAAAGTATAAGTATCAACACTGTCCGCCGTCACAAGTATAAACTTGTTTCTCAGATTTGTTGGTACCAGTGTTCTTACAGGTTCTTCAAAAGCACCTGCAAACTTGTCATGTCCGTTCATATCCTTAATAACGCACTCATCCTCGTTGTAGATGATGATCTGCTTATTGCTAAATATGATCTCAGAATAGTCAATGTCAAAGTATGATGTAAGAGCCAGCTCTCCTGATGTGTTATACACCTGAAGTCTATAGGTTCCTTCTTCTGTACTGTTGGAGAAAACAAGTCCAACATATGAATCGTTAAAATACACAGATCGTATCTGTTCGTTTCCTGTAAAGCTCTCACTGAGACTAACAGGCTTTTCTTCTCCGGAATAGAACATTATCCTGTCATCCGAAACAGCAAATGCAGATGAGGAATTCATGAACTGCACATAAGGAACAACAACTCCTGGATAGTCATAACCGCTTGCATAGTTATCAATTGAGTTCTGGCCTACCGAACCAAAGTTAAAAAACGCCACGCTTGTTTTAACTGTGCCATCTTCAGGATATATATAAGAAACGCAGACAAGTTCTCCGTTTGGAGATATGCTAACGCTTATAGGATATCCGCTGTCTTTCATGGTGGTCTTAAAGTTAGCTATGGCATTACCTTTAGAATCATACAGATATATCCACGTAACATCTGTTCCATCAAGCACTACTGCCACGATACCCTGGGCTGATACACAAAAATCCCTGATAGGGAGATTGGTATCGATCTCGCCCATTGCACCGCTAGAGCTACTTACATAGATATTATGTCCGTTATAGTCTCCTACCGCCACGATATTCTGGCATGTATGAGCTATTGGGTTCTGCATCTCATAGGTCTGATTCCAAAGGACTTTGCCGCTTTCGTCCATACAGCTGATACCATCTTTACTGTACTGGACTATGTTTCCGCCAAGGCCTATAACTTTGGCGTCAGCGCCATTTGTTATGCCGGCTCCCTGCGAAACAGTAGCTTCAGAATACTCCTTATCTCTCCAGCTTATGTATATTGCAGCCACCAGCAAAATAACAATTGCTGCAACACTTACTGTTCTGAAAAAGACCGCCAGTTTATGGCTTCTGATCTTTTCTTTATATGAAGTCTCCCTTGTAAAAGATGTTTTATCATCTTCGGTATTATTTATTTTTCCGGCATAAGCGTTAAAATCTCTTACTTCCGCCAAAGCATTTCTCCGTTAACTAATAGATTATTTAGCAAAACTGATACACAGTCTCTGTATCATATTCCTTCTCAGGACCAAATACAGGCTGAGGGAATGATGGCTGGTTTATAGAATCAGGATAGAACTGTGTTTCCAGGCAAAAACCGTTTCTAGGTACATATGTTGCACCATCTTTTGCATTATTGGCCTTAAGGAAATTACCAACATAAAGCTGGAATCCCGGAAGTGTTGTAAAGCACTTCATAGTAATTCCTGTATCCGGAGAAGAAGCTACTGCAAACTCTTTGAGAGTGCCATCTGCTCCGTCCACTACAAAGTTGTGGTCATATCCACCTACAAATTTAAGCTGTGCATTATCAGCATTTACATCTCTGCCGATTGTTTTGCCTTCTGTAAAATCAAATGGTGTTCCCTTTACTGAAGCAATCTCGCCTGTAGGAATTGCTGCTGAATCGATTACAGGTGTGTACTCGACAGCATTAAGTTTAAGTGTATGTTCAAGAATACTTCCTGAGTTGTGTCCACCAAGATTAAAGTATGAATGGTTTGTCATATTTATAAGTGTCTTTGCATCACTAGTAGCATGGTAATGAAGAGACAGCTCATTGTCTTTTGATAAAGAAACATTAAGTGTAAATACTCTGTTTCCGGAAAATCCCATATCGCCATCTGAAGACTCTAAAGTAAATTTAACTGAATTATCACTTTCTTCGCCCTTCCATATGCGCTTATGGAATCCCTTCTCCATATCTGTATGAAGATTGTTTGGTCCGTCATTAACAGGAAGACTGAACTCTCTTCCTTCTATACTATATTTTGCATTTGCTATTCTGTTAGCTGTTGGTCCGACTGTAGCTCCAAGGAAACAGTCATTTACAAAATAGCCCTCAAGATCTGCATATCCTAAGGCAACATCTACTTTATTGCCATTCTTATCAGGAACTATGATGTTTCTGATTATGCAGCCATAATCAAGCACAACAACTTCCATATTGTCGTTGCTGATATGATATGCGTGTACCTGCTCTCCGCTAGGTGCATTTCCAACAAGTTCTTTTCTTACTCCCATGATTCTCCTCCATTTTAAGTGCGATTATAGTTCTGTTCTTCCCTCAAGCGCTCTTAAAAGTGTAACTTCATCAATATATTCAAGATCACCGCCAACCGGAACACCACTGGCAATCCTCGTAACCTTTATCCCCGTAGGTTTAACGAGTTTGCTTATATACATAGCAGTTGTTTCGCCTTCAAGGCTGGAATTGGTAGCAACGATAACTTCCTCTACATCTTCTGTCTGAAGTCTCTGCATTAGCTCCGTGAGACGTATGTCACCAGGGCCAATTCCCAGCATCGGTGAAATTGCTCCATGTAAAACATGATATACCCCTTCAAACTTTCCAGTCTTCTCATATGCTGCCAGATCTCTCGCATTTTCCACAACCATGATGGTCTTGTGGTCTCTGTTTGGATTGTTGCATATCGGGCAGATGTCATCATCTGTCAGGGTACAGCAAACTTTACAATAATGCACATTCTCACGTGCATTTGTTATTGAGTCTGCCAGCTTCTTAACCCTGTCTTTTGGAAGATTGATAATATAGAAAGCAAGCCTTTGTGCAGACTTGCCTCCTATTCCGGGCAATGAAGCCAGTTCGTCGATCAGTCGGTTAATATGTCCGCTGTATAGATCCATTAGAAAGGAAATCCTCCGCCAAGGCCACCTGTCATCTTGCCAAGCATAGCTCCACTTGCTTCTTCAGCCTGCTTCATAGCTTCGTTGACAGCTGCTACGATCATATCCTGAAGCATCTCTACATCATCAGGATCAACTGCATCAGGTGAGATAACGATGCTCTTTACTGTTTTGTTGCCAAATACAGTTGCCTCAACTGCACCGCCACCGGCTTTTGCTGTGAACTCTTTTGTCTCAAGCTCTTTCTGGCTTTCCTCCATCTGGCGCTGCATTCTCTGCGCCTGTTTCATAAGATTGCTCATGTTACCGGGCATTCCTCCGCCCGGAAATCCTCCGCGTTTTGCCATTTGTTAATTCTCCTTTTCTTCATCCTCAGTAACTATATCAAAGTTTATAGCCTGTAGATTTACATAGTTTTCTTCAAATACAGCCTGTGGCTCTATGAATCTGGTCTCAAATTCAACGTGTTTCCCAAGAGCCTGATCAAGCACATCCTGCAATTCCTCAGATGATGTACCATTTGAATATTTATCTGATAACTGCTTATTGTCGAAGACAATCTGCAGAATATCGTTGTTGCCAAGACTTAACCTTGCTTTCTGCAGGTAAGTCTTCATAGGGTTTTCCATTCTGGCAAGTATCCTTGGCCAGTCATTTACAAGTCTTTTTATATCTTCAGGAACTGCCCTGTCCAGGGTTTTCTTTTGTCCCTGGGAAACAGGTTTTCCAGCCGGAGCTGCTGACGCGCCGGCCACAACAGCTACCTGACCTGACTGAATTCCTCTTAAAAGCTTGGTGTTCTCCTCATCGTGCTGCTCTAAAACTCTTAATCTGTCCTCAAGAGCATCTTCAGCTTTGTCCATCTGAGGTTTGCACATTTTTATCAATGTTATTTCTATTAATATACGTTTTTGTGTTGCATATCTAAGCTGTGATGACAGCTCGGAAAAAATCCTGATATATCTGAGGATCGTATCTGTATCCGCTCCTTCAGCCTGCTCTTTTAGCGCTTTCAGATTATCGGAAGAGATGTCGATAACATCCTCCATCTGATCTGATGCCTGAACAAGCATGAGGTTCCTAAGATACCAGACAAAATCATTTACAAACTGATTTAATTCCCTGCCCTGTATTACAATATCCGCCAAAATGGTAAGTGCCTCATTGGCATCCTGTCTGTAGAGGGCATTAAAAAGTCTGCTGAAAACTTCTGTATCAACAGCGCCAAGGACGCCGAGCACTTTGTCGTAGGTAAGCTCCTGCCCATAGTTAAAGGCAAGGCACTGATCAAGGAGACTAAGGGAGTCTCTCATGGATCCGTCAGCAGTTTTGGCGATGTATCTAAGAGCTCGTTCCTCCACTGTAATGCCTTCAGAATCCACAACTTCACGGAGTCTTCCCTCTATGGTATCAATGGTGATCCTGTGGAAGTCATATCTCTGACATCTGGACAAAATAGTGATAGGAATCTTTTGAACTTCTGTTGTAGCCAGAATGAACATAACATATGACGGCGGTTCCTCAAGTGTTTTGAGCAGGGCATTAAAAGCGCCTGCTGAAAGCATGTGCACCTCGTCGATGATATAGACTTTTCTTTTACCCTTTGTTGGTGAGTAGGAAACCTCGTCGATGATCTCTCTGACGTTATCAACACCATTGTTGGAAGCAGCGTCTATCTCTATAACATTCATGCTGTTTCCTGCTGCAATCTCCCTGCACATCTCGCATTCACCACAGGGACTTCCGTCAACCGGATGTTCACAGTTGACTGCCTTGGCAAGAATCTTCGCAACAGAAGTCTTACCTGTTCCGCGAGTTCCGCAGAACAGGTAAGCATGTCCAACTCTGTCAGATTTGATCTGATTCTTTAGTGTTGTAACTATATGATCCTGTCCTTTTACATCCTCAAAGACAGGAGGTCTGAATTTTCTGTAAAGAGCTACATAACCCATTTAAAATAACTTCCACCTATAACAAAACTTTTATAACTATTTAATCCCCAAAGCAGACACCAAGCATCTTGGCTTCTTTTATGATGCTGGCATCCGGTGATACATATTTAAGCTTTCCTGCTATTTCAGAAAGAGGAACCTTTACAATTTCTCTGTTCTTGTAAGCTACCATATAGCCATATTCTTTATCGAGAATAAGCTGACCAGCCTCTGCTCCAAGTCTTGAAGCAAACACGCGGTCATATGGATCAGGAGCGCCGCCCCTCTGCATGTGGCCAGGAACAGTTACTCTTACTTCATGTCCGCTCTTTTTCTGGATAGCTTCTGCAATTTCGTAGGAAACTGAAGGGTACTTGTAGTTTGCCATTTTTTCCTTGTACTCTTTTTTGGAAAGCTTGGCATCCTTCTTGGAGATTGCTCCTTCAGCAACCGCTATAATAGTAAATCTGCTGCCTCTTTTATCTCTTGCTTCTATGGCTTCGCAGATCTTGTCAATATCGTAAGGGATCTCAGGTATCAGAATAACATCAGCTCCTCCTGCAAGTCCTGCATTGAGAGTAAGCCATCCAACCTTGTGTCCCATAACTTCTATGATAAATACACGGCCGTGAGAATCTGCTGTGGTATGTATGTTATCAATAACCTGTGTTGCAACATCAACAGCACTCTGGAAGCCAAATGTCATATCAGTTCCCCAAAGATCATTGTCGATAGTCTTAGGGAGAGATACCACATTCAGTCCCTCTTCACTCAAGAGATTTGCTGTTTTCTGAGAGCCATTGCCGCCCAGCACCACAAGGCAGTCAAGCTGCAGCTTGTAGTAGTTCTGTTTCATGGCCTCAACTTTGTCAAGACCGTTCTCATCAGGCTCCCTGATTGTCTTAAAAGGTGTTCTGGAACTACCTAAAATAGTGCCACCCTTAGTCAGAATACCCGAAAAATCATGGGAAGTAAGCATTCTAAAATCGCCATAAATAAGACCTTTATAGCCATTCTTAAAACCGTAAAACTCAACTTCCTCACCACTGTGCGCAATACACTTTACAACGCCGCGCATTGCTGCATTCAAAGCCTGACAGTCGCCACCGCTTGTCAACATACCGATTCTCATCATGTGAATAGGCCTCCTTTGAATAAATATGCTAAATTGCTATTTGTAGTCGCACATATCAATGACAATTATACAAAAAAATGTAGTTAATGCCAAGTAATACGCGCGCCAGCTCCCATGCTATTTTCTAGTACTTTCTTCATCATCACGCTCATAAAATGTCACCGCAGAACCCGGAATCTTTTTACTCTCATAAGCGCAATTATCAGCTCTTTTGTATAACTCACCAAAAGAATACGAGTCAGTCGGGTAATAGATGGCAGCACCAACACTGATATCTATCTGTCTTCCTTCAAGTCTCTTAATATCCATGTCATGTACGCTGTCTATAAGACGTTTCATGATAAGTTCACCGTCTTCTTTGCTGAAAACGCCAGGCATATAGGCTGCGTACTCATCACCGCCAAGTCTCATCACGATGTCTTTTCCCCTGAACAGACGCTTCATCATCTCAGCTATCCCAACAAGTACTTCATCTCCAACATCGTGGCCAAAATTATCATTTACAAGCTTGAATTTATCTACGTCGAACAAGAAGAACATTCCGCCGACATTTTTCTGTAAAAGGTCGCGAATCTTTCTCTCTCCGCTTCCACGGTTATTAATCCCGGTGAGCTGATCGGTTTCAGCAAGATACTGGTACTTATCTCTTACGCGCTTGTCTTCATCGATTATCTCAGTCGCAAATATTACGCTGGTGACTTTCTCATCCTGATTCCTTTCCGCCACAATTAATCTGCCACGATACCAGACATGATCATAGTTTAGAAATTCTAATGTAAGGGTCTGTTTGCCCGTCAGTCTACTATTCAATGACGAAAAATCCATAAACTCCTTCATCATCTCATATGATCTGTCTGCTACAAATTTACCCGTAACTTCCGCAACAGTTTCACGTGCGTGATGGCGTCCTTCCTCAAGAGTACTTGCAATGCTATAGTCCCCGCAAAAGATTATTTCAAGTTCGTCCTTATCCAGATCAATTCTTACAATTGTCCCGTAAATGTTCGCCACAGCGTTAAGGTCTCTGGCATTGATAAAGGATTCATGGTCCTTATGGTAATTCCTTTGATTGAGGGCAAAAGAGATAACAAGTGCCAAAAACAGTACTGCTCCCAGCAGTGATGCTGTCTTTTTCAGTTCATCCATTTCAGCATTGGCATCTGTAATAGTCAGAACGTTGAGGTTATACAGCAAATGCCTCTGAGATATGATAAAGTCGTCATCGTTCCACCCATCACTCCTAAGCTGATATGTGCTCTTTCCGCGATTATTTCTCCACGCGTTGTAAATTTCCCGTTGAAACTGGTCTTCTGACGCCGCGTAATCAACTCCCATTTCATCATCTCTGGAATTACAGATAACGGCACCCGAATCGTCCATTATTAGGACCGTACGCGTCTCATCATTTCCCAGAAGTTTTGTTGTCATATCCTTAAATGTTACATAGTCAATAGTAAAAGCGATAACACTCTCCCCATCCTTTAGGAGCTTGCTTACTGTAATCGCATAATCCTGGGTCCTAAGGCTATAATATGGGCCAACAAACACATATCTTCCTGCATTTTTGACTGCCTCGGTATACCATAAACGCCCGGTTGCATCGTAAGAACTATCTGGGTTCCAATTAACGCCATCCAAATATTTACCTTTAAATACCCCAAAAACGCCTCTTGATCCGGTTTTTGTGATTATTCCAAGGTTTTCAGATTCATATACAAGGTAATCCCTGATTTCTTCCTCTGAGGCTCCTTTAGCCATCATGTATTCCGCTGAAGATGCGCAGGACTTAAGGGCATTATCGATATTACCCAAATATGTCAAAAAAGAGTCCGCTATATCATAGGTGGTTTTAGCACCTCTATATTCAATATTCTTCAGATATAGGTTTTCATAATTTGAATATACCCAAAAGAAAGCCACTAGTATTATTACCGGCCAAAAGAAAAATGGGATTATTCTTATTATCTTTTTCTTGTTTAGCATAAACCCTCTTTATAAAAACACACTTTTACACATACATTTTATAATGTTTTTGCGCACACTTCTATAACAAAACGCTAATAAAAATCGAAACAAAATATAAACCAATCCATTGACGCTAGTTTGCTAAAAAAGTATAATAAAAACCGCTGCAGATATTATGCAGCGGTCATATACGGAGTTGTACCCAAGTGGTTGAAGGGTCCGGATTCGAAATCCGGTAGGTCGGCTCGTCCGGCGCAGGGGTTCAAATCCCCTCAACTCCGCTTATATATTCAGTTCTTTTGGTGACTGTAATTCTTAGATACTATTTAGAGAGATCACCATCTCAGCAGTTTCAAGCATTGTTGTTCCCGAATTCATCGCACATTTCTGCAAATACTTATGTGCCTCAGGCTCAGTCATATGATGTCTTTCCATCAGTAGCTCTTTTGCCTTGGAGATAGTCTTTTTATCAGCTTCACTTTTATTCAGTCTTTTTTGCTTTGCTCTTTTACGGGAAAGAGTTACTCCCTCAATCATCATATTTATCGTAGAATAGAGATCTGCCTTGGAGAAAGGTGATGGCAAAAACATGATTTTTTCTCCAAAATTGTCAAAGGGCGCTTTATCGGCGGAGGCAACCATGAGCATCTGAAAATACCCGGGAAGGTCCTCTGCAAGATCGGAATAGAGCATGTCACTTAAGCGGTAGCCACATACTATGACTCCGCTTCCCAGATCCTCCATGGCTGAAAGCGCCTTTACACCAGTGGTGCAGGCAATGACATTGTCATATCCGCCACGCAGCAATATGCCTTTTATGTTCTGAGCATCCTCAGGCTTTGCAAAAGCTACGATAATATTCACCCAAACTGCCTCGATCAGAAATTATTGAGATACTTATCAATTTCCCATTTTGTTACACAGGTTCTGAATTCCTTCCACTCTGCCTTCTTGGCTGTAAGCACCTTGTTGTAGATTTCATCTCCAAGAACTCCTTTTACAAAAGAGTCTGACTGATAAGCATAAATTGCTTCTCCAAGTGTCAGGGGGAGGACATCGAGTTCTTTTTCTGCTCCGCCATTTCTTGTGGAAACAGCTTCAGGTGGTGTCATTTTCTTTTCAATACCATCAAGACCTGCTGCCAGCAAAAGAGCTATGGCAAGATATGGGTTACAGGTTGCGTCGGGATTTCTTACTTCAACCTGAGGATTTAGGTCAAGATCACTCGATATGCGTATAAGTGCGCTTCTGTTTGCCGAATTTGAAGACCAGGATATATCAACAGGCGCATCATACCCGGGCACTAATCTCTTATAGGAATTTACAATAGGGTTAGTTATGAGAGTCATTCCCTTTACATGATAGAGAATACCTGCAACAAACTGTTTTGCAGTCTCGGATAGGGCTCCGCTTTCACCTGCAAAGATATTCTTTCCATCTTTATCCTCTGCAATAAAGCTCATATGCATTCCGGAGCCACTTATGCCTTCCACAGGCTTTGGCATAAATGTGGCATAGAGGCCGTGCTTTTTGGCAATAGTCTTAACTGCCATTCTGAAAGTCATGACCATATCAGCTGCTCTTACAGCTTCTTCTCCGCCAAACTGGATCTCATGCTGAGCAGGCGCAATTTCGTGATGTGAGGACGAAATATTAAAGCCCATCTCTTCGAGATTAAGGATGATCTCTCTTCTGACATTCTCGCCCTGGTCGAGAGGCGCAACATCAAAATATCCGGCCCTTTCCTTGGTGCCTGTAGTAGGCTGGCCGTTGTCGTCGTAATCAAATAAAAAGAACTCCGGAAGCGGATTTACCTTTATGTTAAGTCCCATTCCATTAGCCTTTTCAACTACCTGTTTTAAAACGTGTCTTGGATCACCTGAAAAAGGCTTGTTATCTGCAGCGTAGACGTTGCAGAACATACGGGCCACCTTTCCTGCCTGTGGTCTCCAAGGATATATATCAAAGCTATCAAGATCAGGATAAAGATACATATCACTCTCTTCATTTCTGACAAATCCCTCAACAGAAATTCCGTCAAAGGCATACTTGTTATCAAGAGCCTTTTCAAGTCCGCTTGAAGGAATCGCTATATTCTTGGGAACTCCGAAAAGATCGCAGAACTGGAGCCTGATAAAAGCTACATCCTCTTCGTCAACAATACGTATGATATCCTCTCTGGTATACTTGCTCATTTTTCCCTCCTAACAAAAATGGCGCACAAAACAAACGATTACTCAGATCATTGTTTTGGCGCCCTTGCCACTATGGTTATTATCTTATTTTCTTTTTCAGGCAGTGTCAACGAATATTTTAGAAACTATACTTCAAAACAAGTTCGCTTATCACTCTGTAGGTTCCTCTTGGAACTGAAAACTCCGTTCCGTCTTCCATAACGATCACTATCTTGGTAATTCTGAGCACCTTCTTTAAATTGATGATGACATTTTTACCCAGAAGATAAAAATACGGCACATCACCCAGATCGTCCATGAGCATCTGCATGGTACTCCTTACCAGATAGCTCTTTTTCTCCGTCAGGATTCTCTTGTAGTGGTCCTCAGACTGAATATAAAGTATCTCGTCCACAGGAATCCTGCTCACTTCGCCGCTATCCCTCACTGTAAGGAACTTCGCTTCCTCTTCCACACAAACCCTGTCCATTGCTGAAAAAAACTCCTCCTCAAGGATAGGTTTTTCCAGATAATGCACAGCGCGGATCCTGAACGCCTCTTTGTAGAAGGCATTGGAAGTAGTCATAAATATGATATGACCGCTATAGTCACGTTTCCTTATGGTATCAGCAATTTCTATGCCATTCATCTTATCAATATATATATCCAAAAGATAAATGTCATAGCTCTCTTTTTCCATTGCCCCCAAAAGCTCTATGGATGAGTTAAAAATATCAAGCTTAAATTCCAGCCCTGGCTTTGATCTTTTGTATTTTTCCAAAAGTCCGGCCGCCTCAGCAGCAGAGCTTTTTTCATCATCACATATTGCGACTCTGTACATTGCATCCCCCAATTATGTTCGTTTACGTTTTATCATGCATCGTACTCAGCGGATTCAACCACTTTTCCTGACTCCTGCTCTACTTTGCTGAAAATAACTTTCTTTGCTGCCTCATCATACTCTTTTTTGTATAAGTATCTGATTCCTTCTTCCACGACCTCGCGATCTCCATACCACATAGGGCATTTTCCGACCAAAGGATCTGTGCTCTGAGCTTCAAGCATGGCATTTGCAGCCTTTTCAGATATATTGTAGGCATCATCATAAGTGTACTCAAAGTCTGCATAATCGCCGATCTCTGCGTTTTCTCTTCCGATGCTCTCTACATACTCTTCAGCGTAACCTCGCTCCATCTTTTCAAGCTCGCTCATATCATCTTCTTCAATTGATATGCATCTTGCCCACAGATCCTCAGGGAACATCTTCTTGATAGAAGGAACAAAGTCGCTTCCGTCTTCAGCCTCTTCATAACTCACGATAGTGTATTCCTTGGAGTCATTCAAGACAAACGTGATAACTGTCGGAATAGCTCCGCTTCCTGCGCATTTAACAAAGTTTCCGTTTTGGAACTCATATTCACCATACATTGAAAGAACGTAGGCTTTAACCTGAGGCCCCTCTTCTTCACTGCTCATAAGGATATGGCCTTCTGCAGCAAGCTCGCCTTCGTAATAAACACCAGCATTGGACTTAAATATTGCTGATGAAATAGCATCATCGAGAGCTGTTGGATTATCAAGGTCAACTTTGTTATAAGAAAGAGCTGAAAGCGCCTTTAATTCAAAGTCATCGTATACACCCTCGCTACCCATAGACGGCACCACGGTTGCAATAAATGTAGGCATGTTGTCGTAGCTGATATCATCGTTTCCTGAGACTTTAATACCAGGAGTAACCTTCACCATCAGGTCATTACCTGAGTTTAAATAGTAGCTGATGTGATCACCAAGACAGATGTTTGTAACATTTCCCGGATTCTCAATACTGTAGAGCTTATCTCCGTCATAGTTAAAAGAGATAGTGCTGTCATCTGACTCTACAGAAAGCATTTCAAGAAGCTTATTCTGAACAAGAACAGGATCAACAGCATAAATTAACTCAGCACCTGCTGAATCAATTGTAAAGAGATACGGAATCTCTGCATACACGCCATTTTCTGAAATAGCCTCGCCCACAAGCCACATTGTATTTTCATCAAAATCAGCATTTACCGCCGGGCATCTCCCATGTCTTACTTCAGGGAAGACTGTTTTGGTCTTCCCTGAGCCTGTAACGATCACTGTTCCATAGTCGTTATAGTCCTTGTTGCCCTCTCCGACGCTAAGAAGATCCCACACGCTGACTTCCATGCTAAGATCACCGTAAACTCTCTGGAATCTGCTGTCACCAGGCAGATCTTCTATTGCCTCATCGTCAAGGATCTGAGCCATTTCACCAAAATCCTCATCTGAAATATGATCTACAGCCCATCCAAAATCCAGGGTTCCGGCAAGCTCAATAGAAGCCTTTTCACTTTCTGCAGTTTCCTGGACACTCTCCTCTTGTGATGCAGCATCAGTTGCACCGTCTGTGTTCTCCTGCTTTCCGCAGCCAATAACCAAAGATGATACTAAAGCTAAACTTGTAAGTAATGCCAAAAATTTCTTTTTCATAATTCCCCTCTTTTCATAAACAATTAGACATCATTTCCACATGTCAGACAAAAAGTACATCATTGCTGCCCATGTATAAACTGAATAAAAATGTCCGTTATCATCAACTCCGTCTTTTAAGAGTTTACGCGCTTTTTCTTTTGTGACAAAAACAAATCCGTCAAAACATTCCTGTCCCAATGCTCCGTCCTGAGTCATTTTAGATAAGTCAGGGTCGCGCAAAACTACAGAAACAAGACCGTTACTTTCATCTGTCATTCCGGGAGTACTGAAAACAAGCGGGTTCACAACTGACATTTTGTCTATGTCACCCCTGACTGTTATTCCTGTCTCTTCAAATATCTCTCTTTTAGCTGTTTCAAGAAGCGGATTCTCTTTTGCCTTATCTTCAGGATCAACCAGTCCTGCCGGCACTCCTAAAAGAAATCTTCCGGTCGGATACCTGTATTCATAGGATAAAAGAAGCTCAGGCTCCTTCCCCTCTTTTTCTATTATTACAAAGCAGCTTACCGCATCAGGGATCATTTTTTTAAATTCTTCCTCTGTCATGGAAGCTGCAAGCTCTTCAAGAGGTCTCCTGGAAGCATCGAAATAATGTCTTCCCTCTTCATAATGAAGGTCGTATAATCTCAAAAACTTTTTATCCAGTACTGTTTCTACCTGGTCTTTTTTAATGTTGTATCCACTCATGGCAATTCTCTCTTTAATTTATTTTACATAATAATGGCGGGCAATCCACTTTGAAAGGCCTTCAAGGCCCGGGTAAACAATACGCTCACTCATATTGAGCTGATCGAGCATATCTCTGACGCGCCATCTGAGTTTCTTATCAATAATATATTTGACAGTATCTTCTGTGTTGTCCGAAAGGAATTTCTCAATATCTGTGATTCCTGTTGGTACTACAGCGAAGAATGAATGCTGGTTTATGATCCTCTGATTAAGTGATGGGGGCTCGATTATTACCATGGAAGAGTCTCCCATATCAGTATCGTACTGCTTTAGGCTGTTTCCCGTCAGTTCTTTTAGCATGTCCACGGTAAAAATGGTTGAATGCTTTCTGTTCACCGCGTACTTGTAAGGTTCAGGAAGGTGATCAACAAGCTCTGACATATTGATCCTCCAGACCATGCAGTCATGCTTGTCCATTTCCTCAAGGTTTTCCTCTGTAGTTGCAAAGTTAAGTCCAACAAGTGCTGACTGCGTCCAGTCAAGAAGCCTTGTAGGAAGCCCGTAGTGCTGCCCGAGGATCATCTGCCTCCAGACGGAATGGCCTATTGAAGGCTCATCATTTATGGCATATTTGGCAAAGTTTTCTAGTATCGCCGGCTCAAGCTGCTTTTGAAGGCCCTTACAGTTTCTGCTAAGGCTCGTGTACATCTTGAAGGATGAATCCGACATTCCACGATATACGTATGGACTTCTGTTCCTGTCAAGGTCAGGCCTGTACTCTTGCTCTGTCAAAAGAGGCAACAGCTCTTCCAATGTATCTATATGTATCTCTTTTATCATCACATGTCCCTTTCAGTAATATCTCCAGTCAGAATAAGTATATCATAAAATGAAAAAACCCCACAGCATACGCTGTGGGGCATTACTTACTAAAGCAAAATTATTTAACTGTAACCTTTGTGATGTGTGGGTTAGCACCTTCGTACCAGTAAAGGAATCCTTCAACATCAACTACTGTGCCTGCTTCAAGACCACTTACAAGGTTGTAGAACTCTTCGTCGCTACCATTTAAGTAGTACTCAAGGCAGAAATCATAGCTTGCTCCATCCTTTGAAAGAGTAACATAGATGTCATCTCCAGGCTGCTCGTTCTTGAATGTAACAGACTCAACTGTCATATCCTTGAAAGATACAAGCTGGTTCTGAAGGTCAATGAGCTCATCCTTGCCAAGAAGATCTGTAGCGTCCTTAGCTTCTGCCACAAAGTTGCCTTCCTCGATCTCGTATGTTGCATCAACGATCTCTACTTCACCAGACCACTCAGACTTAACACCGGTAACCTTGATCTTTGTTCCAGGTGTAAGCTTGTTGTAATCATCCTCTGAGCAAGCCATCTCGTAGATAAAGTAAGCGCCGTCCTGATCCTGTGTGTAGAATGTTGCCTTGTCTTCCCACCATGACTGCTTAGCCTGTACATAAGTCTCAACTACAACCTCTGTCTCAAGCTCTGCTGCTGCGAACTCAGCGTATGTCATAACGCCTTCTGACTTAGCATCATCTGCTACAGCCTCTGCTGCCTCTGATACTGCCTCTGCAGCTGCCTCTGATGCAGCTTCTGTTGCTGTCTCAACTGCCTCTGATACAGCCTCTGTTGCTGTCTCTGCAGTCTCTGTAGCTGCCTTGCTTCCACATCCTACGAATGAAAGAGCAAGACCCATTGTTAAAACTACTGCCAATGTCTTTTTCATAATATCCCTCCATATAAAAAAGTTATGAGACATCTACTATCGATGTCTAACAATACCAAACAAGGAAATTATACTAAATAATAAATAAAATACAAACACTTATTTGGTTTTATTCTTTAATTTATCTTTTAAGGCAAAAGTTCCTATAAGAACCCAGGCAATTACAAGCAGGCTTAAGAATGCCACCGATTCAGTTGGAAGTGGCCCGAGATTTTTTTTCTGACCGCTATTTGCAGAGCCGGTACTTCCCTGATCCAGATGATAAAGAGATTTCACTTCCTCATAGAGGTCATCAATGAATTTATCATCAACTGTTTTCTTTCTTCGAACCGCTTTGGTAACATTTTCTATAAGCTGTCCTGCCGCGTCTCTTACAGATGTGGAGCCATTAAACACCGGTGTGACAAAAGTGTTCTCGGTGTTGTTCATAAGGAGCTTCGCAGCATCTATTTTTACCTGATAATGCTCATTGTCATCAGTCCCGGCCTTGGCAATATAATCCTGATATTCAGGTGCATTCTGGGCCTTTAATGTGACAGGAACATAGCCTTCTGTCTCTGAGTAAGCAATCTGCACGTCATTAGTCAAAAGATATTGCGCAAAAAGCCACGAAGCAAGGACTTCCTGTGAGTCCGTCTTATTAAAGACACACACTGACGGTCCCTGTGAGATCATTCTGGGGTTTGACGGATCATACTGAGGAATAGTCATGACTTTTGTCTCAAAATCCACAAGCTTGTCTTCTGCAATATCAACAAGTGGAGCATCGCTTCCCATCCAGGTTGCACCTGCTGTTGAGTCAATAGCAAATATGCACTGTCCTGCATTTAAGAAGTTCGCAGGATATCCCGAGATCTTAAATGTGGAAAAAGCGCCGTTCTTTGTATGCTCTGCTACAGTTCTGAGAATTTCTCTTGTGCTGTCATTAAAAAGTAAAATGTTCCCATCAGCATCTGAATAATCTGCTCCAAGCTGCTTAAGACTCTGGATCATCATGTTGTCTGTTGACTTATAGATAAATGGGATCATTACCTGCTGCCCGTTTATCTTAAAGGTCCCATCGGCATTTTTTTCCATGGCCTTTTCTGAGACTTCCCACACAAAATCCCAGGTAAGTGTCTCAGGAAGCTCATATCCAAGAGCCTCTACATAAGTCTTGTTCACATAACAGGCCTCAGTAGATCTCATATAAGGAATTGCATAGTGATGATCTCCGATCATGCATTCATCCAAAAACTCAGGCACGATCTCATCAGCTCTCACAGAATCAAACTTAACTTCACTTCCGCCAAGTCCATATTTCTCATCTGCAAATAAGCCATCAAGCGGTACCACCGTATTACTTCCGGTCATATATGTTGCAATATGATCAGGATATGTGATACAAACATTCGGTGTTGTATTGGTTGATATATTCGTGATTACGTCATTATAGATCTTGCCATAATCCGTATACAGTCTCATATTCACAGTTATGTTCGGATATATATTCTCAAAGTCATCTATCGCTTTATTGTATATCTCTGTCTGGACCTTATTTGTATCATTTTTTGCCCAAAATGTTATCTCTATATTTTTCGATTCATCAAATGATTCCGGTATATTAAACTCACTTCCACCTTTAGAACCATGACATCCCGTTAGCACAATTGCTGCAAATATTGATAGAGTTATAGTTTTCACATTTATAGTCATAGTAACGTCTCCGTTCTGAAATATCAGAAGCATCATAGACTATCGGTAAGCAGATGATTGTTTCATAATCAGTCTTTGGGGTCTTTGCAAACGCCGGTACTTATATCCCGTCTTTTGGGATATTAGTACCGCTACGTTTGCAACGAAGTGGGAACGTCCCCGAAGCGATTATGTAACTTCATCTGCCCATCAATACCTATAAAGCTTCTGATATTTCTTGTTTAGCTCAGCCTTTTGTTCCCCCGCGGGCAACTCCTTCCATGATCTTATCTCTGAAAACGAGGAACAGGACAACGAGTGGCACAGATATTACAACTACTGCGGCCATCATTGCCGGCACGTTTTCTCGCCCAAATCCGTTTTCCCTGATCTCCTGAATTCCATTGGAAACCAGGAAGTAATTCTGATCATCAGTAATAAGTCTTGGCCATACGTAAGAGTTCCAGCACTCAATGACCTTAAGGATAGTTATGGTAACTATCGTAGGCTTGGAAATCGGGATCATGACCCTGAAAAGATATCTGAAATCCGAAGTTCCGTCTACCTTCGCTGCCTTATAGAGGTTTTCAGGTATCTGCTCAAAATTCTCTTTTAAAAGATATATGTAGAACACTGAAGTAACTGACGGGAGTATAAGTCCCGAGAAGGTGTTCCTCATATTTAAATTTGTGATAGTAACAAAGTTTGTGATGATAACAAGTTCGTTTGGAATCATCATGAGAGAGAGGAAAAGAGAAAACAAAAGGTCTTTTCCCTTAAAATCAAGCCTTGCAAAGGCAAATGCCGAAAGCACCACCACAACCAGCATCATGCCTGTGGTAACAACCGTGAAGACAATAGTATTAAAGAAATACTTTGCAAGCGGAACTGCGGTAAAGGCTGTTACATAGTTCTCAACAGTTGGGCTCAGAGCTATGAACTTTGGGACATATTCAGAATTGTATGAGCTGTAGCTTTTTATGGAAGTAAGTATCATCCAGTAAAAAGGAAACAGCACTATGATAGCCCAAATTGAAAGAAGGGCATAAATTATCACATTTCTGGTTTTATTTTTCATTGATAGTACACCGTCTTTCTACTAACCATGAGATTTATGGTTGTAATTGTAAATACTATGGCAAAAAGAATGAGCGCCGCAGCTGATGCATATGATGGATAGCCACCGCTGTTTCCATAGAGCATGTCATATACATAACCAACTATTGTGTTCATTCCTGCAGCATTAAGGTCGGTTCCAAAAAGAGCTACCTCATCACTGTATGCCTTGAAAGCACCGATAAAGCCTGTTATTACCAGATAGAAAACCATTGGGGATATCATAGGAAGTGTAATCTTGTAGAATATTCTCCACTTTGGCGTATCATCAACAACTGCTGCCTTGTAGTACATCTCATTTACTGATGCGAGAGCACTTGTAAGGATCAGTATCTTAAAGGGCATTACGATCCATATTGTGTAAAAGCACATAACAAACATCTTTGCTGCGTAAGGGCCGTCAATAAAGTCAACAGAAGGGCCTCCAAAAAACTGTATCAGGATGGATATAAGTCCGTCGGAATAAGCAGTCTTTTTAAAGAGGATCATAAATACCAGTCCTACCGCCAGAGTGTTGGTAACGTAAGGAAGGAAATAAACTGTCTGAAAGAAATCCCGCAAAACCTTTATCTGACTAAGTTCAAGGGAAATTAAAAGAGCGATTCCGGTAGAAAGTGGAACCGTAATTATTACTATGATAAAAGTATTTTTCAGAGCCTGGATAAAAAACGGGTCGTGGAGTACATATGAATAGTTGTAGAGTCCTGTTCCCCAGAAGCTCTGCGATGCAAAATTATAGCCTTCTTCAAATGAATAGACCAATACATCAAATAAAGGGTAAACCATAAATATACCCAAAAACAAAATTGCAGGCAAAAGACAAAGCCATGCAGTCAGGTTTTTCTTCATAGCCTTATCCTCTCTTCTGAACTTCCATCAAAAATAAATACTTTGTTTGGTTTAAGTGAAAATCTGACTTTGCCGTCATCAATCTTAACTTCATCGTCAGATGAGATTATTCCTCTTATCTTTTCACCTGTAAAATCAGGATGTGAAACGATAAGACTTGTATCTCTGCCCATTATCTCGCGGTTCACATAATCACAGGCAAAAGGTCCATTCTCATCAAGGATAAATCCTTCAGGTCTTATGGCAACATAGACGTCACCATCTTTTACGCCATTTGCATCAAGAACAGGGGCCTCACCAATATAAACCTTGCCCTCTTTGACCTTTCCTTTGAAAACATTTATCTGAGGTGTTCCAAGAAAGCTTGCGACAAAAAGGTTATCAGGATCATCATAAATATCCTGAGGTTTTCCCATCTGCTGAAGAACGCCGGCCTTCATAACAACGATCATATCTGAAATACTCATGGCCTCTTCCTGGTCATGGGTTACAAATACAGTTGTAATACCGGTCTCAAGCTGGATCCTCTTAAGCTCTTCTCTTGTCTGAAGCCTAAGTCTTGCATCAAGGTTGGAAAGGGGCTCATCAAGCAAAAGAACCTGCGGCATCTTTACAAGGGCTCTCGCAATAGCAACTCTCTGCTGCTGGCCACCCGACATCTCGTTTGGACGTCTGTCCATCAGTTCTTCTATCTGAACAAGTTTTGCTGCCTCTTTTACCTTGGCATCCATTTCTTCCTTGGTCAGCTTTTTATCGCCTCTGAAATTTTCAAGGGGGAATTTTATGTTCTCATAGACAGTAAGATGTGGATAAAGAGCATAGTTCTGGAATACAAGACCTACGCCCCTCTTTTCAGGAGCAAGCTCTGTAACATCTCTCTCACCAAAGAAAATTTTTCCTTCTGAAGGTTTCTCAAGTCCACAAATAAGATTAAGAGCTGTACTTTTTCCACAGCCTGATGGCCCTAAAAGTCCGATCAGCTTGCCGTCAGGTATAGTAAAATTGAAGTCATTAACGGCAATCACATCATCCTTTATTTTTTTGTTCCTGTTGGGAAATCTCTTAGTTAAGTGTTCTAAAACTATTTTCATAAATCTCCTCCTCCGCTTACATCTGATGTCTTACAACTTTATACTCATCGTTGTCCTGATAATAAGGGCACTCTGAGCGATTCCCAGACATCATGCGGTAGTAGTCATCTTCATCCATATTTACCATGCATGTATAGCATTCCCAGTCTTCATCGTATACATAATTGGCACATGTATCACAGATCATACAAAATCCTCTCTCATAGGGTTAAAGATATCCAAAAGAACTCCCTTTTCAAGGCAGACGCAGCCGTGCTCAACGCTGTTTGTCTTAAGCATTGTATCGCCAGCTTTAACAATTTTCTTTTCTCCATCAATATTGAACTCAAATTTGCCGCTTACTACATAAGTGATCTGAGTGTGTGGGTGATGATGAAGAGCTCCGATCGCGCCTTCTTCAAAAGTATTCTCAACGCACATAAGGTCTTTGCTGTAAGCAAGTACACGCCTTACCACACCATTTCCAAGGTCCTGCGCCTTTGCATCATCATGAAATACCCATCTTTCATCTAGCATAAGTTTATCTCCTTTTTTAGAAATTCATTGCTTCTATATAATCACTGTCAAACTGATCCAGCTCTGCCAGCTGAATCACCTCAGAAATTTCAGTTATTCTTTTTATTTCCAAAAGAGCTTTCTCACCATCGCCCATAAGATCCTGCACCAGATATTTGATGCATCCCTTAAGAGAAGTGTTTCCCGCTGCTAAAGCTTTTGGCACCAATTCTTCAGGGAACATTTTGAGGTTCTTTATCCTGTCTATATCAATGTGGGAACCAAAGCCTCCTGAAATATAGACACTGTCAGCATCTCTTCCGTCTAAGATATTGACTATACCGGAATAAATGGCAGCCTTGGCCAGCTGAACATTTCTGATATCGCCCTGAGTTATGGTAATATCTTTTTCCCTGGTAAGAGGATAACCGCTCTCAAAATATTGGTCGCACAAAAGCCCCGTATCATCCATGAGCCCGGTCCTTAAGAGCTCCGATACTGTTTCAAGAACTCCTGTCCCGCAAAGACCTATAGGTTTATCATTACCTATTATATCCAATTCAGGAAAAAAATCTCCTATATTTATATGTTTTATTGCACCATTTATGGCAGGGACACCACAGGAAATCCCTCCGCCCTCAAATACCGGGCCCGCTGCAGTTGATGTGGCGTAAATCCTGGCGCCGTCAAAATATGCTATCTCGCCGTTTGTTCCAAGGTCCACCATAAGGCTCTTCTTATCAGGGTGTTCTACCATATCAAGGGCATATATCCCCGCTACAATATCTGCCCCTACAAAGGCTGATATTCCTGGGAAAAGAGTCACCTTATAGCCGGAAAGATCAGGGCTCAGCTCTTCTCCCGTAAAAGCTTCAAGGTCAAGTGACTTTGCTTCATAGGGGTATTTTCCAAGACCTGAAACGCTATAGCCTCTTAAAAGATGAAGCATTGTAGTATTTCCTGCAATACAGATTGTTGTAGCTTCAGATTTTGCTTTCACCGAAAGCTCTTTTACCAGGCCGCATATATCCTGGGTCACAAGCCTTCTTAAGTCCTCGGCTGCTTCAGTATCGGATGCCCTATCTATTCTGCTGATCACGTCAGCTCCGTACTTTCGCTGGTGGTTCACACATGATGCTGTGAGGGCCACTTCACCTGCCTGGTTTTTAAAGTCAAATCCCACAAGCGCCGCAGCGATAGTTGTCGTACCAAGATCAATGGCGATACCATAGGCGTCATATTTTTTATCTATGTCACCATCTATCACCTCGCTCTGAACATCTATCTGTTCGGCGTCAGAACATTTTCTTGTGCACTTATAGCAATTTCCCTTGCATCCATGGGCTTTATAGATATTTAGTTTCTTCTCGGAAATAAGTGTATTTTTCATCCACATAATTGTATCAGCATCAGTTATTTTGAGCAAAAAGAAATAGTATTTTGTTATGTTTTGTGCGAAAATAGTAAATGTCTATAAAATTATCAGACAACTATTGTTTTTCGTATGAAAGGAGAAAGTTATGGGGCTTATTCAGGCTGCACTCGTTGCAGGTGGTAATGTTTTAGCAGATCAGTGGAGGGAGTATTTTTATTGTCCGTCTCTTACAAACGACGTACTCCTTACAAAAGGTGAAAAGAAAGAAGGAAAAGGTTCAAATAAAAAGGGCTCTGAGAATGTTATTTCCAACGGCTCTATCATCGCTGTAAATGAAGGACAGTGTGCTGTTTTGGTTGATCAGGGACAGATTACAGAAATCTGCGCAGAAGCAGGCGAATTCGTTTATGATACTTCAGCTGAACCTTCAGTTTTCTATGGGGACCTTGGCGAAAACATTGTAAACAGCTTTAAAGAATTTGCTAAACGTGTAGGTTTTGGCGGAAGTACTCCTAAAGACCAGAGAGTATATTTCTTTAATACAAAAGAGATCATCGGAAATAAGTATGGCACAGTTAATCCTGTTCCTTTCCGTGTTGTAGATACAAATATCGGACTTGACCTTGACGCAAGCATTAAGTGTCACGGTGAATACAGCTACAAGATTGTTGATCCTATCCTTTTCTATAAGAACATTTGTGGAAATGTGGAAGGTGAATACAGAAAAGACAAACTAGATTCTCAGCTTAAGAGTGAGCTTCTTACTGCTCTTCAGCCTGCATTTGCAAAAATTTCCGCTATGGGAATCCGTTATAGTCAGCTTCCTGCTCACACAACAGAGATTGCTGATGCACTTAACGAAGTACTTTCTGATAAGTGGACTAAGGTTTACGGAATAAAGATCTCAAGCTTTGGCGTAAGCTCAGTAGTAGCTTCTGAAGAAGATGAAAAGACAATCAAAGAGCTTCAGAGAGCAGGCGCATTAAGAAATCCTAATATGGCTGCTGCAACTATTGCCAGTGCTCAGGCTCAGGCTATGCAGGATGCTGCAAAGAACACAGCAACAGGTCCTATGATGGCATTTGCTGGTATGAACATGGCTGCACAGGCTGGCGGAATGAACGCAAGTCAGCTCTTTAACATGGGAGCTCAGGCTCAAAATGCCGCTCCAGCTCCGGCTGCTGCCCCTGCATCTGATGCTTGGACATGCTCATGTGGCGCTACTTCAAGTGGAAACTTCTGCTCTAACTGCGGAAAGCCAAGACCAGCACTTAACTGGACATGTTCCTGCGGAGCTGTTAACACAGGAAACTTCTGTTCCAACTGTGGAACTCCAAGACCAGCAAACTAATTCTATGATCCATTAGAGGGAAATATGGCTTTACAAGAATATGAATGCCCCGCCTGTGGCGGGGCAATGGAATTTAATCCACATACTCAGAAATTAAAATGTCCTTATTGCGATTCAGAATTTGATGTAAAAGACTATGTTGCCAATCACAATTCTGAAAGTAGCGGAACTCCATCTGATACACAGGATGAAATGTTCATCTACTCCTGCGGATCCTGCGGAGGAGAAATACTTGCAACAGAGTCTCTTGGATCACTGAAATGCCCGTTTTGCAGCAACAATGTCGTTGTAAAGGAAAAATTCACAGGAGAATTTAAGCCTGACTACATCATTCCTTTTAAACTCACAAAAGACGATGCTGTGAAAACTTACACTGAGTATGTAAAGAAAAAAAGGCTTGTTCCAAAGGTCTTTTTAGAGAAAAATCACATTGATGAGATAAAAGGTGTCTATGTTCCCTTCTGGCTTTTTGATGCAACAGAGGAATACTCCGGCTCTTTTGAAGGAACAAAGGTAAGGACCTGGTCTGATTCTAAGTATATGTACACTGAGACCAAATACTATGACATCTCAAGGGCAGGAAGCGAACAGTTCGAGAAAGTACCTGTTGATGGCTCCAAAGAAATGCCGGATGACCTTATGGAATCTCTTGAACCATTTGATCACACGACCATGGTTCCTTTTAACATGGGCTATCTTGCAGGATTTCTTGCCAATAAATACAATGTAACATCTGACGAATGCAAGGATAGAGCATTGCAGAGGATGTCTGCTTCTGCTGCCGCAGATTTCAGGGCAACTATAAACGGTTACAGTTCACTGCGGACTAAGCATGAGGACTGCAGCACCAGCAGCTCATCAAGCAAATATGCTCTCTATCCGGTCTACATTCTAAACACAACCTGGAATGACAAAAACTTCCTGTTTGCCATGAATGGTCAGACCGGTAAGTTTATAGGCAATCTCCCTATAAGCTTTACTCAGGCGCTCAAATATTACATTCCTATTGGATTTATCGCATCAATTATTTTTTACATGATTTTGTATTCTACATTTTAAATTCAG
>NZ_SVFW01000054.1 GCF_015056685.1 Butyrivibrio sp. | reverse complement strand
AAAAAATACACTCTTAATGATTTAAGATCCGGAATGCAGGAACTGTTGGCAAAAGAAGCTTAACAATGAGACTCTGATGTGTTTACTTCAGAGTCTTTTTTTAGAAGGATGTGAAATATGTCAAAGAATACAACACAGGACGAACGTCTTGATTATCTCGTAGAAGCGTTTAAGGCAGATTCAGATGAATATAAGGAATTACAGACTCCAAATAGTACGGAAGATAAAAGACGAATCTTAAGGTCACTTATGAACATCCGTATGCCAAAAGAATTGTCCTCTGAAGTAATGAAAGTACAGGATGAATATCTGACAGAAAGAGCGGCTGAAAAGGGTGTGGTGAATCTATCAGACATCCCGGTTATCAGGGATGGACTTTCTATCTGGCAAGGAGATATCACAAGACTTTCGGTGGATGCTATTGTTAATGCGGCTAATTCGCAGATGCTCGGTTGTTTTGTCCCGATGCATACATGCATAGATAACTGTATCCATACTTTTGCAGGAGTGCAATTAAGAGCTGAGTGCAACAGGCAGATGAATGAACTTCGAATCAGATATGGAAGAGATTATGAGCAGCCGACCGCCGTTCCAATGCTCACTGAAGCGTATAATCTTCCGGCAAAGAAAGTTATTCATATAGTAGGACCAATTGTCCAATACAAACTTACTCCTGAATTGGAAAAGGATTTGGAGAACTGCTATAGAAACACTTTGGATATGTGTGCTGAAAATGGCCTGAAGAGCGTTGCTTTTTGCTGTATTTCGACAGGGGTATTTCATTTTCCTAACAAAAAAGCAGCTGAGATTGCCGTTAAGACTGTGTCAGAATGGCTTCGTGAAAATCCTGGTAAGGTAGAAAGAGTGATATTCAATGTTTTCAAAGATGAAGATAAGACCATTTATGAAAAACTTATATGGTGATATGCCTAACGGTTATCAGGAAACTATAAAGAAAGGAATGAATGCTGTGAGATATTTTAGTGGAAGCATGTCCTATGGGAAGGGAAGCAAAGAAGAGCAGATAAGCCGACTGAAAAAAGAGATTAATGAAGCAGATGCAATTATTATTGGTGCAGGGGCAGGTTTATCCACATCTGCAGGATTTACATACAGCGGAGAGCGCTTTCAGAAGTACTTTTTTGATTTTGAAGAGCAGTATGGCTTTCATGACATGTATTCCGGTGGATTTTATGTGATGCGGTTAGACCCTGAAACTTCATGGGCCTACTGGGCTAGAAATATTTATATCAACCGCTATATGGAAGCACCAAAGCCTGTATATGAAATGTTGCTGGAGTTGGTTAAAGAAAAAGATTATTTTGTGATCACAACTAATGTTGATCATCAGTTTCAAAGGTCTGGCTTTGATAAGAAAAGACTGTTCTATACCCAGGGAGATTACGGACTGTTTCAAAGCGTTGATCCGAGGGTCAGGAAAACCTATGACAATGAAGATTGGGTTATGAAAGCTATGGAAGCCCAAGGTTTTATTCTGGATGAAACTGGCGTTTTTCAACTTCCAGAGGATGGAAAAATCAGTATGAGGATACCAACTGAACTGATTCCAAAGTGTCCTGGTGACGGCTCTGATATGACTATGAATTTGAGAGCTGATGATTCTTTTGTCGAAGATGAAGGATGGCATAGGGCATCTGCAGCATATTCTGATTTTATTCGTAGACATGAGAATCTTCATGTTCTTTATCTTGAATTGGGAGTAGGAGCTAATACGCCCGTAATAATAAAGTATCCGTTCTGGCAGATGACGCTGGCAAATGAAAAAGCGGTATATGCCTGCTTAAATTATGGTGAATCATTCTGCCCAGAGGAAATTGCAGATAGAAGTATATGTATTGATGGTGATATTGCAACCATATTACAAGAGTCTTGACCGAAAAAACGTCAAGGTTGTCAGAGTTAAAGGTCAGGTTGAACTTAAGAGCCCATATCCAGGCGGAAGAAATATCAAGCTTGATATTGATGCTGTAGATGGAAAATATGAATGGACTTTGGATCAAGCTCTTACAGCTAGTGGTATACAAGGCAAAGAGCATGCAATCATAGCAAAGCAGCTTCAGAAGTAACAGGTGAATATTTTTATTTGCACTTAAAGCAGTAGATCAATAAATGGTTTGCTGCTTTTTATGTATTACAGAGCCAGTATTGGTCTATTATTATGCCCATTGATATCACAAGAAATGCGCATGAGCCGAAACTATTATTCTATTTTCAAGAAGTTTTATGAGAAGTTTTCTTCTTACGACGATGTTTTCTTCCTTGAACTCATCCTCCATACGAACTATAGGACCTGTATGAAGACAGTGGTTCGGATATTCGAGGTATAATAATTCTTGTTCAAGTGAAGCCAAACAAGCGGTGATGTCTGATGATTGATCATGAAAAACCATCGTAACAATATAGAATGGAGATTTTTTATTGAACTTCCCCAAATCTCATGATTCATCAATAAAAATGCTTATTTCTTTCATACAGTCTCCATAGCAAAAAAATGGTGTGGGACACCCACACCGTATCGTTGGACCCGGGTCTTACGACCAGCCCCAATAGTATTATGTACTACCTTGTACATGTATATTAACGTGTTTCGCCGATAAAAACAATGGATTTAACATATATTTAAGTATTTTGAATATTACATAGAGCAGTTGACGATTTGGAGCAGAGTATAATTTTTCTTATATCATGGGGACACCATGTACAGATACTTGGAAATTGTAAAAACAATCCCCAGAAGGCACTGTTCTATGTGAAGAAAATATTGGAAAACAATTGGTCAAGGGATACAGATGAGTTTTTATAGTATGCAAATCAATGTATCGAACAGGGGTGGTCTAGCAATGTATTGCGGCACCAGATTGAAAGTGGTCTTTATAAAAGACAAGTTTTAGTTTAAAAGACAACGAACTTTAGAACACAGTTAGCAAATCCACTTGGAGAGCTTGCCTTTGAAGGATTTTTCTTAAATGATATACTAAAGAAAGTGAAAATTGAGAAGTAGAGGGGATTTAGGTATCGCAGGATGGGTGAATTTTTTAAAAGCAATGATTATTTGAGGGCTATATATAAGCATAAGAACTTACCAGTATATGTGACTGATGAGTTTGATTTTTATAGATGTGTGGAATTCAATGAGAGTTTTTATGGTAAATCTGTTTATGAACTTCATGCAGGAAATCTAAGGGAATGCAGGGGGCGGTATTCGAAGCTTTTTCCTGATCAACGTATTTCTTATTGGGCAGATTCTCCCAATACTTCTCGAGCAGAAATAAAAAAGCATGGTGCAAGCAACAATATTATTACTTTTTGGGCTTATGATGATGCTACCAGTACTATTCCTATTACTGATAATGATGAGCCGTTAATTATTGTAGATGGTAGAAAATGTGGAGTACAGGAATTAATAGACAAGATAGATGATGGTAGAGTGCTTACACTAAGTGAGGAGAATATGATGAAACGTATATTGGAGCAGAAGCCAGATTGCTTGGTTTATGATTCAAGAGCGCACAAGGGTGGAGAAAACTATATTTTTCTTGAAAAAGGTTTTAAGAAATTAGCAGTAAGACAATTAAGACTTCGTCTTGGGAATAAAAGTGCCAAGAATACTCAAACCATTGTTTGTGCAGATACTAGTGATTATATGCCGTATATTGAAAAGTATGGATATTGTTTTGAACCTATAGCTCGCGTGGGGTTAAGAAAAGAATTCTTAGAATCAGAACAATATAAGTATTATTTAGAGAATTATGATATTTCAGCCGATAAGTTGCGTTCGGCGTTTTGAGATTAGGAAGGTAGTATTATCATGTATGGAAAATCAATTGAATTATTTCTCGTGAATGGAACCGCAGAAAGCTTAATAACTGCAGAATTGTCTAATTGGAACGGCAAGGCAATTAAGATTCCGCGCACCGAAGTAGCTGAATGTGAGCGAGATGACATCAAGGGAGTAGGAGTTTACTTTCTGTTCTGCAAAGAAGAAGATGGAGGAGACTCTGTTTATATTGGCGAAGCAGAGAATGTTCTTGATAGACTGAAACAGCATTTGAGAGATTATCAGTCCGATAAAGAAGATTATTATTGGAATACTGCTGTAGCTTTTGTGGGAAGTGCTCTTAATAAGGCTCTTATACGTTATCTTGAAAATCGCCTAGTGAAGATTGCCCGTGAATGCGGTCGTTATATAGTTCTTACAAAGAATACCTATAGTAAAACAGTGCTGAAAGAATCTCAAATTGCTTCTATGGAAGAGTTTACAGATAATATAAAGATTCTTATAGCAACGCTGGGCTACAATGTACTTACCGCAATTCCACAAGCAGCAGATGATACTAAGTATCTTTTCTGTAAGGGCTCTGGGGCAGAGGCAAAGGGATTTATAAGTGCTGGTGGAATTACAGTTCTTAAAGGCTCCAGGGTATCTGACGGTACAGTACCATCATTTGAGACTAGGGGTAAATCATATTACAGGTTACGACAGCAATTGGAGAATGATGGGACGATAGTTGATAGGATATTTCAACGTGATTACGAATTTAATGCTCCATCAGCAGCCTCAGCGGTTGTAATGGGGCATACATCCAATGGCAATGTTGATTGGAAGGATGAAAATGGGATTAAATTAAAGGATTTATGAAATGATATATACACTGAATAATGATGTTCTGTACATGGTAAAAGATATCTTTATCTTAAATCTAAATGAATGTATCTGAATAAAAAAATAGCATCCCTAGGCTTCGGTGAAACGTCGTCACCTTTGCTGTAGATGCTATTTTTTCACGTAACAACTATTCCTGCCACTCGTGAAGCATAAGCCACGTAAAGTGAAATGGTTGTTTTTCTTATCTGCTTATATATACGAATGAAGATGATGTTGTGGCAAAATTAATTTTCTAATGGACCACAAACCCTGTCCCAATGTCCATTATTTCTTCCATAATTTAATAGTTTTTAGAAGCTTTTCTTTTTCCTCATTATTGAGCTTTTTTATTTCAGCCATTAGCGCGTTGTCGATGGATGATGCTATGTAGTCCGGTTCTAAATTTCCAACAAGTTCATCAAGTGTGATTCCCATAAGTTTGGCATAGTAGATAAGAAGTCTAAGTGACATAGCAGTTCTGCCATTTTCGACGTTACTGATGTATCCAGGTGTGACATCTAATTCGGTTGCTACCTGATTTTGAGTCATTCCGAGATTGATTCGGTAACGCTTTATCTGTTCTCCGTAGTTATCATTCATAATACACCTCGTTTATTAATGATATATATAATTATACTATTAGTATTGACTGAAGGACAGTATCTGATTAGTATAGTATATATATTATAAGTATATTTTTTTTGGGGGGGGTCGAAAGAAGAGAAAGTTTTACTTGATAGAGGTAATTAGTGTGAGCAGAAAAGGTGAAGCAAAAAGAAGAAAAACTAAAATCCTTAGAAACAAGAAATTGATAAAAAGGTATCCCTGGATAGCGCTGGTTGATTGGTATGGGAATAAGGTTAATGACTACAGTTATACAATGTATGACGATGTTCCTATTGGCTGGAAACGTGCATTTGGAAAAATAATGCTAGAGGAATACAGAGAAGTTCTGATTCGAAATCATTATTTGAAAGAATTTCAGTGGGTGCAGGTAAAGGAAAAGTATGGAACACTAAGGTTATACTCAAACGGTGCACCTATGGAAGTGCTAGACCTGGAATCAAAATATGACTATATTTCTGGTTTTTTCTGTATCTCATGTGGACGTATGAATGCACCATTGTTGAATGACCGCTGGTGTGAACCGTTATGTGAGGATTGCTATAACAAAAGGATCGTTAAGCAAAGAAAATATTATGAAAAGAATTGTAAGGGGACATTTACATACACTCCGTACAAAGAACTAAAAAAGGTAAGTCAGAAAATTGAGATGATAGTGACATATAAATGCTTTTCTCCTGCTCGAGGGAAGTATGAGGAGAAACGGGATTATTCACAAACAATAAAGAAGATTATTGCTAGACAACAAATTTTGAAACAACCGACTATTTCGAGGA
Organism: Butyrivibrio sp.; assembly: GCF_015056685.1. Lineage (GTDB taxonomy): Bacteria > Bacillota > Clostridia > Lachnospirales > Lachnospiraceae > Butyrivibrio. Next base: position 18,855 of record NZ_SVFW01000054.1, on the reverse strand, counting down.
TGGAAAAATGAGTAAAGTTTAAAGTTAGATGGCATGATACTCAGAAAGAGGAAATTCTTAAGGGAACTATTCAAGAGATAGATCGATATTCCGGTGGGTATGCTGAGATTGACAATATGTTGAATACGACATATTATTATAGGAGAGAACGAAATGTTTGAAGTTGAATTTTATGATACTAGTGAAGGTCAGTGTCCTGTTCAGGAGTTTTTGGATTCGTTAGAGCCAAAGATAAAGGCGAAGACTTTAAGGACAATTGATTTGTTGGAAACAAATGGTCCAAAGCTTCGTGAACCGTATTCAGGTTCGATGGGAGATGGAATATTTGAACTTCGGACAAAGCAAGGATCAAATATTACAAGGGTTTTCTATTTCTTCTTCGTGGGGCAAAAGGCTATATTAACAAATGGGTTTGTCAAGAAAACACAAAAGACTCCTAAGGCAGACTTGGATTTAGCGCAAAAATATAAATCTGATTATGAACGGAGGTATTGTCATGAGTAGTTATAAAGATTATAAAAAGAAAGCTCTGCAAAATCCGGAAGTGAAAGCGGAATATGATGTATTGCAACCGGAGTATGATATAATTCAAGCGATGATTGATGCGCGCAACAGTCAACATATTACGCAGAAAGAACTTGCTGAAAAAACAGGCATTACTCAAGCTGATATTAGTAGGATTGAAAATGGAACACGAAATCCCAGCCTTGCTATGATGAAAAGGATAGCAGAAGGATTAGGGATGCAGTTGAAATTAGAGTTTGTACCAACCGTTTCAAAATGAGCCCTAATACTTGAAGAAAGTGTCACTTAGTCTTAAGTACTTTGATTAACACAAAACAAACCCGTCCGGGGATGTCAATGACAGAGAAGATTATCTCAAACGAGGTAGCTGCTTTTTTGCGCTCATTTTGAGCCTGAAACTATTTACTTTCAGAAGGTAGGCGTTGAACTACGAAGAATTCAAAGACAAGGTAGTAGAAGATGTAAGAAGAGAGTTAAAGACAAGAACCGGATAAACATCATTTAAGAACCCATATTATTTATGACTCCGTCCACTAGGTCATTCCAATGTCATTTAGATAAGAAAATGCAGTAAATGCGAAATAGGCACGCTACATTCTTCAGATTATATAGTAGCGTGGACATCTACGTGACACCGCTTTATTTTTAGCCCGATTGGCTCGGAGGCGGAGTTTTACTGGTGTAGAAACTATAATTTGGGCATCATCACGCGGGTAAACCTAGGGCTACTAATTTCAGTGGAAAATATTACATAAGAATCTAAAAACTCTCAACACTGTTGAGAGTAAAGAGCGGTTGTTCTTAAACAGAATGACGGCTCTTTTTCTATTATATTTGCCATATTTTGATAGTTTCAAGAAGCTTTTCTTTTTGCATGTTATCTAGTTTTTTTATTTCAGTCCAGAGAGCGTTGTCGATAGCCGATTTTTTATAGCTTGGCTCTATATTTCCTACAAGCTCGTCTAAGGTTATTCCCATGAGCTTGGAATAATAAATAAGAAGCCTAAGGGACATGGCAGTACGCCATTTTTCAACATTGCTTATATAGCCGGGGGTAACATCTAGCTCTTTTGCTACCTGATTTTGTGTCATGCCAAGATTTACGCGATAGTTCTTTATTTGTTCGCCATAGTTTTCGTTCATAATTTTGTCCTTATTTAGTAATAATATAGTAATTATACTATTGATATTGACAATAGTGGAAGTATTTGATTAGTATAATATATATTCTAATAATATATTTTTTGAAAGCGGGGGAATGTAATGAGCGGAAAAGCTATAAGAGAGTATTTTGATGATTATATCAAATATTATCCAGAGAGATGGCGGTGGTCATTGAAGAACTCTGATGAACAGAGCGAAAGATATCTGCAGACTAGGGCTAGGAGAAGTGCGGGCTTTTATGGTCAGGATAAAGATTTAAAACCAGATTTTTATTCAATAGAACGAGATGCTGCTCAATTTGAATTAAGGCATGTTGAATGGACTGATTTTTTTGGACTTACTTGGGAAGGCCAAAAGGGGATTCTAGCTAGAGCAGGAGCTCCAAATTATCAGGGTAATCTGTATTACTACGATAATGATGAGAGCTATGATGACGAGAACTATTGTGTATCATATGAGTATGATGCGTATGATGATCAACCTCCAGCAAATCTCTATACAAAAGTACGATGGGATGGAATCCATCATTGGATTGATACTGCCAATGCATGTGATATCGAGTATAAATATGTAGTCAACAATCATTTGTTTAAGGATACGCATATTGAGCTGAGATATGAAGATGGTGAAGAATTAAGAGTTTATGAGGATTATGAGCCGCTGATCGAGGGTTTATTAAAACAAGGAAAAAATGATTTAGTAGAAAAAGTTTTCAGATCAATGAATGAGCATTTTTTGAGATTAAGGGATTCAAGTAGAGAAGAGGAACGAGCTTTTTATCCTGGGAAGACCGCTGAGGAAATGTTTTTGGGAAATAGCAATAAAGAGTAATTGTGGGCTGAAAATCAACAATGAGATGTTTGAAATGTTGAAAAAATAGCTCATTTATGTTATTATAATGTTGATCTGAGCGAGAGCTCTTTGGATCACCGCAGACGGGAAGAATTTCCCGTCATTTTTTTTGGAGTTAACCACGATGAGAGAACTTAGCATTTTTATAGATGAGTCAGGTGATTTTGGAGAAACAAGGGATGTAAGAGATTACTATTTAGTGACTTTTGTTTTTCATGATCAAAGGAGAGCTTGGTTCGATTCTTAATGCTATATTCTCTATTCAGTTATCAAATGTTGAATTTAGAAAAGCTGAACCACAGAAATATCGTCTCCTTCAGGCTGCAGATTTTCTGTGTACTATCGATCTCCTTCAGATTAAAAGGGATGAAAAAAGATTGAGTAAAGGAGAACAACAATTCTTTTATAAACCGAATGAACTAAAAAAGACGTTTATTAAGGGCATAAGCAAAAAGAGGATATAAAATATTTAATGAGGTTGTCCAAAATGGACAACCTTTATTATTGAACTGAAATGTGATATTATGTCATGGGTTTCTGTGCCGTGGTACTAGTTGCGGCGCTCGACCTGTAATTCATGTTGAAACATACTGAAAAAACAAGCTTTTTTAAAGGAGAAATATACAAATATGAAACTAGGAATCGAGACGCCCCTCGATTGTCACGTTTCGTCACATATCGTTACATAACCAGTTATTTAGCGCATCTCCGAAATTGCCTATTTCACGTAATTTAACATAAAATCACATAGATTTACACCAATTGGTGTAAGACAGGCGTTTTTGGGGCGTAGAAACTAAAAATTCGGCATCATCACGCGGGTAGTCCTAGGACTACTAATTTCACCAACTTTTTTACATAAAGAGCAGTTGTTCTTAAACAAGAATGACGGCTCTTTATCTTTTAAAGAAAACAGCTTTGATATTGTAATTACTCGTTGCTACGAATACACTATAATTATTGAATCATTTGTTTCGAGGGGAGCAGTTGTGAAAGATATAGAAAAAGATCCGTTTGAACAATATATAAAGAATCTTCCACCGTCCAGGAGAGAACTTGGGCAGGCATGGTCTGCGGCTATCGGATTGCAGGATGTTGATGGGATTAAGCCATCAGAATATCTGTATGATACAGCTAAAAAGAGCATAGAAGGAGCGATTTCTGTTGATGAAGCCGGAGAGCTTATTAACAGTTATTATGATTCAAAAGAAGGAAGAAAAGAAACAGGGGCAAGAACAGAAGAAGCTGACAAGGTTTCCGCAAGAATTGCCAAGCTTCTTTCAGAGAAGGCTTTTACATTCTCGCCAGCACAGTATGTGGCCATCCATAGAGAACTATTTTGGGGAATATATGATCATGCCGGGAAAATGAGAGATTACAATATAACCAAGAAAGAATGGGTCCTGAACGGAGACACTGTTTCTTATGGTGGGGCATTAGCCTTGAAAGAGACTCTTGATTACGATATCTCCCAGGAAAGAGATTTTAGATACAATGGGCTAACCATGGATGAGACTATTCATCATCTTGCTTTATTTGTATCCAGACTGTGGCAGATACATGTTTTCGGAGAAGGAAATACCCGAACCACGGCCGTATTTTTTATCAAATATCTGAGAATGCTTGGCTTTGACGCTGAGAATTCATTATTTGCCGAGAATTCATGGTATTTTAGGAATGCCTTGGTTCGTGCAAATTACAATGATATTAAAAATGGAATTTACGAGACCACAGAGTATCTCGAAAAGTTTCTGAGAAATCTTTTACTTGATGAGAAACATGAACTCCATAATAGAGAGATGCATATCAGTGGCAAGTTTTTACAGGGTCACGATGACCCGATAAATGACCCGATAAATGACCCGATAAAATTGGAAAGAAGGGAGCAGCAAATTATAGATTTGCTTCGTCAGAGATCTGATATGACAAGAAAAGAGATGGGAGACAAACTTGGCTGCTCTGAAGCTACTGTTAAAAGAGAACTACAAAAGCTGATTGAAAAGGGCGTAGTAAAGAGAGTGGGCTCAAATAAAAAAGGTGAATGGATTTTAGTAAATTTTAAATAACGAATTTAGATTATCAGAGAAGCGACTAAGTAGGGAAAATCCCCCTATTTTGCACGATTTTAATGGTTATTTAATAAATACGAAAAATTGTAAATGATATAATTAGATGTTGTATTGTTTCGTAGTATTTCGATATGAGGGGTAAAACATGAGTACAATAATTGATAGATTGCAGGAGTTTACTGAAAAGAAACCTAACGCTGCGATTCTTTTTGATGATGTCTATTCAAAGGGTTTGACCTATGCCATGTTTGATGACATGACAGGTCGTGTATATGCCTGGATGAAGAAGAAGGGACTGGGAAAAGAGGATTTTGTATTGATAAACCTCCCCAGAGGTGTTCAACCTGTAATAGCCATGGTGGGTGTATGGAAGGCAGGCGCAGCATGGGCGCTTGTTGAAGATACCTATGCCCCTGAAAGAATCGAGTATATTAAAAAGGACTGCGGCTGTAAGGCAGAGATAAATGGCAGCAACTGGGAAGAGATTATGACAGAAAATCCGATTCCCGGCCACGTTGATCCTGATTCCCATGATATTGCATATGCTATTTACACCTCAGGTACAACAGGAAATCCTAAGGGCGTTATTCATGAGTATGGTAATCTGCAGAGAGCAATTGATTCAATTAAAGTTGATGGCAAAGCTTCTTTCAATGAAAATGACAGGCTTGCAACTCTTGCGCCTATGAACTTTGTTGCCACGGTCATAGTTATTCTGGCCTGCCTGAACGTATTCTGCGGCAAAAACTATATCGTTTCTTATGCTGTAATTAAAAATCCTACGGCTCTCGCAAAGTTTTTCCTGACAAAGCGTATAACAATAACCTTCCTTACACCGTCCTATGCAAGGAAGCTTGGTGGACAGACAGGACCTTTCCTTCGAATGCTGTTTGTAGGAAGTGAGCCTGCCAATAACCTTTATCTTAAAAATCTTGATGTTATCAATATCTACGCAGCAAGTGAAAGTGGCTATGCGGTAGGTTTTTTCCCTATCGACAAGTCATATGAAACATGCCCCATCGGTCAGCCTATGGTAGATACCAAGATTGTTCTCCTTGACGAAGATGGCAATGAGGTTGCTGAGGGAGAAACCGGTGAGCTTTGCTTTGAAGATCCTTATGTTCGAGGATATATCAATTTGCCCGAAGAGACTGAAAAGCACTTTGTAAATGGTTTCTATCACTCAGGCGATCTGGCAAGAAAAGATGAAAACGGTAACCTTATTCTGCTTGGCAGAAGCGGCGACATGATCAAGATTAACGGCAACAGAATCGAGCCTGCGGAAATAGAAGCGGCCATCAAGCAGGTGCTTGGCATCGACTGGGTAGCTGCCCGCGGATTTGATTTGAATGACAAGAGCTTCCTGTGCGCATACTATACAGCAGATATTCAGGTAGATACAGAGAGTCTCAGACAGGAGCTTATGAAGCGTCTGCCTTATTACATGATTCCTGCATATTACATGAAGATTGATTCTGTACCCATGAAGGCAAACGGCAAGATGGACAGAAATGGTCTGCCTGCTCCGGATATCAGCGACTTCATGAGTGATTATGTTGAGCCTAATAATGAAGTTGAGAAGAATCTCTGTGAAAAGATGGCACAGGTACTTAAGCTATCCCGTGTGGGCATAAATGACGACTTTTACGAGATGGGTGGAGATTCCCTGACATCTATCGAGCTTATTACAGCATGTGAGGAAGTCCTTCCGGGACTGAATGCGGGCATGGTATTCAGAGGAAGAACTCCTGAGAAAATTGCTAAGCTCTATGAGGATCAGTTTAACAATGAAGAGGGTAACCCCGATGAGCTTAATGCACTTTCCATGGAAAGCCCGCATCTTCTTACAGCTGAGCAGCTGTACATGATCGACTATCAGCTCTATACTCCGGATTCTACCATGTATAATCTGTTCTCTCTTATGAAGCTTGATAAGGAGATGATAGAAGCAGAAAAGCTCTGTGAAGTCATGGAGACTGCGATCAAGGCTCATCCTGCTCTTCTTACTACATTTGACTACAACGAAGATGGTGATTTTATTCAGAGATATACGCCTGATATTTTCCAGCCTATTCCAGTGGAGAAGCTTTCCGAGTTTGAGTTTAAGTATGTCAGGGATTCCTTGGTTTATCCCTTCAAGCTTATAGGCGGTAAAATGTACAGAGCCCGTATCTTTGAGACAGAGAAAGCGCTGTATTCTTTCTTCGATGTTCACCATTCACTTTTTGATGGAACAAGTCTTAAAGTTTTCCTTGAAGGTGTAGGAAAAGCATTTATGGAAATGCCCATAGATCCTGATTACTATTACCTGATGCTCAAACGCAGAGAGGATGCTGTTAATAATCCGTTCTATGAGGAGGCAAGGAAATATTTTGAGGATAAATATGACAATGTGGAATGGTCATGTTATCCCAATATTGATCAGAACAGCCGTGAAAATGAAATGGGCGAACTGATGGCTTCTTTGGAAATTGAGCAGCCTCAGATGAGCGCCGTTGAGAGAGAGTACAAGATCAGCAGAAATGAGTTCTTCATAACTGTTGCGGCTCTTGCAATTTCAATTTACAACAACGCTCCGAATGTTAAGCTTAGCTGGATATATAACGGACGTGAGGATATGCAGAATATGACCACAGTTGGTCTGTTGTTCAGAGATCTGCCTATAGGTATCCGCTTCAATGACGACGAAACTCTGCGTAATGTTTTTGCTGATGTCCACGAGCAGGTTCAAAAGGGAATAGAATACAGCTGCTATCCTTATGTAGATCTTCATAATCAGGTAGCTAACGGTGAATCTGCATATTTGCTGTATCAGCAGGATATCCGTGATATGAGTGGAATGGACGGATTTAATATCGAGACAGTTGACGTGCGACAGAACCAGGCTGCATCTCAGACCATTCTTGATATGGAGATTCTGGATGGCTCAGATGGTCTTCAGCTTATGATAGACTATGCAGCAAGCCGCTATGAAGATGAGAGTATTGAAAAATTTGAGCAGATTTACATTAAACTGGCTCAGACCATGGTGACCCATAATTCTCAGCAGGATATCACTATCCGTGAGATTAAGGCTAAGATTAAGAACGAGAAGAATATCTTCGATATCGTAAAGGGTATCTTCAGTAGAAAGGTATAATTTATGGATCAGGAACAGGAACTCTCTCAGGACTTTACTTTATGGTCTTTTCTGAAATTTATTGCGCCCAGTATTTTTGTATTTGTGTTTATAGCTGTTTATCAGACGGTTGATGGTCTTTTCATTAAGATGTTTATCGGAGAGCTGGCTATATCAGCCATCAATCTGTATTATCCTATTATTTCGCTAGTTATTGCAGCCGGAGTCATGATCGGCACCGGTGGCAATGCCATGATAGTTAAGAAGGTAGGAGAGGGTAAACGAAAAGAGGCAGGCGAGACCTTTTCAAGAGTAATGGTCTTTACAATTCTTATAGGTGTTATTTTTACAGTAATAAGTCTTGTTTTTGCTGACCCGATCATGAGGCTCTGCGGAGCAACAGAAGGAACTATTGAATATCTTCGCCCGTATTACATAGGGCTTAGCACTTTTTCAATTGCAATTATCATGCAGACAGAGTTGGGCATTCTTATTATTGGCGAGGGTAAAACCGTTGTAGCAGCAGTTGTTATCATGGTAGGCGGAGTATTAAACTGCGTTCTTGACTATGTGTTCATGAAATGGTTTAACATGGGCATACATGGTGCTGCCATAGCTACGGTGATCGGTTACTGCATCACTATCGTATATGCTGTATGGTTTTATATTATTACCAAGCAGAGCTCATACAAGCTGGAGCTGGCAAAGCCTGACCTGAAAGAAATGGGAGAAATCTGCTTTAACGGTTCCTCCGATATGGTATCCAACCTGGCGCAGGGTGTCACAGTGCTTATTAGTAATCACCTGGCCTTTCGATGCTATGGTGAGATAGGAATCAGTGCTCTTACAATAATTACCTACCTGCAAACACTTATCATGATGGTGTTCATGGGTCTGACATCGGCAGTTGAACCTGTTTTTTCATTTCACTACGGAAGCGGAAATACTGAGATGAGAAAGAAGGTTTATAAACTCAGCATGACCTGGTGCATTCTGATCGGAGTGGCCTGCTGCGTATTGTTATTTGCTGTGAAAAATCCGGTGATATCGGTGTTCTTTGAACCCGGGACAGAGCTCTATGAGATTTGTCAGGCAGGATATTTACTTTCACTTCCCGGCTGCCTGTTTGTAGGAATAAATGTCTTTGGATCAGGTCTTTTTACCGCTTTTTCAAATGGCCTTGTATCCGGAATGCTTTCATTCGTAAGAACATTTCTCATTCTGGTAGCGTGTCTGTATGGACTGACAGCACTTCTTGGAGGAACAGGCTTGTGGATAGCGTGGCCTGCTTCAGAGGTTATAAGCCTTATTGTTACTATGCTTACGCTAAAGCGTTTCAGAGCAAGGTATGAGTACTGATTGGATATGGCTTTAGATTTTAGGTAAGTAGGAAAATTAGATAAATGCTGGCTGTTATCCCCGTAATCAACACGAATATAGTTGATTGCGGGGATTTTTGTTAGGTATAAAGATTTTTAATGGTGCCTTGGAGCATGCTGGATGAAGATGATGACATGATGATAATTACGAGGTGAGAAAAATTATGAATTACAGATTAGGAAGACTTGAAGATGTAGAAGAAATCAGTAAGATGGTGGATTCAGCCAAAGGTGCTGATGCCCTCTCAGGGGATTGAACAGTGGGATGAGATATATCCTGCAAAGGAAGATTTTGAGGACGATATTGAGAAAAAGACGTTAATAGTAAGCAGACAAAATATCTTTTTCTTTGTCAGAACCAGAGATTAGCTATTTGCACGTTTTATCCTGGGCTTGATACATTTCGATAATAGGATTTATGTGAAATAGAATAGAATCAGCATATCTGCTTATTAAATCATATTCAAACAAATTAAAACCTTACATTCTTTTGGTGGGCTTTTGAAAATCAATATATTACTCGCACACCAGTTACAAAGAATGGTGTTAAGATGCCGATACAGGTAAAAAAAGAAATAGATTTCTTTACTATTGATGAGCAAAGAGCATTTATAAGTGTTGCAAAGGACTATGCAAATTATCCGCAGTTTAGACTGATTCTGGAGACGGGGATGAGAACGTCTGAACTGATTGGGCTTCAGTGGAAAAATGTCGATTTTGAAAAGAAAGAGATACATATTAGAAGGACACTTGAATACCGTTATAGCTTGAAAAAATGGACATGGGGGCCGCCAAAAACAAATCATGGAATCCGCACAATTAAGATGACTGAAAAGGCGGGAATAAAAGTTCTCTCAATGCATGATTTGAGGCATACATTTGCTACGAGATTTTGTGAGATGAGCAAAGATTATAAGAGGCTTTCTAAAATCCTTGGACATAGCAGTATTAAGGTCACTGTTGATACTTATGTGCATGAAAGTGAGGAGACAATTGTTGAAGTAACAGAAAAGTTTTCTTCTTATATGAAATGCTTGAATTTTGATTGATTTACGATAAGATATATTAGGACACGAAAAGAATAGTAGAAAAGTTGCAATAATAGTTGCAAAACGAATGTTGGCAACTTTGAAATACTGATATTTAGAGGAAAGAAGGAAATTTATATGAAACTAGGAATCGAAAGACTTCTCCTTAATCACGTATAATTACATAAGGTCACGCGAGCCGTTATTTCGCGATTGTTTGGAAACTTAAATTACACGTTTCGCTACATAAATTCACATTAGAAAATGGCAGTTGGTGTAGGCCTGGTGTAGCGCTGGTGTAGATACTGTTAACCGGACATCATCACGCAGGATATTTGAATATGGATTTTACATAAAGGGCAGTTGTTCTTAAAGAGAATGACTGCTCTTTTTCTACGCCCAAAATCGGGCACAACCATTATTCAATTCATAGGAGGATACATGATGAATTACGAAGAGTTCAAGGAAAATCTTGCAAATGATGTAAAAGAGCAGTTGGAGAAAGACACCGGGAAAGAGTTTGAAGTGGAGGCCAGGAACGTCGAGAAGATGAATGATTCTTATGAGGCTCTTACAGTAAAGGAAACAGATGGCGAAATAGGTGTAAATCTCAACGTAGACAGCCTTTATGCGGCATATGAAGATGGCACTGCTTATGAAGATGTTGTGGACAAGGCCGCAACGATGGCAGGAGATGCTTTGAGCAACAGACCGGAGTTTGATGTCGAAGCCTTCAAAGATTATGAAAAGATGAAAGATAAGCTGGCAATCGAGGTTGTCTCTGCAGAAAGAAACCAGGGAATGCTTGAGACTGTACCACACAAGTCTGTTGAAGATATGGCCGTTGTGTACAGATTTGTGGTTGGAGGAACCCCGGAGGGAGTAGGTTCGATTCTTATAACAAATCAGATGCTTGATACCTATGGTATATCTGCAGATCAGCTTCATGAAGATGCATTAAAGAACGCTCCTGAGATCAGACCGCTGGTCATCAAGGGAATGGGCGAAGTTCTTGCTGCTCAGATGGGCGTTGAAGATCTTGAAATGCTTGGTCTAAATATTCCACCTGAACAGGAGCAGATGTTTGTAGCTTCTGTTGAAGGAAATGTCCATGGCGCAGGTGTTCTTGCATATCAGGACTTTATGAACCAGGCTGCAGACAGAGTGGGTGGTAGTTTCTTTGTTTTACCCAGCAGTATTCATGAGGTGTTGATCATTCCTGACAATGGAAAATTCGATACGGCAAGTCTTGAGAACATGGTAAAAGAGGTAAATGCCACAACAGTGGATCCTTTAGACCAGCTCACAGACAGTGTATATCACTATGATGCAGATGCAAAGGTGTTTGAGCTAGCGGAGAAGTATGAAGACAGAATGAAGGATAAGGAAGTTGATATCAAGAAAGGAACACTTGAGCATGCAGCGTCTAAGCCTCACAGAGATCGCGGAGGCGAAGCAATCTAATGGAAAAATACGCGGCTGATAAACCAAAGGACTGTAAAAAGTGCTTTTTTGGAACAAGCAAGGGCGTATGCACCAGGTATTCTGAGTGCTTTTACGTCATAAGAAGAAATAAGCAGACGCGTAAAAAGTGTGTGAAAGACTGCCCTTACGGAGCGCACTGGCCATGTATAGGCTGGTGCACCCGTAAGATTCTTGAGGAAATGAGGAATTAGTATAAATGGCTGAGTTTGATTATTTCTATGGTCAGGAAGCGGATCTGTTCAGTTTTATCAGAGTACCGAAGCTGTTGTTTACAGATGCAAGGTTTAAAGAGCTTACAAGTGATGCCAAGGTTCTTTATGGCCTGTTACTGGACAGGATGAGTCTGTCTGCAGAGAATAAATGGTTTGATGAAAGAGGCCGAGTATATATTATCTACACGATTGAGCAGATCAGCGACAGCATAGGATGCTCAAATGGAAAGGCTTGCAGGACACTTAAACAGCTTGTTGATATAGGACTTGTAGATAAGGATTTTAAAGGACAGGGGAAGGCAGCTCTTTTGTATGTGAAGAAGATCCTTTCTGATATGTCGCAACGTGAAAACAAGAATGTTCAAAATGGAAATCCTGGAATGCCTAAAATAGAAATCCAAGGATGTTCAAAACAGGAATCTAATAATACTGATATAAATAATACTGACTTTAGTAATACTGAAAATATAAATATCTTATCTAATCTTATCAAGGTATATCCGCCAGAACATATGACTTATTCTGATGATGCGATGAGAAGGGATGAGAAAAGAGATTTCTGTTGGTCTGACATACCTGAGCTTAAAAGAAAAGTCTGTGAGAATATTGATACATGCAGTTTGAAACAACGCTTTCCTTACAACGGTGAGCTAATAGACCAGATAACAAATCTGATTGTTGATGTCTTATCGGACGATGCCAGATATTTCATTGTTGGTGGAGTAAAGAAATCTCCAGAGCTTGTAAAAGATCAGTTCAGGCAGCTTGATTACAGCCATGTAGCATATGTTATAGATTCGCTAAAAAGCAACACAACCGATATTAAGAATGTCAGGCAGTATCTTATTGCAGCACTTTACAATGCGCCACTTACTATTGATGCCCATTATGAAAATATGGTTAGTCATGACCATGCAAGGGGATACTTTTGAAGAATGAGAGGAAGAGTATGAGCAGAGGAACAGTATATGCCCTGGTCAACCAGAAAGGTGGGACAGGGAAGACTCAGAGTACCGAGAATATAGGAATAGGCCTTGCTAAAGAAGGGAAAAGAGTCCTGCTGGTTGATCTTGACCCGCAGGGCTCTCTTACTATCAGCATGGGATATCCAAAGACTGATGATATATCCGTTACGGTGACGGATATAATGAGCAGTGTTCTTCAGGAACACCCAATAGAACGAGATAAAGGAATCATCCATCATTTTGAGGGAGTTGATCTTCTCCCGGCAAACATATCACTTGCAGGGCTTGAGGTTTCGCTAGTGAATGCTATGGGCAGGGAGAGGATCCTGAAAGAATATATAGACTGTGTGAAAAAAGATTATGACGCTGTTTTGATTGATTGTATGCCATCACTTGGAATGCTTACGGTCAATGCACTTACAGCAGCTGACAGACTGATTATTCCGGTTCAGAGTCAGTACCTGTCAGCAAAAGGACTGGAACAGCTTCTCCAAACTGTCAGCAGGGTAAAAAGGCAGATGAATCCAGGACTTAAAATTGATGGGATATTGCTGACAATGGTAGACAGCAGGACAAATTATGCAAAAGAGATCAGTAGCCTTGTAAGAAATGTCTATGGAAAGAATATCAAGGTATATGATACAGAGATTCCTTTTTCTGTAAGAGCAGCCGAGATCAGTGCTGCAGGGAAAAGTATTTATGAGCATGATCCTAAAGGAAAGGTTGCAGAGGCATATAAGAAGCTGACAAAGGAGGTGCTGAAGAATGCAGAAATCTCGCGGAAACATTCAGCTTTCGAGTTATGATGACATTTTTGGCAGTTCAGAGGTTCAGAGTAAAGAAGATAGAAATGGAACCGAGCAGGTTCAGGATATTCTTTTATCGGAGCTTCATCCATTTAAAAACCATCCCTTTAAGATTCTGGATGATGAAGCGATGGATAAAACTGTTGAAAGTGTCAGGGAGTTTGGAGTCCTCACTCCGGCAATTGTGCGACCGAGAGATGAAGGCGGATATGAGATTGTGTCAGGCCACAGAAGATGTCATGCTTCGGAAATTGCTGGAAAAGAAACGCTTCCGTGCATCATAAGGAATTTGGATGATGATGCAGCCACAATATTGATGGTAGATGCCAACCTTCAGAGAGAGGAACTGCTTCCAAGTGAGAGAGCATGGGCCTTTAAAATGAAGCTTGATGCCATGAAGAGATTAGCAGGCAGACCATTAAAAGAAAATGCGTCCCAAATTGGGACACATTTAAGGTCTGATCAAATTTTGGCAGAAGAAACAGGCATTAGTCGCAATCAGATTCAGCGATATATTCGTCTTACAAATCTTCTTCCGGAAATATTGGATATGGTTGATAACAAGCAGATTGGATTCAATCCGGCAGTAGAACTGTCATATCTTGATGTAGATGAACAGAAGCGGCTGTTAGAAGCAATGGACTTCTCACAGACAACGCCGTCTTTATCCCAGGCTCAGCGTATCAAAAAAATGTCACAGGAAGAAGGCTTAACGCAGGAGGCAATGAATGTGATCATGTCAGAAGAGAAAAAGTCAGATGTGGACAGAGTAACAATAAAAAATGATATTCTCAGGAAGTATTTTCCGAAGTCATATACACCAAAACAGATGGAGGAAACAATCGTGAAACTGCTCGAACAGTGGCAGAAAAAGCGCGAAAGAGAACAAAATCTTAGTTGATCAGGCAGAGCAGTAGATACAAAAGTCTACTGCTTTTGTCATTGAAAGGGGGATTCTTATGCAGGAGGAGGTAGAACAGAAAACCATAAATCTGGCGGTTACCGTTACCAAGTTTTCATGGAGAGTAATTACAGGTGCAGTCAGATCCTTTATAAATTACAGAAGACACAAGCAGATGATGGGGCCAAAGCGCTATAGAGGAAAGCAGACTGTAAAACAGCTTCTCAGCCAGGACCAGGGAGCTACAAGTATGCTTGTGGGCGACGAAGGCATTAAAGATTTTCAGCGTATCGCAAAAAGATATGGCGTTGATTTCGCCATTACAAAAGATAAATCGGTAGATCCACCTAAGTACACAGTATTTTTTAAGGCAAAAGACATGGATGCCCTTGAAGCAGTAATGAACGAGTTTGAACAGGTAAAAGCATTCAAGAAAGACCGGCCAAGCGTGCTTCATCAGCTTGATATATACAAAGAAAAGGCAAAAGAGCAGATGGTCAAAGCAAAAATCAAGGTAAAGGAGATGGTCAGATGACACGTAAACAAAAACGAATTATCTTGTTGAATCTTCCTTATGTGATCATGGGGCTTGTGGGTACTAACTTAGGAGAGGCATGGAGATTGTCATCAGGAGCAAATGCTTCCGAGCGCATTGGTTCACTTATGAATACTCTTCCACAGGCTATGTCGAATGTGCTGCCAAGTCTATATCCTTTTGATATCCTGGTGGGAATAGCTGTAGGAGCAGGTATCAGATTGGCAGTTTACCTGAAAGGTAAAAATGCAAAGAAGTATCGGCCAGGAGCTGAATATGGAACTGCAAGATGGGGAAAGCCACAGGACATAGAACCATTTGTAAATCCCAAGTTCCAGGATAATGTTATTCTGACCCAGACAGAGCGTCTTACCATGGAAAGCAGACCAAAGAATCCTAAGTATGCCAGAAATAAAAATGTACTGGTTGTTGGTGGATCCGGATCAGGTAAAACGAGATTCTTTCTTTTGCCGAATCTTTTGCAGATGCATAGTTCTTATGTGATAACAGATCCCAAAGGGGACCTTATCCTTAAGACAGGAGCAACATTAAAAAAGCATGGTTATGATGTAAAAGTCTTTAATACCATCAATTTCAAAAAGAGCATGCATTATAACCCGCTGCGATATATCCATTCTGAGAAGGATATCCTGAAGCTTGTGAATGCTCTTATATCGAACACCAAAGGGGAGGGAAAATCAGGGGATGAATTTTGGACCAAAGCAGAAACTCTGTTGTATACTGCCTATATTGGCTATATTTATTATGTTGCTCCATATGAGGAGCAGAACTTCAACACTCTACTTGAGCTTATAAATGCCTCCGATGTCAGAGAAGATGACGAGGATTATATGAGCCCTGTGGACATGCTTTTCAGAGATCTTGAGAGAAAAGAGCCTAATCACTTTGCTGTAAGGCAATATAAAAAGTTCAAGATAGCTGCAGGCAAGACCATGAAATCAGTGCTTATAAGCTGTGGAGCTAGACTTGCGGCTTTTGATATTGAATCAATCCGAGAGATCACTGCTTATGATGAACTTGAGCTTGATGCTCTGGGAGACAAAAAGACAGCACTTTTTCTTATCATGAGTGATACAGACAACACTTTCAATTTCTTGATTGCGCTTATATACACGCAAATGTTTAATCTTCTCTGCGAAAAGGCTGATGATGTTTATGGAGGAAAACTCCCAGTTCATGTGCGCTGTCTTATTGATGAGACGGCCAATATCGGACAGATACCTAATCTGGAGAAGCTTGTTGCCACAATCCGAAGCCGTGAGATCAGCGCATGTCTTTTCTTGCAGGCCAGATCACAGCTTAAAGCTATCTATAAAGATAACGCAGACACTATTGTTGGAAATATGGATTCACAACTCTTTCTTGGTGGAACGGAGCAGTCTACGTTAAAGGAGTTGAACCAGATTTTGGGTAAGGAAACCATAGACATGTACAATACCGGTGAGAGTAAAGGCAATAACCCTTCATATTCCATGAATTATCAGAAGACAGGGAAGGATCTCATGACGATGGATGAACTTGCCGTTATGGATGGCGGAAAATGTATTCTGCAGCTACGCGGTGTGAGACCATTTATTTCTGACAAATATGATGTAACCCAGCATCCGCATTATAAGGAAACTGCAGAATATGATAAGAAGAATCTGTATGATATTGCAAAGAATTTGAATCCCAGGATGTCTTTGAGAGAAGAGGACATTTATGATGTGGTAGAAATATAAAAATATTGATTTATCTAATGTACCTTTTCTGTTAAAATGATAAGGCATATTTTAGCAGAAGAGGTATCTGTAAGCGATGACTACAAAAGATAGAATTCTTGAAAAAGCCCAAGAAGCATTTGTAATGGCAATAGAGATATATAACAAACCGACATTAAAATATAGATTGGAAGGATTTAGTTTTTTTATCTGTAATGCTTGGGAGCTTATGCTGAAGGCATATATTTCAGAAAAAGACGGAGAAGATGCAATCTACTATCATGACAAACCTAATAGAACTATTTCCTTGGAAAACTGCATTCAAAAGGTATTTACAAACGAGAAATCTCCATTAAGGAAAAATCTGGAAAAAGTTATTGAGCTACGAAATACAAGTACGCATTTTATTACAGAAGAATATGAAGCAGTATATATTCCATTGCTTCAGGCGTGTGTTTTTAACTTTGTAGAGAAAATGATGGATTTTCATGGAATTGATATGACGCAGGTTATACCTGAAAATTTCATCACTTTATCAGTAAGGCTTAGAGCATTGGATGAAACCGAAATAAGAGGAAAGTATTCGAAACAAATTGCCGAGAAGCTTATTGCAGTTCAAAATGATATTGATCCTATGGTTCAGGCGAATAATAGCTCTTTTGCTATAAAAGTAGAGCATTATCACTATTTGACCAAGAATAAGAGTGAAGCAACAGAAATCTATCATATTGATAATAGCGCTTCTAATGGAGTTCGGATAATAAAGGAACTGAAGGATCCTAATAATACACATAAGTATAATGCAAAAGCTTGTATTAAAGAGTTAAACAAAAGAATCACGAGAGATGGTATACATTTAAAATATCGAGGAAACGATGCGGTAATCAACAACTACCACTTTAGGAATTTCACAGCATATTTTGGGATTAAGGAGAACGAAAAAATGTGCTTTGTATATCAGATATCATCTCAGCCACAGTACAGTTATTCACAGCAAGCAATTGATTTTATCTATGATCAGATTAAGACTTCACCTGAGAAAATCTTAGATGATTTGCATGAGAAAATGGCAATAAAAAAGTCAACCCCAGGAGCAAAGGAATTCTAAGCATTACGCCTACTCCCATTCGGGAACCCAGCTTCAACCCTTCACAAGTTGACTATAATTAGTATAACACATTAGTTAAAGGTGTCAATTTAATCAGGTAAAGTAAAAAAAGTTACATAGACCAGCAGAGGCCGGAGACGTCCGGTACTTACTGGTCTATTTTTATGTCCAAAATCAGGTGCACATGAAGAAGGGGCATAACGAAACTATCAATCATTTTTTTAATCAGAGAAAGGAGAGTAGTCCGAAAACTTTAGAGGTTTCGGATGAAGGAAGGATTATGAAGTTTGGTTATTTGATGAAGGAGGTAGCATGAAGATGAGAGTTTTCGGGCGTGGAGCCCTGTCTGTATGTAGCAATATATGGCGAAGGATAAGATGTGTTTTATCCAGCGCTTACAAAAAGCTTCTAGGACACAATGAAGAAGATGCTAATACAGTAGACGATGGGGCTCCGGTGAACAGCATGGCATTCTTTAATTCAGCAGTCGGAGTTTTACAGACACTTGTAGTAGCACTTGGCGCCGGTCTTGGCGTATGGGGAGTCATCAACCTCATGGAGGGGTATGGCAATGACAACCCTGGAGCTAAGAGCCAGGGAATGAAGCAGCTGATGGCGGGAGGTGGAGTTGCCCTCATCGGAACACAGCTCATTCCTCTTCTTTCAGGTCTTTTTTGATCTGAAAAGATCTGCGCGACCTGCCGCGCGATAGCAAGTAGCAGGACTGAAAACTTCATATTGTCCGGGGCTGGCTTCACACCAGCCCCATTATTAAAGCAAAGGAGCAAGATTTATGGACAGAGTTATAGAAGAATTGACCTCCTGGCTTAAGTCTTTACTTGTTGATGGGGTTATGAGTGTTATAGAAGGCATGTTCCAGAGCGTTAATGACCAGGTCGGTGATATCACATCCCAGGTGGCAACAACACCATCTGCATTTCAGCCTGCTGTATTTAACATGATCAGGAACCTGTCAGAGACGGTGAT
>NZ_SVFW01000053.1 GCF_015056685.1 Butyrivibrio sp. | reverse complement strand
AAAAAACGATTGCA
Source organism: Butyrivibrio sp. (assembly GCF_015056685.1). Lineage (GTDB taxonomy): Bacteria > Bacillota > Clostridia > Lachnospirales > Lachnospiraceae > Butyrivibrio. The sequence goes on along the minus strand of NZ_SVFW01000053.1, from coordinate 24,947 downwards.
AAAAATACTTTAATGCTGTAAAATAGTGCAAGTTTAAAGTCTAAAAGAAAAAGTTGTTGACGTGGTACATTAGAGGAGTATAATTTGATATTATCGGTTCAAAGTTCAAAGCCGTGATTCTTAAAAGCATAAAGTAAGACTTAAAAAGGAGCACAAAATGCAAAAAAAAGTCTTTCAATTACTGGTTGATAATAATCCAGGAACTCTTTCCAGGATATCAGGTCTTTTTTCCAGGCGAGGATATAACATTGAAAGTATAACTGCAGGAACCACTGCAGATCCAAGGTTTACCAGGATAACAATTGTAGCATCAGGAGATGATGTAATCCTTGAGCAGATTGAAAAACAGGTTAGTAAGCTTGTTGATGTAAGAGATATTCATGAGCTTTTACCTAAGGATAGTGTATATAGAGAGCTTGCTCTTGTTAAGGTAAGGGCAGAGGCAGACAAGAGACAGAGTATTCTTGCTACTGCAAATATTTTCAGAGGCAACATTGTTGATGTCAGCATTGATTCAGTGATAATAGAGATAACAGGTAGTCAGTCAAAAGTTGATGCTTTCCTTAAGCTCCTTGAAGGCTACGAGATCCTTGAACTTGCCAGAACGGGAATTGCCGGTCTTGGGCGAGGCACAGATAACGTTATTTATTTAGACGAATAATTTGATTATTCAATTTTCAATATACCAAGATAGTAGGAGGAAAAACTAATGTCACAGGATGCACGTATTTTTTACCAGGAAGATTGTAATCTATCTTTGCTTGAGGGAAAGACAATTGCTATTATTGGCTATGGCTCACAGGGACATGCCCATGCTCTTAACCTTAAGGATTCAGGATGCAACGTAATCATTGGACTTTACGAGGGCTCAAAGAGCAAGGCAAAAGCTGAGGCACAGGGACTTAAAGTATATAACACAGCAGAAGCAGCTAAGATGGCTGATATCATCATGATCCTTATCAACGATGAGAAGCAGGCTAAGATGTATAAGGAAGACATCGAGCCAAACCTTCAGCCAGGCAACATGCTTATGTTCGCTCATGGATTTAACATTCACTTTGGACTTATCAAGGCACCTAAGGATGTCGATGTAGCTATGATCGCTCCTAAGGCTCCTGGACATACAGTTCGTTCTGAGTACCAGGCTGGAAAGGGAACACCTTGTCTTGTAGCTGTTGAGCAGGATGCTACAGGTAAGGCACTTGATCTTGCACTTGCATATGGAGCTGGAATCGGTGGAGCAAGAGCTGGTCTTTTAGAGACAACATTCAGAACAGAGACAGAGACAGACCTCTTTGGTGAGCAGGCAGTTCTTTGTGGTGGTGTTTGTGCACTTATGCAGGCTGGTTTCGATACACTTGTTGAGGCTGGTTACGATCCAAGAAATGCATACTTCGAGTGTGTTCACGAGATGAAGCTTATCGTTGACCTTATCTATCAGTCAGGTTTTGCAGGAATGAGATATTCTATCTCTAACACAGCTGAGTACGGCGATTATATAACAGGACCTAAGATCATCACAGATGAGACAAAGAAGACAATGAAGAAGATTCTTTCTGATATCCAGGATGGAACATTTGCTAAGGAATTCCTTCTTGATATGTCTGAAGCTGGCGGTCAGGTACACTTCCAGGCTATGAGAAAGCTTCACGCTGAGCACCCATCAGAGAAGATCGGTGAAGAGATCAGAAAGCTTTACAGCTGGAACAACGAGTCTGACAAGCTCATCAACAACTAATCGAACTGCAAATGGACCTTGGGGACTGGTTAGGGGTCCATTTAATTGAAAATGTTCATAAATTAGACTATGATAGAAAGGGTATCGCATCGCGGTGCTCTTTCTATTTTATTTGATGAGGATTATGAAAAAATGTCTGAAAAAAAGAAGTACTATACTCCTGTAGTAATGTTTTTGAGCGCATTTCTGATGTATGTGCTTGCTATTTTACCTATCCTGATTTCCAGAGGTCTGCCCTTTTTCTATTACGGCGACTATAATGTTCAGCAGGTTCCGTTTTATATTGCTGCCCATAGAGCTGTAAGAAGCGGGGAGTTTTTCTGGAACTGGAATATTGATCTTGGCGGAACCATGTTTGGCGACTTTGCCTTTTATCTTTGGGGAAGCCCGTTCTTTTGGATATCAGTTCTTTTCCCTGAAAGTGCAATTCCATATATTATGCCATTTCTTATGGCACTGAAATATGCTACAGCAGCTACCTGTGCATATCTGTACATCGAGAGATATGTCTATAAGTACACCTATGCAATGATTGGTGGGTATTTGTATGCTTTTTCAGGATTTAATGCCTGCAATATTGTATTCAACCATTTTACAGATTCGGTTGCTTTTTTCCCGCTTTTCCTTCTTTGCTTTGAAGAGCTTATGGCAGCTGAGGGCAAGAATAAATATAAGAGATTCATCTTTTTTGCTCTTATGACAGCTTTTATGTCTGTTGTAAATTACTATTTCTTCTTTGGACAGGTCGTATATATGGTCCTGTACTTTGTGGTCAGATACATAAAGGGAAATACTGTCAAACAGGTCATCACAAATTTCTTTACAGCTCTCCTTAGTGGAACACTTGGAGTTTTGATCTCCGGATTTTTCCTGATGCAGGCTTTTGCAGGCATTCAGGGTAATTCAAGACTCGATAATTACATAAATGGCTATGATATTCTTGTCTACCCAAGCGAGAAGCTTCTTTGGGATATAGTAAAGAGTCTTTCAATGCTTCCGGATATCATTGGAAAAGGAACTCTTTTCTACACCGGAACAGTTAAAAATGCGTCCCTTGCAGCATACCTGCCATTGTTTGGACTATCAGGTGTTATCGCGTATTTTCTTTTGAACAAAAAGAAACGCAACTGGGAAAAGACAATGCTGATAATCTGCGGAGTGATCGCCTTTATACCGGTGTTTAACGCAGCATTTTCGATGTTTAACAGCTCATATTATGCGCGCTGGTTCTACATGCCGATTCTTTTGATGTGCCTTATGACAGCGCAGGCTGCCCAAAGAGGAAAGTCTCCTCAGCTGAAAAAGGGTGCAGTGGCAGCGGTACTTATGTTCATGTTTTTTATTCTCGTATATTTCTTCCCGTCTAAAAATGACAGCGGTGAAATGGTCATGTTCAACATGACAGAGAATAATACGATATTCCTTCGTGATGTGCTCGGAACTGCCATACTTAGCTTTTTCCTTTTGCTTACAGTTTTTGTATTGCCCAAGAAAGTTAAATTCGATAAGGAACATTCACTGATCAAGATCAGAGATGTTGTTGTTTTGATAGTTGTTATCTGCAGCTGCATTCTTGCTACCTTCATTCCTGTTAAAAACGGAAGTTCCATCATCAGTGACAGGGGCAAAAAAATGTGGCAGGAGCAGATGCTCTTTAATAAAGTCAATGTGGATCAGAGTGATTTCTGCAGAGGCGAGGTTGATTCTACTTCCACGAACTACGATATTGTCTGGGGTGTGCCTTCGATACACTGCTTTTTAAGCACTGTTCCTTCTGAGATTTTTGATTTCCTTGATGGAACACTTGGAATAACCAGAACTGTTGAGACCAACATCCCGGTTTCAAGAGCGGGAGCAAGAGCTATTCTTTCAGCAAGATATTATTTTGAAAATGCTGAGATCAGTAAGAACAGAGTATATGCTAACGGTGAAGGAACAGAAGGATATACGTACCTTGATACTCAGGATGGATTCGATATTTTTGTAAATCAGAACTTCATTCCTATGGGATTTACTTATGAGTACTATATTACTGAGTCAGAGTGGAGTGATCTGAATGCTGATGATCATGACTTTGATCTTTCAAGAGTCCTTATAATTCCTGATGATGTAGCAGTTGAGTACGGCGATACGCTTGCGATGACAGAACTCACAGCAGAAGATCTCATGGAAGATGATTTTTCTTACTATGATTTTGAACTCGAGTGTGATAAAAGAGCTGCAACTTCCTGCGAGAGTTTTGTGACTGATACTTACGGATTTACTGCCAAGACAGCAATGCTTCCAGATAGTACACTTGTCTTTTTCTCAGTGCCTTATACAAAAGGCTTTAGCTGCACTGTAGATGGAAAAGAGACCAAGATTTTGTCTGCAGATTATGGACTTATGGCAATTCCTGTTGAGGGCGGATGCCATGAGATAAGAGTCACATATACACCTGAAGGCTTTAAGAGCGGTCTTATTATGAGTGCTATAGGACTTCTGATTTTGGCTGGTCTCACTTGGTATACATTAAAATATATCAAGAAAAATGATTAAATTTGATATGTGTTTTACTGTTTGTTTTCATGTTATATTTACTAGTATATTTTTGACATTAATTAACGAGGAGATTGACGTGTATGAGCAGAATGACCATGACACAAAAGATTTTGGCGGCACATGCGGGACTTTCCGAGGTAAAAGCTGGACAGCTTATTGAGGCAGATCTTGACCTGGTGCTTGGAAACGATATAACAAGCCCTGTTGCCATTAAGGAAATGGAGAAGTTTACTAAAGAGGGCGTGTTTAATAAAGACAAGATTGCCCTTGTTCCCGATCACTTTGTTCCTAATAAGGACATTAAGTCAGCGGAGAACTGCAAATGTGTCAGAGAATTTGCTAAAAGAAACAGTATCACAAACTATTTTGAAGTTGGAAAAATGGGCATTGAGCATGCTCTTTTACCTGAGAGCGGTCTTACTTTACCTGGAGATCTTATTATTGGCGCCGATTCTCATACATGTACATACGGAGCTCTTGGAGCTTTCTCAACCGGAATCGGTTCAACAGACATGGCTGCCGGAATGGCTACAGGTAAGGCTTGGTTTAAAGTTCCTTCAGCTATTAAGTTCAATATTGTTGGCAAGCCATCCAAGTGGGTGAGCGGCAAAGATGTCATTCTACATATCATCGGAATGATAGGCGTTGACGGAGCCTTATATAAATCAATGGAATTCGTGGGAGAGGGAATCAGAAACCTTTCCATGGATGACAGATTTACAATTGCAAACATGGCAATCGAGGCTGGCGGCAAAAATGGTATTTTCCCTGTTGATGACATTGCTCTTACATATATAAATGAGCATGCAAAGGGCAAAAAATATACAGTATATGAAGCAGATCCTGATGCAGAATATGATGAGGAATACACAATCGATCTTAGTAAGCTGACACCTACAGTTGCATTCCCACATCTTCCTGAGAATACTCATACATTTGATGATATAGATGATATCAAGATCGATCAGGTAGTTATCGGTTCCTGTACAAATGGTAGAATTGATGATCTTAGGATTGCGGCAGAAGTTTTGACTGATCACCATATTGCAGAAGGCATGAGATGCATTGTGATCCCTGCCACACAGAAAATCTATATGCAGGCCATGGAAGAGGGACTTTTAAAGACCTTCATCGAAGCCGGCGCGATTGTATCAACTCCAACCTGCGGACCATGTCTTGGCGGATATATGGGAGTTTTAGCATCCGGTGAGAGGTGCGTCTCAACAACAAACAGAAACTTTGTTGGTAGAATGGGCGCTATAGACTCAGAAATTTACCTTGCTTCACCTGCAGTTGCTGCTGCAAGTGCCGTTACAGGCAAGATTTCTCAGCCATCAGAGCTTGGACTGTGATTTTGGAATAATACAGAATATCATTTCATTAAAATATCAGATTTTGTGGAGGGACAAAATGAAAGCTGCTAAGGGAACAGTTTTTAAATATGGAGATAATGTAGATACTGACGTAATAATTCCTGCCAGATATCTTAATACTACAGATCATGCAGAGCTTGCCAGGCACTGTATGGAGGATATCGATAAGGACTTTACATCTAAGGTTAAGGCAGGAGACATAATTGTTGCAGATAAAAATTTTGGTTGCGGCTCATCAAGAGAACATGCTCCGATTGCCATCAAAGCATCAGGTGTAAGCTGTGTAATAGCCAAGAGCTTTGCAAGGATTTTTTACCGCAACAGCATCAATATCGGACTTCCTATTATTGAATGCGAAGAAGCAGCAGACAACATAAAAGCAGGCGATGTTGTAAGCATTGACTTTGATACAGGTCTTATCACAGATGAGACAAGCGGTAAGACTTTTACAGGTCAGGCATTTCCGCCATTTATGCAAAAGATAATTGATTCAGAGGGTCTTATCAACTACATAAACAGTAAAGAATAATATGATAATGCTTTGTTTTTGAAGTGTGACGCACTTTAAAAACAAAGCATTTTATATTATCATAGTAAATGTGTATTTTTTAATAATATGAAAAAAGGAAATGATCATGAATAGACTATTTTGTGTAATTCCCTGCTATAACGAACAGGAAGTTCTTCCTGAAACTTCAAAAAGGCTTGAGGCAAAGTTAAAAGACCTTATTGCTGCCGGAAAAATTTCAGATGATAGCAGGATTCTTTTTGTAAATGATGGTTCTAAGGACAATACCTGGAATATGATAAAAGATCTTCATGAGAAAAACGAGATCTTCCAGGGAATCAATCTTTCAAAGAACATGGGACATCAGAATGCTCTTTTGGCCGGTCTTATGACAGCAAAGGACCTGTGCGATGCAGCAATCTCTCTTGATGCAGACCTTCAGGATGATATTAATGCAATTGATGAGATGGTTGATAAGTTCAATAATGGATGTGACATTGTTTATGGTGTAAGGTCCAAAAGAGCTACTGACACATTCTTTAAAAAGTTCACAGCGGAGTCTTTTTACAAGCTCATAAATTCCATGGGAGGTAATACTGTTTATAACCATGCTGATTACAGACTTATGTCCAGACGCGCTCTTATGGCACTTTCTGAGTTTGGAGAAGTGAATTTGTTCCTTCGTGGTATTGTGCCAATGGTTGGCTTTAATACTGATGTTGTTTACTATGAGAGAGCAGAGAGATTTGCCGGTGAGAGCAAGTACCCTCTTAAAAAGATGCTCAGCTTTGCTATTGAAGGAATCACAAGCCTTAGTACAAAACCGATAAAGCTTATTACAGGACTTGGATTTTTTATCTTTTTCATAAGTATAGTTGTTTTGGTTTATTCACTTGTAAGATATTTTACAGGTCATACAATTCCCGGATGGACCACAACAGTCCTCTCTGTATGGGCGATTGGAGGCCTTATCATGATCTCTCTTGGCGTAATAGGAGAGTATGTTGGTAAGATATATCTCGAGACCAAGAACAGACCGAGGTTCATTATCGAGTCTTATGTTGGAGATGAAGAGGATGTGGAGACATCCGAGTATGTCTATAAAAGGTAAGACATTACTTTACGAATAATATGTACAGGTAGGTGATTTTTAAAATGGCAAAGAAACCAGAAGAGTTTAAAAAGCAGATGGAAGACAATATGAAGGCTGCGCCCAATCCCAATTCACATGTAAAAAAAGTGATTGGAATCGTCAGTGGTAAGGGCGGCGTTGGTAAGAGCCTTGTTACAGGTCTTTCAGCAGTGGCTATGAATAAAAAAGGCTTTAAGACAGCAATTATGGATGCTGATATAACAGGTCCATCTATCCCCAAGATGTTTGGAATCGGCAAGTTCAATGTTGGAGATGAGACAGGTCTTTTACCTGCTACAACTGCTAAGGGCACTAAGGTGATGTCGCTTAATATGCTCGTTGAAAATGAGACAGATCCTGTAGTTTGGAGAGGCCCTGTAATTGCAGGCATTGTAAAACAGTTCTGGTCTGATGTTAACTGGTCAGATGTGGACTTTATGTTTGTGGATATGCCACCAGGAACAGGTGATGTACCGCTTACAGTTTTCCAGTCACTACCTGTTGATGGAATAATTGTTGTATCAACTCCTCAGGACCTTGTTGAAATGATCGTTGAGAAAGCCATTAACATGGCCAACATGATGAATGTTCCTGTTCTAGGAATCGTAGAGAACATGAGCTATATGAAGTGCCCACACTGCGGAGAAGCTATAAACATTTTTGGAGACAGCAAGATTGAGAGCTATGCTGCTTCTAATGGTATAGATATTCTTGGAAGGATTCCTCTTGATCCTGACATTGCAGGACTTTGCGACAATGGAAAGATTGAGGAAATTTCAGAGGATTATCTTGATAGTCTTGTTTATATCCTGAATGGAATGATTGAGCAATAAAAATCACATTAACAATATATTAGAGTAGCTGAGGAAATCATATATGAAAATGAGACCTGAGAAAAACCAGGTAACCTGGGCAATTACTATATTTGTTTTAGCTGTGGCACTTATGCTGGCTTACTATATCATTTTTGATGGAAAAACGCTGGCAAGGTCAATTGGCGGAGTGATTGATTCTCTTTCCGGGATCATAATCGGTATAGTAATTGCATTTGTCTTGTTACCGCTCCTGGAGGGGATTGAGGAAAAGATTCTTTATCCATTCTTTAAGCTCATAGGAAAAGAGACATCTGAGTTCGATAAAAAAGATAAAAAGAGAAGAGGTCAGATAAGGAAAATAGCAGTTCTTTTGACTATGATAATCTTCATGCTGATTGTTTACAGTCTGTTCAGAATCATCATCCCGCAGCTTGTTGACAGTATCAAGGAAATTGCAACAAACCTTCCTATCTATGTTAAGAACGTGGATGAGTATTCAAACTTATTTTTAAGCAATAATCCTGATCTTCAGAAGATCATTGATTCTCAGCTGGATGCTTATTATGAGAACCTGAGTGAGTTTTTGACGAAAAAGCTTATCCCAATGATGCCAAACGTAAATACAATAGTGAAAGTGGCTTCAAAGAGTGTTTTTTCTATCGTAGGTGGAATCATAAATCTGATAGTCGGCATAATTGTGGCTATCTATGTGCTTAACTCAAAAGAAAAGTTCACGACAGTAGGCAAAAAAATGGCCTATTCTTTATTTAAGGAGAATTTTGCCAATGAACTGATCGGTGGATTTAGATTTACCAAGACTACATTTGAGAACTTTATTGGCGGCAAGATCATTGATTCACTTATAATCGGTGTTATCTGCTATATAGGAGCACTGCTTCTTAAGATTGATTATCCGGTGCTTATTTCGGTTATCGTAGGCGTGACTAACATAATTCCTTTCTTCGGCCCGTATATCGGAGGAATAGCAGGAGCTCTTTTACTGGTGCTCATTGACCCAATCGAGGCGCTGATATTCCTTATATTTGTTATCGTGCTTCAGCAGTTTGACGGCAATATCTTAGGACCTATGATCCTTGGAAGCTCAACAGGTCTTTCAAGCTTCTGGGTTATCTTTTCAATCACATTGTTTGGCGGAATGTGGGGAATTGTTGGATGGCTAATCGGTGTGCCTATCTTTGCTGTGTTCTATGCACTTGTGGGATGGATCACAAATATTCTTTTGGCAAAAAGAAATCTTAGTACAAACACAGAGGACTATTATGATCTGGCATACATTGAGGATAAACAGTACAAGCCTTTGAGTGATAAAGAGAACGTTAAGTTCAATGCCAGCAAGGAGGCAGATACCTTCAAAAAAATCTTTAATCTGGATGGCATAAAAGAAGCTGCAAGGCAGAAGAAAGCAGCAAAGACTGAAAAGACCAAGGAACAGACGGAAAAGAAAGAGCTTGACGAACGTCATTAAAGGGTTATAATGATATTTATTAGCGCTTTGACGTATTAAAGTCTAAAAGGGGATGAAGATTATGAGTAAAAAGAATTTAGATTGGGCAAACATTGGATTTGGCTACATGGTAGCAGATAAGAGATATGTGTCAAACTTCAAGGATGGCAAGTGGGATGATGGATGCCTTACAGAGGATTCAAAAGTTGTATTGAGCGAGGATTCAGGTGTTCTTCATTATGCGCAGGAATGCTTCGAAGGCCTTAAGGCTTATGAGACAGAAGATGGCAAGATCGTTACTTTCAGACCTGACCTCAATGCCAAGAGAATGGTTGATTCAGCAAAGAGACTTGAGATGCCTCCTTTCCCTGAAGACAGATTTATCAAGGCTGTAGAAGAGGTTGTTGCAGCTAATAAAGACTGGGTTCCTCCATATGGAAGCGGAGCTACACTTTACATCAGACCTGTAATGTTTGCTACAGGCAATGTTATCGGTGTTAAACCTGCTGATGAGTATCAGTTCAGAATCTTTGTTACTCCTGTAGGCCCATATTTTAAGGGCGGCGCAAAGCCAATCGTTGTAAAGATCAGTGACTTTGACAGAGCAGCACCACACGGAACAGGAAATATCAAGGCAGGTCTTAACTATGCTATGAGCTTACATGCTATCGTTACAGCTCATGAAGAAGGTTTTGCTGAAAATGTATATCTTGATGCAGAATCAAGAACATATATCGAAGAGACAGGTGGAGCAAACATCATCTTTGTTACAAAGGATGGCGGACTCGTAGTTCCACAGTCACACACAGATTCAATTCTTCCATCTATCACAAGAAGATCAATTGTTTACGTAGCAAGAGAGATCCTTGGACTTGATGTTGAAGAAAGACCAGTTAAGCTTTCAGAAGTAGACAACTTCGCTGAGATGGGACTTTGCGGAACAGCTGCTGTTATCAGCCCTGTTGGCAAGATCAATGACCATGGCAGAGAAATCTGCTTCCCAAGCGGAATGGACGAGATGGGACCAGTTATCAAAAAGCTTTATGACACACTTACTGGAATCCAGATGGGCACTGTTGCAGCTCCTGAAGGCTGGATCCATGTGATTGAGTAATAGTATTCTTTAGACTTATACCTCCGGTCATCGGTTGATGGCCGGAGGATTTTTTAGTTATCATAAAAATAATTGCTAAATTAATGTTACAATACAAGTTATGAATTAAGTGAAAACGGGGATAAGAATTTGATAGCATATGTGAATGGAATTTTGGAGAGTATTGAAGAGGGAAATGCAGTAGTTGACGTGAATGGTGTCGGCTACAATGTGAATATATCCGGGTCCACAATGGACAGGATGCCTGGAATTGGAGAGGCGGTTAAGCTCTACACTTATACCAATGTAAAAGAGGACGCTTTTACACTGTTTGGCTTTCTTTCAAGGGATGAGCTTAATCTTTTTAAGATGCTCATTACTGTAAATGGTATAGGCCCCAAGGGAGGACTTGCCATTTTGTCAGTTATGACGCCGGATGATCTGAGGTTTGCTATTATTGCCGGGGACAGCGGTGCAATTTCCAAAGCTCCCGGAGTTGGAAAAAAGACAGCGGAGAGAATTACTCTTGAACTCAGGGATAAGATAAAGGCAACAGAAGACAGTATGCTTGCTTCTGCGGCAGGTCTTTCTTCATCAGACATTGGAGATTCTGAGAGTCCTGCAAGGGATGAAGCTGTGGCAGCACTTGTTTCTCTCGGATATAATGCGACGGATGCAACAAAGGCAGTGCGAAAAGTGCTTTCCGTTAATCCGGAAATTTCAAATGACACTGAGCTGCTCTTAAAGCAGGCATTAAAAGAGATGTTTTGAAAATAGATTGTAATAGGGAAGAATTGTATGGAAAAACGTAAGATAGTAACAAATGCCAGGGGAGTGGATACTCAGGAAAACGCAGAGGATGCCAAAATAGAGGGCTCACTCAGGCCGAGGAGCCTTGACTCATATATTGGACAAAAGAAAATAAAAGAGAGCCTTAAGATATATATAGAAGCTGCAAAGGGAAGAGGCGAGAGCCTTGATCACCTTCTTTTTTACGGGCCTCCCGGACTTGGAAAGACGACACTTGCCAGCATTATTGCCAATGAGATGGGCGTCAACATAAAGATAACTTCAGGCCCTGCTATTGAGAAGCCTGGGGATATGGCAGCGATTCTTAATAATCTGCAGGAGGGTGATGTCCTTTTTGTAGATGAGATCCACAGACTAAACAGGCAGGTTGAGGAAGTTCTTTATCCTGCGATGGAAGATTACTGTATAGACATCATGATTGGAAAGGGACCTACAGCAAGGTCCATAAGGCTTGACCTTCCGCACTTTACTCTGATCGGAGCAACCACCAGAGCGGGAATGCTCTCAGCGCCTCTTCGTGACAGATTCGGAATGATCCACAGAATGGAGTTCTATGATATTGATGAGCTTTGCGCAATTATCAGACAGTCAGCCAAGGTCTTGAACGTTGATGTTGATCCTAATGGGGCAAAAGAAATGGCAAGAAGAAGCCGTGGCACACCGCGTCTTGCCAACAGGATACTTAAGAGAGTAAGAGATTTTGCTCAGGTAAGGTATGATGGCTCCATAACAGAAGAGGTCGCCAATGTGGCTTTGGACCTTATGGATGTTGATAAGCTTGGTCTTGACCATACTGACAGAAATATTCTTTTGACTATGATAAATAAGTTCGGTGGTGGCCCTGTGGGACTTGATACGCTCGCAGCCGCAATAGGTGAGGATTCCGGCACCATTGAAGACGTCTATGAGCCATATCTTATAAAAAATGGACTTATTAACAGAACGCCCAGGGGAAGAGTTGTAACGGATGAGGCATATCATCATTTAGGGCTTGAAAACCCAAGCGATGGCGATATATAATCAATGAAGTATACATCGTAATAATTCGACAATTAATTTGTGTTTGGGGGGAGTTTAAATGGCATCCAAGACAGATACCGAAGTTATCATTGGTGGGAAAGTTTTTACATTAAGCGGATATGAAAGTGAAGAGTATCTGCAGAAGGTTGCTTCATATATCAACAATAAGATTGCTGAATACAATAAGATTGATGGTTTCAAGAGGCAGCCAATTGATACTCAAAATGTCCTGCTGCAGCTCAACATTGCAGATGATTATTTCAAATCTAAAAAGCAGATTGAGCTTATGGAAGAGCAACTTTCAGAAAAAGAAAAAGAGCTATATGATCTGAAGCACGAGCTTATTGCAACTCAGATCAAGCTTGAGAATACTGAAAAGAACAGTAAGAGCCTGCAGACTAAGCTTGATGATTCATCCAAAAAGATCATTCAGCTTGAGACTCAGGTCAAAGGAACAGGAAGTAAAAAGTGATTGTTTAGGCTGTCTGATGACAGCCTATTTTTGAGTTAAAAGATATTATGAAGAAAGTAGAATTACTTGCCCCGGCCGGGGGCTATGAAACAATGGTTGGCGCCTTCAATGCTGGCGCAGATGCCGTTTATCTTGGTGGAGCGAAATTTGGCGCCAGAGCTTATGCTGACAACTTTGACACTCAGCAGGTTTTGGACGCTATTTCTTATGCTCATTTATTTGGCAAAAAAATCTATATGACTGTGAACACTCTTGTAAAAGAGAGAGAATACAGTGAGTTATATGATTTTATGCTCCCTTTTGCAGAGAAAAAGCTTGATGGAGTTATTGTTCAGGATCTTGGAGTTATGAAACTTATAAGAGACGAGTTCCCGGATATTGAACTTCATGCAAGTACACAGGCAACTGTAACAGGTGTAAATGGTGCCAGACTCTTAAAAGAACTTGGCTGTGTAAGAGTCGTTCCTGCAAGAGAGCTTAGCCTTATGGAGATGAAAGAGATAAGGGAAAAGGCTGATGTGGAAGTAGAAGCCTTTATTCATGGTGCAATGTGTTACTGCTATTCTGGAATGTGCCTTTTTAGCAGTATGGTTGGAACCAGAAGCGGCAACAGGGGCAGATGTGCGCAGCCCTGCAGACTTCCTTACTACTTGGCAGGCTCACATTTAAAGGAGCAGTATCCGCTTAGCCTTAAGGATATGTGTACTGTTTCTATTATTCCTGAACTTATTGAAGCCGGAATAGATTCTTTTAAGATTGAAGGCAGAATGAAGCGCCCTGAATATGCTGCCGGCGTTACATCTATCTACCGCAAATATATCGATCTGTATTATAAAGATCCTACGGCTCACCATGAGATCTCAAAAGAGGATATGGATATACTCAGTTCTCTTTATTTAAGGTCTCAGATCAGTCAGGGGTATTATCACAAGCACAACGGCAGGGATATGGTAACTCTTGATTCTCCGTCTTATAACGGCACGTCTGATAAGGTGCTTTCTGATGTAAAAGAGAAATATCTTGATAAAGAGTTGAAGCTTAAATGTAAGCTTATCTGCAGGCTTTGCGTCGGAGAAGAGGCATCTCTTATTATGTCTCTTGTTCATGGCGGGCAGGAGATTGTTCTTGAAACTCACGGAAACAAAGTCCAGGAGGCTTCCAAACGCCCTATGGACAAGGAAAGCGTTCTTAAACAGCTTTCAAAGTTTGGAGGCACAGTATTTGAGCCTGAGGAAATTGATATAGATATAGATGACCGCGGAAGCGAAAAGGGCATTTTTATTCCTGTAAGTGAGCTCAATGAGCTTAGAAGAAGTCTCTGCGATCAGATGATCGCATGCATTACTGAGCCGGATAATATGGCTTCTGCTGTAAAGCATAAAACAGCAGAAAGTACAGATGAGCTCGAAAACAAAGTACAAAACCTGTCTGATCACAAGCCTTGTCTTCACGTTCTTGTAAATACCACGCAGCAGCTTGAGAGTGTACTTGAGGTTCAGAGCAGAAATCATAATATATCCAGAATTTATATAGACAGTAACCTTATTTTGGGAAGTGATGGCTCTTTTGACAGTGATGGAGCTGAGCTTTTTGTGGTGCTTCCGTACATGACAAGGCATGAAAACTTTGATGGAACCCTTGATATTGAAAAGATAGCAGATTCTGCTATGGAGAAGGGAATTTCAGGGCTTCTCGTGCGAAATCTTGAACAGCTTGGGATACTTAAGTTTAGAGGATATACAGGTAAGATTGTCCTTGATTATGGTATGTATATTTGGAATGAGCAGGCAGCTTCCATGGTAAAAGATATGGTATCAGAAGTGTCTGTTCCGCTGGAGCTTACTATCCACGAGGCAGCTGAAGTGACAGATAAAGTCAGGAAAAACCTTGGTATTCCTGTATCTTTTAATGTTTATGGATATGCTCCAATGATGATAAGTGCAGGGTGTGTTAAAAAAACACTTGATAAATGCAGCGGTAATCAGGGAAAAGTATCGGTTTCTCAAACTGCCATTGTAGACAGAATGGGCAATGAGCTTAAGGTAACAACCAATTGCCGTAATTGTTACAATGTTATTTGGAATGCGCTTCCAACATCGCTTCATAAAAAAATGGAGAATATTGCAGGAAGATTTCCTTTTGATAATTACAGAGTAGATCTGACAGTTGAGGATAGTGCAGCATCATTAAATGTCATTAACGGTTATTCAGACTTTTTGAGAAATGGTGCTATAGGCAAAGAGTTTGATAATCTCAAATTTACAACCGGGCATTTTAAACGCGGAGTAGAATAGACTAATGGAATTATACGTAACTGAAATATCAAAATATGTCATTGCTTTTCTTATGTTTTTATATACTTTGGAGGCATTTGTTGCATTTAGATGGCGTACTGAAAAAAAGAGAACAGGACTATATATCAGGCAGATCATATTGATGTTTGCGGTTCAGATCGCATGTTTTGTTCAGATAATGGCAAGGACCGGAAAACCGGTTTACCTGTTTTTCTTTGCCTTTCAGATAATTGCCTTTTCATCTGTCCTTCTTTTGTTTTATGTTATCTATCCTGACGGAAACAGGCTTATCATAAACAACAGTTGTATGCTCATGATGATAGGTCTTATCATGCTTACAAGACTGTCCTATGACAGGGCTGTGAAGCAGTTCTTTATTATTGTTGCTTCATTCGTAGTGGGCTTTATTGTGCCTGAGATCATATTCAGGTTTGAATTTCTTAAGAAATTCACATGGATATACGCTGCTTTGGGCATCGTGGCAATAGGAATAGTTCTTCTTTTGGGAGCTGTTACTAACGGATCCAAGATCAGCTATACCATTGGTGGAATAACACTTCAGCCTTCTGAATTTGTTAAGATCCTCTTTTTGTTCTTTATGGCAGGAGCCCTTGATAGCGCAGAGAATATCTGGCAGTTATTCCTTGCTTCTGCGGTAGCTGCGATACATGTAATAATCCTGGTTTTGTCAAAAGACCTGGGAAGTGCCCTTATCTTTTTTGTGATTTATCTGGCACTTATATATATTTCAACAGAAAATGTGGGATATCTGGCTATCGGTCTTTCTTTTGGAGCACTGGCAAGTGTGATCGCATATAAGCTCTTTTCACATATTCAGGTCAGGGTTCAGGCATGGCTTGATCCTTTCTCAGATATCGAATCAACAGGTTATCAGTTATCACAGTCCCTTTTTGGCATAAGTTCAGGAGGATGGTTTGGACTTGGCCTTTATGGAGGAACACCAAAGTCAATTCCATTTGTAGAGCAGGACTTTATTTTTTCTGCCATAGCAGAGGAAATGGGAGTTATTTTTGCTGTGCTCATGGCACTTATCTGTGTCAGCACGTTCATTGAAATAATGAGACTTGGTTATTTTCTTAGAGATACATATTACAGACTTGTAGTCTGCGGAATTGGAGTGGCCTATATTTTTCAGACTTTCCTTACAATTGGTGGCGGATCAAAGTTTATTCCGCTTACAGGTGTAACATTGCCGTTTGTAAGCTATGGCGGCTCATCTGTGCTTGTGACCATAATGATGATCATGATAACTCAGGGAATCTTTATGATCAGGACAGACGAGAGATACGAAGCTATAGAAAGAATGAAGAGGCGCAGAGAAAATGAGAGAAGAAAAGAGTACTAACAGAAGGAAGATAAGATCATATCCCATAATCGTGCTTTCAGTGTTCTATGCTGTTTTATTTGGGGCTATGCTTGGTTATATCTGCTACTATTCATATTCGAACAGACAGACCCTTATGAATAACAGCTTCAATACAAGGCAGGCAATTCTTTTGGCACAGAATTCAAGAGGAAAGATCCTTTCAAGAGATGGAGAAGTCCTGGCTTATACAGAGGAAGCAGAGGATGGAACGGAAACAAGAATTTATCCCTATGAAAAGGAATTTGCCCATGTAGTTGGATATGCGACAAACGGTAAGGCAGGAATAGAAGCTCTTGCCAATTACTATCTTATCAATACAAGTATTGAGCTTTCCGAGAAGGTAAAGCTTGATGCTACAGGTGCTAAGTATCCCGGTGACAATGTTGTGAGTACTTTGGATGTAAATCTTCAGGAAGTGGCTTACAATGCACTCTCAGCCAGAAAAGGAGCAATAGTCGTATCTAATCCTAAAACCGGTGAAATATTAGCGATGGTATCAAAACCTGATTTTGATCCCAATTCCATAGTCCAGGAGTGGGATAGCCTTTTGGCTGATAAATCCACTGATGCAAAACTGTTAAACAGAGCAACTCAGGGACTTTACCCTCCGGGATCAACATTTAAGATCATTACATCACTTGCTTATTTAAAAGATCACCCTACAGATTATGCTAATTACAGATATACGTGTTCTGGAAGCTTTAGCATCGGAGAAGATAAGATTTCATGCTACCATGGCCAGGTTCACGGCAGCCTTGACCTTTTTACATCCTTTGCTGAATCCTGTAATTCATCATTTGCCAACATAGGTATGGGCGTATCCGGAAAGTCTTTTAGCACTACATTAGATGACCTTATGTTTGGTCAGGAACTGCCTTTGGAAGTACTCTATTCAAAGAGCAGTGCTGAGTATTCCGATGACATGTCAAATGCAGATAAAATGCAGCTTTCCATTGGTCAGGGAACAACTTCTGTAACGCCAATGCATATGAATATGATCACATGTGCTGTTGCTAATGACGGAGTTCTTATGAAGCCTTGTTTCTATACTCAGGTTAAGAGCGAAGAGGGGAAGGTAGTTGAGAACGTTTCTTTTGAAAAATATAAGAGACTTATGTCTGCTGAGGAGTCAGAGGTCTTACAGAAAATGATGGAGCAGGTTGTTAAGACGGGAACAGCCAGCAAGTTAAAGGGCTTATCATATAGTGCTGCAGGTAAGACAGGATCTGCTGAATTTAATTCTCAGTCGGATTCCCATGCCTGGTTTACAGGATATGCTCCTGCCGAAGATCCACAGATCTGCGTGACCATCATCGTTGAGAATGCAGGAAGCGGCGGAAGTTACGCAGTTCCTATTGCCAAGCGTATTTTTGACGCATATTTTGGTGTGGAGTAAAAAAGTATAATAATCATCTTTAATATGATAAAATTGATGGTAAATCATTAGTTTTTCCTTGGGAGTTGATATGAGAAAAAGAGGATTCTGTGAGTTTTATAAGGATCTGTATTGGGGAGCTTCTGTAAATAATAAAGCGCTTGTCAAATGGAAACTAAAACATGGAGCGGGTCAGCTTTCTATTTTCTGTGTTACAAGAGCCTTGAATGCAAATGATCAGCTTGATATCGTGCACTGTGCTTTCTTGAAACAGGCTTATTTTAAAGCACATCCTTCTTTTATCTATGGAATAGCATCAAGCCATGATGAAGCAGTTGATCTGGTGCTTAGAATTTCACAGGAAGCATCCATGGCAGGACTTGACGGAAGACTTCTTGACTATCTTGAAAGTAAAGAAAAGGTTGATTAACGGGGATTTTTATGTTGGCGGGTGTATTAACATTTTTGAAAATATTAGGGATAATTCTGCTTTGTGTCATTGGATTTATCCTTGTTCTTTTACTACTTATCCTGTTTGTCCCTGTCAGATATAGGATTGACAGCTCGATTCCAAGAACAGATCTGGACGGGGGATTTGATGCAGAAAAAGTATATGCCAAGGTGTCATTTTCCTGGCTTCTTCACATTTTAAGCGGTGGAATAGTATATCCGGAGAACAAGCAATTTGAAGTCAGATTATTTGGTATCAGGATTTTTCCTTTAAGGAAAAAAAATGAAAAAGCCGATAATAAAGATAATAAAGACGAAGGTAAACCTTCAAGCGGCGTTGTAGAAATGAGCAATATTCCTGAAAGTGATCATGTGGAGGCAGCTAAGGAAGAAACAGATTCAGTAGAAACAGATACAGCTGAAGCTGAAGTTTCAGAAAAAGAAGAGACAAATTCTTCTGATGAAGCTGCAGCCGGAAAAGAATCTGATGAAGAAGCTTCAGACGAGCCAAGATCATTTTTGGATGTACTTTGGAATATCATAGATAAGGTTACTAATATTCTGGAAACGCCACAAAATGTGTTTGAAAAAATACAATATACAATATCTAGAGTTTGTGGTAAGATTAGTATGATTAAAACCACAATAGAGAATGACATCTTTAAGAGAGCATTTGACCTCGTAAAGCGTAAACTTTTGCGGATCATTAAGATGATCCTTCCTGACAAATGTAATATCCGATTAGGTCTTGGAATCGGGGACCCGGCACAGACTGCTGAGCTTGTAGGTATCTTTGGCGCCATGTATCCTTTTCTTTTTAACAAGGTCAGTTTTGAACCTGATTTTGATGAGAAAGTCATAGAAATGGATGCACATTTGAAGGGACACATCACAGTATTTACTATTGTTTACAGTGCGGCGGTCTGCTTTTTTAACAAAGATGTTAAAAAGGTAATCAGGCGCTTCAAAAAAATATTAAGATCGTAATAAAACTGATTATCTGGAGGGTATGATGGGAGAGAATAATTTTAACGGCGTAGTTGAGTCATTATTAAACGGAATGCATTCTGTAATTGAGGCCAAGACAGTAGTTGGTCAGCCTACTCAGGTTGGCGATACTATTGTTCTTCCTTTGGTAGATGTATCTTTTGGTGTTGGAGCCGGTGCTACATCTGCTGACAAGAAGAACGGCGGAACAGGCGGATTTGGTGCCAAGATGTCTCCAAGTGCAGTCCTTGTTATCAAGAATGGTTCCACAAAACTTGTTAATATCAAGAATCAGGATGCTGTTACAAAAGTTCTGGATCTTGTACCGGATATTGTGGATCGCTTTGCAAGCAAAAAAGAAAATATGATGGACGATGGCGAAGCGGTGGACATTGCTTTTCCTCAGGAAGACAATAAAGAGTAATGTTGTAATAGCTGCCTTTTGACAAAAGTCCATATAGGCGGCAGTAGTAACGGGGGCAATTACTATGGTAGAAAAGAGAAATTTGGAAGAAATTATCTTAAACGGCACAGAGGATGATCTTTCAGAACTTCGCGTATGGCTTTTTAAAGAGAGTGTACGTCTTGAGAATCAGGAGAGTGCGCTGTCTGAGCGATATGCTCGTTTGGAAGCAGATGAGCAGGCTTTTAGAGACAGGATGGATATAGCAGAGAGAAAGCTTGAAACTGCATCCAAAAAACTTAATAATGACAAAGCTTTATTTGAGCAGAGATTAAAGATCCTTAATAGCGGATTTGATCAGTTAAACAGTGATAAAAAGAAACTCGAGGCTGACTTTATCAGACTTGAGAGAGAAAAGATGTATCAGAGAGAGAATGAGTATGATGCTCTTGATCTTCTTTTCAGGGGAGCCAACACTCCACTCACATTGAAAAAGAGATATAAAGACCTCATGAAAATGTTCCATCCTGACAATATAAGCGGGGATGCAGACATGGTTCAGCTTATAAATCAGGAATATGCTTCACTTTGCAGGCAGTATGACATGAGTGCTTTTAATTAAAAAATAATTTTGACAACAAAGTATTTATATGATAACCTTTATCAAGTCATTGCCTGTCTTGGGCAATGACTTGTGTATGTTCTAAGGGGAAAGGCAATACAGTATTTATCAGGTACTGTGTGCTGACAGATCTTTTTGGCATTTCTGCCAGGAATTTCAAAAAGTAACTTGTAAAAAGAATTAACAAATTTGTAGAAAAAATTATTGACACAATCGAACACTTGTTTTAGTATGTTTATATACAGAACGAATGTTCTTAAAAAGGAGATTGGTATGGAAAGAGAAGATAAACAAAAAGCATTAGAGGCAGCTCTTGGACAGATTGAGAAACAGTTCGGTAAGGGCGCTGTTATGAAGCTTGGCGACTCATCAGATACTATGAATATAGAAACTATCCCAACAGGATCACTTAGCCTTGATATCGCGCTTGGCCTTGGTGGTATTCCTAAGGGAAGAATTATTGAAATCTATGGACCTGAGTCCAGTGGTAAGACTACAGTTACACTGCATATGATAGCAGAAGTTCAGAAGCGCGGAGGTATTGCCGGATTCATCGATGCTGAGCACGCTCTTGATCCTGTATATGCTAAGAACATCGGTGTTGATGTTGATAACCTTTATATTTCACAGCCTGATAGTGGTGAGCAGGCCCTTGAGATCACAGAGACCATGGTACGTTCAGGCGCTATCGATATTGTTGTAGTTGACTCAGTTGCAGCCCTTGTTCCTAAGGTTGAGATTGATGGAGATATGGGTGATTCTCATGTGGGTCTTCAGGCAAGACTTATGTCACAGGCTCTTCGTAAACTTACTGCTGTTATCAGCAAGTCAAACTGTACAGTAGTATTTATCAACCAGCTTCGTGAAAAGGTTGGTGTTATGTTTGGTAATCCTGAGACAACAACTGGTGGACGTGCGCTTAAGTTCTATTCATCAGTTCGTATGGATGTTCGTCGTATTGAGGCCATTAAACAGAACGGTGAGAATATCGGTAACAGAACAAGAGTTAAGGTAGTTAAGAACAAGATTGCGCCTCCATTCAAAGAGGCAGAGTTTGATATCATGTTTGGTAAGGGTATCTCAGCTACAGGTGATATTCTTGATCTTGCTGCAGGCGTTGATATTGTTAATAAGAGTGGTGCATGGTATCAGTACGAGGGAGAGAAGATTGGACAGGGCCGTGAGAATGCCAAGCTTTATCTTGAAAATAATCCACTTATCAGAGATGAGATCGAAGCAAAGGTTCGTGCACACTACGGACTTCCTGTAGATAACTTCAGCAATGCAGCTGTGGCAAATACAGCTGCTGATGGTGATGATGAAGCAAAGGCAGCTAAGAAGAGCAAAGCTTCTAAATAATCAGATAAAAAATGTTAATCGGTGGTCGTAATGACCACCGATTCTTGTATAAATGAAAAACTGTAAAGAATTAGCATTTGATATTTTCAATGAGGAATGTTGGCATGATTATTTCAGACATAATTGAATTTGATAAAAAAAGAAGTAAAGTTTACATCGATGGTGAGTTTGCGTTCCTTCTTTATAAAGGTGAATTAAGAGATTACAATATCAAGGTTAACAATGAATTATCAGAAAGTGCATACGAAACGATAACAAAAGAACTTCTTCCCAAAAGAGCTGTCAAAAGAGCTATGAATCTTCTTCAAAAGAAGGACTACACTGAAAAGCAGCTTCGTGACAAACTTTCGGAAGGTCTTTATTCAGATGAAGCCATTGATGCGGCTATAGAATATGTTAAATCATATAGATATTTAGATGACCACAGATTTGCAAGAGATTACATTGTTTATCATATCGAAAGCAGAAGTAAGAACAGAGTAATCCAGGATCTTTCTGCCAAGGGAATTGATAAACAGATTATTTTAGATATATTTGATGAGCTGGAGAATGAAGGTCTTTTTGAAAGCGTTTCTGAAAACGAACTCAAACAGATAGAACATTTACTACAAAAAAAGCACTATGATCCTGAGATGGAATACAAGGAAAAGCAGAAGATAATGGCTTTTTTACTAAGAAAAGGGTACAGTATGGACCTTGTAAAAAAGGCAATGGATAACTTTTAATATTTCTTTTAATTTTCTGATTTTATCCCATTTGCGCTTCTTGACACTGTCATTTATAAAAGGTAAAATTTAAAGTGTTGTAAAATTGTATCAAAGAGGGTATATTTTGGGCTCTCTATACAAAATATTGTACAATGAAAATTGAATAAGGAGGTGCTCCTGTAATGACCACTGTTATTATTGCAGTAGTAGCAGCTCTTGTCGCTTTTGTTGCAGCATGGTTCATATCCACAGGTTATCAGAAAAAAGTTACTGAGGGTAAGATCGGAAGTGCAGAGGAAAGGGCAAGAAAGATTATTGACGAAGCACTCAAAACTGCCGAAGAAACGAAGCGTGAGAAACTTCTTGAAGTAAAGGAAGAGGCACTGAAAACACGTAATGATCTCGAGAAAGAAGTAAAGGACCGTCGTAATGAGGTTCAGCGTACCGAGAGAAGAATTCAGCAGAAAGAGGAAAACGTCGAAAAAAGATCTGAAGCGATTGAAAGAAAAGAGCAAAGCTTAAATGCCCGTGAAGAGGCACTGAGCAAGAAGAGTGAAGAGGTTGCAAAGCTAAACGAACAGAGGATACAGGAACTTGAAAAAATCTCTGGCTTAACCTCCGAGCAGGCAAAAGAGTATCTTTTAAAAATTGTCGAAGATGATGTAAAACACGAATCAGCTGTCATGATCAAAAACATGGAAGCTGAGGCAAAGGAAGAAGCAGATAAGAGGGCTAAGGAGATAGTTGTTAACGCAATTCAGCGTTGTTCAGCTGACCATGTTTCTGAAACTACAATTTCTGTAGTTCAGCTTCCTAACGATGAGATGAAGGGTAGGATCATCGGTAGAGAAGGTAGAAATATTAGAACTCTTGAAACAATGACTGGTGTAGATCTTATTATTGATGATACACCGGAAGCTGTAGTAATTTCTGGTTTTGACCCTATACGTCGAGAGGTCGCTCGTATAGCACTTGAGAAACTTATTGTTGACGGAAGAATTCACCCGGCAAGAATCGAAGAAATGGTTGAGAAGGCACAGAAAGAAGTAGCTGCCAAGATCAAAGAAGAAGGTGAAAATGCTGCTATCGAGGCAGGAGTTCACGGACTTCATCCTGAAGTTATCAAGATTCTTGGTCGTATGAAGTTCAGAACAAGCTACGGTCAGAATTGCCTTAAACATTCTGTTGAGGTAGCGCAGCTCTGCGGACTTTTAGCATCAGAGCTTGGACTTGATGTTCGAGTTGCTAAGAGAGCAGGTCTTTTACATGATATTGGTAAGGCTGTTGACCATGAACTTGAAGGTTCACATATTCAGCTTGGTGTAGATATCTGTAAAAAGTATAAGGAATCTCAGATCGTTATAAATGCGGTTGAGGCACATCATGGTGATGTTGAGCCACAGTCACTTATAGCAGTCCTTGTTCAGGCAGCTGATACAATTTCATCAGCTAGACCGGGCGCTAGAAGAGAGACATTAGAAACTTACACATCCAGATTAAAAGAACTCGAGGATATTACCAATAGCTTTAAGGGTGTTGATCACTCATTTGCTATTCAGGCTGGTAGAGAAGTCAGAGTAATGGTAGTTCCTGAGCAGGTTTCAGATGCCGATATGGTACTTATGGCTCGTGATATTGCCAAGAAGATCGAGGATGAAATGGAATATCCTGGTCAGATCAAGGTTAATATCATTAGAGAGAGTAGAGCAACTGAATACGCTAAATAATTCAAAGAAGTCGTCCAATAGGGCGACTTCTTTTTTGTGTGTAAAGCAGAGCCATGGGTCAAAACCGACATTTTTTCTCAATATGCGTCCCTAAAATATCTTGATAGGTATGTAAGCATATGCTAACATATCAGTGTTAGCAATAGCTAACATTCATCTAATATGTTTCCATTTACAAATAAAATAATACTGGAGGAATAAGTATGAGTAAGGTTAAAGTAGTTTATTGGTCAGGAAGTGGCAACACTGAGGCTATGGCTAATGCAGTAGCTGATGGAATCAGACAGGGCGGAGCAGAAGCTGAAGTTGTGACATTTGATTCAATCAGTCCATCTGATCTTTCATCAGATACATCTATTGCACTTGGATGCCCAGCAATGGGAGCAGAGGTTTTAGAGGAATCTGTTGTTGAGCCATTTATTGAAACTTTTGAAAATCAGTGCGCAGGGAAGAAGCTTGGCCTTTTTGGTTCATATGGCTGGGGAGATGGCCAGTGGATGCGTGACTGGGTCGACAGAATGAAAGCTGCAGGAGCAACTGTAGTCGGCAATGAGGGAGTTATTGCTAATAGCGCTCCTGATGATGAAGCTGTTGATGCATGCAAGAATTTGGGACTTGCTCTTGTTTAAAAATTAAAAGGAGAAGAGTTAAGCTAAAAAATCGGGGATG
>NZ_SVFW01000052.1 GCF_015056685.1 Butyrivibrio sp. | reverse complement strand
GGAGCCGTATGCGTTAATAGCGCACGTACGGTTCTGAAAAGGGGTATGGGGAGTAATCCCCATATCTACTTAAGGGAATAAAAATGAAACTAGTAAAGACATGCCCTCTCTTAATTGGGGTAGTGATCACAGCAATCTTAATATCGATATTGTCTTTTGCACTGAAGGACACTGTATACAGTGAGTACGTAAGTCCTGAAGATATTGATACACCTATCCTTGCCAGCTTTTTTAAAGCTGCTGCGGATGGAGTTTTTCCGTGGACAAAAACAAATGTGGATTCCTCTGATTCTTTGACAGAAAATGTGGAAAACGTCGAAGACGATCAGTTGGCAGAAGGCACACAAAGTCCTGATGATGATCTGCTGGTAAGCGAGGATATATCAGGAAATGGCGCAGGAGCAGATGATCTTGATGTATCAGGAAATGATGTTTCCGGCAATGACATTTCAGGCAATTCTGAGGAAGTCTATGAATTTACTCAGGTAGATGATGACTATTTTACGGATGCTCTTTTTATAGGAGACTCCAGAACAGTTGGACTTTCTGAGTACTGCGAAGAATTGGACACAAGGGCTACATTCTATTCCAAGATCTCTTTGACTATTTACAATGCCATGAACACTGAGTTCATCAAGACTGAGAATGGCAAAATTACTGTTGATCAGGCTCTTTCTGAGAATCAGTTTTCCAAGATATATATCATGCTTGGACTTAATGAGATTGGAACAGGAACACCTGAGACTTTTGCCCAGGCCTACAAGGCTGTGGTGGACAGAATTCGTGAACTTCAGCCTGATGCGATCATATATATTCAGGGCATCATGCACGTGACAGAGAAAAAGAGCCGTTCAGATAAGTACTTTAATAACGACAATATAAATACCAGAAATATGGCACTTTCAGAGCTTGCAGATAACAAAACTATCTTTTACATAGACATGAATGAAGCGGTTGATGATGAAAACGGAAACCTTTTAGCAGAGCTTTCTTTTGATGATGTTCATCTTAAGGCTTCTTCATATGAGAGATGGCATCAGTATTTGCTTGCAAATGCTATTGTTAAGGAATAAGGGTAGGTGTTAAAATGGCTAGAGAAATGACTTTTAAAATGGAAAGACCCGGACTCCTTAAAGAGGGAGATCATGTGACTGTTACGGAAGGTGTCCTTCCAAGTAACTATTACTATACGATAGATCCGTCTCTTGCAATGTCAGGCAATTTCCCCTTTAGAGAGCGAATGCTTGAGAGGGAAGGCGTAGTGACAAAGGTTGAGGAGAACGACAGGGGTTTCTATGTGACTGCTATTTTTGAGCAGAGCACTTAATGAGGTAGTTTCGAATTTAGTGCGAGCCATGGGTAAACACTTGGCGAGGTATTTACGAGCCTAGTGAGAATCCCAAGAGCAGAGCACTTAATGAGGTAGTTTCGAATTTAGTGCGAGTCATGGGTAAACACTTGGCGAGGTATTTACGAGCCTAGTGAGAATCCCAAGAGCAGAGCACTTAATGAGGTAGTATCGAATTTAAAGAGGAGGACATGAAATGGAATACATCAGTACAGAAAAAGCACCAGCAGCTATAGGACCATATTCACAGGCAATCAAGGCAGGGGATTTTCTTTATGCTTCAGGCCAGATTCCGATCAACCCTGCAAGTGGGGAAATAGACACAACTACGATTGCTGATCAGGCTGATAGAGTTTGCCGCAACATTGGCGAGATCTTAAAGGCAGCAGGAACTGACTTTGAGCACGTAGTTAAGACAACATGCTTTTTAGCTGAAATGAGCGATTTTGCAGCATTCAATGCTGTGTACGAAAAGTATTTTACAGGAAAGCCTGCAAGAAGTTGCGTGGCAGTTAAACAGTTACCTAGAAATGTCCTTTGCGAAGTTGAGGTAATTGCTTATCTTGGGGAGTAATAAGAGCTTATGAAGCGCGGAATTGTTGCGGGAGCGTTATCCCTGACCATTTTGCTTTCAGGTTGCGGGAGTCTGGCCGGAAGACATAGCATTGACTCCGGTTTTGCTTATATCGAGAGCCACGAGTATACCAGTGCTCTTGAGAGCTTTGAGGAAGCGGAAAAAAATGGCGAGGATGCGTGCCTTATCCATAGAGGTAAGGGAATAGCATATCTATATAGCGGCGAGTATGAGCAGGCAGCTGAGGAGCTGCTTTCTTCGCTTGCATCGGATGAGGGAATAGTTGATGATATGGACTTTGACACCAACTACTACCTTGCTGAGAGCTATATGAAGCTTGGAGAGTACAGCAAGGCAAAAGAGGTCTATGATGCAATAATCGGTCTTCGGAGCGGAGACATCAATGCGTATTATCTGCGAGGCACTTGTGAACTATCCTCAGGGAATCATGACTCTGGATATGCTGATTTTACCAAGGCTATATCTCTTAATCCCAAGGATTATTCTATGATGATCATGATATATAAGTCCCTTGCTGAAAATGGCTATGAAGAGGAAGGCATTTCTATCATTACCAGAGCTTTGGAAAATGGCAGTGATTACATGACCAACTACGAGAAGGGACAGATTTCTTTTTACCTTGGGAACAATGCTGATGCTCAGAGCTACCTCGAAGCAGCAAGAAGCGAAAGAGACCAGGAAAAAGAGCCGGTAGTTCTTTTGCTGGGTCAGACTGGAGAAGTTCAGGGTGATTATAACTATGCTATAAGTGTTTATAAGACATATCTGTCTGAAAACCCTAATAGTGCAAAGGTTTATAATCAGCTTGGAATGTGTCAGATTAAGCAGGGAGACTATGAAGGTGCCGTTTCTTCTTTTCAGTCAGGAATAGAGATAAACGACAAATCCTTAAATCAGGCGCTTATGCTTAATGAGATAACTGCCTATGAATATATGGGAGAGTTTGGTTTGGCATCATCTTTGATGACGACATATCTTCAGGACTACCCACAGGATGAGGCAGCAGTTAGAGAAAACGTATTTTTATCAACAAGATAAATGTTTTTATCAAAAAAAATTATTAGAGTAAGATTAAAAAATCCGCAGTTTGTGCGGATTTTTTGACTATAAAGTAAAATGAAAAGGCTTTGGAGGAGTGGGTATGAAAATAACTGTATTTAATGAATGGGATCATGTGCCTAAGGCAGAGTATGAAGGTGAGAAAAATGTAGTACTTGCCTGGGATGGGGAGTATAGAAAGGGAGATGTTATTGAGTTTTCAGGACTTGTTCCCGGAAAATTCTATGTCGTAAAGGTAGATGCAGCAGTTGGTACTTCTTTGGTGCTTGTAGACCAGGAAACTGTTGATTTTGTTGTTCCTTTTTATGAGAAGAAGACAAGCTATAATCCGCTTGCTTTCTTTGGCAACAGACATGTTGTTACTATAAGAGAAGCTGAGGATTATGAAGTTAAAGGCTACAGGAATATTGCCCTTAATCCTTTTGACCAGCATGAAGTGTCAGGAGTTTATCCTCATGCAAGTGCCAATGTTGAAACAAGAGGAGAAGCTGTTTTTGCTGCAAGGAATGCGATAGATGGTTGCATAGCAACGCTCTCCCATGGTGAATGGCCATATGAATCCTGGGGAATAAACAGACAGGATGATGCTGAGTTTACTTTGGATTTTGGAAGAGAAGTTGACTTTGATAAGATAGTTCTTTATACAAGAGCCGATTTCCCACATGATAACTGGTGGGTAGAAGCTACTTTCACATTCTCTGATGGAAGTAGTGAAGTTGTCAAAATGGATAAAAAGGTCGCAGAACCGCATGTTTTCAACATTGAGAAGAAAAACATCAGATGGATAAAGCTTGGAAAGCTGATAAAAGCTGATGATCCAAGCCCATTCCCAGCACTTACACAAATCGAAGTGTATGGAACTGAGGCAGGAGTGAATTGAATAAAACTTTTTGAAATTCATCTTACATGAGGAAAAAAGATGCGTAATCGAACTTTAATACAGGATTTTTTAAGAAAAAGTGAAGGATGCAGCATATATACAAAGTATCCTGATATTTCAGACAGGAGCAGATGGGAAGGGCTTTCTGACTCCTTGAAAAAGAAACTTGTTCAGGCTGGTGAAGAGGCTATGAAAGAGCCATGGACACAGCTTTTTATCTCAGATTTTATGGAGTTTAAGAAATCAGGAAACAGGGTAAGGTTTGAGGATAAGTATTTTCCAAGAAGAAGGAAATTAAATAAGCTTGTTCTTGCCGAGTGCGTTGAAAATAAAGGGAGATTTCTAGGGGATATCCTTGATGGACTCTACCTCATTTTAGAGGAAACTACATGGTGCCTGCCACCACACACCAGCTATGTGCGCGATGGAGTGCAGGAGAATATGCCTGATGTGACAAGGCCGATCATAGATCTCTTCGATGCAGAGTCAGGTGCAGAAGTTGCTTTTGCAGAGTATGCTTTAAGACCTGTATTAAATGAGATAAGTCCTTTTATCAGTACTTATGTCAATGAAAGACTTAAGGAGAGAATATTTACCCCATATTTAGAACAGCATTTCTGGTGGATGGGAAATGGCAAGGAATCAATGTGTAACTGGACACCATGGTGTACACAAAATGTTCTGATATGTGCGCTTACCAGGCCGGAGGGCTTTTTTACAGAAGAGGAAAGACGGGCATTTGTTGAAAAAGCTGCCAAATCCTGTGATTACTTCCTTGACGAGTATGGCGAAGACGGAGGATGCGATGAGGGAGCTCAGTATTATTCCCATGCGGCTCTTTGTCTCTTTGGATGTCTTGAACTTATGAGCGGTGTTCTTGGAAATGGCAAGGACGGCAGCAGCTCTTTTGCTGGGGTATTCAAGGAAAAGCTTATCAGAAATGTTGCTAATTACATAGTTAAGATGTACGTAGGCAACGGGTACTATGTGAACTTTGCTGATTGTAGCGCTCTTGCCGGTGGAAGAACTGCCAGAGAGTATCTGTTTGGAAAGGCAACAGGAGATAAGGTCCTTTCTACTTTTGCAGCTTTTGATTTTCAAAAAGAATCTGAAGAGGAAAGGCTTGTCAGCAGTGAGATAAATCTCTTTTACCATTTTATCCAGGCTTTCGCCTATGACGAGATGGCGGGGGTTACTGGTGAAGCAGGCATTCCTGAAGATGCCTTTTTTGAGAGCGTTGGGCTGATGGTGGCTCGAGATGGCCTTTATACGCTTGCTGCCAAGGCTGGAGACAACGCAGATAGTCATAATCATAATGACGTTGGATCTTTTACCATATATAAAAATGGAAAGCCTATGCTCATTGACCTTGGAGTTGGAACTTATACACAGAAGACTTTCTCTGATAGAAGATATGAATTATGGACAATGCAGTCTCAGTTCCACAATCTGCCTACTTTTATTGATGAAGGATACCTGCCTGGAGATGAGAGTGGCGCGTTTGAGGGAAAAACTGAAGCATGCGGAAAACAGTATTTGGAAGAACTTGGAAGAGATGCTGCTGCAGATGTTTATAATCACGCATTTATTATGCAACACGCAGGTGAACAGTTCGCGGCAGGGGATGTAAACTGTATTTTATGCATGAATTCAGAAGAAGCAAAGGGAGTAGCTGAAAATTCTGCTGATAACGTATGTTCCGAAAAGCATATATCCTCTTTAGCCATGGATATCGCCGGAGCATATGGTGATGAGCGCATCAGAAGCTATAAAAGAATTGTAAGTCTGAATAAAGGTGAGGGTGTTTGTGTTGAGGATACCTATGATGGCGACCTTAATGCAGTTATAAGTCTTATGACTTATGAGAAGCCGGAAATTGTACCATTAGAGAACCTGAATGCAGAAGATGCTTTAGTTGATACAACATCAGAAGGTAAGCCAGAGACTTATTGTATAAAAATAGGTGATCTTGGTTATGCAAAGGTTGAAGGCGTAGTATCAGCCACTGTTAAAGCATATCCAATAACTGATGAGAGGCTTTCTATCGCCTGGAAGCACGATGTATACAGAGTGCTTTTAGAGATGGGACCTTCAAATAGGCTTGAAATGAAGTTTAGATGATGAAACAGGGTGCAGTTGCAGATTTTAAAGCAACTGCACCCTGTTTTTGTAATTGGAATTTCCTGAGATTAACATATTCAGACAACTGCACCCCAGTTTTCTGTTTTTGTTTTCCTGTGATACCGATATTGATTTAACTGCACCCTATTACATATTGGAGACATTGGCTATACAACATGTTTTAAATCAAGTGCACCCTTTTTAGAGGGTGCACTTGAACAAGAAATCTAATCACAGGAAAGAGTTAGTTGAAAAAAAGGGTGCAGTTAAATAAAAATAAGCTGTATAGGAAATGGTTTTAGAAAAAATAGGGTGTAGATAAACTATTTCTACAATAATAGGAAATAAGCTTGACTTTAGAAGTTGAAATGTGTTATTTTCATCAAGTTGTTTATTTATTTAAATCTTGATGCCTAATCTGGCATGAACAACGTTATTCGCAAATCGCGAGACTATTCATATTAACAAACAGAGTGCATGTAATGATAACTGCACGAAAAGTGACAGCAATACTAGGTATATAAGTAGGGACAAAGAAAAGAGAAGGAGAGAAACCGCACATAATAAAGAAGAAAACAAATAAAGAAAGCAAATAAAGAAAACAAATAAAGAAAGCAAAATTCTAAGAAAGTAGGAGTGAATGTGGATATTGAAGATGCTATGATGGCAGAAAAAAGAGTGCTGCTAAAAAAATTAAACATTTATCAAGATAAATTTGAAAGGGGAAATTTTCCTGAAGGAAGAATACAGATAAATAAAAATGGCAGGGGTTATAAGTATTATCAGGTAATTCAAAAAGACCGGAAAATCATAAGGAAATACTTAAAGAAGGATAAAATAGAAATCGCAAAAAGTCTTGCCATAAAGAACTTGCTGCAAAAGCAGATAAGTTCGACAAAGATGGAAATAGCAGCCATTGATGCATACATAAAAAGACATCCTAGAGAGACACCAGCGAGGACTATTAAAAATCAACCTGCATATAGGAAATTGATAGATATACCATCTTATTTTGGCGCAGAATGCGATGATAATTGGGATAAGGTAGAGTATGAAAAATCAAATAAAAATCCAGAAAAATTGAAAATTGCCACTTTAAAAGGTGACCTGGTAAGGTCCAAAGCAGAGGCAATGATTGCTGATGCGCTATTTCGAAATGGAATTCAGTATAGATATGAATGCAGATTAAAAGTTGGTAATGAATATTTTTATCCGGATTTTATTGTGAAGAATAAGAGAACCGGAAAAATATATATTTGGGAGCATTATGGAATGATGGATGATCAAAAATATATAAGCAAATATATATATAAGTCAAAAGCATATGTAGAGAACGGCTACGTGATGTCTTTAAACATGCTTGCTACATTTGAAACAGAAAAGATACCTTTAGATTCAGTAGGCATTGACAGGGTTATAGAAAATTACTTGCTATAACCAAAAGTCATGCATTTAGTGACAAAATCCTGTTTAGCTAAAAAATCGCAAGATTTAATATAAAATATACATTATTTTTTGCTCCAAAAGACGGTACTATATAATTTGGTGAATTGGGTAAGAAAAAACTAAAGCAATTCAACTATGCAATCATGTTTTTGGGAGGAAGATTATGGGATTTATCAGTAGCGAAGACTTACAGTGGGTCAATGACACATTGAAAAAAATAGAAGAAAAGATGGTTCCTGTTACAGAGAGAAACAGGAATAAGATACCATATACTACAGATGAAAGCGGCAGATTTGATGACAGATCAGATAAAAAAGAAATCTGCTGGTGGACTAATGGCTTTTGGGGCGGAGAAATGTGGCAGCTCTATAAGCTTACAGGTAATGATATGTTTAAGGAAGAGGCGCTTCAGGTAGAAGAAAAGCTTGATGCAGCGTTTCTTAATTATAACGGAATGGACCACGATGCCGGCTTTAGATGGCTTCCAACAGCTGTTATCAATTACAAGTTAAATAAAGGTGAGGAAGCTAAGAACAGAGGCTTACTTGCGGCAGCAAGTCTTGCAGGAAGATTTAACTTAAATGGTAATTTCATAAGGGCATGGAATGACTGGGGCGATGGCAGAGATACCACAGGCTGGGCAATCATCGATTGCATGATGAACCTGCCGCTTTTGTACTGGGCTTCTGATGTGCTTGCAGATCCAAGATTTAAAAAGATTGCCATGGCACATGCAGATACAGCAATGAAGAACTTTGTCAGAGAAGACGGCTCAGTAAGACATATCGTTGGCTTTGATCCATTTACCGGAAAGTTCGACAGAGAGTATGGCGGACAGGGATATGGTGTAGGCTCAAGCTGGACAAGAGGACAGAGCTGGGCGGTTTATGGATTTGCTCTTAGTTACATTCATACTGGTGAAAAGAAATATCTGGAAACTGCCATAAAAGTTGCAGATTATGTACTCTCTGAGATGCCTGAGACATTCCTTGTTCCAATTGACTACAGACAGCCAAAGACGGATGATCTTGAGGATTCTACAGCGGCAGCAATTACAGCAGGCGGACTAATTGAAATCGCAAAGAGTCTTCTGGGCCAGTACGCAAATAATAATAGTGAACGTGCCCAAAAGTACCTTGCAGCAGCCGTAAAACTCTTAAAAGCGCTTGATAGCCATAGCTGCGACTACACTTTAGACAGAGATAACCTCCTTACCAGAGGCTCAGTTGATTATCATGGAAATGGTCACCATATGGCCATTATCTATGGTGATTATTATTACATTGAGGCACTTATGAAGCTTAACGAGAGCGCCCTTAATGTATTCTGAACGAATACTATGACAGCTTAACCTGGAAATGTCATGAGTAGTTTTTTTTGATGCAGCATAAAAAGAATTATATATATTGTCAGAGTATAAGGAGCAGCACCATGAAGTTTACACCTACAAAAACAGACTATGAACTTAGCCCTTACACGGGTCTTACAAGAGAGAGCTGGATAGAGGCAGCAGAATATCTTTTATCAGGAATATTTGGAAATATCAAAAGCATAGAGGATCCGGTGGTAATGCCAAGGTATGAGACTGAAGTTACCTACCCCTCAAAGGATGCTCCCATGTGGCGATACAAGGCTGAGATTTTTGAGGGACTTTGCAGATCCTTCTTTATTTCTGCGCCTTTGATCCACATTAGGCCTGACCTTGTATTAAATGGCATAAACGTAAGAGATTATTATAAGAAGCAGGTTTTATACGCAGTTACAAAGGGTGAAAAGAACTACGTATTAAACTATTCGGATATGAAAGAGCTGGATAAGAGTGGCAATCCATGTGCATGCTTCCAGCAGACTGTAGAAACAGCAGCCCTTGTTATTTGTCTCTGGCTTTCAAAAGATGAAATATGGGAGACCTACACAAAGGAAGAAAAAGACAGAATTGCTGCCTTTTTAAGCGACTTTGCCCATTCCAACACAGTGCCGCAGAACTGGCGCCTTTTTAACATGCTTGATCTGGCTTTTCTTAACATGTATGGCTATGAGATTGATGAGGACATCATGCGCGACCATGCCCAGAACATCCTGAATTATTATGTTGGTCAGGGCTGGTACAGAGACGGACAGTCCTTTGACTATTATTCATGCTGGGCTTTCAATATGTATACAGCCATCTGGAATCAGTGGTATGGATATGAAAAAGAGCCATATATAGCCAAAAAGTTTGAAGAAAATTCCAATGAACTCATGAAGACATATCCACTCTTTTTTGACAGAGATGGATTTACAAATATGTGGGGAAGAAGCGGCATCTACAGAAATGCAGCAACAAGTTCATTTGATGGCAATCTCCTTATGAACAATCCTGCTATAGATCCAGGACTTGCAAGAAGAATCTGCTCAGGATCACTTCTGCAGTTCCTTTCAAGAGATGACTTTTTGTGGGAAGGTGTGCCAACACTTGGTTTCTATGGCCCCTTTGTTCCACTTGTGCAGTCCTATTCCTGCGCTGAGTCTCCTATGTGGCTTGCAAAGGCTCTTTTGTGCCTGCATCTGCCTGCTGACCATCCATTCTGGACAAGCAAAGAAAACATTGGCCAATGGGAAGATTTAAAAGAAAACGAGACACTTGTCACAACCCTTGACGGACCAGGACTTTGCATGGCTAACCATGAGGCAAATGGTATTACTGAACTTAGGACAGGCAAGATGGTAAAAGATAAAACGGACCTTCATGGAATCTGGAACTATGGAAAGCTTGTTTATAACACAAAGTTCCCTTGGGACAGTGTCAATAAAGATGGAGTTCAGTCTCAGCAGTATGTTGTGACTTACCTTGACGAAGAACATCCTGTGGGTATTACTCCCAATGCTTGCTTCTGGCATGGGGAGAAGGATGGAGTACTCTACAGAAGGCACTTCTTTGAGTATGAGACACAGACAGAAACTCATTGGAGAACAGCCATAAATATCGCTGATTTTGCAGTTCCTTATGGAATCATGCGTACAGACAAGATCCGCATGTTCAGAAGACCGCTCCGTATAACACTTGGAGCTTTTGGATTCCCTGATAATGGAACAGAGGTTATCAAA
This sequence comes from Butyrivibrio sp., assembly GCF_015056685.1. Taxonomy (GTDB): domain Bacteria; phylum Bacillota; class Clostridia; order Lachnospirales; family Lachnospiraceae; genus Butyrivibrio. Next base: position 14,648 of record NZ_SVFW01000052.1, on the reverse strand, counting down.
AAAGAAAAAGATGGATTTAAGGCTGTTATATTAAAGGGCCATGATCATACAGGAAAAGAAAAGCAGTTAGCCTTTACGATTATGGATGGTTGGGATAATATAGACCTGATACACAGTAAGAATACCAACCCTGACAGTGAGAATTCCATTATCCTTTATGCAGATACCAAGAGGGAAAAGCAGTATGGATATGAGCTGTACTTCCTTATTTCTCAGGTGATCACAAAAGAGAGTCTTGAAGACTTTGCAGATGATGATATTTTCCCTGTAAAGTCCATAGAGTACACAGACCCTCAGAAATGCGGAGGATATGGACCTGTCAGAATAAGCCTTAAAAACGGCGATTGCAAAGTCATTGATTTTGAAGGAATAGAAGGTAATCTTCAGCTGTGATCCAAGTAACATCACCTGGAGGACAAAGTGAGTAATAACAGCAGTTATAAAATAAGACTTGCAACCGCTGATGATGCAGAGGCACTTCTTAATATTTACAGGTATTATGTTGAAAAAACAGCTATAACCTATGAGTACGAAGTGCCGACTGTAAGCGAGTTTAAGAGCCGTATAGAAAAAGTTCTTGAGGATTTCCCCTATCTTGTTGTTGAGGAAGTCTCAAGCGGAAATGACACTGAAAATACAGGTAATACCAGGATTGTTGGCTATGCCTATGCCAGCAAATTCCACGAGAGGGCAGCTTATCAGTGGTGCGTTGAAATGTCCATTTATCTCGATAAAGACTGCAAGAGGAACGGACTTGGAAGAGCCCTTTATGAGGAACTTGAAAAACGTCTTAAAGACATGGGAATCCTCAATCTTTACTCATGCATCGGATATCCTGAAAAAGAGGATGAGTATCTGACCTATGATAGTGTCAGATTCCACGAAAAAATGGGTTATAAACTTATTGGCCATTTCCATAAATGTGGATTCAAGTTTGGTAAATGGTACGATATGGTTTGGATGGAAAAAATCATCGGCGAACATGGGGATGCTCCATGCATCATAAACTATCAACATTCTTAAAAAGTACATATGGTGAAAAGATATATCGCCTGTCTCTGACTTCGGGTTGCAGTTGCCCAAACAGGGACGGCTCTATTATCATGCCAAATGGCGAGAGGTCTTTTCATGGATGCACATTTTGCTCCGAGGGCGGTTCGGGAGACTTTGCTGTTCCTGTGACCGGCATTGGGGTAAGGCAGTTGAATGAGCAGTTTGAACGGGCCAAAGATAAGGTGCGACAAAAAACCGATGCAAATAAGTTTATCGCTTATTTTCAGTCCTTTACCAATACCTATGGAGACGTAGACAGGTTAAAAGAGCTCTACAGCGCAGTCATAAAAAGAGAAGACGTGGTGGCCTTATCCCTCGGAACAAGGCCTGACTGTATAGGAAGAGACGTCCTTGATATGCTAAAAGAGCTGAATCAGATAAAGCCTGTATGGGTAGAACTGGGACTTCAGACAATCCATGAAAAAACAGCCATAAGCATCAACAGAGGATATGAGCTAAAAGTTTTTGAAGATGCCTATAAGAGGCTTAAAGAAGCCGGGATAGTTGTAATAGTTCATGTAATCTTAGGACTTTTTGGCGAAACAAAAGAAGATATGCTCGAGACGGTAAGATACCTTTCCGGGCTTACACCTGTGCTCGATGGCATAAAACTTCAAAACCTGCAACTTCTTAAGGGAACGCAGCTTTACAGACAGTACCTTGAGATGAGTGAAGCAGAGAGGCCTTCCTTTATGGATATGGAGAAATACACAGACCTTGTTGCAGAGTGCATAGCTCTTTTGCCTGAGGAAACTGTAATTCATCGCATGACAGGTGATGGCCCCAGAAAGCTCCTTGTGGAGCCTCTTTGGAGTCTTGATAAAAAGCGTGTCTTAAACACCCTTACCAGGAAATGTAAGGGAATCCTTGAGTGATCAGCTTTCGGGTTCCACATATATAAATAAATATTTGAAGTAAGTATGTTCTTTTTCCTTGTCATAAAGGTTAATGAGACTTATTACGTATAGATCAGAGCAGGCTTTTAGCCTGTTCTTTTTTATGTAAGAAAGCATCTTCTGGTAGGTTTTCTCAATATCTTTTGACAGATTATCCTGGTGGCAGCACAGCGCGATGCGGCCCTCTGCGGGGAATGTATCGATGTTATCTGCAGGCAGGAAAGATAAGCTTATTATGTTGTTATAAACGTAATGCTTTTTGACGAGGTCTTCATAAGAGATGGTGACTCCTGTTGGGAAAATAGAAAGAGAGTCCTTGTCCACAGCCTTTTTTAGATGCTCTGAGATATCTTCTGCGATATCAGCAGTGTGATGGGCGAAGTCTTTATTCTTAATGGGGGTCTTGCTGGTGCTGATCTCTGGCATTGTCTGCAAGAACAAAGAGCCCTTTTTGTGCCCTCCGAATTCTCCAAGTATCCACATTCCAAGGTGCAACGCACTTATCTTTTTATTTATCCTGTAAAGTTCCCTCTGCATTTCAAGAATCTTGGAGTTAGTCAGCCTTTCGATTGCTTCCCTGGAGGAGTTGTGGATAAGGTCTCTGATCTCGGGAATGCTGCAGCCTGCCTGGCGCATGGTGCTTATAAAAAAGAAAGAGCTTATCTGAGATGCGGAATAGTAGTGATAGCCATTGCTCTCGTCTACTCTGGGCATGAGAATGTCCTGTTCATAGTAGTGTCTTAAAGTATCCCTTGTCGTACCACATAGTTTTGCAAACTGGCTGACAGTGAGTGAATATTCCTGTTGGTCGTTTTTGTAATTGTAAAAAGTTGTCATAAAAAACCTCGAAAAAACTTAAAAAAATCTATTGACTTGGGGGTAGCACCCAAGATTATTGTAACAAAGAATTGATAATAAATAAACATTGAACATTCAAAAGGAGACAAAAATGAAAGACGTTAAAGGAACAATCATTCGTATAATCGCAGAGTATCTTGATAAGGAGGAAAGTGAAATCTCATCCTCATCAACATTTACAGAGATCGGACTTGATTCTCTGGACATCATGGAGCTTGTTATGCAGATGCAGGAAGAGCTTGATTGCAAGATTGAGCTTTCACAGGAGATCACAACAATCGATAAGCTGGTTGAGCTCATTGAGAAGCAGTAATGATCTGGAGAGGAACGACAAATGAGTGCAAATCCGATTTGTGAAATGCTTGGGATCAAATATCCGGTTTTTCAGGGAGGAATGGCCTGGATCGCTGATGCAGACCTTGCAGCTGCAGTATCAAACGCAGGAGGACTTGGTATCATCGCGGCTATGAATTCCAATGGTGAGCAGCTTAGGGCGCAGATAAGGAAGGCAAAAGAGCTGACGGATAAGCCCTTTGGTGTGAACCTGATGCTCATGAGCCCATATATTGACGAGGCTGTGGAAGTTGTCTGCCAGGAAAAGATTTCTGTTGTGACAACAGGCGCAGGAAACCCTGCAAAGTACATGGAACAGTTAAAAAATGCAGGGGTAAAGGTAATCTGCGTGGTTGCAAGCGTTGCTCTTGCAGTAATGGTAGAGAGAATGGGGGCCAGCGCAGTGGTGGCTGAAGGTTGTGAGTCAGGTGGACATGTTGGAGATACCACGACGATGGCACTTGTGCCACAGGTTGTTGATGCGGTGAATATCCCTGTTATCGCAGCCGGAGGAATTGCGGATGGCAGAGGCATGGCAGCAGCTTTTATGCTGGGAGCCAAGGCCGTTCAGATGGGGACAAGATTCCTTACAGCAAAAGAGTGTAACGTTCATGCAAATTATAAGGAAAAGGTCCTGAAAGCAAAAGACAGAGACACCATAGTCACTGGAAAAAGTCTGGGACACCCGGTAAGAGCACTGAAAAACAGAATGACAAGGGACTTTCAGGCAAAAGAAAATGACCCACTATCTACACCGGATGAACTGGAAAAAATGGGAGCAGGGGCACTTAGACGCGCTGCCATAGATGGAGACGTTAAGACGGGATCATGTATGTGCGGACAGATCGCAGGGCTCGTTAACTCTGAAGGGACATGTGAAGAGATCATTACAGGTATCTGCAGAGATGCTAAGGCTCTCTTGGAAAAGAAATGTGAGGAACTTTGATGGGAAAGATAGCTTTTTTATTTGCCGGTCAGGGAAGTCAGTATCCCGGAATGACAAAGGATTTATTCGAGAATGTACCTGAAGTCCACAACTACTTTGGAGTTGCTGAGGCAATACGCCCGGGGACACTTACCCAGATGTTTACAGGGGATGCAGACACTTTAAAGAGGACAGAAAATGCCCAGCCATGCCTTTTTTTAGCTGACATGGCAGGTGCGATCGCTCTTATGAAAAACGGAGTAAGTCCTGATGCAGTTGCAGGTTTTTCTCTTGGGGAAGTGGCAGCTCTTGCAGCTTCTGATGTACTAAGTTTCCAGGAAGCCTTTAAGCTTGTGTGCCAGAGAGGAAAATACATGCAGAAGTCCGCTGAAGCTGTGGAAGGTGGCATGGTAGCTGTGCTTAGGATGGACAAAGCTCTTTTGCAAAAAATGTGCAAAGAGTATGAGGTTTACCCTGTAAATTACAACTGCCCGGGACAGGTAGTGGTATCGGGCGAAAAAGAGAAAATAGATGCCTTCAAGGAAAAGCTTGGGGAGCAAAAGGTAAGATTTATAGAGCTTCCTGTTGGAGGCCCCTTTCACACGCCTTATATGGAAAGCGCCGCAAAAGAGCTTAAAAATGAGCTAAAGGAAGGAAAGGTCTATAAACTTAAAAAACCCCATATTCCTCTTTATGCCAATAAGACAGCAAAGCCCTATCCACAGGAAGAGAAAGAGATGATCGATACCATTTCAGACCAGGTCTGCAGCAGCGTTAAGTGGGAGGAAACTCTCAAAAACATGGCGGATAGCGGAGTTGATACATTTATAGAGTGCGGCCCGGGTAAGACACTTTCAGGATTTGTGAAAAGAACTGTTGAGGGAGCCAGGGTTTATTCAGTAAATGATATGGATTCACTTCATGAAGTGTTAAGGGAGCTTGAAAAGGATGCTTAAAGGAAAGAAGGCAGTAGTAACAGGGGGAAGCAGAGGAATTGGCAGGGCAATCGCTTTGAGATTCGCTCAAAATGGGGCAGATCTTGCGATCATTGCGACAAGAGAGAGCGAAGCGGCCCTTGAAACAATAAAAGAGCTTACTTCTTATGGAATTACGGCAAGACTCTATGTTTGTGACATAAAGGATGCGGATCAGGTTGATAGCGTTGCAAAGGAGATAATAGCTGATTTTGGCGTTATTGATATTCTTGTAAATAACGCCGGAATAACCAGGGATAACCTTCTTGCAAACTTTAAGACAATGGACATTGACAGTGTTATAGATGTGAATCTAAAGGGATGTATATACGTCACCAAAGCCTTTATCAGAAACTTTGTTATGCATAAAAAAGGAAGCATTATCAATATCAGTTCAGTTGTGGGACTTATGGGGAACAAAGGTCAGACCAACTATGCTGCATCAAAGGCTGGAATTGTTGGATTTACAAAGGCCGTTGCCAGGGAGTACGGAAGAAAAAATATAAGGTGCAACGCCATAGCACCAGGATATATAACCACTGAGATGACTGCGATGTTAAGTGATGCGCAGACAGATGAGATGAAAAAGATGATCCCACTTGGAAAGCTTGGAAATCCTGAGGATGTGGCTGATCTTGCGCTTTTTTTGGGAAGCGAAGGATCAAAGTACATAACAGGAGAAGTCATCAAAGTGGATGGAGGAATGTATGTGTAGAGTAGTTGTAACGGGAATGGGAGTTATTAGTCCTGTAGGAAATGATCTGGATACTTTTTGGGATAACCTCAAAAAAGGTGTATGCGGAATAGGAAAGATAAAAAGATTTGATGCATCAAACCTTAAGGTGAGCCTTGATGCGGAGGTCAAGGATTTTAACCCAAAAGAATACTATGACAGTATGCAGGAGATCAGAAAGTCAGATCTTTTTATGCAGTATGCAATGGCAGCAGCAAAACAGGCTGTGACCCAGAGCAGGATACTTGAGGACGGGATTGATAGTGAGCGTTTTGGAGTGTATATAGGATCGGGAATTGGGGGTATCAATTCTACGATCAGAGAGCAGGATAAGTTAAGAGAAAAAGGTCCTGACATGGTATCACCTTTCTTTGTGCCAATGATGATCAGCAATATGGCAGCAGGAGCAATATCCATAAAGTTCGGCGCAAAGGGACCTACACTTCCTGTTGTTACTGCCTGTGCAACCTCAACTAACACCATAGGAGAGGCCTACAGAGCAATCAAGCACGGCTATGCAGATGCCATAATCACAGGAGGTAGCGAGGCTTCCATAAATGAGCTTGCAATGGCTGGATTTATTAACTGCCAGGCCCTCAATCTTGCAGAAAATCCTGATGAGGGAAGTCTTCCTTTTGACAAGAGAAGAGGCGGCTTTGTTATGGGAGAAGGAGCGGGGATCCTTATCCTTGAGGAGTATAAGCACGCCAAGGCAAGAGGAGCCAATATTCTTGCTGAGGTTATCGGCTATGGAAATACTGCGGATGCCTACCACATCACAGCGCCGGACCCGGAGGGGAGCGGAGCCATAAGGGCCATCAAGAGCGTTGTCAAAGAGGGCGAAATTGATGAGAACAGTGAGATCTACATCAATGCCCACGGCACAGGTACTCATCTAAACGATGCCATGGAGACCAAGGCCATTAAGGCTGTTTTTGGCAAAAGAGCTTACGACATCCATGTAAGTTCCACCAAATCCATGACCGGGCACATGATGGGAGCCACAGGTGCAGTGGAAGCCATTGCTTCTGTCCTTGCACTTAAGGATGGAATAATTCCGCCAACCATAAACTACAAGGAAAAAGATGAGGAGTGTGACCTTGACTATACAGCAAATAAGGCCGTTTGTGCAGATATTGAATATGCGATCAGCACATCCCTTGGATTTGGTGGACATAATGCTTGTATAGCATTTAAACGTTATGAGGCGTAAGTATGACTAATTCTTTAAAAGATTATGAGGATATGTTTGAAAGGCTCTCTTTATCAGAACTTGAGGTTCAAGAGAAAGATTTTTTTCTAAGGTTGAAAAGAGATTCCAGGTCACCAGAAAATGTGGAAAAAGAGCCTGTGGCAAATAAAAATGAAGTAAAAAATGAACCTGAAGCAGGTGAAGCTAAAGCTGTCAGCGGCTTTGAGGTTAAGGCCCCTCTCCTTGGCGTTTTTAACGGAAGTGTTGGAGATAAAGAGGCACTTAAAAAGGGAGACAGGGTTTCAAAGGGCGATGTTTTGTGCACTTTGGAGGCTATGAAAATGCTCAATGAGGTAAAGTCCCCGGTGGACGGAACTGTGGCTAAAGTTTTGGCAAATGAAGGTGACCTTGTTGAGTATGATCAGGTCCTGTTTGTCATAGAGTAAGGTGGTTTTATGAACAAAGAAGAGATAAAAAAGATACTTCCCCACAGGGAGCCAATGCTGCTTGTGGATGAGGCGTATCTGAATGAGGATGGGTCAGCTACAGGATTTTATAAGGTAAGGGGAGATGAGTTCTTTTTACAGGGGCATTTCCCAGGGAATCCAATAGTGCCGGGAGTTATTCAGTGTGAGATGATGGCCCAGTCCGCCTGCATCATGTTTGAAGAAAAGATGAAGGGTAAAGATGCAACTCCTGTGTATACAGGCCTTGATAAGGTGCGGTTCAGGGGAATGATAAAGCCTGGAGATACCATAAGGATCGATACAAAGCTTATAAGAGATGCGCATCCTATGTACCTTCTCCATGGAGAACTCACAGTGGATGGAAAAAAGTGTATGAGCGGTGATTTTTCTTTTGCCATATTGGTGGAAAAGGGAGGTAACTGACATGTTTTCTAAGATTCTTATTGCCAATAGAGGTGAGGTGGCGGTTCGTGTCATCAGAGCCTGCAAAGAAATGGGAATAGAGACGGTTGCTGTTTATTCCAAGGCGGACCATGATGCACTTCATGTGGAAATGGCAGATGAAGCCTATTGCATTGGCGGAGCGCTGGTGAAAGACAGCTATCTTAACATGGATGTTATCCTGACTGTTGCAGAAAAGACCGGGGCAGAGGCCATTCACCCGGGTTATGGAATGTTATCAGAAAACCCTGAATTTGCAAAAAAGTGCAGGGAAAGCGGAATTGTTCTAATTAGCCCCGGTGAAGAAGTTATGCGTAATATGGGGCAAAAGGAGATTGCAAGGGAAATTGCAAAGAGTGCAGATGTTCCTGTGACTCCGGGGAGCGATATCCTCACTGACAGTAGTGACGTCCTTTACTGGGCAAAAGAAATAGGATATCCGGTTATCCTTAAGGCAAGAGCCGGTGGCGGTGGCAAGGGCATAAGAGTTGTCAGGGAGGAAAAAGAAATTCTTTCTGCTTTTGAGCAGGTGAAAAAAGAAGCCCGGAGCTCTTTTGCCGATGACGGCGTGTTCATGGAAAAGTATCTGGAAAATGTAAAACATGTTGAGGTTCAGATTATTGCGGATAAAAAGGGAAAAGTTCTGATCCTTGGGGACAGGGACTGCTCAGTTCAGAGGAAGAATCAGAAACTTATTGAGGAGTGCCCGGCTCCGGTTCTTTCAGAGGAGCTGCGTATTAAGATGCACGAGGCCGCAAGAAGGCTTGCCGCAAAGGTTGGCTATGTGACTGTGGGGACAGTGGAATTTCTGGTAAAAGACGATAAGTTCTACTTCATGGAGATGAACACAAGGCTCCAGGTTGAGCACTCTGTGACAGAGATGGTGTGCGGCATTGACATTGTTGAGTGGCAGATAAGAACGGCAGCGGGAGTTGAGCTTCCTTTTAAGCAGGAGGAGATAGGAAGTAATAGGCATGCAATCGAGTGCAGGATATGCGCAGAAAGCTCAAAGGATTTTAAGCCTTCCACGGGAAAGGTAGAGCTATTGCATATTCCGGGAGGAGTGGATGTAAGGTTTGATTCAGCTCTTTATCAGAGCTGCACTGTAAGCCCCTTCTACGATTCCATGCTGGGAAAGCTTATTGTCTGCTCAGATACCAGGGATGGAGCTATCAGAAAGATGAAGAGTGCTCTGTCAGAGTTTGTGCTTCTTGGAGTTGATAATAACAGGGATATGCACATGAAATTCATGGAAAACGGCAGATTTGTAGTTGGAAACTATGATACAGGAATCTGTCAGAAAGTGTTATAAGATATGGAGCTTAAAAGCTTATTTTTGAAAGTTAATAATGAGCTTGAAAATACAGATAACAGGCCAAGGAGCAGGAAAATTACCTGCAAGAAATGCCAAAAGCAGGTGTCAGTTTCAAAGATCAGGAAAAACTTTTTTATCTGCCCTGAGTGTGGACACTATTTTCCTGTGAGAGCCCGCAGAAGGATCCTTATGCTCACGGATAAAAGAAGCTTTGTGGAGATGGACAGGGATATGGAATCCAGGAATATCCTATCTTTCCCTGAGTATGAGGATAAGCTCATTGCGGCAAAGGAAAAGAGCCGTGAAAAAGAAGCGGTGATCTGCGGCGAGGCGGCTATTGGCGGCAGCAGGGTCTGCATATTTGCCATGGATGGTAATTTTATGATGGGGTCCATGGGAGCAGTTGTAGGTGAAAAGATAACAAGGCTCTTTGAATATGCAACAAGGCGAGGGCTTCCGGTTATTGGAGTTACCGTTTCGGGAGGAGCAAGGATGCAGGAGGGCATGGTTTCTCTAATGCAGATGTCCAAAGTTTCTGCCGCAGTAAAAAGACATGACAAGGCTGGGAACCTTTATATAGTTCTTTTGACCAATCCAACGACAGGGGGCGTAGATGCCTCTTTTGCCATGCTTGGAGACATAACACTTGCAGAACCGGGAGCCAGAGTGGGATTTGCAGGGCCGAGGGTTATTGAAAAAACTCTTAACCAAAAGCTGCCAGATGGCTTTCAAAAGGCAGAAAGGGTTCTGGAGTGCGGTTTTATCGACGAGATAGTGCCAAGACAGGAGCAGAAGGAATATCTTGAGAGAATCTTAAAGCTTCACGGATTTTAAGGCATAGAGGGAACAAATAAATGGAAGATTACGAGATTGTTAAGGGCGCCAGATCTGAGGGGCGCCTGACTGCAAGCGACTACATAAAAGCTTTGGTAAAAGACTTTGTGGAATTTCACGGAGACAGGCTTTTTGGGGACGACAGGGCAATAATAGCCGGGATTGGAAGAATTGATGGAATTCCGGTCACGGTAGTAGGAATTGAAAAGGGCAAAGATACCAAAGAGCGTATTGAACATAACTTCGGCAGTGCCATGCCTGAAGGATACAGGAAAGCTCTAAGGCTGATGAAGCAGGCAGAGAAGTTTAAAAGGCCCGTTGTCTGTTTTGTTGATACCGCCGGTGCCTATTGCGGCATTGATGCGGAGGAAAGGGGCCAGGGAAGGGCAATCGCCCAAAGTCTTTTTGAAATGTCTGATCTTAAAACCCCCATATTATCAGTTGTCATAGGAGAAGGCGGAAGCGGTGGAGCACTTGCTCTTAGCCATGCTGACAGGATCTGGATAATGGAGGATGCCTATTTTAGTGTGGTTTCTCCTGAAAGCTGCGCCAACATATTGTGGAAAACTACGGAAAAAGCAGATGTAGCGGCCAAAGCCCTTGGACTTACAGCAAAAAGGCTCTATGAACTGGGGCTTGTGGACAAGGTGTGCAGCAGTGAAAGGGTCGGTGATCTTTTAAAAGAAATTGCAAAAGAGCTGAGGAATTTAAAGGAAATACCTGCAGAAGACCTTGTTGATAAGCGCTATGAAAAGTTTAGGAAAGTGGGTTACTAGGGGAAATACCATGATCTATGAGGATTACTATAAAGAAATAATTGATGACAGTGGAAAAATCACTGATATTAAGCTTACATACGGCGATGATTTCAATTTTGCCTATGATGTTATGGATAGGTTTGCCAAAGAAGTGCCAGACCAGCTGGCTCTTTTACACAAGACTGCTGATGGCAGGAAAACGCGGTTTTCGTTTAGAAATATGCAGGTGCTCTCCAATAAGGCTGCAAATGGACTAAAAAGTCTCGGCATCGGGAGAGGTGACAGCGTTTTGCTGCTTCTTAAAAGACGATATGAGTTCTGGATAAGCATTTTGGCTCTTCACAAGCTTGGAGCGGTAGCTGTGCCTACATCACATATGGTTTCTGCTGAGGATATCAGGGAGAGAGTGCGTCTTTCAGGGGCAAAGGCTGTAATATGCGTAAATTCTGATGATATCTGCAGCAAGGTGGAAAGTGCAATAGCAGGTCTTTTGACATGTCAGATAGTTGTTGGGGATGCTTACAAGGATAAAAAGAGCTTTGATCAGATACTTGAAAGTGGAGAAAGTTCTTTTGACCGGGTGACAACGAAGGTCACTGATCCTATGCTTTACTATTTTACTTCAGGAACAAATGGGGCGCCAAAGGCAGTTATTCACGACTATTCTTATCCATTGGCCCATATTTTTACTGCCAAAAACTGGCATGGCGTCAGAGAAAAGTGGCTTCATCTTACTGTTGCGGATTCCGGCTGGGCCAAGACTGCCTGGGGAAAACTCTACGGTCAGTGGCTTTTGGGAGCGGCAATCATGGTCTATGACTATGAACAGTTTTATGCGGGAGACATGCTAAGGCTTCTTGAAGAAGAGAAGGTTAACACGTTTTGTGCACCGCCTACCATTTATAAGTACCTGGTTCTGGAGAATTTAAAAAAGTATAATCTTGAGAATCTGCATTATGTCACAACTGCAGGTGAGTCCATGCCCAAGGAGGTATCAAAGAAGTTTACAGATATGACGGGACTTACAGTTAGAGAGGGATTTGGGCAGACTGAGACAGCGCTTTTGACCTGTACTACTGTTGATGGGCAGCAGGTCCCGGGAAGCATAGGGCTTGCATCACCTCTTTATCATATTGAGCTTGTGGATGAAAACAACAATCCTGTCCCTGACGGCACAGAGGGTGAGATCGTTATAGCTCCAAAGGACGGAAAGAGACCTGCTGGTGTGTTTGCTGGATATCTTTGTGCAGAGGATGGATACAAAGAGGTATGGGACGGCGGAATCTATCACACCAAGGATATGGCTATTAGGGACAAGGAAGGGCACTTTTTCTTTGTGGGAAGAAATGACGATGTGATCAAATCCAGTGGATACAGGATCGGCCCTTCAGAAGTAGAGGACATACTGATGCGCCACCCGGCAGTATTTGAGTGCGCAGTCACAGGGTATCCTTCCAAAACAAGAGGAGCACTTGTAAAGGCCAGTGTTGTTCTAAACGAGGGTTATTCTCCTAATACCAGACTTGCTGTTGAACTTCAGGATTTTGTAAAGAAGAATACTGCAATCTACAAATATCCCAGGCTTATTAAGTTTGAAGAGAGCCTTCCACATAATGCTAACGGAAAGATATTAAGGTCAGTGATCCGAAAAAAAGATTATAAAAAATAGGTTATTAGCACTCTGATTAGATGAGTGCTAATTTTTTATTGACTTTTGTATTGAGCGGACTTAAACTAGTTTTTGGTGGGATTTTTACCTGCTAAATATTTTTATAAGGAGTGAGAATTATGGCTTCAAAAAAAGGTAATCTTTCTATTAACAGCGAAAACATGTTTCCGATAATTAAGAAATGGCTTTATTCGGATCATGATATTTTTTACAGAGAAGTAATTTCAAATGCGTGTGATGCTATCACAAAGATCCGCAAGATGGATATGATGGGAGAGTACACTCTTCCTGATGGATTTAAACCTCGTGTAGATGTTGTACTCAACGATAAGGAAAAGACTATCAAGATCACTGATAATGGTATTGGTATGACTGCTGAAGAGGTTGAGGAATACATCAACCAGGTAGCTTTTTCAGGTGCTACTGACTTCCTTAACAAGTACAAGGATAAGGCTAACGCAGACCAGATTATCGGTCATTTCGGACTTGGTTTTTACTCAACATTCATGGTATCTGATTCTGTAGATATCGATACACTTTCTTATAAGTCTGATGCTGCTTCTGTTCACTGGACATGTGATGGCGGTTCAGATTTTGAGATGTCAGATGGTGACAAAAAAGAGGTAGGAACAACAATCACTCTTCACCTATCTGAGGACTGCCTTGAGTTCTGCAATGAGTACAAGGCTAGAGAAGTAATTGAGAAATATTGCTCATTCATGCCTTATGAGATTTATCTTTCAAAGGAAAATGAAGAGGGAACTGAGACAATCAAAGAATCAGAAAAACTTGATTCTGATGTGGTTATAGAAGTCGTTGAGCCTGAAAAGAAAGATGAGACCAAGGCAGATGGCGAAAATAAGGATGAGAAAAAGGAAGAGGAGAAGAAGCTTAAGATAAAGAGAAGACCACAGCTTCTTAATGATACACATCCTCTTTGGGCTAAGACACCTAAGGATTGTACAGATGAGGAGTACAAGGAATTCTATAGAAAAGTATTCCGTGACTACAAGGAGCCTTTATTCTGGATCCACCTCAACATGGATTATCCTTTCAACTTAAAGGGTATTCTTTACTTCCCTAAGATCAACATGGAGTTTGAGTCAATCGAGGGAACAATAAAGCTTTACAACAACCAGGTATTTATAGCTGATAACATCAAGGAAGTTATTCCTGAGTACTTAATGCTCCTTAAGGGTGTTATTGATTGTCCTGACCTTCCTCTTAACGTTTCTAGAAGTGCTCTTCAGAACGATGGATTTGTTAAGAAGATTTCTGAGTACATTTCAAAGAAGGTTGCGGAGAAGCTTGCAGGTCTTTGTAAGACAGATAAAGAGAATTATGACAAGTACTGGGATGACATCAGCCCATTCATTAAATACGGATGCCTTCGTGATGACAAGTTCTGCGAGAAGATGACAGATTACATCCTCTTTAAGAACCTCGATGGCAAGTATCTCACAACACCTGAAGCTCTTCAGATCAACAAGGAAGCCGAAGAGGCAGCAGCCAAGGAAGAAGCTGTCGATGAGAACGGCAAAAAGGTTGAGGCAGAGGTTGTTGATGAGGCACCAAAGACCGGTTCCAATGATTCCGAAAAGTCAAGCCAGAATGGCGCAGACAATTCGACGAATCAGACGGCTGATGATAACAAAGAAAAAGAACCTCGTACAATCTACTATGTAACTGATGAACAGCAGCAGAGTCAGTACATCAAGATGTTCAAGGCTCAGAAGATGGAAGCTTTCATCATGAACCACAACATCGATGTTCCTTTCATGCAGCAGCTCGAGGCTAAGAATGAAGGCATCAAGTTTGCAAGAATCGACGCAGACCTTACAGATACATTTAAGTCCAAGACTTCCAAGAAGGCAGCAGCTGAACTCGAAGAGAAGGAAAAAGAGCTTTCAGAGAAGATCAAAAAGGCTCTTAAGAATGATAAGCTCACAATCAAGCTTGAAAAGCTTAAAGATAAGAAGATGTCTTCTATGCTTACAGTATCAGAAGAATCAAGACGTATGGCAGAGATGATGAAGATGTATGCCATGAACGGAATGAGCATGGGTGACTTTGGTAACGAAGGCCAGACACTTATCCTAAATGCAAATCATCCTCTTGTTCAGTACGTAATGGAACACGAAGATGGAGAGAACACAAACATGATCTGTGAGCAGCTTTATGACCTTGCACGTATCCAGAA
>NZ_SVFW01000051.1 GCF_015056685.1 Butyrivibrio sp. | reverse complement strand
GGAACTACAACGCTATGCATGTGCATTCCTATCATGGTTCCGCCAATATCGATTCCGGCATCGGCTTTCCCACATATTGATTCAACAAGAACAGGATCCTCAAATCTCTGGTAGCTGACTGTTGCCATGGCGCCACCTGCGTGATTTGGCTGAGGAATTGCATTAACCTGTTCAAATCCGTATTTTTCCATGGCGGCTCTTTCCATTACAAGAGCTCTGTTTAAGTGTTCACAGCACTGCACAGCTGCAAATATGCCATTTTCTTTTAAAACAGGCATAATGCCATCGTACACTGCATTTGCTGAGTCAAGATTTGTGGCTGTTCCTATCTGGTCACCAAGAATCTCACTTGAGGAACATCCTATCACAAAGATATCGCCTGCTTTAAGGCGTGCTTTTTCAAGTATCTCGGTTACGGCCTGACGGCTTTGTGCAGTAATATCTTCAAAATTCATGTTTTTTACCCCTGTCATGCTTATATTTGATCCTAATAATTTTCACACAATCATATGCGAATTGCAATTATAACTAAATGATAAAAAAAATCTGAAATAACGTTATATTTACACTTTGTTTACATTAGCTGTGGTACAATTTATATATATGCCAACATGGATTATTGGCTCTTTTTGGTATGATGCGGGGTGCTTTATGAGTTCATTTGAACAGGGAAAGTTAGATGAATATGGCCATATGGATAATCTGACAGGGCTCCATAATCTTACGGGTGTATTGGATCACCTTCAAGGAAATGGAGAGTATTCTGCATCAGGTATTACTATGGTTATTTATCTGAATATAATGAATTTCAAGTCCTTTAACCAAAGATTTGGTTTTCTGGGAGGAAATGAGTTCCTCGAAGGAGTAGCTACAGAGATAGAGAAAATCTTTGATCAGTCGCTTATTGCAAGGACAGGAGATCAGTTCATCATTCTTTCCAAAAAGCTTCAGGAAGATGAAATAATAGAAAAGCTTGATCAATTAAGAAATGCTGCGCGCAAGTATGAAAGAAACCTGAATATGCGTATTAAAGCAGGCATTTATAAGGTGCGTGGCGATGAAGCATACCCTGTTTTGTTCATAGACAGGGCAAAGATTGCTTGTGATGACATTATAAGAGTTTATGACAAGGATAACAATTTCTATTCTGACGAGCTAAATAAAAAGAATGAACTAAGGCAGTATGTAATTGATAATTTTGAGAGTGCATTCAAAAAGAGATATTTTACTGTATATTATCAAAAAGAAGTCAGAGCACTTACGGGAAAAGTTTGCGGATATGAAGCGCTTGCAAGGTGGATGGATCCTGTGCATGGCATGATATCGCCTGCTATTTTTGTGGAAGTGCTTGAAAGCGTGCATTTGGTGCATAAGCTTGATATATACATTATTGATATGGTGTGCGCAGACCTAAGGGATGATATAAACAGTGGTTTTTGTGTGGAGCCGGTTTCAGTTAACCTTTCAAGACTTGATTTTGAACTGTGCGACATAATGGCAGAAATTGATAAGTGCAGAGAAAAGTATGGTATTCCCAAAAAGCTTCTTAACATAGAAGTTACGGAAAGTGCAATAGCCAGCGGTTCAACTTTTCTTGGAGGCGAAATAAAGAAATTCAGAGATGCCGGATATCAGGTTTGGATGGATGATTTTGGGGCAGGATATTCATCATTCGGCAACCTTAAATCCTATGATTTTGATATGCTCAAAATAGACATGAGCTTTATAAGGGAATTTGAGACAAATAAAAAATCAAGAGTTATTCTTGCGACGATTGTAAACATGGCAAAAGAGCTTGGGATTCACACCCTTGCCGAAGGTGTGGAGACTCAGGAACAGTATGAGTTCTTAAGGCGAATAGGCTGTGAAAAGATTCAGGGATATTTTTTTGGAAAACCTAAACCTGCGACAGATATTGACAGGCCAAAGGAGAGCACTTTGGAGGTCTGTGAAGATGTTGATTATCATGAGTACTATGACGATATAGGCGGAATAAATTTCCTTGGGAGTACACCACTTCGTCCCAAAACTATGCAGGTTATTAATAACCTTCCTATTGGATTATATGAAATTATTGATGAAAAGCCGATTATTATTTATGCCAACGATGCTTATAGGAATTTTTTGAGCAGCCTTGGCGTATCAAGTGTGAATGAGGCAAATAAAAGGAATCAGTGTGTTGATCTCACCGAGACAAAAAGACTTTTGGAAATATCAAAAAAGGCCGAGATGTCAAGTGATAAGAGAGCTGAAATGGACCTGGTTGTTAACGGGAGCGTGATTAATACTAAAATCAGGTTCATTTCGAGGCATGGATGTAAGGCTGCTTTTGCAATAGTCTCAAGAAATATCACAATGCACGGCGAAGCCAAGAAATCTGACAATATTCAGGTTGCGATGGCACATGTATTTAATCAGTACTTTAGAGTGGATCTTTATGATGAAGATGGAACAGTTGAGAATATATTCCTGAATTCAGATCAGCTTGCAGTTGCAGATATAGAGCCAAATGCTGTAAAAGCAGTTCAGATGTATTCAAATATGTATCTGTATGAACAGGATAGAGAGAGATTTAGAAAGTTTTATAACATAACAACTGTTCTTGAAAGAGTAAAGAAGGTTGACAGAGATTATCTTGTGGATTATTACCATTCTGCAATTCCCGGTGATGATGGAAGAATGCAGATGTACATGATACTTCCTTTCTACTATAATGATAGGTGGAAGTATATATCCTGCTGCAGATATGCTGATGATGTCAGCGATGACAGGATATATAACTAAATACACCAATCGAAAGTGGATAGGTATGCTTAGATTTTGTTTTGGGGCATCCGGTTCGGGGAAAAGTACCGGATTATATAACGAGGTAATAAAAAGAAGTATCGAGGAACCGGGGAAATCTTTTTATATAATAGTTCCTGATCAGTTTACGATGCAGACCCAGAAGGATGTAGTAAAAATGCATCCTTCTCACGCTATAATGAATATAGATGTACTGAGCTTTGGAAGGCTTTCACACAGAATATTTGAAGAACTTTCCATAAGCTCTTTTTCTGTGCTTGATGATCTGGGAAAAAGCCTTGTTCTAAGGCGTGTCGCAGATATTCTTGGCGCCAAACTCCCAATTATAGGAAAAAACATGCATAAGCCCGGCTATATTGATGAGGTAAAATCAACTATCTCTGAGTTTATGCAATATGGCATTTCAGATGAAGCGCTTTCTCTGCTTGAGGAAAAGAGCTCCTCTAAAGGTGCGCTTAATTCCAAGATCAAGGATTTGAGGCTTCTTTACAGTGAATTTTTGAAATACATTGATGGCAAGTATATCACTACTGAGGAGACTCTTGATGTTTTGTGCAGAGAAATCCCTAACTCTAAACTGATGAAGGACAGTGTTATAGTTTTTGATGGCTTTACCGGATTTACCCCTATACAGTACAGAGTTATCAAAGCTCTTATGAATGTGGCAAGTGAAGTAATGGTTTCTCTTACTATCAGCCCGCTTAGTGACCCTTATGAAGGTACTTTCGAAGAGCAGGATCTTTTTATGCTTACAAAAAAGACTGTTCTTGACCTTGAAAAGCTCGAGTATCCCGGAAATATGAGCTTTGACGCATGGAGAAATGTAAGAAATCAGGAAATGTCTAAAAATGAGCAGGGCGATATTTTCATAAAGGAAAGTCCTGTGAAGAGGCTTGAGAATAATGAACCACTGGCCTTTCTTGAGCAGAATCTCTTTAGATATAACAAACTCAAATATGAAGAAGAGCAGGATGTCATATCAATCTATCAGGCAAGTTCACCTTTTGAGGAAGTCAGGCAGACACTGATAAAGATATCGGACCTTATAAGAGAAAAAGGTTATGCTTACAGGGATATTGCCCTTGTGTGCGGAGGCCTTGATAATTACAGCGATATCCTTGAAGATGAAGCGAAAAAGTTCAATATCCCAATTTATATCGATAAGAATAGCAGCTTGCTTTTGAATCCTTTTATTGAATATATAACCAGTGCCATAAACATAGTTATTTCAGGGTATAAGTATGAGGACGTATTCCACTACATGCGAAGCGGAATGACTTCTTTTTCTGCTGAAGATACAGATCTTTTGGAAAACTATGTAAGAGCTCTTGGAATTAAGGGAAGAAAGCAGTGGGAGGACAGATTCCTTAGGCATATGCCAAAGAAATTCAAGTCTTCATCTAAGGAAAAAGACTCAGAAAAAGAGGTGGCTTTACTTGAAAAGCTTGAGGGAATGCGCGAGCAGATAAGTCTTTGCCTTAAGCCTTTATTTGAGAATAAGAAAGGTAAAGTATCCGATATAACCAGGGCTCTTGTACAGGTAATAGAAACTGAAAATTGTAAGGAAAAGCTTGATGGCTATAAGGAAAAGTTCAGATCTCTTGGAAATGAGAAAAAAGCAAGGGAATATGAGCAGATCTATGACAAGATATTAAATCTTCTAAAGCAGATTGATGAGCTTCTTGGCGATGATGAAATTGATATCTCTGAGTATAGGGATATCTTAAGCGCGGGCTTTTCTGAGATTGAAGTTGGCACCATTCCTCAGGATGTTGACAGGATAATTGTGGGAGATATAGAAAGAACAAGGCTTAGAGAGGTTAAGGTTCTCTTTTTACTTGGAGTTAATGACGGGTATATTCCGTCAGGAACAGGTACAGGAGGAATTCTTTCCGATATTGACAGGCAATACCTGCTTGAACTTGATACAGGGGTAGAACTTGCGCCAACTCCAAGGCAGCAGATGTATATACAGAGACTATATCTGTATATGAACCTTACAAAGCCGACAGACAGGCTGTTTTTGTCCTACGCAGAGCTGGGAGCGGATGGTAAATCACTTAGACCTGCTTATCTGGTTCCAAAGCTCATTCAGATGTTCCCGGGGATAACTGTGGAAAAGCCTGAGGAGGGAACTTTTGAAGGTCAGCTTGTAACGGCAGAAGACAGTATGGACAAGATTTCTGAGATGCTGAGAAGATATGCACTAGGAATTCTTGAAGGCAGAGAAAAGTCAGACTTTATAACGCTCTATAGGACCCTCTCAAAGATAGACATGGAAAACAGCAGGATTCTTAACAGGATCACAGAGGCGGCGTTTAAACATTATGAGGATAAACCATTATCCAGGATGATCGCCTTGTCTTTATATGGAGCCAATCTGGAGAATTCCGTAAGCCGTCTTGAACAGTTTGCAAGATGTTGCTATGCACATTTCCTTAAGTATGGTCTGAGGCTTGAAGAGAGAAAAGAGTATGAATTTAATGCGGCAGATCTTGGAAATGTTTTCCACGAAGTATTGGAAAAGTACACTCATGAGGTCATGAGCGGGCAAAAGAAATGGACAGACATCACAAAAGAAGAGTCAGATGAATTGTTAAATCGTATTTTAACCGAATGTATCACCGGTTATGGCGAAACAATACTTATGAGCAGTGCCCGTAATCAGTACATGACAGAGCGCATAAAGAGAATCCTTACAAGAACTGTGGACACTCTAAAGTATCAGATCTCTAAAGGGCACTTTGAGCCTGCATATGTGGAAATGGATTTTAGAGATGCGGGTAATATCGATGAGATAAATATAACCCTGTCTGAGGACGAAAAGAATAATATCCTAACCAGCATGAAATTACATGGGCGCATTGACCGAATCGATTTATGCGAAGACGCTGACCATGTATACGTGAAGGTTATAGATTTTAAATCAAGCGGACATAAATTTAATGTGGCAGCGCTTTATTATGGGCTGCAGCTACAGCTTGTGATGTATATGAATGTCGCAACTGCAGCTGTAAAGAAAAAACACGGTGGAAAAGATACAGTTCCGGCAGCAGTGCTGTATTATCACGTTGATGATCCTCTGGCAGATGGAAAAGCAGATTTGCAACCGGATGATATCAATGAGGCTATAAAGGATAAGCTGAGAACGACTGGCTTGGTCAACGAAAATATGGATGTTATAAACCTTTTAGATGAAGGGCTAAATGGCAAGTCAGATGTCATTCCTGTGGAGCTGAAAAAGGATGGAACAGTGTCAGCCAGATCAACGACAGTTACACTTGATGATTACGAAGCTATCTCAAAATTTGTGGATTCCAAGATAAAAGACTTTGGAAACAGGATTCTTCAGGGAGAAATAAAGGTTAACCCTTATGAAATGGGTGATATAACCTCTTGTACATACTGTTCCTACAGGTCTATCTGCGGATATGACGAGAAAATATCGGGATATTCTATGAGGGAGCTGAATATCAAGAGTGACGAAGCTATGGAACTCATACGAAATCAGAATAATTAATTGTGGATTTAATATTTGAAATTAGAAGGTTGGATAAATGGGAGTCACATTTACAGAAGAACAGCAGGCAGTAATAGACGCGAGAAAATCTAATATATTGGTTTCGGCGGCAGCAGGTTCAGGAAAAACAGCTGTGCTGGTAGAGAGGATCATACAGATGATCAGCAGCGATGTTGATATCGATCATCTCCTTGTTGTTACCTTTACAAAGGCCGCTGCTTCTCAGATGAAAGAAAAAATAACGCTGGCTATTCAAAAGAAACTTGAAGAAGAGCCAGATAACAAGCATCTCCAGAAGCAGGAGACGCTTATTCATAATGCCCAGATAACAACCATTGACTCTTTTTGCCAGTATGTTATCAGAAACAATTTCAATCACATCGGACTTGATCCATCTTTCAGGGTTGGAGATGAGGGGGAACTAAAACTCCTTATGGAAGATGTAATGCAGGATCTTCTGGAGGTGGAATATGCCCTTGCTAAAGACGGACAGAATGAAGATTTTATTTACTGCATGAACTATTTCGGTACAGGAAGCAGTGACAAAAAAGTTGAGGAATATATATATAAGCTCTACAAGTTTTCTGAAAGTATGCCCTGGCCAATGGACTGGCTTGATGAGAGAGCAGGAGATTATTTGGTTGAAGGTGAAAACTTTGATGAGCTTTCGTGGGTTAAAGACTGTGTCGCATATATCAAAAGTTCATTGCAGGAATCTGTGGATAAGTTGTCAGCGGCCATAAAGATTTGTGAGGAACCTGATGGCCCGTATATGTATGGTGATCTTTTAGAACAGGAAAAAGACAGTATTTATGCGGTTTTGGGATATAATACCTACAATGAGCTATTTGACAGGGTTCGCGGGATTTCTTTTGGCAGACTCCCAGGAAAAAAGGACGATTCCGTATCCCCCGATAAAAAAGATTATGTTCAGAAGTTAAGAAATGGTGTTAAGGATGAAATAAAGACGCTGACAGAGGACTATCTGGCTCTGACTGCAGATGTAATAGTCGAGCAGATGAAGCTCTGCGACAGAGCAGTCAAAGAGCTTTGCAGGCTTACGAAAGAGTTTAAAAAGCGCTTTGATGACAAAAAGAGAGAAAAGCAGATGATCGACTTTTCTGATATGGAGCATTTTGCACTGCAGATATTGGTAGATCATCCTGGTGATACACCTTCTGCTGTGGCGCTTGAATACAGAGATTACTACAAAGAAGTGCTGATCGATGAGTACCAGGATTCCAATAATGTTCAGGAGATGATGCTAAAAGCAATTTCCGGAGAAGATGTTACAAAGTCTGAGAGGTTCATGGTAGGTGATGTTAAGCAGAGTATCTACAAATTCAGACTTGCAAGACCTGAGATCTTTATGGAAAAACTTGGGACATATTCCAAGGAAGTCTCATCAAAGGACCGCAGAATAGACCTTCACAAGAACTTTAGAAGTAGAAAAGAAGTCCTTGAGATAACAAACTTTATCTTCAAAAAGATAATGGGCAAAGACCTTGGCGGAGTAGAATATGACAAGGATGCGGAGCTTGTGACCGGAGCAGAGTATGAAAGTCCTGCATTTGACATGTCGCCGGAACTCATTCTGATAGATGGGGCACCTACAGGAGATGCCTCCAATCCTGATGTGGATATAGACTCATATGATACAAAAGAGAAAGAGGCTCTTGCAATTTCTATCCGCATAAAAGAGCTTATGAAAGCTGATCCAAAGCTTAAGTTTAAGGATATTGTAATCCTTTTAAGAAGTAATGCCGGTTGGGATGATGCCTTTAAGAGCGTTCTCGAGGCTCAGGGCATCCCTGCTTATATTGAATCGAAAAGTGGTTATTTTGAGACCGGTGAGATCAGCACAATGCTGAATATACTGACTATAATTGATAATCCCCTTCAGGACATTCCACTTGTGGGTGTGATGCATTCACCTATTGGAGGTTTTACTGATGAGGAACTGTCTGAATATAGAATAGCAATTGGTTCTGATGACTCTTTTTATCATGGACTTGTTGAACTTGTTAATAATGACAGGGGGAAATATCAAAAATTAGCCGAATTTATGGACTTTTTGCAGGAACTCAGGGAAATGTCCGTTTACACCCCTGTTCATGAGCTTCTTCAGTATATTATCAGAAAGACAGGCTATGATAAGTATATAGCAGCCCTTCCTTCCGGAAGTCAGAGGAAAGCAAACCTTGATCAGCTTCTTTCCAGGGCGCTTAGCTTTGAAAAATCAAGCTTTAAGGGACTGTTCCACTTTATCAGATATATTGAACATCTGAAGATTGCAATGGTGGATTACGGCGAAGCAGGAATCATTGATGAAAATGCGGATGTAGTCAGGATCATGACTATCCATAAGAGTAAGGGACTGGAATTCCCTGTAGTCTTCGTGGCAGGACTTTCCAAAAAGTTTAACAAGATGGACACAAAGGGTGACCTGATTGCTGACATTGATTTTGGAATAGGTGTAAAGTGCATAGATACTGAGCTTAGAGTGCGATATGACACGTTAAAACGCCTGATCATTGCAGATAAAATGGAAAAAGACAGCCTAGGCGAAGAACTGCGCGTACTGTACGTTGCGCTTACACGTGCGAAAGAAAAGCTTATCATGACGGCTTCCTGCAAGAGTCTGAATGATAAGCTGGAGGGCGTTATAAGGAGTATTCCAGTTATAGCTGGAAAAACTCTTTTACCATATTCCATGAGAACCTCTGCGGACAGTTATCTTGATATTATCCTGCCATCTGTCATAAGGCATCCAGGTGTAGAAAAACTTCTTGATAAGCTGGGGATTGCCAAAGAGAATTACCTGCCCTTTGTGGATAAAGATGCCGGAAACATAGCCTTTGAGTTTAAGAGTATGAATGACACTGATCTTTCAGACGCCCTTGGAAGTGAAAATGTAAAGGGAGTAATGAGGCTTGAGAACTTAAAGGGGGATGTTGATACCTGTTTTGATGAGCAGTTATCAGAACGACTAAGAGCAAAGTTTGAGGCAAAATATGCCCACGAGGATTTGAGAGGTCTTTTTACCAAGACTACTGTTACAGAATTAAAGAGCAAAAAGCTGCATGAGGAAGGTGAAGTATTTACCAGGGAGATAAGTTATGAAGAACCTGAAGTGAAAAATGACAGCCCTTCTTCTAAAGATATTCTCTCCGGCGCAGAGAGAGGAACTGCATACCATAGAGTAATGGAGCTTTTGGATGATCCTATCTATGGGGATGAAAGTCTTTTTGCCAAAACCAGGGATGAGATTGCATCTGCAGTAAAAGAGTGGATAATACAAAAAGAAAAGCTCAAAGTGATACCACCTGAGTATTCAAAGTCGATCAAAGCCACTGATATTGCTACTTTCCTGGAGACGGACCTTGGAAAAAGAATGGGAGCGGCTTTTAGAAACGGCGCGCTCATGCGTGAGAAGCCCTTTATGATGGGAATTCCTTCAAAAGAGCTTGATGCAAAATTCCCGGATGAAGAAATGGTGCTTATTCAGGGTATCATCGATGCCTTCTTTATAGAAGACGGAGAGATAGTGCTCCTTGATTATAAGACAGACCATGTAAAGAGTGATTCTGAGCTTGTTTCAAGATATAAGATACAGCTTGATTATTATAAAAGGGCCATAGAGGCCTCAACAGGTATGAAGGTAAAAGAAGTGTTTATTTATTCTTTTGCCATGGGTAAAGAGATAAGGCTATGATTCAGGGCTTGAGACTATTGACAAAACGGCAGCGAAAGCGTTAAATATGAATTGCAAAACAAAATAGTACCGCTAGGGGAGCTTTGCTGAGATTGAACGGATATTCCGTCGGACCCTTATTACCTGAACCGGATAATACCGGCGTAGGGAAGCATTAGATATTTGTTATTATCTGTTTTTTCGTGGGATAATGATAAATCCTCCTCTTGATACGGTATTTGTCAAAGGGAGGATTTTTTTATGGATTTATTTTTACAGGATGTCAGTGGTGAAGGCGTATACAGTTTCACGACTGGTGGCTATATTTTGTTCGTTGGGTTAATGGTTGTAGCACTTTTGGTTGTCAGCTATTTCGTGAACAAAGACGGTAGGGGCAGGATGAGCATCAGGCAGCTCACAACCTCAGCTCTTTGTATTGCGCTGGCATTTGTATTGTCCAATGTTAAGCTCTTCAAAGCGCCGATGGGCGGATCTGTAACAGCATTCAGCATGTTCTTTATTACTTACATCGGTTATATGTACGGCCCTAGAGTAAGTCTTGCAGCAGCTTTTTCATATGGTCTTCTGCAGATGGTGATTGATCCTTATATTGTAAGTGTTCCGCAGCTTGTTTGTGATTATGTACTTGCTTTTACAGCACTTGGTATTGCAGGATTTTTCCACAATAGCAAATACGGAATGTTTAAAGGATATGTAGCAGGTGTCCTTGGAAGATATCTCTTCGCTGTTTTATCGGGAGTTGTATTCTTTGCAGATTATGCACCTGAAGGAATGTCACCTGTAGTTTATTCACTTCTTTACAATGCTTCATATTTAAGCCTTGAAGCAATCCTTACACTGGCTGTTCTCATGGTTCCTGTAGTGAGAATGGGACTTAACCGCCTCAAACATGAAGCAAATGAGGTCGGCGTCAGAAGAGAAGCTACTCTATAATATAAGAATTATATCTTTGATAATCGTCGCTGCCTAAGGTGGCGGCGATTTTTATTCCTTCTTCAAGGTATTCGGAGGATTTTACAACACCTTTTCCTGTTAAAAGACTTAGCAGCCCGCCCTCTGAATATGGTATAAGCATTACGCATTCATTTTCTGTCTCGCCCAGTTTTTTCTCTATCAGTTCTATAAGCGTATTAAGGCTGTCGTCAGCCCTGGCGGATATATATATCCTGTCATCCATTGATTTTGGAACATTCATTACAAGTTGACCGGCCTGTGCCTGCTCATCTTGAACAACATCCGACTTGTTAAATACGTAGATTACGGGAATATCTCCTGCGCCTATTTCAGCTAAAGTTTCTTTGGTTACATCCATATGGTATCGATATTCTGGGTCAGAGAAATCTATCACCTGAAGTAGGAGGTCAGCATATTTGGCTTCTTCAAGGGTTGATCTGAAAGCCTTAACAAGAGCGTGTGGCAGTTCACTGATAAAGCCTACGGTATCAGACAAAAGAAAAGGTCTGTGTCCAGGAGCGGATATCTTTCTTACTGAGGTATCAAGAGTTGCGAAAAGCATGTCTTTTTCAAGAACCTGTTTTTCATCAAAGGCTTCGCCACCGTACATTCTAAGCAAATTGTTCATGATAGTGGATTTGCCGGCATTGGTGTAACCCACAAGAGAAATCCTCGGAAGACCTGATCTTAGGCGTCTTCCTCGCTGGGTATCACGTTCTTTTTCTATGTAGCTTAAGTCTCTTCTAAGTTCTGCCATCCTGTGTTCTATGCGCCTTCTGTCAAGCTCAAGCTGCTTCTCTCCGGATCCTTTGTTGGAGAGTCTGCCGCTTCCGCCTCCCTGCCTTGAAAGAGAAGTTCTCATATGAGCAAGCCTTGGCAGCATATACTGAAGCTGTGCGTATTCTACCTGTTGTCTTGCCTCTTTTGTTCTGGCTCTCTTGGCAAATATCTGCAAGATGAGGCCGGTTCTGTCAATAACCTCTGTGTCCAATGCTTTTTCGAGGTTTCGTATCTGCATTGGAGACAAGGTATCATTGAATATTATGATGTCCGCGTCGAAAACATCTAAAGAACTGCGTATTTCTTCAACTTTTCCACTTCCTATGTAAGTGCTTCTGTCCGGATTTGGAAGTGACTGCGTAACTGTACAGGCAACCTCTATATCCAGGGCCTTTGTCAGCTCTTTTAACTCATTCATTGATCTCTCAAAGTCAGAGTCACTTTCTCCCTGATTAAGGCCTACCAAAATGGCGCGTACTGATTCCTTTTCAGTATTAGATTCATAAAATGCTGGTTTCATATCCTATTTCCTTACTATATGCACGGATTTATCCGAAATTTTTCTTGCATAAAAATAAAAAAAGTAATTTAATTTACTTATATATGCTATCACAAATTGGAGGAGAATTATGGAAAATTTAAAGATTCCGAGTGGCTATGTGTCAGCGCTTGATCTGCACGATACACAGGTTGCCATCAAGACAGTTAAAGATTTCTTTCAGGGGATGCTTTCCACAAGGCTCAATCTTCAGAGAGTTACAGCCCCCTTATTTGTTACACCTGAGTCAGGTCTTAATGACAATCTTAATGGTGTAGAGAGACCAGTTTCTTTTGATATCCTTCATCAGGACGGTCGCAATGCAGAGATAGTTCATTCTCTTGCTAAGTGGAAAAGATATGCCCTTAAAAAATACGGCTTTAACGTAGGCGAGGGCTTATATACAGATATGAACGCCGTAAGACGTGATGAGGTTCCTGATAATATTCACTCCATTTTTGTAGATCAGTGGGATTGGGAAAAAGTTATTACTAAAGAGGATAGGAATGAAGAATTTCTCAAGGAAACAGTAAGAAACGTATATAAGGTTCTTCGCAAGACTGAGAAGTTCATGTCTATTCAGTATGATTATATTGAAGAGATCCTTCCTGAGGAGATCTTCTTTATCACAACTCAGGAGCTTGAGGAAATGTTCCCTGAGTATACTCCAAAGGAACGTGAATACTACATTGCTAAGGCTAAGGGCGCTGTATGTATCATGAAGATCGGTGATCTCTTACCTTCAGGTGAAAGACACGACGGAAGAGCTCCTGACTATGATGATTGGGAACTCAATGCTGATATCATCGTATATTATCCTGTTCTTGACATTGCTCTTGAGCTTTCAAGCATGGGTATCCGTGTAGATGAGAACTCCCTTAAGTCACAGCTTAAGAAAGCAGGCTGCGAGGAGAGAGCACAGCTTCCATTCCAGAAGGCAATTCTGGATAAAAAGCTTCCTTATACTATCGGCGGTGGAATCGGACAGTCCAGAATCTGTATGTTCTTCTTAAGAAAAGCACACATCGGA
The DNA here is from genome assembly GCF_015056685.1 of Butyrivibrio sp. Lineage (GTDB taxonomy): Bacteria > Bacillota > Clostridia > Lachnospirales > Lachnospiraceae > Butyrivibrio. The sequence continues at coordinate 12,247 of NZ_SVFW01000051.1, read as the reverse complement.
GAAGTTCAGTGCTCAATCTGGCCTGAAGATATGGTAAAAGAAGCAGTTTCTAACGGAATTCAGATTCTTTAAACGAATTATTCGCAATTTCTTCACAAAATAGTCACACTTTAACGATATAGTTTTTTAAGTCGCATAAAGAAAGGGGTGACTATTTATGTTGAGACAGATGATAAGAAAAAATATAAGCTTGCAGCCTTCACAGGTTAAGAACTTTGTGGACACAGCTTCTAAGTGCAACTTTGACGTGGATATATATTACAACAGATATGTGGTTGACGCTAAATCAATTTTAGGCGTTCTTGGCCTTGATTTTAATCAGAAGCTTACTGTAGAGTTCAGCGGACATAACGCAGAATTTGAGCAGTACCTTGACACTCTTGCAGTTGCAGGCTGATAAAACAATTTGTTCATTGTAGATTAAAAAAGCTCCATGGTATAAAATATCATGGAGCTTTTTCTTTTTCTAAAAAGCCTGATTTAAATAAGTTTATATACGGAGAGTATATGAGGATTGAAATATCTGTACGCGGACTTGTTGAATTCATACTTCGAAGTGGCGACATAGACAACAGAATACATCAGGCTCCTGCAGATGCAATGCAGGAAGGCGGCCGAATACACAGAATGATACAAAAGAGCATGGGACCTGATTATCATGCGGAAGTTCCACTTGAGTATGTACATAGTGCAAACGGCTATGAACTTGTAATATCCGGAAGAGCTGATGGTATTTTAGATAAGTTTTTTGGAAAACCCGGAGCATATGATGCGCAGGAGTCTTTTATCGAGAAAAATACTGCTTTGCCACTGATAGATGAGATTAAGGGCACCTACAGAGATCTGAATCACTTAAAGGAACCGGTGTTGGTGCATCTAGCTCAGGCTAAATGCTATGCTGCCATATATTCAAGGCAGATAAAATGTCCCGAGATAAAGGTCAGAATGAGCTATTGCAACATTGACTCGGAGGAAATGAAGTATTTTGACTATAAGTTTTCTTATAAAGAGATAACCGGATGGTTTGACGATATCATAAGCAGCTACTTAAAGTGGTCTGATTTTGAATACAACTGGAGTATAGAAAGAACTGCTTCTCTTAAGAAGGTTGCGTTCCCCTTTCCTTACAGAGATGGGCAAAAAGACCTGGCAGCAGGCGTATACAGAACTATCATACATGGGAAAAAGCTCTTTTTGGAAGCTCCAACCGGCACGGGAAAGACTATAACCACTGTATTTCCTGCCATTAAGGCCATGGGCGAGGGCAAGACCAGCAAGATCTTTTATCTGACAGCCAAGTCTATAACAAGGACGGTTCCGGAAGAGGCCTTTAATACCCTGAGAAAGACTCAGAATATGAGCCTTAAGACGGTTACTATAACTGCCAGGGATAAGATATGTTTTTTGGAGGATGCCGAGAGAAACTGCAATCCGGTTATATGCCCCTACGCAAAAGGGCATTATGACAGAATAAATGATGCCATATTTGACTGCCTGACCCACGAGGATTCTTTTGACAGGGAAGTGATCATAGAATATGCCAGAAAGCACGAAGTCTGTCCCTTCGAGATGTCTCTTGATATGAGCCTTTGGGCCGATGCTGTAATTTGCGATTACAACTATGTATTTGATCCTTTTGTCTATCTTAGGAGATTCTTTGCTGATGGGGCAAAGGGGGATTACATCTTTCTTGTGGATGAGACACATAACCTTCTGGACAGAGGAAGGGATATGTATAGTGCGGTTCTTAGAAAAGAGAATTTTCTTGAGCTTAAGACCACCATAAAAGAGTACCACCCGAGCATTGCGGGGCATTTGGATAAATGTAACAAGGTAATGCTGGAGATGAAAAGAGAATGTGACGGATGTACTAAGCTTACTTCAATAGAAAAGCTGATCAATCCACTTAACAGGCTGGCAGGGATAATATCCGAGTATTTGGAAAATCATTCTGAAGGTCCATGCAGGGACGATATACTGGAGTTTTATTTTGATATATCGAGATTTTTGACAATTTATGACAGAGTGGATGACCACTATGTGATGTACAGCGAGTTTTCTGAAGACGGAAGCTTCTTAGTAAGGCTCTATTGTGCAGATCCGTCAAGAAATCTCTCAGAGTGCATGGCCAGGGGCAGATCATCAATACTTTTTTCTGCAACTCTTTTGCCAATCCAGTATTATAAAAAACTCCTTGGCGGAACAGATGAGGATTTTGAGATGTATGCCAAATCTGTTTTTGATCCGGACAGACTAGGGCTATTTATTGGAAGTGATGTTACCAGCAGGTACTCCCAAAGGAGCGAGGCACAGTACATGAATATTGCAGGCTATATCCACAATATAGTCAGCGCCAGAAGTGGGAATTACCTTATTTTCTTCCCTTCACATCAGTTTTTGGATGAGGTTCTTGCATGCTTCGAGGATAACTTTTTGGATGAGGAGACAACAGAGCTTCTTGTACAACAGAGCTTTATGAGTGAGGATGCAAGGGAAATGTTCCTCGACAGATTCTCAGCGGGAAATGATCTGGACCTTTCGAAAGTTATCCACATGGATATAGATGTGGTTGAGGATAAAAATATCCTTGGATTTTGTGTTATGGGAGGAATCTTTAGTGAGGGCATTGATCTTAAGTATGACAGCCTTATTGGTGTAATAGTAGTTGGAACAGGTATACCTCTTGTGTGCAACGAAAGAGAGATATTAAGGGGATACTTTGATGAAAAAGGACTTGATGGCTTTGACTATGCATATAGATTCCCAGGCATGAATAAGGTTCTTCAGGCTTCAGGACGAGTGATCAGAACTGAAGAAGATATGGGCGTTGCAGCACTTTTGGATGACAGGTTTATGCAAGGGAGTTACAGAGCTCTTTTCCCAAGAGAGTGGAAAGATTATAAGACTGTAACGACCAGTACGGTCAAAAACGCTGTATCTCAGTTCTGGACTGGGATTTGCCGCGATTGAGCCATTGGCTTTGGAAGGAAATCATAGAAAGAAATAAGCGAGGTTTACATAATAATAAAATCTATGAATTTATGTAATCCAAACACATGTTTAAATTGTATCAATTGGATATTCAATTTGACGTTTTTGTAGAAAAATGATACTGAGTTTACCGATAAGTGACGTGTGCGTCATGTGGATAACTCTGTGGAAACTGGGGATTAGTCGAAATTTAGTTTTAAAGATACCGCTAAAATAGGCGCTTTAAATGGTGTGCAAAAATACAACACTATGGTGTGTAAAAACGAACATATGACTAGCACGGTCAATGACTATATGTAAACCATATATTATAGTTGACACGTATGTCATGTTGCTAGCGCCCTTACGATGTTGTATACTGACTCTAGTTTTTTTATGGCTCTTATGCTAATTTGAGGTACCACGATGAATATTAAAAACTTTGATTCCGAAATACAGGCCTTATATGATGAAGTGCTTACTACCAGAACAACTATGTCCAGTAGTTATATCAATGCCTGTAACAGATTTATCAGAAGAGCCAAAGAGGCGGACGACCAGAATCTTTTGGGATGTGCCTATTACTACCTTGCAGATGCGTATTATCTTTTGACTACAGATTACAGGAAATTCAATCTGAATCTGTTAAAGGCAATTGAGATACTTCAGTCCTGTGGAGAAAACGAGTTATTGGCCAGATGCTTTAATCTATTGGGCATCGATGCACTAAATCATGGCAATCACGAACTTGCTCTGGATTTCTTTTTATCAGGAAAAAGAAATTGTGAAGGGCTCGACAGCGGTGTTCCTGGTTTCATAGATTTTAATATAGGTCAGATTTATTATGTGGCTGGGGATCCCAAACAGGCTTTGACTTATATCCGTTCAGCCTACAAACAGATCAGAAAGAATAAAAAAGACAGTTTATACTATAGAAATATACTGTTTTGTTATTGCTTTGAGGCAGACTGTTATATGGAACTGGGCAAGCCGGATTCAGTAAGAAAGTGCCTTCTGGGAATTGATAAGCTTGAAGCGGAGAATAAAGCCGGCAGAGAATTTGCAAATGGTATTACCGCTGCAGACATAAGGACCAGGGGCTATCATTACATAGGGGATATGGTTAAGTTCCAGAGATATGCTTCAAGGCTTCTTACTCTTATCCAAAACGACAAGCATCCCCTTGATAATATGGAAGACATATTTATTATGTGTCGTTTCTTTATTAAGATTGGTTGGATTGACGAAGCTGTCCGTATAGTTGATAATACTGAAAGGTCTCTTGCGGATTTTAATATAGCACATCTGAAAAAAGATTTTGCCAAGCTAAAATGTGAGCTATATGTATGTCTTGGTGATAAAAAGAAAAAGAACGAAGCACTGAATGAATTCTTCCAGGCTTCTAATGATGAAGAAAAAGAAAGACTTGCCAATTATAAGTTTTTCACAGACATCAGAAACAGACTTTATGCTATTGAAAAAGAAAATGTCATTTTGCAGAAGCAGGCATCTACTGATCCTCTGACAGGGCTGGGCAACAGATATGGCCTTAATAAGTTTGCAGATGCAGCATTTGAGAAGGCATTTGACCTTAAGAGATCGCTGGCAGTAGAGATTCTTGACATAGATAATTTCAAGCAGTATAACGATACCTATGGTCATCAGGCAGGTGATGAGTGTCTCACTCAGGTTGCCTCTATAATAAATGAAATGGCCAGAGAAAATGAACTCATTCACGCCTTTAGATATGGCGGCGATGAATTTGTTATTATATATGAAAGCATGACTGATAAAGAAGTCATGGAATATGCTACAATGCTTAGACAGGCTGTGATAGATCTTAATCTTTCCAGCAAATACTCCGACAAGGGAATCGTGACGATTTCCCAGGGAATCAGAAATTCTGTTCCTCAGGAGACTACTAAACTCTGGGACTATATGTATGCTGCGGACAATGCTCTCTATCAGGTAAAAGAGCATACCAAAGGCGAGATCATAATGCTTCATAAGGCAGTGATCTCACAGAAGTCACTGGATGATGCAACACACCTTTAAGTAAATTAGAGAACTTTTTATAAGGAGATAATTATGAAAAAAGAACTTGCTAAGACCTATGATCCAAAGGGAATCGAAGCTCGTCTTTATTCAAAGTGGGAAGAGAAAAAGTATTTCCACGCAGAAGTAGATGAGACCAAAAAACCTTTTACTATTGTAATCCCACCGCCAAATATTACCGGTAAGCTTCACATGGGACATGCTCTTGATAACACAATGCAGGATATCCTCATCAGATACAAGAGAATGCAGGGATATAATGCACTTTGGCAGCCTGGAACAGACCATGCTTCAATTGCTACAGAGGTTAAGATCATCGATACTCTCAAAAAAGAAGGAATCGATAAGAGAGACCTTGGAAGAGAGAAATTCCTTGAGAGAGCATGGGAGTGGAAAAAAGAATACGGCGGAACAATCATTCAGCAGCTTAAAAAGCTCGGTTCATCCTGCGATTGGGACAGAGAGCGCTTTACAATGGATGAAGGCTGTAATGAAGCTGTTACTGAGGTCTTTTGCAAGATGCACGAGAAAGGCTATATCTATAAGGGTAGCCGTATCGTTAACTGGTGTCCTGTTTGTAAGACTTCTATTTCTGATGCAGAAGTTGAATACGAGGAGCAGGCAGGCCACTTATGGCACATTAAATATCCTGTGATCGATGAGAATGGCAAGGTTTCAGATACAGAGTTTATCGAGTTTGCTACAACACGTCCTGAGACTATGCTCGGTGATACAGCAGTTGCTGTAAACCCTGATGATGACAGATACAAGAGCTTCAAGGGCAAGAAAGTTCTTTTACCTATAGTAAACAGAGAGCTTCCTATCGTTGAGGACTCTTATGTTGATATGGAATTTGGTACAGGTGTAGTTAAGATTACTCCAGGTCATGACCCTAACGACTTCGAAGTTGGAAAGCGTCACGGTCTTGAGGAGATAAACATCCTCAATGATGATGCAACTATCAATTCAAACGGTGGCAAGTTTGCAGGCATGGACAGATATGCTGCAAGAGAAGCTATTGTTAAAGAACTTGATGAGATGGGACTTCTTGTTAAGATAGAGGACTATTCTCACAACGTTGGAACTCACGATCGTTGCCATACAACTGTTGAGCCTATGATCAAGGCACAGTGGTTTGTAAAGATGGATGAGCTCATCAAACCTGCAGTTAAGGCTGTAAAGGATGGAGAAATCAAGCTCATTCCTTCAAGAATGGATAAGACATATTTCAACTGGACAGATAATATCCGTGACTGGTGTATTTCAAGACAGCTCTGGTGGGGACACAGAATTCCTGCTTACTATTGCGATGACTGCGGCGAAGTAGTTGTTGCAAAGACAGCTCCTACTGTATGTCCTAAGTGTGGAAAAACTCACTTTACTCAGGACCCTGATACACTGGATACATGGTTTTCTTCAGCTCTTTGGCCATTTGAGACACTTGGCTGGCCTCATGATACTAAGGAACTTAAGTACTTCTTCCCTACAGATGTGCTTGTAACAGGTTATGACATTATCTTCTTCTGGGTAATCAGAATGATCTTCTCAAGCTACGAGCAGATGGGAACATATCCTTTCAAGACAGTTCTTTTCCACGGACTTGTTAGGGATTCTCAGGGAAGAAAGATGAGTAAGTCACTTGGAAATGGTATTGATCCTTTGGATATCATTGAGAAATACGGCGCTGATGCTCTGAGACTTACACTTATCACAGGTAATGCACCTGGTAATGACATGCGTTTCTACAATGAGAGAGTAGAAAACAGCCGTAACTTTGCAAACAAGGTTTGGAATGCTTCCAGATTTATCATGATGAACATGGGCGAAGACACAAAGAGCGCTATTCATCAGCCTGCTCCTGAAGGTCTCGAGCCTGTAGATCACTGGATCCTTTCCAAGTTTAACAAGACTGTAAAAGAAGTAACAGATAACATGGATCATTTTGAACTTGGAATCGCAGTTCAGAAGGTTTATGACTTCATTTGGGATGAGTTCTGTGACTGGTACATTGAGATGGTTAAGCCTCGTCTTTACAACTCAGACAACAAAAAGTCACATGAAGCAGCTCTTTGGACACTTCAGACAGTACTTATCGGAGCCCTTAAGCTCCTTCACCCATATATGCCATTTATCACAGAAGAAATCTTCTGCACTATGCAGGATGAAGAGGAATCAATCATGATTTCTGACTGGCCTGTATATAAGGAAGAGTGGAATTTTGCTGATGACGAGAAGGCTATTGAGACAATCAAGGAAGCCGTTCGTGGAATCCGTAACGTAAGAACTCAGATGAACGTTGCTCCATCCCGCAAGGCAAAAGTATTTGTTGTAAGTGAGAACAGTGAAATCCTCGATATCTTTACAACAGGTAAGCTCTTCTTTGAGTCACTTGCATATGCTTCTGAGTCAGTATGCCAGAAAGACAAGACAGGCATTGCTGATGACGCTGTATCAGTAGTACTTGCTGATGCAACTGTATATATTCCTTTCTCAGACCTTGTAGATATTTCAGCTGAGATTGAAAGACTTACAAAGGAACAGAAAAAGCTTGAGGGAGAACTTAAGAGATCTCAGAATATGCTCAGCAACGAGAAGTTCCTTTCAAAGGCTCCTGCAGAGAAGATTGCTGAAGAAAAAGAAAAACAGCAGAAATATCAGCAGACTTACGACCAGATCACAGAGCGTCTTAAGCAGCTTAGCAAGTAATTATAGACAACTGTTTGTGCAGCTTGGATAAGTTATGACAAAAGAGATAAATGATAGCATAAATCGAATATTGGAATCTGCATCAAGTGGAATAGGAGTTTCGGTTAGGGAATGTGAAGAGTTCCTTAACCGGATTCCGGGTTTTACAGATAAACATACGATCGAAGACACAAGGGATTTTCTGGAATTTCTGGGGAATCCTGATGAGAACATGAAGATCATCCATGTTGCCGGGACCAATGGAAAAGGCTCGGTGTGCAGTTACCTTACATCTATACTGATGAGAGCTGGATACAAGGTGGGGACGTTTGTTTCGCCTCACCTTGTTAAAGTTAATGAGAGATTTTTGGTTGATGGCAGGATGATATCAGATTCTTTGTTTGTGGAAGTATTTGTGGAAACACTTCAAAGAGTCATGGAATATGGCAAGGATGGCTATTTTCCGACATATTTTGAATATTTGTTCTTTATGGCCATGCTCCTTTATGATGTATATCCTGTGGATTACCTCATACTTGAAACGGGACTTGGTGGAAGACTTGATGCTACTAATTCAATTGGAAGGCCTGAGATCAACATTATCACCGAGATAGGTTTTGACCATATGCAGTACCTTGGTAATACTATTGAAGAGATAGCAGGGGAAAAGGCCGGCATAATAAGACCCGGAGTTCCTACAGTCTTTTTTGATAAACAGCAAGAAAGTACGGAAGTAATAAAGAAAAAGGCTCTGGAATTGGATTCCAGGGCAGTTATAATCCAGGAAAAAGACATTGAGAATGTAAGAGGAATATGCGATGAAAACGGAAACAAATTCATTGCTTTTTCGTATAATTCCCTTTATGATAAATATGTTGACTTGAAACTGTCGACCCAGGCCAGGTATCAGGCGGAGAATGCTGCTATAGCAGTAACAGCCGCAGAAATACTCAAGGATAATGGCGCTGCTATATCCAGGCAGGATATACAGGAAGGGCTTATTACAGCCAAATGGGAAGGCAGAATGGAAGAGATCCGTCCGGGAATATATGTGGATGGAGCTCATAATATTGACGGAATAGAGGCATTTCTTGATTCTGTAAAAGGAATAGATGCAGACGGCAGGAAAATACTGCTTTTTGGCGTGGTTTCTGACAAACAGTATCTTAGCATTGTGGATAAGATACTCTTAAGTGGCCAGTTTGATGCCATATATGTTGCGACTCTTGAAACTTCCAGATCAGTTTCTGTTTCAGAACTTAAGGGAGCTTTTGAACATGGCAAGGAAGAGTTTGGAATTTTCGGACTGCCTATAAAGTACTATTCAAATGTCAGGGATGCGTTGACTGATATAATCACTATCAGAAAGTCAGGAGACATAGTTTTTGCCGCAGGATCTTTGTATCTTACGGGCGAGATAAAGGCTATGATGTGAAATAACTCATATCTATAATACGAGGATAATTATGCTGAATTTTGAAGAAGAACTTAAAAAATTCAAACCAAGCCTTGAAATAGAGGATACAGAAGACATTATCTACAATCAGGATCTTGATGATATGTCAGATGTACTTGTAAAGCTTTTAAAAGAGGCAAGAAGCGAAACTGATAATCAGAGAAGGACAAGATAACAGATGAGGTGCGCTAATTGCAACACTGAATTGAACAATACCGACATTTGTCCGGGATGCGGAAGAAATGTCAGAACATACAAGAAAATGGTCAGCCTTTCAAACAGGCTTTATAACGAGGGACTTGAAAAAGCCAGTGTCAGAGACCTTTCAGGTGCTGTTGCTTCCCTTCGCCAGAGCCTTAAGCTGGACAAGAATAACATTGATGCCAGAAACCTTCTTGGACTTATTTATTATGAGACCGGGGAGGTTGTTGCTGCGCTTTCAGAATGGGTAATCAGCAAGAACCTTGAAACAGGTGAGAATACTGCGGATTACTTTATGGATACAGTCAGAAACAGTCCAGCCAAGCTGGATGAGATCAATCAGACAATAAAGAAATTCAACATCGCTCTTAATTACTGCAAACAGGACAGCCTTGATCTTGCTGTAATACAGCTTAAAAAGGTGCTCTCACTTAACAGCAATTTTGTTAAAGCACATCTTTTGTTATGTCTTTTGTATCTAAAGAGCGGAAACTGGGATAGAGCCAAGGCAGAGGCTGGCAAGGCGCTTAAGCTTGATACTGGCAATATTATGGCCAAGAGATATCTCAAGGAAGCTGATGATATGCTCCTTCCTGGTGAGAGCGGTAAGCTTGTTTCTGATATAGCTGCAGATGCTGATGATGTTATCAGATACAACAGCGGCAATGAGATGATCATTCAGCCAGTTAAAAAGACTGCAATTACAAGAACGGGATCCATATGGGGAATTGTTCTTGGAATTATTTTGGGAATCGCTGCTTCATGCTTTTTGATCCTTCCACAGAGGATTGCGGGAATCAATTCCAATAATCAGGAAAAGATAACTCAGATAAGTGAAGAATCTGATGCAAAGTCAGCGCAGATAAATGATTATGAACAGCAGATCAAGACTCTTAAGAGCCAGGTTGAGGAACTTGAGGGACAGGTTTCAGGCTATGAGGGTGCAACTTCCACATCAGCAGCCATGAATTCTCTTATGCAGGCTGCGTCAATATACATCAAGGATTCAAGCGATGTGGATGGAATAGCAAAGGCCCTTGCTGACGTTGATCTTACTGTGATAGGTGAGGATGTTTCAACTGAATTCACAGAGCTTTATGATAATCTTATGGTGCTTGTAGGCCCACAGCTTGCAACATCATATTACAATACCGGATACGATGCCTATAAGGAAAGTGATTATGAAACAGCTATCAGCAATCTTTCTAAGGCATATCAGTACGACAATTCCAATGTGAATACATTGTATTATCTTGGTAATTCTTATTACAACAGTGGTGATATTGCCAAGGCCAAAGAGGTCTATGATGAGGTCATCACAAGCTTCCCTGAGACAAAGAGCGCTCAGGAGGCTAAGACCAAGCTTGCAGAAATTAATAATTCTGATGGTTGATTAAGCAGATTGAGGCGATAGAAATATCGCCTTATTTTGAAGGAACATAGTGGGGAAATGATAAATTTTTCGGATTTAGGTTTTATATTCAGGTTTTTGCCTGTATTTCTAGTAGCATTTTATCTGACTCCCGTTACATATAGAAGCGTTACACTGCTTATTGGAAGTTTGACGTTTTATGCCGTGGGAGATTTAAAGGGGCTTGCAGTATTATGCATAGCCGTGATTGTTAACTACTTATTTGGGAGAGCTCATAAGGGGGAGAAGAATAAGTTTCTTCTTGCGTTTATTGTATGTCTTGATGCTTTAATGCTCGTAGAGTTTAAGCTTCTTTCACAATTTGTGGATAATTCTTTTATGCCAATTGGAATCAGCTTTTTTACCTTTAAGATGATTTCCTATCAGGCAGATCTCTACATGGGAAAAATTGATGAAGAGCCGCGCTTTATCGATGCTGCGGCTTATTTTTGCATGTTTCCACAGGTGGTTTCGGGACCTATCATGCGCTTTTCTGACTATCAGAAAAAGGCATATTTTCAGGAAAAAGAGGATATTTTCTCAGCAATAGAAGATGGCTTGAGGTTCTTTGTCGTTGGACTTGGAATGAAAGTTCTTTTGGCAGATCATCTGTCTATGCTGTGGAATGATATAGGAACTATAGGCTATGAGAGTATCTCAACTCCTCTTGCATGGATTGGCGCAGTTACTTATACTCTTGAACTTTACTATGATTTCTGGGGTTATTCTCTTATGGCTGCAGGAATCGGGGTAATGCTTGGATTTCCGTTTGTTGTAAACTTTGATCAGCCCTACAGTTCAGCGAGTGTGTCTGAGTTTTACAGAAGATGGCATGCTTCTCTCGGGTCCTGGTTTAGGGATTACATCTATATTCCTCTTGGCGGAAGCAGAGTAGGGGATATGAGGATTGTTTTAAATCTCTTTGTGGTTTGGCTTATCACAGGCTTCTGGCATGGAGTTACACTGAACTTTATTTTATGGGGGCTTATCCTCTTTGTTATCATAGTATTTGAGCGATTTGTAATGCTTGCAAAGATGCCTGAAATTGCCAGGAAGGTACTTGGTAGATTCAATGTGCTTGTACTTATTCCATTGACCTGGGTAATATTTGCGATTTCTGATCTTAAGGGGCTTACAGATTATTTTAAAAGACTGTTTCCTTTCTTTGGACAGGGAATATCTGTAAATGGAAGCGATTATATAAAGAACCTTGGTATTTATGGCGGATTTTTGGCAGTATCAATTGTTCTTTTGCTTCCGGGATTATATAAATTTTTTGAAGTAAAGAGGAAACATCCGGCATTTACTGTATTATTATTTGTACTTTTCTGGGTTTGCGTTTATAGCTTATCCAATGCTGCCGGTAATCCATTTATGTATTTTAGATTTTAAGTGCGAGCTGAGAAAATCAGCCGCGTAGCGGATGATTTTCCTCAGCGAGCACGGGGCGCCGTGCTTGTTGAGAAGCT
>NZ_SVFW01000050.1 GCF_015056685.1 Butyrivibrio sp. | reverse complement strand
CTTGTTAAGGAATTTAGTAAGTTGGAACCTTTTGGAACAGGTAATACCAAGCCTATGTTCGCCCAAAAGGATGTAAAGCTTTTATCGGGAAGAATCCTTGGTAAAAACAAAAATTGTGGAAAATACAGAGTATCTGATGATTCAAATAATTATTTTGATATGATGTATTTTGGAGATATGGATAAGTGGCATGAATTCCTAAGAGAGAAATACGGACAGAGTGCTGTGGATGAACTTTATGATGGAAGAGCTTACAATATGAAGGTGAGTATTGCATATTATCCGGATATTAACAGCTATCAGGGGAGAGAATCAGTTCAGATAGTTATGAGCGATTTCACATGATACAAAAAAATCCCCCATTAACCACAAAAACACACGCGAAGCGTGTGTCTGCGGTTTCTTATGAGGGGGAGATAGTGAGCCTTAGCTCATATCTTTAAATATATGTTACTCCTAAATTGTGAATAAAATGTGACGAAAAAATAAAAAATGGGAGGGCTTACATGAAGCTTAGTAAATTATTGGAAAATCTCGAATACAAAATTACAAAAGGAAACTCTTTTGAAGAAATCAGTGCCGATTCGGTAGAGATAAGGGATGTTGTAAACGATAACCGTAAAATTTCAGAAGGATCTCTTTTCATCTGCATCAAGGGAGCAAATTTTGACGGACATTCCTGTGCAAAAGAAGCGGCAGAAAAAAAGGCTGCAGCAATTGTTGTAAGTCAGGATGTTGAGCTTCCTGAAAATTCAGAAATAGCAGTTGTCAGAGTTGAGGACACAAGATATGCAATGGCATTTATTTCAGCTGCATATTTTGACCATCCTGCAAGAAAACTTAAGACAATCGGTATCACAGGAACAAAGGGTAAGACTACAACAACATATCTTATCAGAAACATGCTTGAGAATGCCGGACACAAGGTTGGTCTTATCGGAACAATAGAAGTAATTATTGGTGATGAGCATATCCATGCAGAAAACACAACACCTGAGTCCTACAATCTTCAGGAGTATATGCATAGAATGGTAGAAGCTGGCTGTGACAGCGTAGTTATGGAGGTTTCTTCTCAGGGACTTATGCTCCACAGAACGCAGGGCTTCACATTTGATATCGGTATCTTTACAAACATTGAGCCAGATCATATCGGACCTAATGAGCACAAGGATTTCGATGACTATATGCACTGCAAAGGTCTTTTGTTCAAGCAGTGTAAGGTGGGTATCTGCAATGGTGATGATATTCACACAGACGACATCCTGGAAGGCCACACCTGCGAGGTTGAGACTTACGGATTTGGTGAGGGCAATGACATAAGAGCTATAAATCTTGCTTATATCCACAAACCGGGCCAGCTTGGCGTGTTCTTTGATACAGACGGACTTATAAAGGTACATGCTGAAGTTGAGACTCCAGGTAAGTTCAGCGTTTTAAATGCTCTTTGTGCTATTGCTGTTGCAAGACACTTTGGCTGCAGCGAAGCTGAGATTGCACCAGCCCTTAAGGGAGCCAAGGTAAAGGGAAGGATCGAGATGGTAAAGGTTTCTGATGACTTTACACTTATGATCGACTATGCCCACAACGCTATGGCACTTAAGAGTCTTCTTACTACACTTAGAGATTATCATCCAAACAGACTTATCTGCCTCTTTGGATGCGGTGGAAACAGAAGTAAGCTCCGCAGATTTGAGATGGGCGAAGTGAGCGGCAAATATGCAGACTTCACTATCATTACATCAGATAACCCAAGATTTGAAGAGCCTGAAGATATCATGAACGATATTGAGACAGGTATGAAAAAGACAGATGGTAAATACATCAAGATCATTGACAGAAAAGAGGCTATTGCTTATGCCATTGATCACGGCGAGCAGGGCGATATCATAGTTCTTGCAGGTAAGGGCCATGAGGACTATCAGGAGATCAAAGGTGTGAAATACCACATGGATGAACGTGAACTCATTCAGGAAATCCTTGAAGAACGTAAGTAATGAGAAGCATATAAAATAACTTTAAAAAATGTGTATCTGATTTTTACAAAAGTGGATACACATTTTTTTATTAATGATTGTCATGTGAGCTTTTACGTTATGATAAAATAATCTTTATAAGTTGGACTAGAGGAGAAGCAAAGGTTAGATTTATGTACGCTAACGTTATTATAGATATTTCACATGAAAAAGTTGATAGGACGTTTCAGTATAGGATACCGGACAGGCTCATTGAGGTGTGTGATATTGGAATGCCTGTGAAGGTTCCTTTCGGAAGGGGAGATAATGTACGAACCGGGTATATTGTTGAACTTACAGAGGAACCCAATTGGGACCCTGACAAGATTAAAGAGATAATTGATGTGGAAAGGAACCTTATTTCCGCAGAGGATATTTCAATAAGGCTTGCTGCCTGGATGAAAAGACAGTACGGCTCTACCATGATAGCTGCGCTTAAGACTGTGCTTCCTGCTTCTAAAAAGCAGGCAAGACAGATACACAAATATATTTCTTTAAGACTTCCTGAAAGGGAGGCAAGAGACCTCTACAACGAGTGCGTAAGGAAAAAGCAAAAGGCTAGAGAGCGTCTTTTGAAGGAACTTATAGATAATCCCGACGACAGGATTCCCTATGAATTTATCACAGGCAAGCTTAATGTGTCTTCACAGGCCATAAAGAGCCTTAGTGACAAAGGAATCATTGCCATAGAAAGTGAAGAGTATTACAGAAAACCTATAGCTGCTGATGGTGCCAGGTATGGTAAAAAGACTTTGAGCGATGAGCAGCAGCATATCGTAGATACTGTTAAAAGAGATTATGACGAGGGCAAAAGAGATACTTATCTCATCCACGGAATAACAGGAAGTGGTAAGACAGAGGTGTACATTGCTCTTATTGATGATGTGATAAAAAGAGGGAAGCAGGCGATTGTTCTGATTCCTGAAATTGCCCTTACTTATCAGACTCTGATGCGTTTTTACAGGCATTTTGGAGACAGAGTTTCAGTAATGAATTCCACGCTTTCACCGGGAGAAAAGTTCGACCAGATGGAAAGAGCCAGAAATGGGGATATTGATATTATCATCGGCCCAAGGTCAGCTCTTTTCACACCATTTCCAAACACAGGAATTATTATAATCGATGAGGAACATGAGGCCACTTACAAGAGCGAGACTATGCCCAAATACCACGCAAGGGAAGTGGCAATAGAACTGTCACACCTTCTTCCTGACGGGGCGGCAGTTGTGCTTGGCTCAGCTACGCCTTCACTTGAGGCCTATTACAAGGCAAAGACCGGGCAGATAAAGCTCTTTGAGCTTAATAAGAGACTTACAGGCGGAACGCTTCCTACCGTTGAGATTGCGGATTTAAGGGAAGAGCTTCGGGCCGGAAATCGGTCCATTTTTTCCAGAAGGCTCTTTGAACTTATGGAGGACAGATTCCAAAAAGATGAGCAGGTCATGCTGTTTATCAACAGAAGAGGACTTGCGGGATTTATCTCCTGCAGGGGCTGCGGCCATGTATTTAAGTGCCCGCACTGCGATGTTTCTTTGTCAGAGCATCGGGGCGGAAGACTTGTATGCCACTACTGCGGATATGAGCAGGCACGGCCCAAGATATGCCCTGAATGCGGCTCAAAATACGTCTCATCTTTCAGAGCAGGAACGCAGCAGATTGAAGATGAGGTAAAAAAGTATTTTCCGGATGCTAAGGTCCTTAGGATGGATGCTGATACCACGAGGACAAAGGGAAGCTATGAAAAGATACTTGGAGCTTTTGCCAACAAGGAAGCCAATGTACTTGTAGGAACTCAGATGATAGTAAAGGGACATGATTTCCCCGACGTTACTCTGGTGGGAATCCTTGCGGCGGATATGTCACTTTATGCCAGTGACTACAGGGCAAGTGAGAGAACTTTCCAGCTGCTTACCCAGGCTGCGGGAAGAGCCGGCAGAGGAGAGAAAAGAGGAAACGTGGTGATTCAGAGCTATCAGCCTGACCACTACAGCATTCTTGCGGCAGCAGATCAGGATTACAAGGGCTTTTACGAGGAAGAGATTGCTTACAGAGATCTTTTAAGGTATCCACCGGTTTCACATATGATGTCTGTTCAGATCCAGTGTAAAAATGAGGCAGAAGGGATTGCCTTTGCCACGAAGCTGAGGGCAGTCATGGAACAAAAAAAGATTCCTAATGTTGTCTATATAGGCCCTGCATCAGCAGCCATAGGAAAGATAAACGACATATACCGAATGGCTATCTATGTCAAGGCAGATGATATGGACATTTTGGTGAAGTTAAAAGATATGGTCGAAAAGTATATAAGAATGCTTGAAGACAGGGGATATCTAAAGAATATCACTACCCAGTTTGATTTTGATCCTGTCAATGGATTCTAATGGGATATTGACATTTCTGCTTAAATTGATATCATATAATGAATTGTATAAAATCTAATGTTTTTTGAACAATAAATAAAGGAGGCCAATATGGCACTTAGAACTATTAGAGAATATGGCGATGAAGTACTTGAGCGTCGCTGCAAAGAAGTTAAGGAAGTAACACCAAGGATCAGAGAACTTGTAGAGGATATGCTTGAGACTATGTATGATGCAAACGGAGTTGGCCTTGCAGCGCCTCAGGTTGGAATTTTAAAGAGAATAGTAGTTATTGATGTTTCACCTGAAGCTGATGATCCTATAGTTATGATTAATCCAGAAATCCTTGAGACTTCAGGCGAGCAGACAGGATATGAAGGATGTCTTTCTATTCCTGGTAAGTCCGGCGTTGTTACAAGACCTAACTATGTTAAGGCAAAAGCATTTGACCTTGATATGAAAGAATTTGTTATTGAAGGAGAGGAACTCCTTGCAAGAGCTATCTGCCATGAGCTCGATCACCTTGACGGACACATGTATGTGGAGAAGGTTGAGGGTGAACTTGTAGACAACGAGGAACTCATGCAGGAGCAGGATTCAGAGGACAAAGAATAATAATACATGTTTAATGCGCAGACATTGGAGCTTTTGATCAGCTCTTTTCCCAAGATATTAGTATATGGACTTAAGGTTTCGGTACCTCTTGCACTAATAGCTTTCGTGCTTTCAACTGTCATTGCTGTATTTGTGGCAATGGTTCAATATGCAGGGGTTCCGGTAGTCAGACAGATCTGCAGATTTTATATCTGGATCATCAGAGGAACACCGCTTTTGGTACAGCTTATGGTGGCATTTTACGGACTTCCACTATTTGGTATAAATGCCAATCCTTTTTTGGTAGCGGTCATAGTTTTTTCGATATGTGAAGGTGCTTACAGTGCTGAGACTATGAGAGCAGCCATGGAGGCAGTTCCCGCCGGACAGCTTGAGGCAGGTTACTGCGTTGGAATGAGCTATATGCAGATCATGTGGCATATCATATTGCCGCAGGCCTTCAGAACAGCTTTTCCATCTCTTTTCAATGCGCTTATCAGCATGGTAAAAGATACATCACTGGCATCAAGCATAACTGTGGTCGAGATGTTTACAAGGACCAAGCAGATTGCAGGACAGTCCTACAATTATTTTCCTTTGTACATAGAAGTTGCAGCTATATATCTGCTCTTTTGTACAGTTCTTACCTTTGTTCAGAAGAAAGGTGAGAGAAGACTTGGAAATTACGGAGTTCGCAAATAAGTATGGCATTACTAGAGGTAAAAAATCTAAAAAAGTCTTTTGACAAAACCGAGGTTTTGAAAGGCATAGATTTAAAAGTAAATAAAGGCGATGTGGTTTCAATTCTGGGACCATCAGGATCTGGTAAGACAACCCTTCTTCGCTGCATAAATTTCCTTGAAAAGCCTGACGGAGGAAAGCTTTCTTTTGATGGGAAAGACTATGATCTTTCCG
This sequence comes from Butyrivibrio sp., assembly GCF_015056685.1. GTDB lineage: Bacteria > Bacillota > Clostridia > Lachnospirales > Lachnospiraceae > Butyrivibrio. The sequence goes on along the minus strand of NZ_SVFW01000050.1, from coordinate 21,650 downwards.
GGATTTCCAAAAGTGATATAGCTGCCATCAGGAAAAAGACGGGATTTGTTTTTCAGGGCTACAATCTTTTTGCCAATAAGAACGTATTGGAAAATGTGACTTTGGGCCTTACATCTGCGAGAAAGATTCCTAAAAATGAGGCTGACGAGAAGGCACTTGAAGTATTAAAAAAGGTCGGAATGGACGGCTATACTGATTATTATCCCAGTCAGCTTTCAGGCGGACAGCAGCAGAGAGTTGCAATAGCAAGGGCACTTGCCACTGACCCAAGCATTATTTATTTCGATGAGCCTACATCAGCTCTTGATCCACAGCTTACATCAGAAGTTCTTGAGGTTATGAGAGAACTTGCAGATGAGGGTATGACTATGATAGTTGTCACCCATGAAATGGGCTTTGCAAAAGAAGTATCATCCCATGTTGTATTCATGGCAGATGGAAATGTGGTTGAAGAGGGCAGCTCAGCAGACTTCTTTGACAATCCAAAAGAAGTAAGAACAAGAGAATTTTTAAGACTAACTGAGCACTAATCTATAAGAAATATGATTACCTGCTGTGATAATTTTAGGTAGGTTTTTATATACAATGTTTGTACTTACAAAGGAGGATATTTATGAAAAGGATTCTATCACTGGCACTGACAACAATTCTTGCAACATCTCTTTTGGCCGGATGCGGCGCTAAAAAAAGTGATGACCACCTGGCTCGTATCAAAGAGGCCGGCAAGATCACAATAGCTACTGAAGGTGTGTGGGCACCATTTACATACCATGACCCTGATACAGATGAGCTCGTTGGATTTGACGTAGAAGTGGCAGCAGCTATCGCTGAGAAGCTCGGTGTTACACCTGAGTTTAAGGAAGTTGCTTTCGACGGCGGTCTTACAGGTGTTTCAACAGGTACATTTGATATGATGGCTAACGGTGTTGATGTTACTGATGAGCGTTCCGAGACCTTTGATTTTACTGAGGCCTACGCCTATGACCACGCCGTAGTTGTTACTCTTGCATCCAATACAGATATCGCGTCTTTTGATGATCTTAAGGGACACACAACAGCCAATTCTGCAGGCTCAACCTACGAGGCTATGGGAATCGAGTATGGAGCAGCAGTATCCAATGTTGATACTTTGGGCGAGACAATGACTCTTGTACTTAATGGTACAGTTGATGCTACAATAAATGCCAACACTTCAGCTCAGGACTACTTCAATACAACAGGAACTACAGAGCTTAAGGTTGCAGCTGTTGATCCAGAAGTTACAAAGTATGCAGTTCCTCTTGCAAAGGGAAGTGATAATGATTCTCTCAGAGAAGCTATCAACCAGGCAATTGTTGATCTTCGCGCAGAGGGGAAGCTTGCTGAGATTTCAAAGAAATACTTTGGCGCAGATATCACTGCAGAGTGATTTGCTTAAGCACCTTGTCGATGTACAAAAGAAGCCTGAAATGGTAAACTAATATTTACCGTTTTAGGTTTTTTTATGCTACTTAAAACTATTTGCTTTTAATAGGAGATTTGATATGAAGATAATATTTATGGGCACTCCGGACTTTGCCAGGACGGCGCTTGAAAAAATAATCGAGGCAGGGCACGAAGTGACTTTAGTTGTCACGCAGCCGGATAAACCAAAGGGAAGAAGCGGAGAGCTGCAGGTATCTGACGTCAAGGCCTGTGCTCTTGAACACAATATTCCTGTATTTCAGCCTGTAAGGATAAAGCTTCCGGAGAACGTTGCGGAGCTGAAAAAATATGAGGCTGATATATATGTGGTTGCAGCCTTTGGACAGATCCTTTCACAGGAAATACTGGATATTCCTAAATTTGGATGTGTCAATATCCATGCATCGCTTTTACCAAAATACAGAGGAGCTGCGCCTATTCAGCAGGCAATCCTTGATGGTGAGGAGAAAACTGGCGTGACTATCATGCAGATGGCAGCAGGTATGGACACCGGTGACATTCTGATCCAAAGAGAGATCACAATTGATCGCGATGAGACAGGCGGCGGCCTTTTTGACAAGCTTTCAGTTCTTGGAGGAGAGCTTATTGTAGATGCGCTTCCGATGATCGAAAGAGGTGAGCTTACACCTGTTCCACAGGATGAAGCCAAGGCTACAAAGTGCGGTAAGCTTTCAAAGGACATGGGAAGAATTGATTTTAATAAGGATGCGGAGACTATCTTCAACCTTGTTCGAGGCCTTAATCCATGGCCTTCAGCCTTCACTTCACTTAATGGCAAGATGCTTAAAATCTGGAAGGCAGAAGTGGTAAAAGAGCTTGATGGCGTAGATGGAGCTGGTGCAGCGCCTGGAGAAGTTGTGGCAGTTTATAAGGACAGCTTTGCTGTTAAGACAGGTAGTGGTTATCTGAAAGTTAAGGAACTTCAGCTTGAAGGAAAAAAGCGCATGCTGGTAAAGGACTTCCTTCTTGGATACAAGCTTGAAGAGGGCACTAAATTAGGCTGATAACATTATATGTGGTAGAATTAATGTATTCATAGGAAAGAGGCGATTTGAATGTATTACGGATATGGTTACGGATATGGATATGGCATGGACCCAATGTACATATTGGTCATTATCATGGCTATACTTTGCATGGTTGCCAGCTATAGAGTTAATTCGGTTTATAAAAAATACAACAGAGTCCGCAGCATGAGCGGTATGACAGGTGCACAGGTCGCAATGGAGATACTAAGGCGAAATGGCGTCAGTGATGTAACTGTTCAGCATGTTCCGGGGGACCTTACAGATCACTATGATCCAAGGACCAGAGTTGTGAATTTGTCAGATGCAACCTATGGTTCCAATTCAGTAGCAGCTATAGGGGTAGCTGCCCATGAATGTGGCCATGTAATGCAGCATCAGAATGGATACCTTCCGCTCCAGATAAGGTCAGCCCTTGTTCCTGCAGCCAATATTGGTTCCAAGGCAGGTGTTCCCCTTATCATTTTGGGAATGTTCCTTAGTATTTCACCGCTTATTTCTATAGGAATCTGGGTATTTTCATTGGCAGTTCTTTTTCAGGTTGTAACACTTCCTGTTGAGTTCGATGCATCTCACAGAGCTCTTGTGATGCTTGAAGAGTATGGAATCCTTGGTCACGAGGAAGTAGCGGATTCAAGAAAAGTGTTATCTGCTGCAGCCATGACATATGTGGCAAGTGCAGCGGCAGCAGTTGTTCAGCTTTTAAGGCTTGTAATGCTGAACAACAGAAGAAGAGACTGATGAGCTTTTTACGGTATCAGATCTTTTTTGATCAAATGAGGGGAGTTCCCGTTTAGGGAGAGGTTATGAGTAATATCAGAGAAATAGTTTTAAGTATACTAATGGAATATGACAGGGATGGCAAAAAAAAGCCATCCCTTTTAAAGGATGCGCTGGAAAAGTACGACTATCTTGAGACAAGGGATAAGGCCTTTATCAAAAGAGTTGTAGACGGATGCCTTGAGAGACAGATACAGGTAGATTACGTTATTGATCAGTTTTCCAAGACAAAAGTTTTAAAGATGCAGCCCCTTATCAGAAATATCATCAGGATGGGAACCTATCAGATAATGTTTATGGATCAGGTCCCTGACAGCGCTGCCTGCAACGAGGCTGTAAAGCTTGCTTCCAAGCATAAGTTTGATGGACTTAAGGGCTTTGTAAACGGTGTCCTCAGGAACATAGCAAGGAACAAAGACAACATAAAGTATCCTGATAAGGATGGCTCTTCGAGCATAGAGTATTTGTCAGTTTTTTATTCAATGCCGCAGTGGCTCTGCAAAATGTGGGTTCAAGAATACGGTTTTGAGAAAACTGAAAAGATTCTTCAGTTCTTTTTAGAGACAAGACCAACTGTCCTTAGAATCAACATGTATGAGGCAAAAGACAAAGAGGCTCAAAAGAAGATCAAGGATGAACTGGTAGAAGAGATTAAAAAGACAGGGGCACAGGTTAAGGACAATAACCTCCTTTCCTATGCTATAGAACTGGAAAAAACTGATAACATCAAGTTTTTACCTGGCTTTGATGAGGGCAGGTTTGCAGTTCAGGATGTAAGCTCCATGCTTGTTGCAGAGATTGCAGGAGTAACTGAGGGGCAAACAGTTGTGGATGTATGCGCAGCTCCCGGTGGAAAAACCACCCACGCTGCAGAAAAAGTGGGGAAAAGTGGCCGCGTTCTTTCAAGAGATGTGTCAGACAGAAAGTGTGAGCTGATACTTGAAAATGCTGAGAGACTTGGTCTTGATAACATCGAAGTAAAAGTTTCAGATGCCAGGATCCATGATGGAAACCTTGGTGATATGGCAGATGTTCTGTATCTTGATGTTCCCTGCTCAGGTCTTGGTATCATCGGAAGAAAGAGCGATATAAAGCTTAATACTTCTCAGAAAGCTCTGAGCGAGATTGAAGCTTTGCAGTGGGAAATCGTAAAGGCTTCCTGGGATTATGTGAAAAAGGGCGGTACAATGATCTACTCCACCTGTACTGTCAACAGAGCTGAAAATCAGAAAGTAGTTGAGAAAATTTGTCGCGAATTTCCTTTCGAAATGGTGGATATCTCAGAGGTTGTTTCAGATATCTTTAAGCCTGAAAAAGACTCAGATATCATGAAGTCAGCAAAAAAAGGATATATTCAGCTGCTCCCCGGAGAGTATGGCACTGACGGATTCTTTATTGCAAGACTTCGCAGGAAAAGTGATTGAAGAAATAAGGTAAGTATAGTGAATAAAGATTTAATAAAAGCACCAAATGGAAAAACAGATATCAAATCCCTTACGCTTCCTGAACTGACAGAATGCGTAAAGGAGATGGGCGAGCCTAAGTTCAGGGCTGGTCAGCTCTATGACTGGATGCACAAAAAACATGCTGCCAGCTATGATGATATGTCCAATATCTCAAAGTCCCTGAAAGAAAAATGCCGTGAAAACTTTGAGTACACTTCACTTAAGGTAGTGGAAGTCCTCGAGTCAAAAGTAGATGAGACCAAGAAGTTTTTGTTCGGGCTCTCTGATGGAAACATCATTGAGAGCGTATACATGAAGTATAAGTTTGGCGTAAGCGTATGTATCTCATCTCAGGTAGGCTGCAGGATGGGCTGCAGGTTCTGCGCATCAACACTTGATGGCGTTGTAAGGAATCTTTTACCCTCAGAGATGCTGGATCAGATCTATTCGATCTCAAGATATACAGGTCAGAAGATTTCCCGCGTGGTTGTTATGGGAAGTGGCGAACCTTTGGATAACTATGACAATCTCTTAAGGTTCATAGATCTTTTGACCAATGAAGATGGACTTAACCTTGGCCAGAGAAATCTTACGGTTTCCACCTGCGGAATCGTGCCAAACATCCTTAAGCTTGCAGATAGGAACCTGTCCATAAATCTGGCCCTTTCTCTCCATGCATCCAACAATGACAAGAGAAAAGAGCTGATGCCTATTGCCAATAAATATAGTCTTGATGAAGTTCTTTCTGCCTGCAGGACTTACTTTGAGAAAACAGGAAGGCAGCTTACTTTTGAGTACTCCCTTGTAAGTGGTGTCAATGACACGGATGCAGATGCAAAAGAACTGTCGGAGCTTTTATCGGGATTTAATTGCGTGGTGAATCTTATTCCCGTAAACCCTATAAAGGAGAGAAGTTATCAGCCTACAGACAGGACAGGAGCGCTTGCTTTTAAAAATAAACTTGAAAAAAGCCGAATAAATGTTACTATTAGAAGAGAAATGGGCAGGGATATTAATGGAGCCTGTGGACAACTTCGTAGGCGCCATTTGGAGGAGACAAATTAAGTACCTGCTTATTTTGTTTGATGAAAAAAGTAATTGCTTGGGAGGCAGGATTTGCTAAAAACTTTTTCCGTTACGGATATTGGAAAGAAGCGAAAACTTAATCAGGATTATGTATTTTCTTCTGACAGGAAAATAGGAAATCTTTCTAATGTGTTTATTGTTGCTGATGGTATGGGCGGACATAATGCCGGTGATTACGCATCAAGGTTCACAGTGGACACAATGGTTGAAGAGATAGAAAAGTCTTTTGAACAGAGCCCTGTTAAGATTCTTGAGAATGCTATCAAGACTGCTAATCACAAATTGAGGGAAAAGGCAGCAGAAAATCCCAGCTTATTTGGTATGGGAACGACAGTTGTGGCGTGTACCGTCCTTGGCAGATATCTTCAGGTAGCGAATGTTGGAGATTCAAGGCTCTACGTCATCAATGACAAAATCACCCAGATTACCAGAGACCATTCGCTTGTGGAGGAAATGGTCAGGATGGGAGGCATTGACAGAGAAACAGCCAGAACCCATCTTGATAAAAATATAATAACCAGGGCTATCGGTGCCACTGAAACAGTAGACATCGACTTTTTTAACGTTGAATTAAACCGTGGTGATATTGTGCTCATGTGCTCTGACGGACTTACGAATATGCTTGAAGATGAAGAAATACGAATGATTGTAAGTGGTCAGAGAGATATTATAGAGAAGGCCCAGAAACTTGTTGTGGCAGCTAATAACAATGGAGGTAAGGATAATATAGCCGTTATCCTGATTGAACCCTTTGCTGAAGAACTGACACGCGACGGAGGACTTAATGATTAAGATAGGAATGATTATCGGCGACCGATATGAGGTACTTGAAAAAATAGGTACCGGCGGAATGTCCGATGTTTATAAAGCAAAAGATCATAAATTGAATCGTTTGGTTGCAGTTAAGATTCTCAAACAGGAATTTTCCGAGAATGAGAACTTTGTATCCAAGTTCCGTGTAGAGGCGCAGTCTACTGCCGGACTTATGCATCCAAATATTGTTAATGTGTATGATGTTGGAGATGAGGATGGCATCAACTACATTGTTATGGAGCTTGTTGATGGCATTACTCTCAAAAAATATATTGAGAAAAAGGCACGTCTTTCTGTTAAGGAAGCAGTCAGCATAGCTATTCAGGTAGCTATGGGACTTGAGGCAGCTCATAACAACAATATTATTCACAGAGATATTAAGCCTCAGAATATTATGATCTCCAAGGATGGTAAGGTTAAGGTTACGGACTTTGGTATTGCCAAGGCTGCAACCAGCAACACTATCACTTCCAACGTTATGGGATCTGTGCACTATACTTCACCTGAGCAGGCAAGGGGCGGATACAGCGATGCCAAGAGTGATATCTATTCACTTGGTATCACACTTTTTGAAATGCTCACAGGAAGGGTTCCGTTTAATGGAGACACTACAGTAGCTATAGCGATCAAGCATATTCAGGAGGAACTTCCAAGCCCCTCTGATTACAACGATGATATCCCTATCAGCGTTGAGAAGATCGTACTTAAGTGTTGCCAGAAGAGCCCTGACAGAAGATATCAGAGCGCAGCAGAGCTTATTACAGACCTTAAAAAGTCCCTTATCACTCCGGACAAGGATTTCGTGTCACTTGTTGATCCTGATGAAGAGGGTGCAACAAGAGTTGCTACATCAGAAGAGAGCAAGGCAGTTAAGGGCGAGGACAGATTATCTGATACAGAGCAGATGCGCCTTAACCGTGATGTTGTCAGAGAGTATGACAACAAGGATTATGATGATTACGACAGGGATAAAAAGAAATCCCGTAGAGATTACGATGATTTTGATGATGATTACTACTACGAAGAGAGAAGAAAACGCTCATCATCAAATGGCGGAAGCCAGGATAGCAGCAGAATAGAAAAGATGACAGTTGTCATGGCAATTATTTCTGCTATTCTTATCGGATTTATAGTTATAGTGCTTGTAGGAAGAAGTATTGGAGTTTTTGGCTCAGAAAGCGCCAGCGAGAGCGCATCAGAGGCTTCAAGTGCTGCTTCATCTGCCACATCAGAGTCAGAAACGGCTGATGGTATTTTGATACCTGATGTAAATGGCAAGACCTATGCTGAAGCTAAGTCAATTCTTGATGAGAAGGGCTTTAACGTAGAAAAGGCTGAGGATACAGCCAATACAGCTGCCAAGGATACTGTAGTTTCAACAAGTCCGGCAGCAGGAGAACGCGCAAAATCAGGTTCCAAGATCACTGTTTATGTTAGTAGTGGAGCCAACTACAGTGCAAGCGCAGCAACTGAAGTTTCTGTTGCTAAGGCTGATGGACAAGTTACTGTTCCAAATATTATCGGAATGACTTCTGAAGAGGCTGTTATTACTCTTGTTGAGGCAGGACTTCAGGAAGGCACAATTGTAGAAACCAACAATGAAGATTCAAATCTTACAGGTCTTATCTGTGCACAGAGCATAGCTTTTGGTACCTCTGTTTCTGCGGGAACAGTTATCAATATGGAACTTTCAATAGGACCTGCAAGTGTTACATACAGTTATAACGCTGATATTTCAGCACCAACTGAAGGTGAGAATTACACCTATGGTATTCCGGTCAAGGTTACACTTGTAACATCTGATGGAACAACACTTCTTAGTACAACAACATCAGATTTCCCAGTTCAGGGAACTTATAAGGGTATCACATCACCTACCGGAACTATTACTTTTGTTTATACTGCAACTACTCCGACAACTACCAATGCTGAGACTGGTGAGACTACCGGCGGAGAAAGTGTAGAATATACAGTTACAAGAGCTGTTACATTCACCCAGGAGAGTTGATCATTAGATGCGAGGAAAGATTTTAAAGGGGATTGCCGGCTTTTACTACATAGAGACTGTTGAAGAAAAAATCTATGAGTGTAAGGCAAAAGGCATCTTTCGCAAAGACAATATAAAACCCCTTGTTGGTGATGATGCCAATATCGACATCATTGATGAGGAAAAGAGGTTAGGCAATATAACCGAAATTCTTCCAAGAAAGAGTCAGCTACTTAGACCGCCTGTTGCCAATGTGGATCAGGCGGTTATTTTGTTTGCTATAGTTAAGCCTAATCCGAGCTTTAATCTTTTGGACAGATTCCTTATCATGATGAGGGGGCAGAACCTTCCTGTCATCATTTGCTTTAATAAGCAGGATATAGCCACAAAAGAGGAACAGGAAGAACTCACAAAAGCCTATGAAAAATGTGGATATAAGGTTCTTTTCATAAGTGTAAAAGAGGAAAAAGGGCTAGATGAGCTTAAGGCTCTTTTAAAGGGAAAGACAACTACTCTTGCCGGTCCAAGCGGCGTTGGCAAGTCGTCTCTTTTGAATAAGCTGGTTCCGGATGCTGATATGCAGACAGGAGAGCTAAGTAAAAAGATTGAAAGAGGAAAGAATACTACCAGGCATTCAGAGCTCTTTTACGTAAAAGAGCTATCTGATGGTGACGGATTTGATACATTTGTCATAGATACTCCGGGATTTACATCACTTGAGCTTCGCGATGTGACCAAGGAAAATCTGATGGAGTACTATCCGGAGTTTGAAGAGTATGAGCCCCAGTGCAGATTTGGAGGCTGTTCTCATATAGCAGAGCCTGATTGCGGTGTGAAAAAAGCCCTTGAAGAAGGCAAAATTTCAAAAGTAAGATATGAGAACTATAAGGTTTTGTATGATGAGCTTAGAAATGCAAGACCGGATTACAGCAAAAAAGCAAGGAGATAAGAAAAGTTTTTATGAAGATATATGTAACAAGACATGGACAGACTGATTACAACGCAGAGAGCAGAATGCAGGGAAGGCTTGATATTCCCCTTAATGAAAAGGGCAAAGAGCAGGCAAGAGCTACCAGAGAAAAGGTTAAGGATATAAAGTTCGATGCTGTTTACAGCAGCCCTCTTATCAGAGCAGTTGAGACTGCTTCAATCGTAGGAAATATTGCAGAAGATCAGATCATAAAGGATGAGAGGATCTTAGAGGCAAATTTTGGTAAATATGAAGGTGTTGTGTATGGTAAGGTTGGCCTTCCTATGACAGGATACTGGGGAATACCTGAAATATTCCCGGCACCACAGGGAGTTGAGACAATTCCTGAAATGATAGAACGTACAAGTTCATTTTTGTCTGAACTTGAAAAGAAGGATTATGAGAATGTTCTTGTGGTTTGTCATGGCGGTATCATCAGAGTTTTAAGAGGATATCTTCAGGATATTAAAAGAGGTTATATCTGGAGACCTCGTCCAAAGAACTGCGAGATTTTTGTTTATGAATCAATTGATGGAAAACACAGACTTGTAGATGACATTAAGTGATGAATTGATCAGGCAGATATAGAGTCATAGATGGCATTAGATGATGAATTGATTAGTGACAGATATAGAGTTATAGATGGCATTAAGTGATGAATTTATGGGAGGAAGATGTCATGATCATTGCTAATGGATATGTTTATAGAGATAACAGTGAATTTGAAGATTGTAACGTAGTGGTGAGTGATGGCAGGATAAGCAGGATATCACCTAAAGCTGTGACTGGTGAAGATGAGATCATTGATGCTTCTGACTACTTTGTTATCCCGGGGCTTATTGACCTTCATTTCCACGGCGCTGTGGGCGAGGACGTATGCGATGGCACTGTCGAAGGCTTTAAGAAGATCGCTGAGTATGAGCTGAAAAACGGCATTACTTCCATTTGCCCTGCAATGATGACACTTCCTGAGGAAGAGCTCATAAGTGATATAAAAACCGGTAAAGAGTTCAGGGATGGTGATGGCAAAGATCACAGTCGCTACGCTGAGCTTCTTGGTTTTAACATGGAGGGACCCTTTATCAGCCCTGTCAAAAAAGGAGCTCAGAATGAGGAATTCATAAAGAAAGCTGATGCAGCTATGGCAGAGCGTTTTATAGAAGCAGGTGATGGTCTTGTTAAGATCATAGGACTTGCTCCGGAAGAATCTCCTGACTATGCGGAATATATAGAAGCGGTCAAGGACAAGGTCATAGTATCACTAGCTCATACTAATTCAGATTACGAGACTGCTATGAATGCCATAGAGCACGGAGCAAGCCATGTGGTTCACCTGTATAATGCTATGACCGGCCTTACACATAGAGCTCCCGGAGTTGTGGGAGCAGCTTTTGACAGCAAGAAGGTCACCAGTGAAATCATCTGTGATGGAATCCATATTGCTCCGGCAGCAGTGAGAATTGCCTTTAATGAAATTGGTGCCGACAAGATGGTGCTCATTAGCGACAGCATGAGAGCAACAGGCCTTGAAGATGGCATCTATACTCTTGGCGGACTTGATGTTGAGAAAAAGGGGAGCTTGTGCACCCTTAAAGGAACAGACACTATAGCAGGTTCTGCAACAAATCTTTTTGACTGCATGATAAACTGCCACACCAAGATGAACATTCCTCTTGGAACAGCAATTGGTGCTGCCACCCTTAATCCAGCCAAAGTACTTGGAGTATCGGACAGACTTGGCAGCATTTCAGAAGGCAAGCAGGCAGATATGCTTATTCTTGATAAGAATTTCGGACTTAAGCATGTTATCAAGAATGGAATAGTCGTTTATTGATAGATGAGTGATCAGGAACAATTGTCATTAAAGAGACAGAGGGAAGACAGAGGGACGGTTCTTTTGACTTATTGTAAGCAATAAGTCAAAAGAACCGTCCCTCTGTCTTCTCATTTTACGCTTTTCGCTATAGTAGCTGGTATTAAAATGCATTGTATGGTATCATGAAGGTCTGTGTAAAAAATAATTTAGGGGTTTAAAGCGATGAAAGAACGTGAAAGTTTGGGAAGCAGACTTGGATTTATTCTGCTATCAGCCGGATGTGCTATAGGTATTGGGAATGTCTGGAGATTTCCTTACATGGTTGGTGAAAATGGTGGAGGAATCTTTGTTTTGTTCTATGTACTGTTTTTGCTGATCCTAGGTGTTCCGATCATGACTATGGAGTATTCCATGGGCAGAGCCTCGAGAAAAAGTATTATGCCGGCATATAAAATGCTTGAAAGAAAAGGCAGTAAATGGCATTTGATCGGATATATGGCAATGGCAGGTAACTACATTCTGCTTATGTTTTATTCAGTGGTTTCGGGTTGGATGCTTAGATATTTTGTACTTATGGTAACAGGAGCTTTTGATAAGGCTGATATTGATGGAGTACAAAATATATACAAGAACATGATGAATAGTCCGTATATTATGATACTGTACATGGTCATTACTATGGTGATCACGATTGTCATTTGTTCATCAGGACTTCAAAACGGTGTTGAGAAGATCACCAAGTTTATGATGATAGCTCTTATATGTATCATGATCGTTCTTGGAATCAATTCACTTATACTGCCATCGGCAAAAGAGGGCATAGCTTTTTATTTAAAGCCTAACATTGCTAATGTAAAGGCAGTGGGAATTGGAAAAGTTTTGTATGCTGCACTTAACCAGAGCTTTTTTACTCTTAGTCTTGGAATAGGCAGCATGGAGATTTTTGGAAGTTATATCGAAAAGGACAGGAGCCTTGCTGGCGAAGCCATTCTTGTAGCAGGTCTTGATACCTTTGTTGCGGTAGTGGCAGGACTCATCACTATTCCTGCATGTTTTGCCTATGGTGTTGCACCAAATAGTGGACCAAGCCTTATATTCCTTACACTTCCTAACGTATTTATCTCACTTCCTGCAGGAAGAGTATGGGGGAGTTTGTTCTTTCTCTTTATGTATTTTGCAGCGCTTTCTACTATGGTAGGTGTATTTGAAAATGACGTAAGCTTTTTTATAGATATACATAACACAAACAGAAAAAAAGCTGCATTTATTGCAGGGGCAATAATTACGGTAGGTTCTGTTCCATGTGCCCTTGGTTTTAATATTCTTAGTGATTTTCAGCCTCTTAAGGCAGGAAATACAGTGATGGATCTTGAGGATTTTATACTGAGTAATCTTATGCTTCCAATCGGAGCACTGATATGCTGTATTTTCTGTACGACTAAATATGGCTGGGGATTTGATAACTATCTTAATGAGGTCAACTGTGGTCAAGGACTTAAGATAAGCAGAAAACTAAGCTGGTATTTTAAGTATGTTCTTCCTGTGATCATAGCGTTTTTGATAGTATATGGACTGGTAACATATTTCAAGTAATACAAAGATCCTGACTTTTTGAGAAACTTAAAAGAGTTTTTCACGAAGTTAGGATTTTTTAATAGTATTAGTATAAAAAGAGGTGTATCATGATTATATGAATAAATATACTTAATAACGATTATGTTATTGTATAACTCTTAGGGAGAGTTCTTATGTACGATTTGAGCTATGCAATTCCAAGTTTATTGCTTTTGATTCTTTTTGTTGGGTATTATTTCTTACTCCCACGAGTTCCCAACAGAATGAATCATACTTTTTTCATGCTTCTTCTCGTGGAAGTGAGTACAATTGTTCTTAATCTTATTTCCTCATGGGTAGATATGTATTACATGGACTACTCAAAGGAAATCGTTGCTATTTCTAATGCGTTATTCTTTTGCATGTTCTATCTTAGAGGCTACGTGTTCTTTTTGTTTACCTTGTCAGTTGTAAAAGTAGAAGAGTATTATACAGGAGCTTTGGGTTTTCTTAAGCGAATCCCTCTTCAGCTCTGCATATTACTTGCCCTTACAAGTCCGTGGACCCATTATATCTTTTGGATTGGTGATGACGGGTATCATTCAGGACCGTATTATGAGGTTCTTTATCTTGAATTCTGGATGTATATATTGCTTTCTGTACTTATTATCCTAATCAATAAAAATATGATCCAAAGAAGAGAAAAGATAAGTCTCTTGTGGTGCAATGCAATTCTTTTTCTAGGCACTTTGTTCAGACTGTTTCTTCCGCAGATACTTATGATGAATACCTTCTGCGTTTTAGCAGTTACCATTTTGTATCTTTCATTTGAAAACCCTGATTTCTGCCTGGAGAGACGTTCCAAAGTATTTAATTCAAGAGCTCTTAGAGACTATATTGAAGAGGTAAACGGAAAAAAACCTTATAGGATACTGTCATTTGTCATCCATAACTACAGGGACATAAGAGATATATACGGCGCAAGGCAGATGAATGAAGGTATTTACATGATCGGGAGCTATCTAAGAGAAACCTTTCCTAAGGTCATGGTGTTCTATTACGGCAGTGGACGATTTGCTCTTATTGCAGGTGAGGAATTAGAACTTGAGAGTGAAAAAATCAGACATATCATTGAAGAGAGATTTGATTCCCCATGGATCTCTGATAATGCAGAGCTGTATCTCGATGTGAGTATGGTATATATAAATCCCGGAAATAAGGCGCAGTCTGCGGATGTTGTATTTAATGCCCTTACTGAGAGTCTTTCACAGCTTTCAAGGGCAGGAAGTGAGTCTTTTGTTACTTTAGGTGAAAAAGAAATCCGCGACACTGAAAAGGGAACAGTAGTAAAAAGAAATCTTGAAGCAGCAATTGATAACGATCTTGTTGAGGCATTTCTTCAGCCCATAGTAGAAGCCAAGACTCATAAGATAGTTGGGGCAGAAGCACTTGCAAGGATCAGGGATAGTGAAGGCAAGCTTATTCCCCCTGGACTTTTTATTCCTATAGCAGAGAAAAATGGCAGCATAAATCAGCTTGGAGAACAGGTCCTTGACAAGGTATGTAAATTTATTGCCGAGAATGACATTGAAAAGATGGGTCTTAACTGGATAAATGTTAATCTTTCCCCTATTCAGTTTATGAGGCAGGATCTTAGTCAGAGACTGACTTCAATAGTATCTGCGCAAGGAATAAACTCTTCATACATACATTTAGAGGTAACGGAGCAATCCATGGTAGACGATATTCTTTTGCTAAAGCAGATCAAGTCTATTCAGGAAAACGGATTCTATTTTGTTCTTGATGATTATGGAAGCGGCTACTCTAACATTGCAAGGCTCAGGAGATGCCCTTTTATCAATGTAAAAATAGATATGAGTCTGGTGTGGGAATATGTAAAGTGTCCGGATGAGATGCTTCCCAATATGGTCTCTACCTTCAAAAATCTTGGCTTCTCCATTACTGCGGAGGGAATAGAAAATGAGGGAATGGCTAAAATGATGACCGATATCGGGTGTGATTATTTACAGGGCTACTATTTTGACAAAGCCCTTACTATGGATGAATTTATAGCAAAATATTCATAGAAGTGTGATAGAATAGATAAGAAAGCTAAAAGAGCTGTCCTTTAGTGGGACGGCTCTTATTTGGGTAAGAAACTTTGGAGAATCATATGAAGACAGCACTGGTTATGGAAGGCGGCGCAATGCGCGGTATGTTTACCTGCGGCGTATTGGATGTCCTTATGGAGAATGGTATTTCTTTTGACGGGGCAGTAGGAGTGTCCGCCGGCGCGACATTTGGATGCAATATCAAGTCTAGGCAGATAGGAAGAGCTTTAAGGTACAACAAAAAATACTGTAAAGACAAAAGGTATCACAGTATAAGATCTCTTTTAACTACAGGTGATATCTATAACGTGCCATTTTGCTACGACGAACTTCCCTATAAACTCGATAAATGGGACATAGAGACTTTCAGTAAAAACCCAATGGAGTTCTACTGCGTTGCGACTGACATAAATACAGGAAAGCCTGTTTACCACAAGTGTGAGACAGGTGGGAAAGAAGATATCATATGGATTCAGGCCTCTGCGTCAATGCCGCTGGTTTCAAGACCTGTCGAGATAGACGGAGGAGTTTACCTGGATGGAGGCATATCAGATTCTATTCCTCTTAAGTTTATGGAAGGCCTTGGATATGATAAAATCTTAGTTATCGAGACCCAGCCCAAAGACTATGTCAAGGGCAGGCAGAAGTACATGACTTTAGTCAGATGGATGCTCAGAAAGTATCCCAATATGATAAAGGCCATGGAAGAGAGATATCTCATGTACAATGAGCAGAAAAGGTATGTGAGAGAAAAGGAAGAGAAGGGTGAGATAGAGGTTATAAGACCGCTTGCGCCCCTTAATATCAGTCCTGTTGAGACTGATGAAAAAGAGCTGGAAAGAGTATATCAGCTTGGAAGAGCTGAAGCTTTAAAATACTTAAACAAATAGACGGAGGTAGTGTATGAAGAGGTTTGACGGATTTATGTTTGGCGCCAATCTTGGTGGCTGGCTGTCACAGTTCGATGAAGACACAAAAGAGCATTTTGACAGCTTTATCACAGAAAAGGATATTGTAAGGATCAAAGAGGCAGGTTTTGACCATGTCCGTGTTCCTGTTGATTATGTAGTGATCGAAGATGAGCAAGGGGAGCCCATCGAGAGCGGCTACGAATATCTTGAGAATTGCGTTGAGTGGTGCAGACGCGCAGGACTTAACATGGTTCTTGATCTTCATAAGGCATATGGTTATTCTTTTGATCCACTTGATAAGGGAGAGAGTAAGGAAGCTTTCTTCTATGATGAGAAGCTTCAGAAGCGTTTTTACAACACATGGGACACAATCTCAAAGAGATTTGCCAAAGATGCTGATATGTTGGCTCTAGAGCTTCTTAACGAGATCGTATCACCTAAGGTTGTAAAGGAGTGGAATGAGATAGCAAAAGAGGCTGCTCTTACTATCAGAAAAAATGCGCCTACTGCTTATATCATCATCGGCGGCGTATGCTACAACAACGTAACAAGTGTACCTCTCCTTGATAAACCAATTGATGACAGGATCGTTTACAATTTCCACTGCTACGAGCCATTTATCTTTACTCATCAGAGAGCTTACTGGGTAGAGAATATGCCTAAGGACTTCGTAGTTGAATATCCTGGCTCACTTGAGGATTACAGGGAAAAGTCCAAAGAGCTTTCACCTGATCTTGCAGATGCCATCAACAGAGGAGAGATCACCGAGATCGGACCTTCATATTTTGAGAGGATTTTTGTTCCTGCTGTTGAGAAAGCAAAGGCTGAGAATGTATGCCTTTACTGTGGTGAGTATGGCGTTATTGAGCTTGCTGATGTGGAGTCTGCAAAGAGATGGTTTGCTGATATCCACAGTGTTTTCGAGAAGTATGAGATAGGTCATGCTGTTTGGAATTACAAGGAAAAAGATTTTGGGGCAACAGTAAATAAGTGCTTTTTTTAATAAATTGACTTTGGGAGATTTACAGGCTATGGATAAGAGATTAGAACCACTTTTTACAAAATGGAAGATTGGAAATGTGGAGATTAAAAACCGTATTGTTTTAACTTCCATGGGTGGAACTGATTTATTTGGATGGATGGAAAAGAACCATTTCGACAAGGCTGGAGCTGACTTCATACTTGAAGTGGCTAAAAATAATGCGGGACTTGTTCTCCCGGGATGTCAGCCTGTTTACAATCCAATGTTTGGTCAGTGGCTCTACAGCAATAAAAAAATGTATCAGGAACTAAAAGAATGGATGCCAAAGCTTCATGAGACAGGCGCCAAGCTTTTTGTCCAACTTACTGCCGGCTTTGGCAGGTCTTTTACCGTAAGTACCATGATGGAGACCTTGTACAATAATAAGGCTCTCAGAGTTTTGTCAAAGCCCTTTATGGACCTTGATAAGATAACAGCCTCTGCAAGTGCTTCACCTAACAGATGGTCTGATAAGCTGCCTTCGAGGGCACTTACTGTAGAGGAGATCAGGGAGTATGTCACAGCCTTTGGTAAGACTGCGCTTCTTTTGAAAGAGGCCGGAGTCGATGGCGTGGAAGTACATGCTGTTCATGAAGGCTACCTTCTTGATCAGTTTACTTTGCCTTACGTGAATAAAAGAACTGACGAATACGGTGGAAGTTTTGAGAACAGATACAGATTTGCTGTGGATATCGTAAAAGAAATAAAGAAAACCTGTGGAAAAGACTTCCCGGTTTCTCTGCGTTACAGCGTTGTCTCCAAGACAAAAGGTTTTAGAGAAGGCGCACTTCCCGGTGAAGATTATGTAGAAGCAGGAAGAGATTTTGAAGAGTCCAAAAGAGCTGCAAAGTACCTTCAGGATGCCGGCTATGATATGCTCAACTGCGATAATGGTACGTATGATGCCTGGTACTGGGCTCATCCACCAATCTATATGCCTGAAAACTGTAACCTGGAAGATGTTGAGAATCTTAAAAAGTACGTGGATATCCCTGTTGTCTGTGCCGGAAGACTTGACCCAAGAGTTGCTGCAGATTCAATAAATGAAGGCAAGCTCGATGGAGCCGGTTTTGCAAGACCATTCCTTGCTGATCCTGAATGGGTTACCAAACTTATGGCAGGAAAAGAAGAGGATATAAGACCATGTATTCTTTGTCATAATGGCTGCTTTAATATGTGCCACTATAAGGGCGTGCCAAATGATCAGAAATTATCTGATTCTCTTCATCTTGCAAGATGCGCTGTAAATGCCGAAACTATGCAGAAGGACAAACATCACATCAAACCTACCAAGCACCCAAAGAAGGTTTATATCATCGGCGGTGGCATTGGCGGAATGGAAGCTGCAAGAGTCCTTAAACTCAGAGGTCATGAGCCTGTAATTTATGAAAAGGCGGACAGACTTGGCGGAACATTTATTGCTGCAAGCGCTGAGTCATATAAGGGAAAACTCAGAGATCTTTTGGCGTGGTATCTTCGAAAAATGGATGAGCTTGGAATAGAAGTTCATTTGAATGAAGAGATAACTGACCTTAAGAAATTCGGCAAAAGCGATATCCTGATCGCCACAGGTTCCAAGGCAAGGGTGTTGAGAAACGTTCCGGGACATGAAAAAATGGTGGAAGCCTGCGAGTTTCTTACCGGTACAGAGGTCGGAGAGACAGTAGCTGTAATAGGCGGTGGACTTACAGGATGCGAGATCGCATATGAGCTTGCACTTAAGGGCAAAAAGCCTGTTATTGTAGAAATGAAGGATGACCTTGTTTCACAACCGGGAGTATGCCTTGCAAACAGCTCATACCTCAGAGAATGGTTTGCTCTTCACAAAGTTCCGGTTTACCTTGAAACTTCACTTAAAGAAGTCAGGGATGGCAATATCCTTGTAAAGGACAAAGAAGGTAAAGAATTTGAAATAGAGTGTGATAGTGTTATCAGCTCTGCGGGTTATATTCCTAATCCTCTCATTAAGGACAGTGATAGAACCAGCAATATTGATTTTATTGGTGACTGTAAACAGATAGGTAATCTTAGAAGCGTAATATGGAGAGCTTATGAAGTTGCCATGAGAATATGATAATAGCCCCCTATGGAAACATAGGGGGTTTATTAAATTTTAATATAATTTTAATCGAAAAACAGTATTTAAGTGGACGTTTTTTTTCATATTGATGGTACAATGTTTATGATGCCTTTTAAATACTTTCAAAGGAGATGTTCTATGAAGACCTTTTATGGAAAAAACGCTCAAGGTAGCGTATCAGAAGCAGTACATGGGCTTGTTTCACCAAAGCTGATCATCATGATGAGTAATGCTGATAAGTTTGAAGCAAATGTTGAAACACTTGAGAAACTATATCCAGGTGTTCCAAGTATTGGCTGTATTGCCATGGGATATGATACAACTGTTGTGGAAAATGGCGTTTCGATCACAGCCTTTACAGATGGAGTTACAGTCAGTACAGGCGTTCTTGAAAATGTTTCTAAGGCGCCTGCAAGGTATATCAAGAGAATTACCGAGGATGTTGAATCGGTAAGACCCGGAAAAGACAACACAGCAATCATCGATTTCTGTGCTGCCAATGATGCTGCAGTTCTAACAACTCTTTCAACTCTTGTAGAGAAATACAACCTCCAGATCATGGGAGCTACAGGAGATGCCGGAAAGGTATCAGTTAATGGCAAAGTATATGAAGATGCCATGGTATACGCAGTAATTAAGAATAACGGCGGCAAGGTAAAAACATATAAGGAAAACATTTACGCTCCACGAGATAATACTCAGCTTATCGCATCTAAGACAGATAAGAGCAAATATTATCTTGGAGAATTAAACGGACGCCCTGCAAAGCAGGTATATATCGAGCTTACAGGAGCTCCTGAGAACGACGTTGTAAACCAGACCTTCAAAAATCCTTTTGGAAAAATGGTCGGTGATGACGTTTGTATCGTTTCATTAAAGGACGTATCAGGAAATGGTCTTATTCTGTACAGACAGATCAACGACTCGGATATCCTCACAATTCTTGAGATGCGTGATCCTTCTGAAGTTGCTCAGGCAACCATAAATAAGATCAAGAATGATTTCAATCATGTATCAGCAATCTTTTCAGTAAATTGCATATTCAGATATCTTGTATTTGAGGAGAGAGGAGGCCTTTCTACATACCTTAACAAGATAGGAACCCTTGGAACCTCATGTGGACTTGTAGGATTTGGCGAACATTATAACACGCAGTTTGTTAATCAGACCATGACATGTGTGGTATTCGAATAAGGGAGATAAATATGTTTGAAATGTTTGGTAAAAAGAAAAATGAGACAGTAACCGAGAATGTAAATAAAGATGCTGAAGAGAAAAAAGCATTGGAAGAAAAGATGGATTCTTTGATCTACATCGCAGATTCCATTAAAAGCTTCCAAAAAGATCTTGTTCAGAATGAAGTGAATTCTCTTACTGAGATTCATGACATGGGCGAGGCTGTTGATGATGTAATTGACAGCAACACCAAATTAAGAGACAGGATGGAGAACTTCAACGAGAAGTTTGCTGAGGTTAATCAGAGCGCTTCTAAGTTTGAAGATGTTAAGCAGAACATCTTAAACAGTGTTCAGAACGCACAGGATAAGGTTGGAGAGCTTAAGGATAATTCAAATGAAGTAAGAGCAAGCTTTGATGAGATGGCTCAGGGCTTTGAAAACTTTAAGGAATCAGTTAATCAGATTTCTGATTACATGAAAAAGATCATCAGCATTGCATCCCAGACAAACCTTCTTGCCCTGAATGCTTCAATTGAGGCTGCAAGAGCAGGTGCTGCAGGAAAGGGATTTGCTGTAGTTGCTACAGAAGTAAGAGAGCTTGCAGATGAGATCAAGGTAATGATCGATCAGGTAAATGCTTCTATTGACAATGCAAATACTGAGAGTGAGAAATTATCTGTTCTTATGGAAAATTCCATTGCAGCAATGGATAAGTCACTTCAGGGTGTAGAAGAAACAAAGGAGACATTCGATGAGATCATCGAAAGCACAGACGGAGCCAATGCTGTACAGCAGGAAATCGCAGATACTACTGATGTAGCTGCAGATGAGCTTCACCTCATTGGATCTAATATCGATGATATCAACAGAAAGTACGATGCTCTCGTAAACCAGCTTGAAAGAGTCAATCAGCTTGGAACCACAAAGAGTAGCGTATTCGAGCACATCGATAACCTTGTTTCCCAGATCGAACCAATTGTAAAGTCCAAATAACAAATAGTAATTCGCGTAGTTAAGTGATAAAACAGAAAGTCGTCGGTGCAAAGCACTGACGACTTTCTCTTTGTATTGTGGTAGTATTTATATGTTTAAAAGAGATAATGATTATTTTCTTGTATTTACTACAGTGAACAGGGAGAATTTTTTATGGACAGCAGATTTAAGCAGCTTTTGGAAATGGCAAAAGTATACAGAATGCCTGGGGACAGGGTGATCAGATACATCTACATTCCTGAGTTTTTTAATCTTTTCAGGAGAAATGTTAAGTAACCTAAGATATTGACCAATGTGATTAAATGTGTTTAAATGTGTTTAAATGTACTCGAAGGAGTGAGTTATTATGAACACATCAAATATCACAAATTACAAGCCAAAAGATTTTGCCGAACTATTGGGTGTTTCCGTTAAGA
>NZ_SVFW01000049.1 GCF_015056685.1 Butyrivibrio sp. | reverse complement strand
TTCTCAACAAGCACGGCGCCCCGTGCTCGCTGAGGAAAATCATCCGCTGCGCGGCTGATTTTCTCAGCTCGCACTTAAGACAGGGAAATACAAAAAGAAAAGCTAGTGCGATTCATCCCACAACCGATTTCATCGGAAGGGGTTTTCTCGCACGATATTTATAATTTGTTGTAAAGAACAAATTTAAAATGAGTCAAACTGAAACGTCCCCAGTGACTCGCCACGCGGAAGATAGGGACTTGCGACGGAACAAGCAAAGCTTGTTCCTAGTCCCTTTAGGGAAACCCACGCAGCGAAGCTGCTGGGTGAGAGTCCCCTTCCGCGCAAAACAAAAGGACCAACTCTTTCGAGTTGATCCTTTTGTTTCGTGCGGAAGATGGGACTTGAACCCACACGACATAAACAGTCACAAGATCCTTAGTCTTGCTCGTCTGCCAATTCCGACACTTCCGCATTTTCTATATATGTACAAACCGCTTCAATTGCACTAGATAAAATCTAGTGCAGGAGAAGGGACTTGAACCCTCATGTTGTTGCCAACACATGGACCTGAACCATGCGCGTCTGCCATTCCGCCACTCCTGCGTGCAACGTAGTTAATGATACTCACTTTCAGCCACACTGTCAAGGCTTTTTAGCACTTTATTTTAGATTTTTTTTACATTTTTCAAAGCCTCGTCAACTTATCTATGTAAAAATACATTTTCTTCATAACATCGGAAATATCCTTATAGTGCAGCGCACAAGCCGCTGCAGCTACTGCAAATACTGCTGCACATATAAAGCTTACAAAAAAGAAATTCACGAATCCAACTGCAAGAAAAATGCTGGCACAGGTAAGAAAGCCTATGATTGCAGTGAGTGTCCTCATCAGCTCCTGGTGAAGGACGGTTGCCTGCATCACTATTCCCTCTCTTTCTGAAAATACCTCATCCTCAGAAAGTACTTCAAAATCAAGCTTTTCAAGGTGTCTTAAATAATCTCTGAATCTCTTTTCCATATTTCCTCCATGATGTTAATACCAATAAGTCCGCTCCCAAAGGAGAGTCTAGGAATATTATACTATATTTCGTTTATATTTACACTATTGTTTACAGCTAACAACTTGAGAATATCCCAATTAAACTGATCATTTTGAGCTATTGCCCTTTCCAGATCAATCCCTTCCTGATCTGGAGCACATTCGCCACAGATATCAACGCCGATCACTTTTCTCCCAGTCAAAAGAGCTCTCGTAAACTCCAAAACCTCTGAATCAGTGAACTCACCCTGATCCCAGTTGGTTCTAAGATCATCTGTCCTGATCACATCTTTATCAATCGAGAGATATACCGGATACTCCGTCTCAGGAAGCCTAACTCTAATACTACCGGCGTCGTCACTTCCATTACCCAAGCCCAGGATCACGTCTTCCCGGTCATAGAAGTGCACTCTGCATCTATCCGCCTCATCAAGCTCTTCAATAAGCTTTCTATCTGCTCCTATCACATGCACATCCCGCACATTCGCATTTGTATCAAGTACATTTTTTACCCAACTCCCACAGGAGAGGATATCTCCAAACATTGATGGCTGCATGTCAGGGTGATGATCCAGAACCACAAGCGAAAAAGGCTCTTTTACCATATCCAGCAAAAGAGCTGACATATAATGATAGTTCCCTGAATCAATGAAATGAATTCCATTGGCAAATGCATGCAGATTAACAGGGTTTTCACCGTACTCCGCATCAATGACAGCCTTTTTGATAGCCGCCTTAGCGTCATCGTCGCACAGGCAGTTTGTCCCCGAAATATCTTTTAAATCCAGGACTTTTCCACAAAATGAAGAGCCTTTATCTACTCGATAAAAGCTCTCTTCATCATAAATACCTGAAAAATTAAATACCGAAAATTCTGCCTTCATATCAAGTCCTTATATCTTCAGACACTCCACATATCAAGTCATCTTGCAAGATCAGCCAGATGTACAACCGCATCATCTGCAATAAGACTTTCGCCGTGCTCCTCTACAACCATAGC
The DNA here is from genome assembly GCF_015056685.1 of Butyrivibrio sp. GTDB lineage: Bacteria > Bacillota > Clostridia > Lachnospirales > Lachnospiraceae > Butyrivibrio. Next base: position 26,286 of record NZ_SVFW01000049.1, on the reverse strand, counting down.
TTCGGGAGCATTTACAGTGAGCATCTGAGAATACTCAACTCCTGCTCTTCTCATGTCATAGATGATGCTCTCATTGGCGGACATAAGTCCTGCAATAAGATAATAGCGATCCTCATATTTATACAAACTCGAGTCAACAATCGGAAGTCTCTGAACAACCTTGGCAAATCTCTTAACTTCATCAAAATTGTCAAACTCCATCATGTATCTGGCGTACTCTGAAAGAGGCTGATAACTTGTAGTAGCCTGCTCCACAGCCGATGGATCAAAATCATCCTTGCCATATATTCTATTGATAGTATCTGTTACATTTGTGATAACTTCATTAAGCGCAACACCTTTTTCCTTGCCGGTTTTGGCCTTGATCTCGTCCACCTTTTCCTGAGTCAGCATTTTAAGGATAGTATCGGCTGCTCCACGAATACGGTCTGTTGCTTTCTGAATATCTTCATTGCTCATCTTAACCGCGAAGATGCGCACACTTCCATCCATCATCATGTTTTTGCTCATCATCATGACCTCTGTTTCCGGATCATAATCGAGCTGCGCCCCAACTTCCCTGTTGAGTTGTGCAAAAAACGAAGTAGTGTTTTCTGCACCTTCTATAACTGCCTCAGGAGTAAGCCCAATTTCATGAAGTTCTGATGCCGCAATACTGCATTCTACTGTGGTTGCATTCATTTTTACTATAATCATTACGCATCATCTCCTCTCCTTGGATACATTTCTCCATTTTTGTACTGTAATTATATATCTCAAAATTAGCACTGTCTAGGTGAGAGTGCTAAAATTTCTATTAACACTCTATAACATTACAGTAAGATTATCGGCTATCATGCATAAAAACTAAAGTGTTACTGCTCATTTCCTGATGTGCTTACTCTTTTCTGCGGCATCAAGTACATCAGGCGTAGTGCCCGTCTCGCTATACTTTCCAACTGACTCACACCTTATCGTCACGCGGTTCGCGCCTCCAAGTGTACAGGTAAAAAGAGTCAGATCCCAGTCTCCTGCTTCCATTTTTTCAACGTCATAAGCTCCAAGAGTCTCAATATTGGTGACCTCATAGTACTTACTCATACCATTCATATCAGTAACAATTACTACGTCACCTGAAGTAAGCTCACTCAATTTACCGAAATGCTCAGTGTAATTATGGCCGGCTATTATAAGGTCATCATCGTACATGCTGCCTTCATATCTGCAGACAGCGTACTTGGCATCCTCCTGGCTCCAGGAACTCTGCACAGGTAAAAGAAGTTCCAATGAAGGAATCTCAAGTGTACCCACAAAGCTATGTCCGTCCACATCAACAACAGGCATGTCACCGGATAAATTCTCAAGTACCACGCCCGGCATCTGTTCAATAACTCCCTCAAGCATTTCATCGGAAGCATTCCCAGCCTCAGATGATTCATCAAGATTATGTTTTAGCAAAAAAACTGCTATAAAAATAAGAGCAGTACCGATCAAAATATACTTATGACCACTATGATCTTTATGCATTCTGCCTCATTGCCTCTTCAATCGCATAAGAAAGCTGATCGGGGCATGATGTATTTTTAAAACCACACTTAATGCCACGAAGCTTTGCTATGGCATCCTCGCACTTCATTCCCTCTACAAGCTTGGATATTCCCTGCAGGTTGCCGTTACATCCATTTGTAAATTTCACTGCACCTATTGTGTCTCCGTTAAGCTCAATATCAATCTGTGTTGAGCATGTGCCTTTTGTCTTGTAAATCATTATCTCTTACCTCTTTTTTCTAACTTTATTATATCAAACTTCAGCCTTTTATACATTTGTTAAAACCACATGATCAGTAACAAATATACATTTTAATATACAAAATTGCACCCTGTGGCTGACCACAAGGTGCAATCAACATTGATCACATACACATACTAAATCCGGCTGCTCTATCTGTCAACCGGCATTCTTCCTGTTTGCCCTGATTCCCTTGATAATAAACAGGACTCCTGCTATTACCAATATAGGAAGTGGCCACCAAAGCTGACCTGTCTGTGGAAGTCTTCTTGCACCAAGTACTGCAGGAAGATTTCTAAAAGCTCCTAAAACTTCCGGAAGATCAGGTATTCCAGGTGTTTCCGGTGTGTCTTCTGTTGGTGTATCCTCATCTGGCGTATCAGGTGTTTCCGGCGGAGTCTCAGGTGGAGTTTCAGGTGGTGTCTCCGGCTCATTATACGTGTTTTCCAGAGTAAAAAGAATCACCTTGCTGCTTTCACCATTATATGAGCTTTCGCTTGTACTTACCGTATAAGGAGAGTCACTGCTGATATTCTCTTTTATGGTCCAATCGTGAGCTGTAACCTCTCCTGACTCACCCCTGTAATCCATATCAGACCAGGAATAGAACCAGTTATTTGATGCACTGAGCTCAACTGTCTGAACCTTTTCTCCATCTCTGTAAAGATCAACACTTATATATGGAGGGCGCTTGTCCTCATTATCTGTATCTTTCCAAACCTTTCTTATTTCATAGGTCTTTGGATATTCTTGAGAGCACTTAGCTCTTAACACAGGTGCGTATACAGGGTTAACCCAGGTGTCATTTGCATCCGTTGTTGGTACTGAGATCAAAAAAGTATCAACTGCATAGGTACAAGCCTCTACTGGATCATATAAAGCTTCTGTCCTTATCATGTAAAGTCCCAGGTGAAGCCCATCAAAAAACGCTTCTCCATTTACGTCAGAAACTGCATGTGCAGTAACACTCATATGACTGTATACGTAAGGCTCAATGGTATCAATTATTACATCCCACTGACTCTGATCTGTGATGCCATTAAGATTGGTCACAGGCTGATCTTTAAGCTCATCTATCAGTGTAAACTCGCCATTTTCACTGATATCTGCCACCAGGTATGCATCGACCTCCATGCCTTCAAGGAGCTTGTCATCAAATTTAAACTGCAAAGTCATCTGTCCCTTATCCTGCCAGCTCATATCGATAAGGTTCCTTGCTTGAACAGGAAAAGAAAAACTTCCAAGCATCAATAATAAAACAGCCACAAACATCACTATTCTGTTAAGGTTTCGTGTCAGTTTTTTCATCCTTCAACCTCAATTTTTTGCTGCTTTTTTTGCTTTAGGCTTTCTGGTCATTACCATAAATACTATAAATGCAATGAGCAGCATAGGCGCTCCAATAAAAGGAGCTATCATAAGTGTTCCGTACCTTGTTGCATCTGCCGGTACGATAAGTTTTGTTTCTTCGTTATAATCAACACGCTTTGCTCTTACAAGGAGCCTGTGAGTATTTACACCGTAGGGCGTACAAGTCACCAGCGTGACGTATTCTTCTCCATCTACTATTCCCAGTCCTCCGGTATCTTCCGGTAAAACTATGCTTATGTTATCAACCTGATAAGCAAAGGTCTGATCCAGGATATGTAGTAAAAATGTATCTCCAACGATCATCTGATCGAGATCTGTAAAAAGTTTTGCCGATGGAAGTCCTCTATGCCCCGACAAAATACAATGAGTACTTTTTGTACCTGTTGGAAATGAAGACCCTTCAAGGTGTCCTATTCCCATCTGTAAAACTGTTTCTTCAGTTCCGTGATATATCGGAAGTCTCACTCCAATATTTTCTATTTCTATAGTTCCTATAACTCCCGTTCCTGTTGGATCAAGGGTGTCATAGTATTTAGCCTTAAGTTCACCGTCCAGTGTTAAAAAAGAACTCGACTGCGCCTTAACAAGTCTCTCATTAAACTCTTTTGCAGCCTTCCAGTAAGAAGAATAATCTTCTGTAGTAAGATTGGCCAGTGCTTCATCATAACTTGCCACAACTCTGCTCTGGTGTTTTGTATTGATATAGTTACTTATTGAGGGATAAAGAAAAATCGCAACACCCACTATAAAGATCAACCCAAATATAATGTTGGGGAGCTGACTTTTCAGTCCTTTATTTTTTTTCATCTATTACCTGACTCATTTACTTGTTTTTTTTCTTCAGGGGGAATCCATTCCCCCTGAAGACTGAAACCAACAAGATTCAAATATATATAAACTTTTTCATACCCGTAAATTATTCAGCGTTCTGCTTTCTGCGAACGATAAAGTACGCAGCCCCTGCAACTATAAGTACAACACCAAGTACATAGAAAATAGTTGTACCCATTCCACCTGTTGAAGGAAGAATTGAACCAGCTGTGTTTATAACTGTAAGTGCTGTAAATGTATCTTCACCACTTGTATATACAACTGAGTTTTTTGCCTGATGTCCATTGTCATCCCCCTGAGCATCTTTTGTTGTCTCAGATGTAATTGTGAATGTTTTAGGTGCTGTAAGGAGGTTATATCCCTCAGGAGCCTTTGTCTCTGTAAGCTTGTACTGATCAGCATCAAGACCTGTGATCTCTATAAGACCCTTATAAGTTTCATCGGATGGTGTAACAAGAGTTGTTGTAGTTGTCTCATCACTTGCTGTAGCAACTCTGTACTTACCATTTCCAAGATCTACAACAGCTATAGGATCTGCCTTTTCCTGATTTAAAGAAAGTTCAAACTCTGCTCCTGCAAGCTTTGTTCCATTGCCATCTTCCTTAACAACATCAAGCTTGTATGTGTATGTTCTTGTCCAATCCCACCCTAAATCTGGATGATTGTCGTATGTTATGCGAGATCTGTTGTCATTACCCTTTCCCCAAGCGTTTGAACCATCACCTGTCGGAATTCCAACAATAGCATCTTTATTAAGTACTGCGCTGTAAGTAATTGTAATAACAGTATCTTTAGCAAGTGCTTCGATAGCAGAATCTGTAAATGTAATGTTGAAATGCTGACTGTCAACATAATTAACTGTATACTGGCCCTCTGTTAAGGTATCAACTGTTACAGAACCATTAACAAGGTCAAGAGATTTTGTCATTTCATCTTCAAACTTAAGTCCTGTAACACCAGGCTGTACAGTTATTGTACTCTTGAAGTTTACAGTCTGTCCGATATCAGCATCGTCCTTGTCACCGAAGTTTTCTGTTGAATCTTCTTCAACCTTCTTATCTGTAGTTGTTGTTCCGTTCTTATCAGCTACTTCTGCATTAGGATTTGTGCTATCTACTGTTACAATAGCACCAGTTGTTGTCTGAATGAAATAGTATCCGTAAGGGAGACCCTTAACTGTAAAAGATCCATCTTCATCTTCAACTACTGTTGCAACTAGATCAGCATCTGTAACATAAGCCTTGATAGCTGCAATATCTTCTGCTGAAAGCGCTGTTTCTGGTTTTTCTCCTTCCTTAAGATTCGTATTTTTTGTGTAAAGAACATTTCCTGCTGTATCAACCACAAATCCAGCTGGAGCTTCCTTCTTTCCTGCTACAAGCTTATAACTTATGTTAGTTCCATCTGTTGTAGCATCAAAGACCTTATAAATTTTATAAGTTTCATTCTTATGTGTGTTGCTTACTGTGATTGAAGCATCTCCTGTAACTCCTTCAGCAACAGTAATTGTTTCAGCTGCGCATACGCTGATGCTTGCACTCATGATCATTGTCGCTGCCAGCACGCCTGTTAGTAGTTTCTTTAGTCCTTTCATTTGTGTCCTCTCCTTTGAATCTTGTGTTATTTCTTATATGTATTTTGTGCCAATGGCACTTGTTTAAAATGCTTTCGCATCAAAAACCATTAACTGCTCCCAAAATGGGCCTTTTTCTTTCGCCTCGTAAATGTTAATGCCATTCCCGCAAGGGAAATCAATACGAGTCCAAATCCTGCCATTTCAACAGTTCTTTCACCTATGCCTCCTGTTTCTGGCAAGGTAGCTGGAACAAGCTCATTACGCTTATTGGTAAACTCTAAAGTTCCCGAATTGATACCGGTCTTACATTCATCAGTATATTCTGCTGTGTAATACACATTGTTTACTTCCGAAACGTAGTAGAGCCATAAGTATCTGTCGATTATATTTCCGTCATCATCATATACGTAATAATATCTTTCCAGATTATCAATTGTCGTTGTCCATTTGCCTGACTTGGTAAGGGTCAGGGTCATGAAATTCGGATAATCTTCATTTAAAGTTTTCTCGTTTTCAACTCCAATTGATGACGAAACACGCTGTAAATAGTAAGGAACATTATATGAATATGCTTGATTGCAATCTTTTATAACTATTGTAATATCGCTATTAATCGATACTTCATACCGCTCATATACTCCACTACTCAAAGTCAATCCTTCATCTGTGGTAATCGAAGAGCTAACAGAAATTCTAGAATCAGGTTCGATGATAATATCGTTAATCGTCACGCTATTCCCCTCATCAGTCCAATTCCCATTACTAAATAGTTTTGCGTAAAATACCACCTTTGAGCCATCTAAAACTGAAGGAAATCCAATGTATTCCTGTATAGTATTTTGAGCATTTCGATGGTCTATATTCAATGTATGATATGTTTCACTATTTTCTGTTGTTTCACTTCCAAGTCTTCTTCCAAGCTTAACAGTAATACTATCAGGCATGGTCTCATCTTCATTTTCCCAATACTTATTTATAGTGATTGACGTAGTAGTCTTGGTATTAGTAAAGTTATAATCCGTTCCCTGGCTTATAGCTACTATTTCGTTTCCGCCAGTGTACTCATTTCCTGAAGGTAGGTTCATTGAATAAGTCTTAGTATCTGCAGATGGCATATAGAAATACAGCGGAGTAGTCTTTAAAAGATATCCTTTAGGTGCCTTAGTCTCTACCAGCTTGTATGCCTGATTATAGGTAAGGTGCTGCAAAGCTACCAGGCCATCTTCTCCTGATATGTATTCCGAAGCTGCATTATCTGCTGAATCTTTCCATGTCGCTGATGAGGAATCATATATGATTCTCTGCCACGAAGATCCTGTCCATTTATAGAGGGCAAATTCTGCTCCGCCTAAGACAATTGCATTGTTTTCATTATCAACCTTATAGATGTTGATTCCATGAACATTAGCTTTTGCTCCAGCCTCTTCCAATGTGATAGTTTTTTCAGTTTCAGACGAGCCTTTGTCTTCCGCAATGCCTTTTAAAGTAGCCTTATTACTTACTATAATCGACACCTGACCGGAACTATCACTATTGAAGGTATACCTATACACTATTCGCAGATGCTTTTTATCAGGAATCTTGAATTCAATAGTGTTATAAAGATAATATCCATCGTCCTGCCCTGAATTATCCCAATAAGAAGCCTTTGTCTCATAACTTCCCACAGAATATGAATACTCATCAGTAGAAAGCTCCGACAATGTTTCATTTCCTGCGGAATCAGTTATAACTTCATAAACTTTTATATGTCCCGCAACAAGTGTTGCTCCAAATGAAGACTGTGACTTGGCCCGCAATGTATCAGTGAGTGTAAGCTCATCACTGCCTTCCAATAAGTCAGCGGCATTTTCATTAACTTCCAGCGTGTACTCAATTGTATCTTTTGCATCAATTAAGTTACTGTTTGATGTTTTTTTCAGAGCAGTCTCTGTCTTGGTGATATTCTGAGTCTGTGAATCGCCGCCCAGTTCATTTCCACCTTCATTTTTCAAGGATACGCTGTTTGCAAATGTCCTAATGCCATTTGTAGCACTTGTCCAGTCAGGATCATCAATCTTTGCTCTTACTCTGAGGTAAAGCGTTTTCCCTTGCAGATTAGAAGGGCTAAATGTAACTTTGACATTTTGACCATCTATGCTCTCATAGAAAGAAGTATTTAAATACGTTGCACTTCCACCTGAAAAAGCTACTGCTCCGTTGAAGCTGTCATTATCTGCTATCTCAAGTCCGTAATAGTCAGTTTCCTTATATGTATAACTGTCTATAAGGCTCACTCCACCAGGCAATGTATCTGTTGCCGTAAGAGTTTCATAATTGCAAATCTCAGGAATATTTATCTTAATACGCCAGGTAAGTATTCCGGATTCCAAAAGATCTTCAGAATAATAATCATAAGCTGAATCAGAATGCGTACCTTTTCCATCGTATTTGGCAATTATCGGTTCATAATTTTGTGTATCTGTAGAAGAATAGCTTTGACTTCTCACATATGCATAATTCGTAAAGGATGTAGTATTATTGCCATTTCCTATGTAGCCTGTTGTATTGTATGTAAATTCCAGATCAGTTGTAAGGTCTGAATAGAATCTGATTACAAAGCCCTTATATCCTGATACTCCTCCGACAGTTACTCTTTCGCCCTTCTCTACAGATAAGCTTCCGTTATATCCAGCCTGTCTTATAGCAGACTCAAGGTCTGACAGCTGAGACTCTGATAGATACTCATTACTATCCTGAATAGCATCTGTAAACGACCAGTACTCAGAATTGTTATCACCATCATTACATTTTATTGGAGCATGTATTGTAACGTTCCATTTAACAAGTACTGTGGACGCATCATCTGTTGCACTATCTATACCGTCAGCTTTTTTCTCTACTACCTTTGTATTGTCACCTGTATATACGCTTGCTTTCTTGTCATCTCCATAGGTTTCACCATTCAATTCCTTGGTGATACTCGCTTCATTGACAAGGCTCCCCCATTCGAGATCAAAAACAGTGTATGTATAGGTGTACGTAAACTCATATGTACTATAATCATCCGATGTAAACGTATATCCATTTTCATCAAGACTAATTTCTTGGCCAACTTTTAAAGAGGCCGTTTTACCACTTGGCGTTGAAACACTGGAAACCTTTATTTTTCCAACGTAAGGTGTTGAGACATCTTCCCAACCATTTTCAGCCAATGTATGAACAAAGTCTTTTAGTGTATAGCCATTTAAGTTATTCCCCAGAGAATTAAGCCTGATAGTCCAGGTAACAGTCTTATTGGCTGTATCTGCTGTTCCATACTTATCGATATTGGGAACATTGCCGTTAATATCAGTTTCTACCGTATACGACCTACTTTTATCCTCATCAAAAACAGCCTTAGCATTGTTGTTTACTTTTACAGATACATCTGAACCGGATACAGAATCCGGCACTTTAAATGTATATGTGATTGTATAGCTCTCACCTTTACCAAGATCAGGGAGACTGATTGTGGCTGTTCCATCAGTTCCAACACTTACTGTATTTCCGGAAGCTATATTAGTGCCATCACTCTTTGTTATCTTAATCTTCTTCAGCTGGTTTTTCAGATTGATATCACTCGTCAATCCGGAATTCAGATTCTTATCAGTCAAACTATTGTTATATACAGTCAGGACATCCGTAAGAGTAATGCCTGAAGTACCTGTTCCATTATTGGATGAGATAACAATTGTATAATCTATAGTTTTATTTGTTTCATCATAACTTGAAGCTTTTTTCTCAAGTGTCAGGTCATAGCTATCGCCTTTTACAATATAGATGTATATTTTTAAGTTATCATCAAAAACATACTCTTTATATGTCTTTTCACTATCACTATTGGCATTTGCCATTGCGACAAAATAAAAATCGCCTTCGATTTCCTGAGTACTGTTCTTGGCAGCGAACTCAGGATAATAGGTGATAGTCACAAGGCCGCTTTTTTCAATTGCAAATGTACCAACAGCTTCATTTTCTGAGTTATAAACCATACCTGATATTGCTTCATAGACTTCTATCCCATGTTCAGCAAGATTATAAGTAATTGTTGGTTTTTCTGCACTTACTGTATTCTTGGCAAGATTATAATCAATGGTAAAATACAGCTTGTCACCTGTAGTTACTTCTGCACCGCTGCTTATGGGTGTTCCGCCGCTGTATGTTTTTGAACTTCCACTGCCTTTTTCATCAGGATTTTTAACTAAAGTAACACCAGTGATAGTCATTCCTGCTACTGTTGTGTATACAGTTGCTGATCCGGATGTACTGTCAGCTGCATATGCTGTAAGTGAAAAAAGGTCAAAAAAACTATCTATTCTCCCTATCAGAGAAGTAGCTTCATCACTATTTTCTTCTTCAATCTCACCGGCTTCATTAATTATTTCTTCTTTTACTTCATCACTATACTGTATGATCAGCTGGTTATCTTCAGTGACCTCATAGCTTCCCTTGCCATCATCAAGTTCTGCAGCATCAGTCTCCGCAGTTCCAAACTCTTCAGGAATTTCAAGATGGATATCATCACTTACAACCGCCTCTTTTGGAAGAACATAATTAAAGGTTATCCTAAGCTTATCAGCAGGCTTTATATCATCCTTGTCAATAACTTCCCACTCACCATCAGCATTTTTACGCTCAATGATCGTCTCTGTGACGTATTCCAAAAGATCTACAGACTCAGGAATATCTAATGTTGCCTTTTCAGCATCCAAAGAGCTTCCTGAAGAAGCAACTCCTGATGCCTCACTTGCGGATTCCTTAACAGTAGATGCTGATGAAGCACTTGAAGATACGCCTGATTCATTCTCTGATGAACCTGCACTTGAAGAAACGCCCGACTCATCCTCTGATGAACTTGCGCTTGAAGATTCGCTGCTTTTTTCCGAACTTGCAGCACCATTCTCAGTTTCATTTTCTGCATTCTGATTTTCTTTGTCAGACTCTGAGTCCGCACCTGTCTCATCCATAGCTTTTTGTGACTCTTCATCAGATGCTTCCTTGGATGTTCCTTCTTCATCTACAGATACAGAAGCTTCCCCATTTTCCTCAACTTCTTGCATCTGCTCTATAAGCCCCTGCTCGAACTCATTATCAGCCGTTTCCATAACAAGTCCAACCTGCCCTGCACCTTCTTCAGTCATTGCAGTAGCAGGCTTATTAAGCCCATAAAGCGTAGCCGTCCCTGTAAAAAGAGAAAGACAAAGAACAAACGCCAACCACTTTTTTCGGTTCTTGTGATTTCTTATGTACTTTTCAGCGCGATTTTCAGTTTCCCCTCGCATTTTTTTACCTCAATCGAAGCCAAATAAAAGTTACCGGTATCAAAGTCCTCCAAATACATTAAATGGATAAACCCTAAATATCACTTTCCCAATAAGCTGTTCCTTAGTAACGCATCCCACCACGCTACTTCTTGAATCTATCGATGCACTTCTATGATCCCCCAACACAAAATACCTGTTTTCAGGCACCTGATACGGAAATGTAATATCTGTTGGTTCAAGACTTTTGTCAGTAATATAACCTTCGTCAAGAACCTCCCCGTTAACAGAAACATTTCCGTCACTGTCAATATTTATCCAGTCTCCAGGTGACCCGATTACTCTTTTTACCAGGACTTTGTTGTTATAATAGAATGCTATAAGTTCTCCCGGTTCAAAGCCCGAACTGTTCTGGGCTATGACTATCTGACCTGTATCAAGTGTCGGAGTCATTGAATCACCGCTTATCTTAAGAACGGTGATAAAAAAGCTCGAAATAAGTACTGCCAAAGCAGCAACTACTACTACTACAAAAAGCGTATTTCTAAGTACTGTACGATATTCCTTTTTACTGTTTTCCCTCTTAAGTTCCTTCTTTAATTCCTCTATAGAGGGTTTATAATCCTTTACTTCACTCATCAGCCTTCTCTAATTAACACGCCTTTTCCTCTTTTTCTGTAACTTCTCTAAGAGGTCCGTATTTCTTTTCTGCCTGTTTTTCCATAAGTTTTATCTTCTTACGGGATTCTTCAATTTCCTGCATAAGCTGCTGATATTCAGCACTTGCATTCTTTTTAAGTGTTTCCACATACAGATCAGCCGACTTCTGGGCTGCTTCCATGATGCCTCCAAGCTGGATGGATGCTTCAGCAAGAGACTGTGAATTGTCTATCTTCATAAGAGCATCATCAACCTGCTTTTGAAGCTCTTCTTTCTCTCTATTTAGCCTGTTCTTAAGACCAGCTATATCTTTTTCGAATTTCTCCTGCATCTGAGCCTTCTGTTCACCAAACTTAGCTCTCATCTGAGCTTTTTCTTCCTCAAAATTATTGAGCATTTTAGCTCTCTCTTCAGCAAAATCACGCTGAAGCTGCAGTTTCTCTTTATCTAATTCTTCCTTATATTCCTGCTCATGCTTTTTGGCGGCTTCCGCCTCCTCAGAGTAGGTGATCATCATCTCCAGAAGATCTGCTCTGGAGAGTTTCTTTAAATTTATATCTGACATACTTCTCCTTATTCAGGGTAAAAAAATAAGGTATGTTGCGACTTCACCGTGTCGCAAAATACCTTTCCAAAATATATGACAAGGCAATTGCAATACTAAATGACCAGTCGCTGTAACTACTTCCATGTACACCCTGATGCCACCTGCATACAGGGGTTCTTCCCTGAACTCATATGTACCGTAATTACTGCAAATAAATAGACCGTCTGCTCTCGCACAGTCCGGTCACAATTAGTGCTTAAACATGCACCAGCAACTGGCTGTCTGTCACATACCTATGTGATTTAGACCCTTTAGCTTTGCGTCACCACTTTTCAGTGGTTTTGCCCTTGCATCATACTAAACAAAAATTCTGTTTTTCAAGTGCCAAACTATGATGTCTGAATCCCTTGTAATGATGAATATACAACATAGCACACATTTTTACAACAGTTTTTTCATACATTTTTCACAGTTTCCATTAGAAAAGAGCTGGAAACCGCTCCAGCTCTATGAAACAAAATTTTATATTTTTTTTAGATTTTTCTCGTTTCCTTCTTAATAGTTTCCGCGAAATATTAACGTTTTAACGATTTAAGTAACTGCAGCATCTCATCAGATGTGGTTATTACCTTACTATTTGCCTGGAAACCACGCTGAGTTGTGATCATATCCGTAAACTCTTTTGCCAGGTCAACATTGCTGCCTTCCAAAACTCCTGATGACATATAGCCGCCATCACTTGTAATATCCATATACATAGGAACACCCGAGTTAAGTGAAGCTGCATAAAGATTATCACCAACCTTCTCAAGGCCCATGGCATTATTAAACTCTGCGACCACTATCTGAGCTTTTTTTACAGTCTGTCCGTTTGAGTATCTTCCAAATACAGATCCATCAGTACCAAAAGAGATTCCTACAAGCTCACCTTCCGGATATCCCATATTCTGTCCCTCTTTATCACCTTTATAGCCATAAATTGAAGATGAATGTGACCAAGCATCACCTGCATAGTTGGATGTACTTGAAAAATCAATGTTAAGAGGTCCCACAACTGATGCGTCACCTGTAATTGTAAAAGTGACTGATTCTACAGGCAGACCATTTATAAACTGAAGCTTTCCGGAATGAGCATCATATTCAAGCTCAATTTCAGTTGCTGTATCAAAAGCAACTTTTTTGGAGTTTTCATCAAGCACAGAAGACAAGGTAAGCTTAAAGGTTCCATCGTCGTTCTCATCACCTGTCAGGTTAAATTTTAATGTATAGACTTTTCCGTCACTTCCATAGGTCTCTATTGTGAGAGTCTTTCCGTTTTCAAGATTGGGATCATCGCTGTCAATGTTTCCTTTAAAATAAGCAGCTGTAGTTGCTGCACCAGGCATAGCGTCAACCTGGTAAGTTATCTGATTGCCCTGTGCATCATAGCTTATTCGCTCAGTATTTCTGTTTATAACCCTGAGGTTTGAAAGAGTTGGATTGTCACCAATTGTTACATCCCCCATGACCCCCATAACATAGTAACCGCTGTTCTGAGTTACAAGGTCACCGTTCGCATCAATAGTAAAAGATCCATCTCTTGAAAAATTAACTTCCGCATCAGAAATATCCGGATCTATGCAAAAAAACGAATCTCCTGTAATCATAAGATCCAATACATTATCTGTCAGGACAGCTGAACCCTGCTTTGTGATATTAGTTAGGATAGAGCTCATCTTGGCTCCAAAACCAACCTGCGCAGTATTAGTTGTTGCAAGTGTTTCGCCCGCTCCGGTTCCCGGTTTTATTGTCTGATAAAGAACATCCGAAAAACCTGTAGCCTGTGATTTATATGAAGTTGAGTTAACATTGGCAATATTGTTACCAATGACATCCATTTCTAACTGGTGGGTTTTAAGTCCGGCAACACCAGACCACATAGATCTCATCATAGAACACGCACCTCCACTAATATCGAACATCCGTGTTCTAAGAGAAAAGAGGCTTCCTTGCCAAAAGAAACTCATAATATTATTTGTCATGTCATATATCGGAGAATGATTAAAAAATATTTAGTCTTTTTGCAATTTTTTAAACAAAAATTAGAGTAATTACAATTTTCTTTTGCACCATCTAATAAGTAATGTATAATAGTCGGTAACAGTAAATCGCTCTATAGTTTGCTGATTAAAAAGGCATGGAGATTATGAAATGGACTATAAATCAAGTGGTAGAGATACTTTAAAAGAAGAAATCAAGGATATCGTAGACCTGATTCTTTCTGACTATGATAAGGCCAGAGACATTGATCAGATGGATGTTTACAACCAGCCTGACAGAGACGCGGTAAAAGATATTGTGATCAAGCTCATCAGAATTCTTTACCCGGGTTATTACAGAGACAAAGTTTATAAAAGCTACAACGACAACAACAGGATCGCAGTTGTGCTTGAGGACGTTATCTACAACATGCAAAAGCAGATAGCCATCGCTTTTCATCACAGTCCTGACTATAAAAATGCATCTGATGAAACGCTGGACTGCGCTGCAAGATGCATCACTCATGAATTCTTTAAAAAGATTCCAAAGATCCGCGAGTATCTGGACACAGACCTTCAGGCCTGCTACGACGGAGACCCTGCAGCATACAGTAAGGGAGAGATAATCCTTTCATATCCGGGACTTACTGCTACTACTATCAACAGGATTGCCCACGAACTCTACATGCTCAAGGTGCCGCTTATTCCCAGAATGATGACTGAGTACGCTCATTCAAAAACAGGTATAGACATTCATCCCGGCGCAACTATTGGCAAATACTTCATGATAGATCACGGAACCGGTATTGTTATCGGTGAAACCTCCATCATCGGAGAGCACGTTAAGATCTATCAGGGCGTAACTATCGGCGGTCTTTCAACTCGCGGCGGCCAGGCCCTTAAGGGAGTAAAAAGACATCCCACAATCGAGAACAATGTCACCATTTATTCAGGTGCTTCTATCCTTGGAGGAGAAACAATTATCGGTGCAGACACTGTTATCGGTGCCAACGCGTTCATCACTTCTTCCGTTCCGTCAGGAAGCCGCGTCAGCATGAAGAACCCTTGCGACTGCGTAGATAAAAAGTAGATTGATCTAATATCTTTCACTGTATATATGAGCAAATAAAAAAGAGCTTTAACTTGTGAAATGTTAAAGCTCTTTTTATATTAGTTTGAACTAGCTTCTGATGCTGCTTCTGAAGTTTCAGCAGATGCTGCTTCTGATGACTCACTTGCTGCCTCTTCAGAAGTTTCTACTGATGAAGCATCAACGGATGTTTCTACTGATGAAGCATCAACAGATGTATCTACTGATGCACCTTCTGTAGCTTCAACTGATGTTCCGCGCTTGTTCCAGATAACTGCTCCTGCAATGCCAAGGGCTAATGCAACAACTACAATAAGACAAACGATCTTAGCAATCTTCTTTCTCTTTTTCTGTTTTGCAAGGCGCTCTTTTCTGCCTGCTTTCTCCTTCTTATAAGCGTCTATTTTTTCCTGACTCATACCCTTTTCCCTCTTTCCTTACATAGCTTTATAACGTAAAACTCATACGCTAATGCAGGTCTGTCATCATTAGCGTCAGTTGGTATTATATCACAACAAATCCACTCTTGAATCACATTTTCACATAATCATCCACAATCCAGAAAACAAGCATATCTACTCAGTTTATAAACTCACAGCTTGAAAATATGTTGGTGACAGCAGCTCTGTATTCGCCTTTGCTGCGGGATTTCCTGATGGCCTTAAGCTGTTTATCACAGTCTTTGAAATGAACATGGAGAAAAGCCCAGTGCTCAAGCATCTTAAAAATTACATTCTGATCTTCCGGAATGTACTCTTCGTATGCATCATAGAGTCTGTCTAAATAGGTTCTAAGTTCTTCCGCCTTCAAAGCTTCTCCGCCATCTATTTCTCTTGCAAGGGCCGGATCAAAAATAAGTCCTCGTCCAATCATAAACCTGTCAATATCGGAAACTCTGTCATTTATCATATTAAAGCTTTCAACAGAAGTAATATCTCCGTTATACACAATAGGAGCCTTTCCGCCGTTCTCCCTGTAAACTTTGACCGCATCACAGAAAGCATCCAGCCTTATAGCACCCTTGTAGTAATCATCCCTGACCCTTGAATGGATAGTCAGTTCACTGGCCGGGTATTTGGCAAAAACCTCCATAATACCTGCAGTCTCACTTTCATCGTGCATTCCAAGTCTTGTCTTTAGGGAAAATTCAATTCCAAGATTTTCTTTTTCTAAAGTATCAAAAATCTCATACAGCATTGCATCAAGCTTGGCAGTGTCTTCCAAAAGGCCTGAGCCCTTTTGCCTGTTTACTACTGTTGCAACCGGGCATCCCATGTTCAGATTAGCCTCTCTATAGCCAAGTTCATGCATCTTTTTGGCAGCCCAGACTATCTGCTCTGCCTTATTCCCCATGATCTGAGGAACGACTTCACTCTTATAATCGTCAAAAGAAATGCAGAACTCGGGAAGAATATCTCTTTGTTCTCTCTTTTTAAATTTATAAGTTCGTGCCGTCGACACAAATGGAGTGTAGTACTTGTCAACGCACTCTCCAAACATTTCCTTATGTATATTTCGCAATGGATAAAGGGTGATTCCTTCCATTGGCGCAAAATATATTTTCATCCAAAACCTCTTTGCCACATAAATTAAATAAAAGGATTATAGAATCTGTTTCCATCATAGAAAGTTATCACCATTGCAGCGATAAAAAAGCAAATGATAAAGGCAAGTGCAAGATAATCTCCCGTCTGAAGGGTTCTCTTTGAGTACCAGCTGCGCTGTTTTTTCTTGCCAAAGCCTCTAAGCTCCATGGCATTGCTGACAACATCGATTCTCTCCATTGTGGTAAAAAGAAGTGGGAAGATAATTGCTGAAGTGTTCTTTATCCTTGACATCAGTCTTCCCTTGGAACTCATCTCTATTCCCCTTGCTTCCTGCGCATTCTTGATCTTGTGATATTCATCCTGCACATCCGGAATATATCTGAGTGCTATCTCTATTGAATAAGCGATCATGTAAGGCACTCCGATACTGTTCATGGAAGCTGCAAGCTCACTTGGGTCAGTCGTCACAAGAAAAATAAATATGGAAGGGATTACTGTAAAATACTTGATAAGCACGTTAAATTCGTAAAACAGCTGCTCTTTTGTAAGTGTATAACCTGCAAAAAGGTGACATATATCTGTTCTGCTTCCGTATATTTTGCAGCCTTCAAATGGTGAAAAAAAGAATATCCACACCAGATTTATCACCATAAAGAACATTATGGCTAAAAATACGCTGCTTACCTGCTTCCACTTTGTTCCAGAAACAATATAGAGCAAGACTCCAATAACTATCATTGTAAGAAGTATTCTTGTGTCAAAAGTAAGTGCACTTGCCGTACACCATAAGAGGAAAAAGACAAGCTTTGTAAATCCGCTTAATCTGTGTATTGGCGTATTCTTTTTTTCATAAGAAATCATTCTGCTCATAAATACTTATCCAATCAAATAAACTCAAAGGATCATACCTTCTCACTAAAGCACTTATCCTTTTTCGCACGTTCAGACTCAATAAATCTTGCAACAAATTCATCCGCTTCTTCTATGTCGCATTTTTTTGCAAGATCATAAAGAGACGTTCTTTTAAGATATGCTCTATTACATATCTCATCATTTGTAAGCACTTCCTCCGGCTTGGCATCCATTATAAGCTTGCCATCTGTAAGCACCAAAGTTCTGTCAGTGTACTCAAGCATCAAATGCATATCATGAGTTATCATCATGATCGTAATAGGCAATTTCTTTCTTATATCACACAAAAACTCCATGATCTCGGTGTAATGCCGATAATCCTGGCCGGCTGTAGGTTCATCCAGGATCAGAAGATCCGGAGCAAGCACTAAGATAGAAGCAATTGAAACTCTCTTTTTCTGTCCATAAGAAAGAGCTGAAACAGGCCAATTTCTGAATTGGTAGAGGCCGCATATCTTAAGAATCTCGTTGACTCTTTGTTTTACCTCATGGTCAGGCACTCCCCTGACCACAAGTCCTAAAGCCACTTCATCATATATCATAGGCTTGGAGATCATCTGATTAGGGCTCTGCATTACATATCCAATCTTCTCACCGCGCTCCTTAATTGTTTTTTTCTTAAGGTCATCGCCGCAGAAGCTGATCTTACCTGCATCCGGTTCATAAAAGCCGCAGATAAGCGAAGCAAGAGTTGACTTACCCGCTCCATTTTTACCCACAAGTGATATCATTTCACCGCGTTTTATATCAAAGCTAACATCTTTAATGATCTGTCTGGAACTATCATACCTGAATTCAAGTCCACTGACAGACAAAAGAGTGTCAGCAGTACTCTTCTGTCTTGAAAGGCTGGTATTGGTAAACCACTCTTTTACCTGGGTCTTATAGCCCTCAACATCCATCGTCTCTATGTGCTGAGGCTTAGTGGATGGTGACAGCTTCACACCTGCTGCCTTTAGAGCAGCAATATACAAAGGCTCTCTGATTCCGTGCTCAGGCAAAAGATCTGTACAGAGCATCTCGTCCGGAGTCATATCCGCAACGATCTGTCCATCTTCCATAAGCACGATCCTGTCGATATCCTTATAAAGAACATCTTCAAGCCTGTGTTCTATTATTACAACTGTTAAATCTTCCTGTTTTAAAAGCTCATCGATGAGAGCGATAGTTCTTTTGCCTGTTGCAGGATCCAGGTTCGCAAGAGGCTCATCAAATAAAAGCACTTTGACGTCAAGCGCCATTACTCCGCCAAGAGAAACTCTCTGTTTCTGTCCACCAGAAAGAGCTCCGGGCGCGTTGGAAAGGAAATCCGAAAGTTCAAGTTTTTCTGCTACATCTGAGACCTTCTCGATCATCTCTTCCTGTGGCATATTGTCATTTTCAAGGGCAAATGCTATGTCCTCTGCTACTGTCAGTGCTATGAACTGGCCATCTGTATCCTGAAGAACAGTTCCAACAGTTTGTGACATACCAAAAACTCCGAGTTTAGAAGGTTCCTTCCCGTCTACTCGGAGGGTTCCGCTCATGTCCCCTGCAAAAGAGCAGGGGATAAGAGCGTTAAGGCAATGTGCCAATGTTGACTTTCCTGACCCGGACTGGCCCGCTATAAGAACCTTTTGTCCGGGATAAATTTTAAGATTAATATTTTTAAGTGTGGGCTGTGTCTGCGCACGGTACTTAAAAGAAACATCCGAAAATTCAATAATTGGGGATGCGGTATTCAAAAATTAATCCTCCATCTTCAAATCAGAAGATTTTCCAGAAATTCTAGAATAAACTGAAAGAAGAATTGTGCCAAGAATTCCTATTATAACTACATTACCAAGAAAAGCAAATGCTCCCTGTGCAAATACTTTATTAGCTGGTTCTGAATATACTAAAATATCAAGAACCGGTGCAACTACGATCCAGGCAACAGCATTAGATACAACCTGAGTTACATTAAAGAAAATAATGTTCTTTGTTGTATTAAAGCCACCCTCTTTTACAGCAAACTTCTTGGCAAAAAGACCTACTGCTATGCCAACAACTGCTTCTGGGAATACCCAGCTCCACCATACTGAGCCATAGAAAATAGCATCACCAAGAGCATGTCCAAAGAAGCCGATAACGCCGCCAACAATTGGTCCGAAAACAGCTGCAAAGAAGGCCATGATAGCCATACGTGGCTGAAGATATGTATTAGGAGCAATAACAAGCGGAATCTGAACATTTGTAAGGACTACAAACAGAGCAGTTCCGATACCCATAGCCACAACTTCTTTAATCCCAAACTTTTTTTCCATCACCTTTTCCTCCATTTGGTTAGATTTACCTGCTCATTTTAATACTTCTGCACCAATTCCTCAACAGTGTCTATTATCAAATCTTATTTTCTTAATTATTTACACATTTTTAAGTATAAAATTGTCTGATTTATAGTATGATGAATATAGTGAAAGGGGTGCTAAGATGCACGAATCTACCAATATAAGCTATGGTTCAGGAAATGTAACTATCATAGCCAATTCAGACAGCCTTACTGAAGTTGCAGCTCCTATAATAAGGGCTGGAGACTACAACGAGCTTATAACTTCATGTCTGACCAAGAAAGAAATGAATGAGGTTTTCGAAGGCGCATCTGCTGAAATTGTGTTTAATTATGTAATGCGGGATGATGCCCCATCAGAAGCTATTAAGGAACAGTTTTATGAAGTCATTGATGGTGACAAGACACTAAGCAGCTACAATGAGGGCTTTTACATGGATGTTTCTGCTCAGAAATCCATTGGTTCAGAGCCTGAAAGCGACATCTATACTCTTAATAATGAAGTCGAACTCCAAATAGAAATACCTCTTTTCCTGAAAAAAGACGGCAGGAGTTATATATGCATTGCCAACAATATGGGCGTTTGTAAAATTCTCGACGATGTAGATGTAGACGCTGACACATTTTCTATTTCAAGCGACTGTACAGGAAACTACATGCTTTTGTACAAAGATTCATCAGTACCACAGGAGCAAAACAGTATAGCTCACCGGCCGGCTCAATATATTTTTATTCTTGGCATCATTGCTCTTTTAGGCCTTTGGTTTGCTATAGACAAGCTTCACAAGCAAAACAAATAAGCTCCTCACATATCAAGCAACACCTGATTTGTGAGGAGCCTTTTTACGTTTAAATATTTATAAACTGTTTTGTACTGTCATTAAGTTTTTCTGTTACATCATTATTAGTATCCATTGCAGAACTAATGCCTGTAATCTCGTCGACAATAAACTGAGAATTTTCAGCTGACTGATTAATTGCCTCTGAAGCCTGCGATACTGACTCAGATATAGAAGATACAGAACTTGCCATCTCACCCATAATCGAATTCAGGTGTTGTGTCTGATCTGATATGCCGTCCAGCATATCATTGATAAATTTTGCAGTTGCCTCATACTTTTCACCTGTATCTACAAACGCATCATAATCACCCAAAACTGTAGTATTAATAAAATCAAGCACCTGCATGGCATTATCAGCAAGAGCTTTAACTGCTGCTGTAACTTCATTGCTTATATTCTGGATGTTTCCAGCAGTCTGTCTTGAATTTTCAGCCAGTGAACTGATTTCTTCTGCTACAACAGCAAATCCTTTTCCTGCCTCGCCTGCTCTTGCAGCCTCAATTGAAGCATTGAGAGCTAAAAGATTAGTCTGGGATGCAATATCAAGAATTACATTTGTAAGTTCATTAATCTGTGCCACTTTTTCACTATCCTTAACAGACTGTTCAAGTACTCCGGAGAGTTCTTCCATCTTGGTTCCTGTATTGTCTTTTTTATTCTGAGCACCCTCTTTTATCTCAATGGCCTCTGCCCTGATTTCCTCAGCCTTGGCAGTACCATCTTCAACGCCTTCATTTATACTATCTGTAGCATCCTTAACATCACCAAGCTTCTCATTCATCACGCTTGCTGTATCAGATACATTCTGCATGCTTGCAGACAATTCTTCAAGTGCAGCTGACGTATTTGTAATATTATCGCTTGCAAGCTGAATCTGTGTAGTCATATTCTCTGAAGATTCAGTCAGGGTCACTGTTCCGTCTTTTACTTCTTTTAAAATAACCTGAAGGGTTTCAATGAAATGGTTAAAACCATCCTTGATATGAACAAGTTCCGATGAAGTCTGTGTCTGCACTCGCACAGTAAGGTCTCCCTTATGATTTCTGATATTGTTGATAATATCATTTATCTCATCAGCAATAAGGTTAACTTTTCTTCCTACCATTCTGTAATTAAAGATAAGGAATGCGATTATAGACAAAACATATACGATCATAAGAATGTTGACCACAGCAATTGCAGAGTTTGCCCTTGCCTGAACACGGCTATGGGCCTCTTCTTCAATTAACACCAATTCCTGATTAAGAACTACAAGCTGTTCTTTCATGTTGGCAAGCTGAGTGGAGGCATCTCCGTATACAACTCCAAGAATTGTGTTCACGTCACCTGACTGAGCCGCACTTATTACACTTGTATAACCGGTTCTGTATCCGGAATAGTTTTCTTTTAAAATTGAAAGTGCATTTTGCGCATTACTACCACTTTCTGTTATAGCGGCAAAAGTTGTTTCCAATCCGGAAATTGCCTCATCCATCTCAGTAAGACACTGCTGCATTTCGGGAACTTTAGTCTCGAGCTGACCTATTGAAACGATTGTATCGTACATAGATGCCAAAGCGAAACCATCGTTATCAAGAATCCTCATATCAACTTCAAATACCCGGACATCTTCCATAACGCCTTCAACTGTCTTAGATGTTGAAATAGATGTATTTGTGATATTCATCATCTCAGTTGTAACAATCGCAATGGAAATAATAAAAAGAATGAGCAATGCAATATAGGTAACTGCGCTCATTCCAGCAACTGTTTTTATAAGCGGAATCTTTTTAGTATCTTTATTCGTTTCATTATTAGCCATTATCATTCTCCTTTTTTCACTATCTGTACCAATAATTCAACATCGCGCATGATTATTTTAACGCTTTTTAGGGAATAAAAATACACTTTTATATTTATTTTAGAATAGTTTTATACTCGTTAATAAAAGGGTACAAAAAATCTTTCTATCTCTATTTTTTAGAACCACTTAGGAACTACTTATTTAGGTTGAGACATGCCGACTGACCGAAAGGTCAAACAACTGGTCAAACAGTTTCTATCGACTTCCCCATACCATTCTCACATCAATGTCTTAGATATGAATAACTCCATTTATAGAACACAAAATATTTTTTTCTTTTGCAAGTTTAATATAATTCCGAGCATTATTGTCATCCAACAATAAATTGCAATTATTTCTACAACATGAATCTAATATTTGCAATTTCTGCTTAGCACTGTACTTATACTCTTTCTGGCGAAGGAGTTCTGAATTCTTATCAAATACCAACACAGTTTTAATAAGCTCCACATCCTGCCCAGGCATATATTTTTCTTTACCCTGAACAGTTCCGTCTGACTCATCTATCCATGTACTGATGCAATACTTCGTGATATCAATGTCTGAATTCACTCTAATTTTTGCATTGTATATCCACCCCAACATATATCCTTTATTCAAATCTGATATAAGTATATCTACATTATTAAGCTTACGATTTGATTTTTGAGGATCATATCTCAAGATTATTGGACAGCTATTGCTAATTAGAACATCTCTATTGCTGATAAAGTTTCGAACTTTCTTATACATTTTGGAAGTTGTCGATATGACATTGGGGACAATCTTCGTACTGATAGATTGCCCATCAGCAATGTCTCTATACAACTTCTTTGGTGTTCTGTATCCATTAGAATTATAGATTTGCTTTGATATTCCTATCAGATGTGGAAAATTATCTGTCTCACCAATAAGGATAAATCCATTCCCATTGTATGTAACAACAATATAAAAACTTTCAAGATAATAAGTGGCAAATGCCTGAGCGCATTTCCTGATATCTGTAATGTCCATGATTATCTCCAAAAATAAAGTAAAGCTCTTGGCCAGAGCCAAAAGCTTTACTATCGGCAATCGTTCACGATTATTTTTTAAGCAGGGGAGTGCCCGGTTCAGCCGACGTGAATCCCTCAGCAAGTGAGCCTGCATATCTTTTAATACAACAGACCTATATGGTACATTATCACCACAACAAAGTCAACTATTTCTAATTAAATAATACGATAAAGGATACTGTTTTACAAGCAATAACAGCATTCTTCATAGAATTTTAACCTTAAATTGGTTAAGAGCCAAAAATCACTGCGCATTTTCAGCAATTAACGTTCCAGTTTTTACAGGATTTTCACAAGTTATGCTGCATTTTTAGGCCAGCTTATCCATTAACCATTAAGGCAATGTATTATCCTTTTATCAGAATGTGAGATCCTGTTCTTGTGGTGCAGGATCAGTTAAAAAGGGAAGATTGCAGATAGTCCCTATATATTTTATCAAGATATCAGAAGTTGCAACATAAGGCTCTTCCCAATAACGGGAATCATAAGAGTTCTCTCTATTATCCCCCATGACCAGAACATACCCATCGGGCACATAATATATACTATGGATACCTGAAAAAGTGTATACGTCATCAGGAATGTAATCTTCTTCTAAAGGTTCACCGTCAATATAAACTACTCCCTCTTTGATGACGATCATATCGCCTGGAAGACCAATAATACGCTTTGTCCAAATCTGGCCGTTACGAGAGAAACCAATAATGTCTCCCCTTTTAGGCGTATACCAAAACCAAGTATTAAGATTTATACATATATCCCCCGTCATGATAGTAGGTTCCATAGAACCTGATGCACAATGTGCAGGAGTAAAAATAGATAAAAAAACTATTAGCCCAATTAAAAATACCTTATTTTTGTAGATCGTTCGTTTGAAACTCTTTATAACTTTATTTGTTAACTTTTTCATCATCTTAACAGTTCTACCTCATAATAGACAGCTATATGCTCTTAACCCCCAAGGATTGTTCTTTTAGATAAATATCATTACATTATGACACAAAATAATCGATATGATATGATAAAAACGATAATACACTATTGAGCTAAATCGAATAAATGGAGAATAAAATGTTTACCTTTGTTATCAACAAAATACTAACATTTATCGTATGTTTGATTGTATTATGCTTTTTGGACGCTAGATCAGAACATAAAATTGAAGATCAATAATATATTGAAATATGCTTTTCTTTAATCCTAATCATGATAGTTAGCTTCAGCGATGTATTGACAGTATATACTGCTGAAGATGACACTAATCAGGATTAAGTAACAAATTCTGATATCTATCATAATATTATAGCAAATGCAGATGGCACATATTCAGTTGTTCAGCGGAATAAAGTACGTACAATCGAAATTTTTGCAAGAACATTGTTATACGAAACTGCAAATATAATAACTCTATATTAATAAAAAGCCATAGTTATTATTAGTAACTACAGCTTTTTTCTAGTCATCGCTTATTTCAAATAAATCTCCAATATTACAGTTCAAAATCTTGCTCAACTTTTCCAGAGTTTCAAATCTAATTTGTTTTGTTTGATTTTCAACGATCCTGTTCAGGTTCTCGTAGCTATATCCAATCTGCTTACATAGCCAATATTTTGTCCGACCGCGCTCCTCTAAGATTTCCTTGACTCTAAGTCTGATCATCACACATCCTCCACATCATATAAATTATCAAAAATTTATTAAATCCATGAATGATGTATTGATATTACATGGATACATGGTATATTATGGTAATGTTCTAAAGAGGCTGGTTCTTTAACAATTTGACAAGAGAAGAATATGAAAAAAAGAATAACCTCGCTTTAGCACGGGGATGATGGAGAGAAGAGTCATGGATATAGTAAGGAATAATTTATGGATTCTTGTAGTTATTGGCGTAATTGCTACGATTATATTATGGATTAAGGTTTATAAAGAAAATAAAGACATTCCATTCATATTAGTTATTTTTACTCTTTGTATGATTATTGGAAATTTCTTTACAAATTTGAAGGATGGACCAATCGATTTGTATCAAGTGCTCTTTATATCGATTGGAGAAATTATGAAAAATCTTGCTATATGCCTTTTTTTGCCTTATATAATACGTACAAGTAATAGAAAAGAATAGTTAGTTTGTCGAAGACGTATTTTAATTGAAGTATTAGTGCGACATGCAATTGTTTAAAAGCTGGTACATAAATAGATTGATACTTGATGGAGATAAGGATGGCCCTCCGAGCTAAAGTATGGGCTGATTTTTATTCTGATTATTCAGGCACAATATATCAGTAGATATTATCAATAATCATGACAGAAGAAAGGAAATAAAAAACATGAACTGCTTAAAAAAAATAATATCGAATAAGTGTTTTTACAAAATTTTGATTGCAGCATTTTGTGGGATTACTATTATTTTTTTGAGTTTTTTTACAATGCATACTTATTGTGGATGGGGCGATTATACTATTGTTGATGCACCTTGGAGACCAGCAGGGGGAGTAGGAATTGGCGTACCTCTATTAGATGCAATAGAAACAGAGTATGGCACAGATGCAAAGAATGTTTATGTCGAAGGCTCAAAAACAGACTAACTATTAAATGTCAAGCATGAAACGAAGTGATTCGTTCAGATAAATCAGTACCTTGAAAACTGCATG
>NZ_SVFW01000048.1 GCF_015056685.1 Butyrivibrio sp. | reverse complement strand
TCATAGAAACTAAGGAACGTTTCATCATCTATATGCGGAGTGTCCAGCATCGTGAGCCTGCCTTCCCTCATGATTGCGGCATTTTTGCAATACTTATCAACTTCTGATAACACATGGGTAGACAAAAGACATGTGGCTCCCTGGGCGACATATTCATTTATAAGTTCAAAGAATTTCTTTTGCATAAGAGGGTCAAGGCCGCCGGTGGGCTCATCAAATATAAAAAGGCGAGGTCTATGCTGCATGGCACAGACTATGCTGACTTTCTTTCTGTTTCCAAGGGAGAGTTGTTTGATCTTTTTATGGGTGTCGACTTTCAATCTTTCACAGAGCTTGGCAGCTTCTTTACTGCAATCTAGTCCGCGTACATCAGCAGCGTATTTTATGACATCGGCTACCTTCATGGAATCATAGAACCAGGCTTCTGAGGGCATATAGCCAACATTCTTTAAAATCTCCTCATGATTTTTTACGCTGTCCATCCCAAGTATTTTTATATTGCCTGAGTTTATCTTCAAAAAGCCCAGCATGGAGCGGATAGTAGTAGACTTACCTGCGCCATTAGGACCAAGAAAACCAAAAATATCACCTTCTTTTACGTTAAAAGAAACATCAATAACGCCTCTGCTTTTGCCATAGCTTTTGGTTAAATGACTTATCTCGATCACGTTTTCTTTCATAATGCACCTCCTCTTTGTAGTTTATTCATAACAAAAATAAAAAACGGGAACAATAACTGTTCCCGTAAGGTGCACATTTTTACCGCTAACCTTCACTTACTAATCCTCTTTTTTGTGTTCGGTCTGAAAGAGTTTCAAATCTTCGTTGAGTTTTTTATCATCAATTATTCGTTTATACTTGTAAATCAAATATACGCAGACATAGACAAGAAGAATGTAAGCTGCAAATATTAAAGTGACAAGCAGATTTTTGTTAAACCAGTTAAAAAGCCATGATAGAAGACTGTAGACGATTGTACAAATGACCATTCCTGCTATTTCTTTTACCCTAAGGGAATCTGCTTCATCGAAGTTCCACAATAGGTACACCTGAATATAACCAATGATATAGCAGGCAAGGATCAGCTCTGTCATATGCAGAATGCTGGCATCATAGACGCCGTTTATCAATCTGAATACGCAGTAATAGAAAAGAAATGCAAAGAAGTAAAGGCATGCTTTAAACTCAATCCCTATTTCTTTTGTAAGGTACAATTCCCAAAGGGTTACTTTTTTCTTGTTCTTCATCTACCTGCCTCCTTTCAAAAGACGCCTGAAATCTGATGCATATCTTCTTGAAATGATTATATGTTCACCACTTTCCATGGTCGCGTCAATCCTGTTTGAAGACAGGCTCTTTAAGGATTTTACCTTGTTGACATTAATGACCATGGATTTGCTGCATCTGAAAAAGGCTTCATCGCTGATTTCCGTGATAAAAGAGTTGAGAGTTCCGTCCAAACGAACGACCTTATTTCCTGTGTAAGCAAAGAGCTTATCATCAACGGATTCCAAGTAGAGGATACTTGAAATGCTGATGTTTACAGTCTCTGTATCGGCCTTGCCCCAAAGCTTGTTTTCCGATTTTTCCAGAATTCCGATTATTCTTTTTAAATCCGGAGAAAGCGTCTTATACCTGATGGTAACGCTTTCCTCTCCAGAATCGATTTTTTGAATATCTATTTTCATATGAGCGGATTTTTTTGGACCATGAATCGTGTTGTTTTTTGCTTCAATATTATTTTATCATAGTGGGAATGCAGCTTGAATCGCTAAATTTCTTAATTACTGGCCATTAGCTACAAAGTAATGGTAAAATCAGCTTATGATTTACGAAAACATTGTAGAAGCAAAATTCATATCAAGACCAAACAGATTCATTGCCATAGTGAGCGTAGATGGCGATGAAATCAAGGTGCATGTAAAGAACACTGGCAGATGCAAAGAACTATTGATCCCAGGATGCACGGTATATCTTGAAAAGGCTGGCAATCCTGAGAGAAAGACGCCGTATGATCTTGTTGCAGTTGAAAAAGACGGGAGAATAATAAACATTGATTCCCAGGCTCCAAACAAAGTTGTTAAAGAATGGCTTGAAAGCACAGGTAAGTACAGCAAGGTCCAGCCTGAATATAAATATGGTAATTCCAGAATTGATTTTTATATGGAAAAAGAAATTCCTAATAAATCAGTACAGCCCTACCTTATGGAAGTTAAAGGCTGCACGCTTTTTAAGGATGGAATAGGGTATTTTCCTGATGCACCGACGGAGCGCGGAACCAAGCATTTAAAAGAGCTGACTACGGCCTTGGAAAAAGGAATAAAAACCAGAGTGGCTTTTGTTATTCAGGGAGAGGGAATCAGTGAAGTCAGACCAAATGAGGAGACTGACCCTGAATTTGCAAAGGCGTTTTATGAGGCTAAAAAAGCAGGAGTTGAGATTGTTTTTTATCTGTGTGAAGTGACACCTTATAAACTAAAAATTGTATCGGAAAGAGGAGAAGCATAATGAGAGCAGTTGTTACAAGGGTTCTCTCGGCGTCAGTGACAATAGATGGAGAGAAATATTCAGAAATCGGAAAAGGATTCTTGGTTCTTTTGGGAGTCCATACGAATGATACAAAAGAAATTGCGGTAAAAATTGCAGATAAGATCTGCGGCCTCAGAGTATTTGAGGATGAGAATGGCAAGATGAATGTTAATCCAAAAGATGCAGGCGCTCAGATATTAATTGTCAGTCAGTTCACTCTTTATGCGGATTGCAAGTCAAGGCGTCCGGGCTTTACAGATGCCGCAAGACCTGAAATATCAAATCCGCTTTATGAGCTTGTAGTGGAAGAGTGCAGGAACAGAGGCTTTGAAGTTAAGACAGGCGTCTTTGGCGCTGATATGAAGGTTGAGTCAATAAATGACGGACCTGTGACAATACTTCTTGATAGCGACGAGCTATATGCAAAAGGGTGAATAATTAGAATTGATATTTGTTAATGCTAAGATTATGCTATAGTTATTTTTTGTCATTTTCTTGTATAATGAACTTCGTACGCTATATGGAGGAAATTGAAAAATGACAGAAAACAAAAATACATTTTGGACACTTGCGCCGGTTGTTGTGCTGGTTGCTATTTTCTGCTGTGTGTTGTGGGGAAGCGCATCACCTGCCATCAAGATTGCTTATGAATTATTCAAAATAGATGCGAGCGATACGCCATCAAGGCTTGTACTTGCAGGCGCAAGGTTTATGCTTGCGGGTGTTATGACCATATTTTTTGGCTCAATACTGGCTAAAAAGCCTTTGATACCGCAGAAAGATTCATGGAAATACATTGTGATACTCTCACTTTTTCAGACTATCGGTCAGTACTATTTCTTTTTTATGTCACTGGCAAATACATCAGGCGTGAGAGGCTCTATCATAAATGCATCAGGAAACTTCCTGGCTCCGCTATTTGCTATTTTTCTATTTAAGCTTGAGAAGGTTTCAGCAAAAAAACTCATCGGCTGCGCAACAGGTTTTCTTGGAATCATTATGTTCTTTGGCGGCGCAGGAGCTTTGGTGAGCGGAGCGCCGATGACTTTAAAAGGTGAGGGCGCGATGCTTGCAGCAGCTTTTTTCTATGCTATATCAGGCTGCAGTATCAAGATCTTTTCAAAGCATGAAAATCCTGTTATCCTCAGTGGTTATCAGTTCTTTTTAGGAGGTGCAGTTCTGTTTATCATTGGACTGGCCCTTGGAGGAAGCCTTAATTTCTACAGTACAGGCTGTTATCTTAACCTGATCTACATGGGCTTTATTTCCGCAGGGGCATACACACTTTGGGGAGTTCTTCTTAAATACAATCCGGTCAGCAAGGTTTCTGTTCTTGGTTTTGTTAATCCTATAATGGGAGTTTTATTATCAGCTCTTTTCCTTGGAGAAGGTCAGGAGGCGTTGTCGGTAGCAAGTATTGTGGCACTGTTACTTGTTTCGACCGGGATAATTATAGTTAATTACGAGAAACAAGCGATTTCAAGATAGAATTGGTAATAATCCATTGATTGTGTAGAATAAAAAAGTGAGGTTATGAAATGGCAAGAAGAGAAGGCTTAACGACTCTTTGTTATCTTGAAAGAGACGACAAATACTTAATGCTTCACAGAGTATCAAAAAAGAATGATATCAGTAAAGACAAGTGGATCGGCGTTGGCGGGCACTTTGAGGATGATGAGAGCCCTGAAGAATGCATAAAAAGAGAAATTCTTGAGGAGACAGGATATGATGTTCCGCTTGAAAGTTTGGAATATCGTGCAATAATCACATTCATTTCACAAAAAGGTGACTATGAGCTCATGTCTTTATTTACTGCCAAAGCACCTGACGGTGAGCCAAAGGACTGTGATGAAGGAGTACTTACCTGGGTTGAAAAAGAAAAGGTGTATGACTTAAACCTCTGGGAAGGGGACAAAATATTTTTCAGACTCATGGAAAAAAGTCATGATTTCTTTTCACTGAAAATGGTATATGATAGAGAAGACAATCTCATTGAGGCAGTTCTCAATGGTAAAAAGATGCAGTTGTAAGAATGTGTATTGCAGATGCGATGCCGGAGTTATTCACAGACAACTTGTCAGAAAAAACGATTTTGGAGGATAAAAAGATGGTAAAAGATAATAATTGTGGATATTGTGTTGGCGGAGAGCCACTTGCAAAATTTGGTATAAAGATCTGTGATCTTGAGGTCAGCCAGCTTATTCTTTTTAAAGAGCAGAGCCATCCGGGAAGATGCATCGTGGCTTACAAGGATCATGTCAGCGAGATAGTTGATATCTCAGATGCAGAAAGAGATGCATTTTTCAGAGATGTAAACAGAGCATCCAAGGCTATACATAAAGCCTTTAACCCTGATAAGGTAAACTATGGCGCATATGGTGATACAGGCTGCCATCTTCACATGCATCTTGTTCCAAAGTACAAGGACGAATTTGAGTGGGGAGGAGTTTTTGAAATGAACCCTGGCAAAAAGTTCCTTACAGATGCAGAATATGAAGAAATGATCAACAAAATAAAGGAAAATCTGGAGTAAAGCTGCATTTAAAGTAGGCAGCCACTTCAGTTAATAAGGAAATACTTATGACTACCTACGAAACAAGTAACAGAGAAGAAGCAATAAAATATAAATTTACTTTGCGTGAATGCCTTGTCGGAGACAGGGCATTTTATCGCAGGGCAGCTATGATAGTTGCCCCGATGATCATACAGAATACGCTGTCCAATGTCGTGGGACTTTTGGATAACGTAATGGTCGGACAGGTCGGAACACTTCCGATGTCAGCAGTAGCTATTGTAAATCAGCTACTGTTTATTTTCTATTTGTGTATATGGGGATCCCTTGCCGGTGCCGGAATTTTCAGTACACAGTTCTTTGGAAAAGGAGATATGGATGGCGTCAGATATTCCATTAGATTTAAGCTGATGGATGCAGTCGTTATCTGCGCTATAGCAGTAACGTTCCTTTTTCTGGCAAAAGAAAATCTGATATCCCTTTACATTGCTTCCGGCACTGCAGACGCAGACAGGGCTGCCACTTTGGCTTATGCCACATCGTACCTTGATATAATGCTTGTGGGACTTATCCCCTTTAGCCTTACACAGGTCTATGCAAGTGCCATGCGAGAATCAGGAAAGACCACTCTTCCAATGATCGCAGGTATGACAGCTATGCTTGTGAACTTCGTGTTCAACGCACTTCTTATTTTTGGACTTTTTGGTCTTCCTAAAATGGGAGTTATGGGTGCGGCTACTGCAACTGTTATTTCAAGATTTACAGAGCTCTTTATAGTAATGGCAGGCGCACACAGGAAAAACTCCAAGTATCCATTCTTTAAGGGAGTTTTCAGAAGCCTTTATGTACCGTTTTATCTGGTAAAAACGATACTTGTAAAATCTCTTCCTCTTCTTTGCAATGAGTTTTTATGGAGCCTTGCTCAGGCAGCACTGTTGCAGGCGTATTCAGTAAGGGGAATAGCTGTAATCGCTGCGATGAATATAAGCGGAACGGTATCTCAGATTTTTAATGAGGTCTTTTTATCAATCGGTAATTCTACAGGAATCATAGTAGGTCAGGAGCTTGGCGCAGATAAGCTTGTATCTGCCCGCAGGACTGCCTGGAGAATGGCATCACTTAGCGTGGCTTCCACTTTTGTGATGGGTTCGCTCCTTGCAATCGCAGCGCCTGTCATCCCTCAGATCTACAATACTGAGCCAGAGATAAGACAGCTCGCCACTAGATTTATTTGGGTTGTTGCAATCTGCATGCCTATAAATTCCTATGCGAATGTGTCTTATTTCACACTTCGTTCAGGTGGAAAGACAGCAGTTACATTTGTCTTTGACAGCTGTTTTGCATGGCTTATAAGCGTACCGGCAGCCTATATCCTTTCACGTTTTACAAATCTTCCGGTACTTACCATATTTATGATGGTTTCAGCTCTTGAGCTGTTGAAATGTACGATCGGATTTCTTTTGGTAAGAAGCGGAGTATGGGTCCGCAATATAGTTAAACACGCTTGATCTATAGTGCACAATCTTTTACGTCTACAGGTGGAAAACCTTGTAAAAGATTGTGCAATTTGTGTATATATCCTCTTTATTTTTATGGGCAAAAATTGTAGAATAATATAGTCTGTCTACAATTATAAAGAAAAGTAACGAAGCATTTATGGATCTGTTTGAATATATGAGAGAAAATAACTATGAGAAGGAATCGCCGCTTGCCGCCAGGATGCGCCCGAGGACCCTTGATGAAGTAGTGGGTCAGCAGCACATCATCGCAAAAGACAAGCTTCTTTATCGTGCGATTTTGGCAGATAAGTTAAGTTCTATCATTTTGTATGGCCCGCCCGGAACAGGAAAGACTACTCTTGCCAAGGTCATAGCAGGTACCACAAAGGCTGAATTTACTCAGATAAATGCCACCATAGCCGGTAAGAAGGATATGGAGGAAGTCGTACAAAAGGCCAAGGACAATCTTGGTATGTATGGCAAAAAGACAATTCTTTTTATAGATGAGATTCATAGATTTAATAAGGGCCAGCAGGATTATCTTTTACCATTTGTTGAGGATGGGACAGTAATACTAATTGGGGCTACAACTGAGAACCCTTATTTTGAAGTGAACGGAGCTCTTATATCAAGGTCTGTTATCTTTGAGCTTAAGCCGCTTGGACCAGATGATATAAAAGAGCTGCTGAGTAGGGCTGTTACTGACAAAGAGCGTGGGATGGGTTCCTACAAGGCAGTTTTGGAGCCCGATGCAGCTGACTTTTTGGCAGATCTTGCTGATGGAGATGCAAGGCATGCTCTGAATGCTCTTGAACTTGGAATCCTTACGACTGAGAGAAGTGATGATGGACTTATTCATATCACTAAAGAGGTTGCTGAGGAGTGCATCCAGAAAAAGGTTGCCAGATATGACAAGGATGGCGACAACCACTATGATACGATCTCCGCTTTTATCAAGAGCATGAGAGGTTCAGATCCTGATGCGGCGGTTTACTACCTTGCCCGAATGTTGAATGCAGGAGAGGATCCTAAGTTTATAGTAAGACGTATGATGGTCTGTGCTTCTGAGGATGTTGGTAATGCAGACCCGCAGGCACTTCAGGTGGCAGTTGCGGCATCTCTTGCTGTAGAGAGGCTTGGAATGCCGGAGGCAAGGATTACACTTGCACAGGCTGCAAGTTATATAGCTACAGCGCCCAAGAGCAATTCAGCTATCGTTGCAATAGACAGTGCAATGAGTACAGTTACAGAAACAGGTAATCTTCCGATACCACCACATCTTCAGGATGCACATTATAAATCAGCATCCAAGCTGGGCCACGGTATTGGTTACAAATATGCCCACGATTATCCTGATCACTATGTTAAACAACAGTATTTGCCATATGAGCTTAATGGCAAGGAGTTCTATAGCCCTTCAGGAAACGGCTATGAGCTCAAGATAAAAGATCACATGAGAAAGCTCAAAAACAGAGAAGATAAAGATAACTAAGGGGTTACATGGATAAAAAGAAACGCAGGCTTCGCACAGGGAGAAAAGCCCGTCACAATAGAAAGTTAATAATTCTTACAGGAATAGGCGTAGTTGTTGCGGTTTTATTCATTGTAGCCATGACTATGTGGCTTTTTATCAGCACTGGAAGAGTGTCTGATGAAGGGCAGGATGAAGCGCCTTATCAGGCTTCTATAGAACAGACATCCATCAGCGAGATCGTGTATGTTCAGGAAAGTGTTGTTGACACGATCGTAAATGGTGGAAAAAGAGTGTCAAAGGCCCTTTCTGAAAGACCTGAGACTGTAGAAGTTACAGCTGAAGATGCTGCAGAATTTGGCGACCTTGAGTGCCAGATTGTCGGAACATCCAATGTTGAAGTAAACATTACTTCTGAGGGTATTCCTGCCAGTGATGATAAGTACTATTACCTTTTTGAGATGGCGACCTATGAGGATGGCATTGCTGCAGATGCAGAGCCTCTTTCCAAAATCTATAAGGGAGATGACGCTTCTTTTACCATAAAGCTTAACAAAGGTCTCTCTAACACAAGACTCTTTTCCAAATTTGCAGTTGCTGTGAAGATGGAAGATCAGTATGTTCAGGTGGCACATGCCAAGTACATTACAAATCCTGAGAAATGTGCAGGATACTATTATGACAGCATGGACCATGATTCTATAAAGGGTATTTTGCCATATCCCCTTCGTCTTGATGAGCTTTCTGACCTTGGAGTTAATTATTGCGCCTATAATATTCCTCTTTCACATATCCTTACTACATCAGGAGGAATTGCTTATTCATATGGCGGCGTGACATATCACTTCAATGCCCGCATCATCAATGACTACGATACATTGTTCAAAAAACTCAATTCTATGGGCATAGATATAGCGGCCATCATCTTGAATGACGCCAGCACTTCAGCTTATCCTGAGATCACGCATCCAAGTGCGCGAAGTGGCTCAACGGCTCCATACTATATGTTCAATGCTGCCGATGAGAGCGGTGTAAAGGCGCTTGCTGCTATTGGAAGCTTCCTTGCAGGCAGATACTCAGGTTCCGGCCATGGCAATGTCAGCATGTGGATTATCGCTAATGAGGTCAATGCCAGAAGAGAGTATAACTACATGTCTTACACAGATGTGAACACTTATACTACGGCATTTACAAGAGCTTTCAGAGTTTTTTACAACGCCATAAAGAGTCAGAATGCAGGCGCCCTTGTGTATATCCCATTGGATCAGAGATGGACCTATAATACTGAGAGCACCGGCGATTATGACGCTAAGGATGTACTTGATATTTTTGCTTCTTCCATGAATGATTATGGCAATGTCAACTGGGGACTTGCGGCTCATCCGTACTCATTCCCTAATGACAACACCGCATTTTGGAAGACTTCCAAATATGTTAATCATACAGAGTCAACACCTTGTATTACTATGGAGAATATTGAGGTTTTGACTAACTACATGCAAAAGACAAACATGCTTAACCCTAATGGTGATGTCAGATCTATTATCCTTAGTGAGATCGGTTATTCATCTACACAGGGCGAGAACCTTCAGGCGGCTGCTTTTGCTTATGCCTACACCAAGATGGTTCAAAATGGCTATATAGATGCTCTTATGTTGTCAAGGCAGGTCGATGCCCCTGAAGAGATTGCGGCGCTTGGACTTGCTCTTGGACTTGAAACTTCAAGTGGTTCACCAAAACATTTATACTTTGTTTTCAAATATATCGATGACCCGGATAAAAGAGATGAAGTATGCGCATTTGCTTACGATATAATAGGAAAGAAG
Source organism: Butyrivibrio sp. (assembly GCF_015056685.1). Taxonomy (GTDB): domain Bacteria; phylum Bacillota; class Clostridia; order Lachnospirales; family Lachnospiraceae; genus Butyrivibrio. The sequence continues at coordinate 20,748 of NZ_SVFW01000048.1, read as the reverse complement.
TTTTAGGAGGAGCATTATTATGACAAACGCTGAAAAAGCACTTGAGATGCATGAAAAATGGCAGGGAAAACTTGAGATAGTTTCCAAAGCCAAGGTTAATTCAAAAGAAGATCTGGCTGTATGTTATACACCAGGTGTGGCAGAGCCTTGCAAGCTGATTGCCAAGGACAAGAGCCTTGCTTACAAATACACGATCAAGTCAAACACAATTGCTGTTGTATCTGATGGTAGCGCAGTTTTGGGACTTGGTAATATTGGACCTCATGCAGCAATGCCTGTTATGGAAGGCAAGGCAGTGCTTTTTAAAGAGTTTGGCGGAGTTAATGCTGTTCCTATCTGCCTTGATACTCAGAATACAGAAGAAATCATTAAGGCAGTTACATATCTTGCACCTGGTTTTGGCGGAATAAATCTTGAAGATATTTCAGCACCAAGATGCTTTGAAATAGAGGAGAGATTAAAAGAAAAGCTGGATATCCCTGTTTTTCATGATGACCAGCATGGAACAGCAATTGTCGTTCTTGCAGGTATTATAAATGCCCTGAAAGTAGTAGGCAAAAAGAAAGAAGACTGCAAAGTAGTAGTTAACGGCGCAGGAAGCGCAGGAATTGCTATAACAAAACTTTTGCTTACCTATGGATTTAAAAATGTTACAATGTGTGATAAGTCAGGAATTCTTTCCAAGGCATCTGCAGATCTTAACTGGATGCAGGAAAAGATGATGGATGTTACCAATCCTGAGCAGAAGACAGGAACACTTGCTGATGCTTTAAAGGGAGCTGATATATTCGTTGGTGTATCTGCACCTGGAATTGTGACCAAAGAAATGGCGCAGGAAATGAATGATGGAGCTATAATGTTTGCTATGGCAAATCCTGTTCCTGAGATCATGCCTGACCTTGCCAGAGAAGCAGGAGTAAGGGTTATAGGTACAGGAAGAAGTGATTTCCCTAACCAGGTAAACAATGTGCTTGTTTTCCCAGGAATCTTTAAGGGCGCTCTTGAGGGTGGCGCAAAGCGCATCACTGATGAGATGAAGCTCGCAGCTGCAAAAGCTTTGGCAGGTCTTGTTCCTGATAGCGAACTTAACGAAGAAAATATACTTCCTCCTGCATTTGACCCGAGATGTGCGGAAGTTGTTTCAAAAGCAGTAAAAGAACTTATTTAATTTGGAGGTATGAGCGTGAGCTCAAGGTATCTTACTTTATACAAGATGATTGTTCTGTATATGTTAAAGAGGTGCGAAGTGCCTCTTAGCAAGTCACAGATTTATGATTTTATACTGGAAAAAGAATATACGACATTCTTAACTTTGCAGGAAGTTTTTGCAGAGATGGCTTCCTCTGATCTTATCAAAGAAAAAACTGTTGCCAATAGAACTTATCTTGAAATAACTGAAGAGGGAGAAGAGGCCCTTAAGTTTTTCGGAAACAGGATCAATCCTTCTATAAAATCTCAGATTGATGATTATTTAAAAGCTAATAGCATGAAGCTTAGAAGCGAGGGCTCGATAATCGGAGATTATCAGAAAACAGGTGAAAATGAGTATACTGCCCGTGTTATTGCAAGAGAGAGCGGACATACTCTTATAGATATTCAGATTCCTGTTCCAACAGAGGAAATGGCTCAGGCCATCTGCAGAAACTGGCTTGAAAAAAATCAGGAAGTATATCAGTTTTTGATCAATAATTTAATGCTTGATGAGTGATTGACTTAAGGGTTATCACTTGCTATAATATCATTCGTGGCTAAATTGCCCAAGCTGTTGTAGCACAGTCGGTAGTGCGTCGCATTGGTAGTGCGGAGGTCACGGGTTCGATTCCCGTCAGCAGCTGTATATATTAAATCCCATCGGAGTTTATCCGATGGGTTTTTTTGTTTAATAGGAAATTCTTCCGAATTTCCTATTAAACAAAAAAACGCTCCGCTATGGATGCGCACTCGCGCGTAAGGTATATGTTGCATAAATGCAACCGCGCTCGGCGCGAGCATGTTGCGAGCAACATGCTTTTTTATATTACTTCTAACATTCATCTGAATATGTCTTTAAACATCGTTCTGGACGTTGTTCTGGCCTCGCCTGTCATAGCCTGTCTTTTCGTAGAAGGCTTTTTTATCCTCGTACATGTTGTTGTCAGCAATCTTAGCGAGTTCCTCTATATTACAGTGAGGATTCTATCTGACTGTGGCATATCCAAGGGCGACATTGATTCCCTTAACGTATTCTCCGTGCCAGTGTTCGAGCTGCGTCCTTAAGTAGCTGATTCTTTTTTCGAGCTCATTCCTATTCGCAATTATCAAAATGGCGAACTCATCGCCACCAAGCCTTGAAATGGTGCTGGTAGAGGATGAAGAAAATGCAAGTTTAAGGCATGTTGCAGTTCCTTTTAACAGCTCATCCCCGGCGTCATGACCTAAGGTGTCATTGTAGTATTTAAGCCTGTTAACGTCTATGGCTATATAAGTTAGATCATTTGGAAGACGGTTCTTTTCATAGTCATCAGCAAGTGCGTAAAAATGCCTTCTGTTACCAATGCCTGTAAGCTGATCCGTATAGGCATCTATTTTGGCCTGTGCAAATTCTTTTTCTTCCTTTACGTTAAGACCTATCCTTCTGTAAATGAGGCCAACCTGCACCATAATGTAGAGCATAAGAGCTATTATTATGAAAAAGATGTAGTTATAGCCTACATTGTCGATGTATTTAATAAGTGAGTATCCTGCCAGAATTATGAATATTCCATTAGCTACAGCTATTCCTGTTCTGCTTGAAAGCTTCTTTTCTTCTTTTATACTGGAATATGAGTAGTAGCCGACCATGACCATAACAACTATGTCAAGTACATGCGCTACGTAGACCAACCATCCCCACTCGAAGATGTCGAATGACGCTAAAGTGCAGGCAATCAGGATAACAATAGCAATAGCGCCATCAATTATATGATCGATCAGCTCTACACGTAGGAAGATGCATCTTGCGATTTCAAAGAACAAAAGAGGCATCAGCAAAAATGAGACTATAGTAAGGATTGAAAAGCCTGTTATATATCCAACCGCAATGAAAGGAATCCTTGTCTCGTTTATGATCCACTGCCCTGCAACTACAGAAAAGGCTCCTGCATAGAAAAGGGCTTCAAATGAGAGCTTTCTGATAAGGTTAGCTCTTTTTAGGATAAATACAGTTGATACCAGCATCTCAAAAAAACCGGTAACTGTGAAAAGGATAAACAGGACAACTGAGGGAACGTTGCTCCTTAACTGGGCAATAACGTATGCGGATCTGGTGGTTACAAAGGCTTCAGTGAGTTCTGCACCATAAAGGGATTCTTGAGGAGTAATCTTTACTTCGACTTTTTTTCCGGTGTATTCATATTCAAGCGGAATCCAGATCTCTTTTTTGCCAACATCAGTACTATGACCAAATAATACGTTGTTTCTTGATTCTAAAACTTCTGTTCCATCAATGAAGACTGAAAACGCTTTATAGTAGCATCTGATAACAAGGAGCTGATCGCCATATACTGTGGGAAGGGTGTTGTTGATCGTAAAGGTTTCGTCGCTGCTAAATGGAAAAGTGATGTATTTATCATCAATTTTCCAATAGTCATTAAGAGATACAGAATTTTCTCTATAATAATTATTTGATTCGTTTGAATAGCAAAAACCAAGTCCTATAAACAATAGGATTATGAGTATGTAGGCAAAAGCAATTATACGTCTCCTAAAGCGCGTATCCATAGGCAATAACCTCCATAAATCTACTGATTATAATTATATCATGTACTATTTAACGATAATTCTTATAATTTGATTAACAAAGCGATAAAAGAATAAAAACAAAGCAAAAAATGATAAGAAATCAGATTATTTTAGATTGAATTAGGTGTATGGGTGGAATACAATCAAGATTAGCAGAAACTATTTTTATTATTACTATTTATTTCATGGGGTGGTTATTATGAAAAAGCGAAACTCGAGGCGGAAGTATCCCAGGACGAGGCTTCAGTGGTTGTGGGATAATATGGAAGGGTACAGAGCTTTATATGTACTGGCGGTGATTGGCACAGTTGTCTACAATATGTTGCAACTGACTGTGCCATTTTTTTCTGCGCAAATTGTGGACAGATTTTTGTCTGGCCCTGGTGCAAAAGAAAATCTTACGGGGCATCCGGATGAATTTATCAGGCTCCTTGTTCTTATGATAAGCCTTACTGTACTTAGGTGCATCATAGTCTATTTTGACTGCATGGGATATGAGTTTGTATCGCAGCAGGTTCTCTTTAAAGTAAGGAATTTTCTCTATGACAAGATCCAAAGACAGGACATGAAATTTTACAACACCTATCGTACAGGTGATCTGATGACCAGAGTTACGGGAGACCTTGATGCTGTAAGGCACATGGTTGCGTGGGTAGTCAGAATGGTTGTTGAAGCATTTTCTCTGGTCACAGCAACTGCAATTTACTTTATCTACATGGACTGGAGACTGGCATTTAGCCTTTTGATCGTGGCTCCGCTCATTTTCTTTATCATATATGTATTTAAGCTCTTAGTTGCGCCAATGCATGCGCTTCTTCGTGAAAAACTGGCATATATGAATACAGTGGCGCAGGAGAATATAGCCGGAAACAGAGTGGTTAAGGCTTTTGCAAGGGAAGCCTATGAGATAGAAAAATTTGATGAGTGCAACACTGACTATAGAGATACCAATAAAAAGACAGCAATGATATGGCTTCGTTTCTATCCTTTTGTAGAAACTCTTGCCAATGCTCTTGCGGTAATACTTCTTTTGGTGGGAGGTCTTTTCCTTATTCATGGTGATATGACAATGGGCGAATACGTGGCATTTTCAGGCCTTATCTGGGCCATAGCCAACCCTATGAGGCAGCTTGGAAACGTTATGAATGAATTCCAGAGATTCTCGGCAGCATCTGCAAAGGTTATGGAGATCTACTACTCAGAGGCAGAGATCGTAGACGCTAAAGACGCTGTTGATAAGCCTGGAAGATTTGAAGGAAACATAGAATTTAAAGATGTTTCTTTTCACTATGCAGACAATGATCTCCCGGTCCTGGAGCATATTTCTTTTACTGCTAAAAAAGGACAGACAATCGCGATCATGGGCGAGACAGGATGTGGAAAAACTTCTCTTATCCATCTGATCCCTAGATTCTATGAGCCTTCAAGCGGAGAAATCCTTATTGATGGCGTAAATGTCAATAAATTAAAACTAAATCAGCTCAGGAAGAACATAGGTCTTGCTACCCAGGATGTACTTCTTTATTCTGACACGATCGATGGAAATATTGCCTATGGTGACAGCGAAATAAGTCGTGAGGAGGTTGTTCGTTTTGCCAAATATTCTGCGGCTTCCGACTTTATCGCCAAGATGCCTGAAGGCTACGAAACTATTGTAGGTGAAAGAGGTGTTGGCCTCTCCGGCGGACAGAAGCAGAGAATATCTCTTGCAAGAGCGCTGGCTGTAAGGCCATCCATCCTTATTCTCGATGATACAACTTCAGCCGTTGACCTTGAGACGGAAAAAGAGATTCAGGAGAGCCTAAGAAATCTTGATTTTGAGTGCACAAAGATCATCATTGCGCAGCGTATATCAACTACCAAGGATGCAGACCAGATACTGATCATGCAGCATGGAGAGATAACGGAGCGCGGAACTCACGAGGAACTTATCAAGCTTGGCGGATATTATGCAGAACTTGTGAAACTGCAGGTTAGCTAAACGTTTTGATGCGCACATATCTGTTTTAGCTGACATTTTCATTCCGTGAAAAACGTAGCAGTACTAAGCTTACAAAAAACGTAAGCTAAGTGCTGACGTTTTTCAAGGCAGCAAAAACATATATGCACTTACAAAACGCTTTAGGCACTATGAATTTTCAAAGTACAGGTAATACCGCAGCTATAGGCAGGAGATATAAACGAGGAGATAAGTACATGAGACGAAATACATATAAAGAAGATGAGATATTAGAAGAGCCCTTTGATATAAAGCACCTTCTCAGGGCTTCCGGATATATAAAAAAGCATGCAGGCAAGATGGCGCTGGCACTTGTTTTTTCCGCCCTTGGCGGAGCAGCAGCCCTTGTGAGCCCAATGATTGTGCAAAGAGCTTTGGATGTGGCAATTCCAAGTGGTGATGAGAGCCTTCTCTACAAACTGGTTGTCGCTGCAGCACTATTTTACGTATGCAGTGTGATCTTTACTACGATCCGTTCAAGAATCATGGTAAATGTCAGCCAGGATATTATTTATCAGATAAGGAGCGATCTATTTGAGCACTTACAGAAACTGCCATTCCAATATTACGATGACAGACCACACGGAAAGATCCTTGTAAGAGTAGTAAACTACGTAAATTCCGTTTCAGATATGCTAAGTAACGGCCTTATCAACGTGGTTCTTGAAATATTAAACCTTGTATTCATCGTAATATTTATGTTTGCAGTGGACGTTAAGCTGAGCTTTGTGGTTCTGGCCGGTGTGCCATTTCTTATGGTATTTATGTTCTGGATAAAGAACAAGCAGAGAAAAGCCTGGCAGGCAGTGTCAAACAAGAACTCCAATTTAAACGCCTATCTTCAGGAGAACATTGTTGGTGCAAGGATAACACAGATCTTTGCAAGAGAAGATGAGAATGCTGAGATATTCAAAGTTCTTTCTTCCAATTGCAGAAAGGCATGGATGAAGGCAGTCAGCTATTCAACCATGGTCTGGCCTGGAATTGATACCATATCGGTTCTTGTCAGAGCTGCGATATTCATGTTTGCACTTGTAGTTTTTTCAAAGGGAAATGAGTCCCTTGGTGTGATCGTTGCTATCTCAAGCTATGCATCAAGATTTTGGCAGCCTATCATGAACCTTGGAAATATATTTAACAACTTCATCAACAACATGGCTTATCTTGAGAGAATTTTTGAGACTATGGATGAGCCTGTAACTGTTGACGATGCGCCTGATGCGGTGGAAATGAAGAAGATGGTCGGCGAAGTAACCTTTGACCATGTCTCTTTTTCCTATGAGAAGGGAAAAGAAATCCTTCATGACGTTTCATTTAGTGTAAAACCAGGCGAGAGCATCGCTCTTGTTGGTCCTACAGGAGCCGGAAAGAGTACTATAGTAAGCCTTATTTCAAGATTCTATAACGTTGATAGTGGAAGAATCCTTATTGATGGACAGGATATTTCAAAGGTGACGCTTCATTCTCTGAGGTCACAGATGGGAATAATGCTTCAGGACAGCTTTATTTTCTCCGGAACAATTGGAGATAATATCCGCTATGGAAAACTTGATGCAACTGAGGCGGATATAAGAAGAGCCAGCAGGGCGGTATGTGCTCACGACTTTATAAAAGTAATGCCTAAGGGTTACAACACTGAAGTTAAGGAAAGAGGCGCACTTCTTTCTCAGGGACAAAAGCAGCTTTTGTCCTTTGCGAGAACTCTTTTATCTGATCCAGCAATTCTGGTACTTGATGAGGCAACCTCAAGTATTGATGTTCAGACAGAAAAAGCTCTCCAAAAGGGTCTTGATACAATGCTGGAAGGCAGGACAAGCTTTATCATTGCCCATAGACTGTCTACCATTACTAAATGTGATAAAATAATGTATATAGACAACGGTGGTATAACTGAATGTGGAAGTCACGATGAGCTTATGGCCCGCAAGGGAGCTTACTATCATCTGTTTACTGCACAGATGGAAGGTATGGAAGCTGTATAAAGGTGAATGAAATTTGACAAGTTATTACGACTATTGTAAAATTTGTGTCATGCTTAAAAAGAAAACAAATAAAAACCAAATAATTTTAGGTTCTTTTGCTGCAGCTTTTTCAGTAGTTGTGCTGGCAGGACTTGTTGCTGACAAACATCTTGCAATGGCAAGCGCTGCTTCGGAAAAGACCACGGAAGTTACAGGTGAAGTCTTAAATATCCAGATTGATGAGGCTCTTGGAGAGGATGATCTTTCAGATGGAGCTGTCACAGAAACAGTGGATATGATAGAAGCTACAGAAGCTTCTTCAGAAGAGGTTATCGAGGAGGTGCTTCCTTACACTGTAACAGCTTATGAAACTCCCCTTGTTATGTACGCAAGTGATACGGTTAATGTCAGAAGCGGAGCTGGAACAGATTATGACAAGCTTGGAAGGATTACCTGGGGAAGTGAACTTCAGGTTATCGGAGTAACAGACAACAACTGGTACGAGATTTCCTATGGCGATGGAGCAGGATTTATAAGCGGAGACTATGTGACTTCTGAACTTCCAAGTGTCCCATATCTTTTCGTTGGTGATTCCAGAACTGTTCAGCTAGAGAATGCAGTAGGAACTACCGACAAGGCATATGTTGCCAAGGTTGGTGAGGGATACAGCTGGTTTAAGAACACAGCTCTTTCAGAGATACAGGAGTACGCCGGCAATGGAACTACTATGATCATTAACTTTGGTGTTAACGACCTGGCCAATGCGTCCAAATACATCAGTCTTATAAACAGCTACATTGATGTTTGGGATGCAGCAGGAGTGACAGTTTATTATTCATCTGTAACACCTGTCGGCAACTGCAATACAGTATCCAATGCACAGATTGAGAGCTTTAATGCCAAGCTGCAGGCCGAGCTTGACCCAAGGATCAAGTGGATCGACAGCTACTCATATCTTACTCAGACAGGCTTTAGCACACCAGATGGTCTTCACTACGACAAGACTACATACAAAAATCTTTACTCATACTACATGTCAGTAGTAGCAACAGATGTGTAAATATGAACGATAATAGGAGAATATTAGAATAAGATATAAAAGGATTTGCCAGGACTACAAGTCATGGCAAATCCTTTTTGGTTTTCGATGCGATGCTTTCCGAGATGAGAGTATTGGTTCTTTTAATTTCATCCCAAAAGTCTCTGGCAGAAAGTCTATAGGCGCCGCTGCTAAGGACAATCACCTGCTCAATGGCATCAGAAGTGGCAACAGTCACTTTGTACTTTTTGCTTATTTCGTGAGCAGCCTTTTCTATATACTGATCCGCAGTCTCAGCTTCTTTTGTATAGACAATCAAAAGCCCGCTCATTTCTTCTGTATGTTCTTTGCCGCCGGCGACTTTGTAGGCATCAAATACCACAATCACCTGTTCGCGTCTGAATCCCTGAAAATTGATGAGAATATCGATAAGCTTATCCCTGGCGGCCTTTAAATCGGTTTTTGCAAGGTCAGACAAGTCAGATGAAGCATATATTATGTTGTAACCATCAACCAGAAGATATTCCTTATTCAGCTCATTTTTTATGGATGAAGCGGTGTTCTGGTGCTTTTCCTTTTTGGCTGCTTCAAGATCGTAGTCTCTGTTGTCATTTTCAGGAGCATCAGCCTGGTTTAGAGCATCGTAGGTGACGGCTGTTTCCACGTATCTTGGAGCAATCTTTCCATAGGTTCTCTCGAAGATTGCTTTTAATTCTTCTTCAGAGTTTTTGTACTTTACAAACTCTTTTTCAATGACAGCAGCAGTTCTCTCTTTTGGGAAAAGACCTGAATCTACATGCATTTTTTCAGGAGCTTCATCCCATGGGATTATTAATGAACTTCCGTGAGAGCAAAATACGGAAGATGAAGGATTGTCCACATCAAGCTCAGGGTCATATCCAAAGCTTTCTATTATTTCTTTTTCATTGTGACATGGTTCATATCCCCTAAAGGTAGTAAAGATCTGACCTTCGCCCCTTGTGTAGGAAGAAAGCTCTGATGCATAGTCAAGAAAGCAGGCGGCAGGAACAGTTCCTGTTATGAGCGCTTTTTCACCAATGATATCAGGGAGAGAAGTGGTTCCGTTCATGCGCTGCATATCTGTAAGTGCCCTTCCTACAGCATCTGCGGGGATCTCAAGTCTGTAATCTAAAACAGGTTCAAGCAGAACTGACTTGGCGTTCATAAGTCCCTGCCTTACAGCTCTGTAGGTAGCTTGCCTGAAGTCACCGCCCTCAGTGTGCTTTTCGTGGGCTTTTCCGGCGATTAGAGTTATCTTAATGTCAGTGATCTCTGACCCTGTAAGGACTCCGAGATGCTTCTTTTCCTGAAGGTGAGTAAGTACGAGCCTCTGCCAGTTAAGAGACAGCTTATCGGTACTGCACTTGGCAGCAAAAGAAATACCGCTTCCCGGAGCAGCAGGTTCAAGAAGCAGATGGACCTCGGCGTAGTGGCGAAGAGGTTCAAAGTGACCTACCCCCTCAACTTTATTTGCAATGGTCTCCTTGTAGACAATGTGCCCGGGACCAAAGTCTATTTCGGTTCCAAAGCGCTGTTTTACCATGTGCTTTAGGACCTCTTTCTGAACTTCGCCCATAACCTTGATCTCGATGACCTGAGCTTTGTCATTGAAACTAAGCTGAAGCGTCGGATCCTCTTCTTCTAAGGCCTTTAGCTCTTTGTAAAAGGCGATGGGATCCTTGCCATCCGGTAAAAGAACTGAACAGGAAAGGATGGGCTGCATAATGCTGCCTGTTGAGAAGTCTTTAGTAGAACCTATCATCTCTCCGGGAAGAGCAGAAGACAGGCCTGTAACGGCACAAATCTGACCTGCGACAGCCTTTGTGGCAGTGTCATACTTTTCTCCTGAGTAGAAGCGAATCTGATCGATCTTTTCATCTCCAAGAAGAGTTTTTGGAGCAAGGGATCCGCTAGTGATCTTAATATGAGTCAACCTGTTTCCATTTGTATCTCTGCTTATTTTAAAGACCTTTGCGGAAAAATCGCCATTTTCGTCATATTTTTTAACAGGGGCAAAAGAGGTAACAAGAGAAAGAAAACTCTCGATACCTTCCATTTTTAGAGCGCTTCCGAAAGCACAGGGGAAGCATTTCCTCTTTAAAATCAGCTCTTTTACCTGATCATTTGTTATCTCTTTTCCATCAAGAAAGCTGCTTAGGAGTTCCTCATCACATACAGCTAATTCTTCCTGAAACTCAGGAGAAGCAAAGTCAGAACTGAAATCAATGCAGCTGCTGCTAAGACTTGACTTTATCTCTTTTAACAAATCCTCTTTGTCACCCTGGTACTGATCCATTTTGTTTACGAAAATGAAAGTTGGCACATGGTAGTGCTTAAGGAGCTTCCACAAAGTCCTTGTCTGACCTGTTATGCCATCGGGGGCGCTGATGAGAAGAACAGCCGCATCAAGAACGGAAAGAGTTCTCTCCATTTCAGCTGAAAAATCAGCATGTCCGGGAGTGTCTAAAAGAGTGAAATGATATCCGCCATACTCAAAGATCGCCTGCTTGGAAAAAATAGTTATTCCGCGGTCTCTCTCAAGATCATAGTTATCAAGAAAGGTGTCCCTGTGGTCAACTCTACCCATTTTACGCAGGGCACCTGCAATATATAAAATACCTTCTGAAATTGTTGTTTTTCCCGCATCCACATGAGCCAGGATGCCAATAGTCATATTTTTATTCATAGGTACTATTATACGAATAAAACATGAAATCTTGAATATCAAATATTTGCCAAATTTGTTATAAAAACCTTGTTACATCTTGCGGATAAGTCTCGATTTGATTAATCTGTAGCATGTGTTATACTAAACATATCACAGATTAGGAGGCGTTTATGATCATAGAGATTGATTTTAATAGTGATGAAGCAATCTATATGCAGCTTTGCAATCAGATCATATTGGGTATAGCTACGTCTCAATTCCGCGAGGGAGAGCAGCTTCCAAGTGTGCGCCAGCTTGCTGAGACTATCGGCATCAACATGCACACTGTAAACAAAGCTTATTCAATCCTTCAGCAGGAGGGCTTTGTTAAGATTGACAGGAGACGTGGAGCTATCATCGCTATTGATATTGACAAGCTTCAGGCTCTTAGTGAAGCTAAGTCTGAACTTGCGGTCGTACTTGCAAGAGCTATCTGTAAGGGGATTGGAAGGGATGATATTCACAAACTTGTAGACCAGCTTTATGACAACTACGAGAAAAATTCTTGAAGAAAGGAAGAGATAATATGGATTCAAAGTTTACCTTAATGGCGGCGGATGCACTTAAGCTTGCCAGGAAAACAGCCAGGAACCTTAAACTTAATTATGTAGGTACTGAGCACATTCTTATGGGACTTATATTAGAAGATGGAAGCGTTGCTTCCAGAATCCTTATTGATAACGGTATCGACGAGAATCGTATGATGGATATGATAAAAGATCTTATCGTTCCCGATTCTACAGTAAGTACCCTTGATAAAGATGGCTTTTCTCCACGTGCGGAGAAAGTGCTCGAGGAAGCTCACAGACTTGCTGAGAGATTCCACGCAGACAAGACAGGAACTGAGCACATTTTGCTTGCACTCATAAAAGAGGGAGAAAATGTTGCAGTAAGACTTATCAGTACCCTCAATGTCCCTGCACAGAAGATATATGCTGAGACCCTTGCAGCCATGGGAGAGGATCCTAACCTTGTAAAAGAGGACCTTGGAAGAAAGGCAGCTCCTAAGGCAGGCAAAAAGGCATCAATTCTTGCACAGTACAGCAGAGACCTTACTGCTCTTGCTGCCGAAAACAAACTCGATCCCGTAGTGGGAAGAGAAAGAGAGATAAAGAGAGTTATTCAGATCCTCAGCAGAAGGACCAAGAATAATCCTTGTCTTATCGGTGAGCCGGGCGTAGGTAAGACAGCAGTTGTTGAGGGACTTGCTCAGAGGATTGCTTCCGGAAACGTGCCTTTAACAGTTCAGAATAAGCGCCTTGTTACTCTGGATCTTTCAGGAATGATCGCAGGTTCCAAATACAGAGGCGAGTTTGAAGAGCGTATCAAAAAAGTCATCAAAGAAGTTTCAGAAGATGGAAATATAATTCTTTTTGTTGATGAGATGCATACTCTTATTGGTGCCGGTGGGGCAGAGGGAGCAATTGATGCTTCCAATATCTTGAAGCCATCTCTTGCAAGAGGTGAGATTCAGATGATAGGTGCTACAACCATTACTGAGTATCGCAAGTACGTTGAAAAGGATGCCGCTTTGGAGAGAAGATTCCAGCCTGTTAATGTGGATGAACCTACCAAGGAAGAGGCTACTGAGATCCTCAATGGAATTGTCAGCAAGTACGAGGAACATCACAAGGTTACTATAACTCCTGAGGCTATCAAGGCTGCGGTTGAGCTGTCTGAGAGATATATCAACGACAGAAATCTTCCCGATAAGGCAATTGACCTTATTGATGAGGCTGCATCAGCTGTAAGACTTAGGACTATGGGCGTATCCCCCAAGATAAAAGAGCTTGAGGAACTCATAAAGTCTTACGATGGAAAGATTGAAACTGCCCTTAAAGAGCAGGATTTCAAGGCAGCAGGTGAGTTTAATAAAGAACAGAACGCTCTTATCTCTAAGCTGAACAGAGCAAAGAATGCTGAAAAGAAAAAAGAAATGACATCTGCCTATGTAGTTAATGAGAATGATATAGCAGAGGTTGTTGCAGAGTGGACAAGAATCCCTGTTAAGAAGATTGCAGAAAAAGAATCTGAGAAGCTTCTTAAACTTGAGTCTATCCTTCATAAAAGAGTTATCGGTCAGGAGGATGCAGTTAAGGCTGTATCAAAGGCTATCAGAAGAGGCCGTGTAGGACTTCAGGATCCTAACAGACCAATTGGCTCCTTCCTTTTTCTGGGACCTACAGGTGTAGGTAAGACAGAGCTTTCAAAGGCCCTTGCAGAGGCAATGTTTGGCGATGAGAATGCTCTTATCAGAGTAGATATGTCTGAGTACATGGAAGGTCACTCCGTATCCAAGATGATCGGATCACCTCCAGGATATGTGGGATTTGATGACGGCGGACAGCTCAGTGAGAAAGTCAGAAGACATCCATATTCAGTAATCCTTTTTGATGAGATTGAAAAAGCACATCCTGATATCTTTAATGTTCTTTTGCAGGTTCTGGATGATGGACATATCACAGATTCCAAGGGCAGAAAGGTAAGCTTTAAGAACACTATCCTTATCATGACTTCAAATGTTGGAGCCCAGAAGATAGTTGATCCTAAGAAGCTTGGATTTGGTGCCGGATCTGATGCCAAAAAGGACTATGAAGATATGAAGTCAGGAGTAATGGAAGAGGTTAAACGTCTCTTTAAACCTGAGTTCATCAACAGAATAGATGAGATCATGGTATTCCATACTCTCAATGAAAAAGAGATGATGGATATTGTAACACTTCTTTCACAGAACTTAAGCAAGCGTTGCAAGAATCAGATGGATATCAATCTTACAATATCTCCTGCTGTTAAGAAGTTCCTTGTGACCAAGCATTCAGATGCAAAGATGGGTGCAAGACCTCTTAAGAGAGCTATTCAGCAGACTATTGAGGATGCAATGGCAGAAGAGCTCTTAAAGGGCAATATAAAGGCCGGAACAGATGTGACAGTCGGACTTAAGGATGACAAGATTGTTTTCACCACATCAGAAGGGTCCAAAACTTCAGTGAGGAAGGTCAGTGTCAAGACCACAAAGCCTTCAAAGTCCTCTAAGACAAAAAGCACTGTAACAACAAAAAAACCTGCTAAAAAAACTGTAAAAAAGCCAGCGAAAAAAACTTCAAAAAAGTAACAAAATTTTAATTTTACATTAAGGTTCTTTGACTTATAATGTTTTATAAGAAACGAGCTATACATTTTAGGAGGTTTAGATATGGCTGTTGTTGAGCAGTTGATTCGTGCTGAAGAGGATGGGAGCATCAGTTTTGGTAACTATAAGCTTCCAGAGAAAAAGAAACTCGAAAATTTTGAGCATGGCGGAGACATCTATAAGGTAAAGACTTTTAAGGATATTACCAAGCTTGAAAGTAATGAGAACTTCGTATATGAGTCCGTGCCCGGAACTACAGTTACTGAGTTTAAAGAAACTGAAAAAGGCGTAGAGTTCGATGTTGAAGGTTCCAGTGATGCTCAGATCACATTGGGACTTCTTGAAAAAACTGAATATAATGTGTTCGTAAATGGTACCAGCATTGGTAAGATGACTACGAACGTAGGTGGTAAACTTAATTTGAGTGTTGAACTTTCTGAAGATAAGGCAACACAGGTAAGAGTTGAAAGGTAAAAAAAGTTTAGGGCTTTTCGAGAAAACTCGAAAGGCCCTTATTTTTTGGAGCTGGTTACCGTTAGCGACCGTATTTTGGTCGGTTACGGTATCCGCATCCGACCGGACTTAGTCAGATAATAAACTGGCGTTATTAGAGGAGGAGTTATGGCAACAAAAATAAAGACCGTATTTTTTTGTCAGAAGTGTGGGTATGAATCATCCAAGTGGATGGGGCAGTGTCCGGGATGCAGAGAATGGAATACATTTGTTGAGGAGACAGTCAAGGCAGCGCCTAAGTCAGGAAGTGGCGCAGCTAAAGCTTCAGCGTTAACAAACGGCGAGTATAAAAAGCCTCAGACTTTGTCGGAAATAGTGATGACAGATGAAGACCGCTTTGATACGCATATAGGTGAGCTTAACAGAGTTCTTGGTGGAGGGCTTGTAAAAGGCTCTCTTATTCTTGTGGGCGGAGATCCGGGAATCGGTAAATCAACGCTTCTTTTACAGGTTGCAGGAAATCTTTCAGGAGATAAAAGAGATGTTCTCTATATTTCAGGTGAGGAGTCTTTAAGACAGATAAAGCTGCGGGCAAACAGGCTTGGAGACTTTTCTGATACTTTGAAATTCATGTGTGAGACAAATCTTTCCAATATAGAAGAGGCTATAAATAGAGAAAAACCTCAGGTGCTTGTTATTGACTCAATCCAGACAATGTACAACGAGGATGTTTCATCTGCGCCCGGAAGTGTTTCACAGGTAAGGGAGTCCACATCAGTACTCCTTCGAATTGCCAAGAGCATGAACATATCAGTGTTTATTGTTGGACATGTGACCAAGGAAGGCCAGGTTGCAGGACCGAGAGTTTTGGAACACATGGTTGATACAGTTCTTTATTTTGAAGGAGACCGTCATGCTTCCTACAGAATCTTAAGGGCAGTTAAAAACAGATTTGGTTCAACCAATGAGATTGGCGTATTTGAAATGCAGGAAAAAGGCCTTATGGAGGTGGCCAATCCTTCAGAATTCATGCTGGATGGAAGACCTGTCAATGCAAGCGGATCAATCGTCACCTGTTCTGTTGAGGGAACACGTCCTATACTAATAGAAATTCAGGCGCTGGTGTGCAGGACTAATTTCGGCTTTCCGAGACGTCAGGCCAATGGAACAGACTATAACAGAGTTAATCTTCTCATGGCAGTTTTGGAAAAGAGGATAGGTCTTCAGATGGCAGACTATGATGCATACATCAATCTTGCCGGTGGAATGAAGATCGCAGAGCCTTCATTGGATCTTGGCATCTGCCTTGCGATTATTTCCAGTTTTAAAAATAAACCTATCAGTGATGACACGATTGCTTTTGGCGAAGTTGGTCTCTCAGGAGAAGTGAGGTCAGTAAATATGGCAGAGGCCCGCGTTCAGGAAGCGGAAAAACTTGGATTTAAGCGCTGCATCGTTCCTAAAGCTCTTGAAAAAAAGCTTAAGTCAAACTGTAAGGGAATGGAGATAATTGGTGTTTATTCAGTTAGTGATGCCATGGGCCTTATCTGAGGCTGAAAAGATATTTGGTCTTTTTTTATCATTTTTATAGCAAATTATGATTGATTGTATGATTGTTCTTCTGCTATATTTATGAGGATATGTTTTTAACAAGGTAAATCGTAAAAGCCTGGTGGCAATGACTGGAGAATCAAAGTGAAAGGGATAAAAAGAGCTGTAGTATTTAGTTTGATAATGTTGATGGCAGTGATAGCAGTTTTAAGTAGTGGACTTACTGCTTTTACGTCATATGCTGATGATGACAGCTCGGATGCCTCTACAGATTCAGGTACAGAAATAGCAGCAGATGAAGCTGCTGACTTAGATACAGCTTTTTATTGCTCAACATATTTTTACCTTCTTAATGAAATAGATTCTGATATTCCATATGAAATTTCATCATATCCATCATCTAACTATTCTGATGGGATTTATAAGTTCGGAGCTGTAAACAGCTTTGATGAGATTGTTGGAACTGATCTTGGAGAGGAGCCTTCAGAGGATAATCTTTATTGTGATAATGAAGTTTTGCAGTCCTTGAGCGAGGTTCCTTCTTTGGAGGAGATTCAGTCAGTTAGAAGTGATTTTGATCCTTCTGTCCATTATATTCAGTGGTATGTTATCAAAAATATTGGTTATGAAATGCATGTTGACGGTGTTATAAGGACTAGGCAAGCGGTAGTAGATCCTACTGAGGAGCCTTCAGAAGATCCCGGCAATGGGGAATCAAAAGAAGCCTCTTCAGGGGCTTCTTCTAGTGCTTCATCAGAAAACTCAGGTGAAGCATCTTCTTCATCATCAGCTTCATCAGAAAGTGCTGGCAGTGCTTCTTCAGAGGCAGCATCTGCTTCTACAAGCTCATCAGCTTCTGTGGATGATACAGAGGAACCTGAAATATCAATAGAGATTGAAACTATCTGTAATAATCCAATAGTTCCTGATGATGGCGAAGCTCATCTTGTGGGAGATGGATTTAAGATCAGGATCATCGATGAAAAAGAGCCAGAGACACTTACAGAGAAGATTTATGATGCCTTTGGCAAGTTCCTTAGGACAGATGTCTTAACAGTAACAGCATCTGATGGCAATGGTACAACATTTAAATACAAGAACAGGGAATACTGGGTGAGTATTGATGCTGCCTATGCCTACGTTACCGCCAAGGATTTATCAGAAAAAGGGCTTACTATTCCTTTTATTTTTGATGGAAAAGAAATTGAACCTGAAAATATCAGGGTTGGAATTAAAGATGCGGTTACAGGTATGATAACAGCCTTAAAGAGCGAGTCTTCTGTTGAAGTAAAGACAAGGCAGGCTTCAGTAGATGTGAATAACGTTATCACTATCGAAGCCGGCAGCACAGTTAAAAATGACGACGGAAAGACACTTACCAACGATAGTTACACCATCGTTGATGGAAAATTAAAGGATGGACATACCATTTCTAAAGTAGTGTTCAATGGAAGTCAGACAGGAGTGGGCGAGAGCAGCAATGAGATAACTTCTGTTGTCATTGTGGATAGTGAAGGCAGGGATGTTTCTTCACAATATGTTGTAAAGTGTCAGAAGGGAAGACTTGTTCTTGTTGATGCCAGTGGCAATGAGGCGGCTTTAAACTATGAGACATCAACGGTTACAGCGGATGCTAATACAAGTTCAGCTGCAAGCACAGGTGCCTTAGCGGTGGCTTCAGGCAGTGCTTCTCTTAGCAGCAGTTTAGATCCTGTTTCGTCAAATGGAGAGGCAGCTTCTGGTGCAGCTGCAGGCGCTTCAGTCATGGGTGCCAGAATGTCTGCAACAGGCGATCTTACTACAGATCTGGCAATGAGGCTGATAATTATCATTGGTAGTATGCTATTTTTTGGCACAAAAAGTTTTTTTATTAAAAAAGGTTAAAAATAATTATTAAATGTCGATAAGATAAGTGAGCATATTTTTAAGACTTTAGTTTTGTGCGCGCTAAGGCGCGGGATGGAGAGAGAATATGATGCTTATCTTAAAAAGGGCATTGAGTATTGTTCTGGCTGTTATTGCCGGTATTTTCATTATTGGATCAGATTTAAGTTCAATCACGGTCCAGGCTGCGGACGATCCGTACGTAGCCCTTTCCAAAGCTACAACAAAATATAACGGTGTGGATTATAAAAATGAGTATAATCCGCTTTATTACTATCTCAATTACCAGGACCTTCGTGATGCTTATGGCACAGATGCGAATAAGCTTATAGAGCACTGGGTTGTTTTTGGCAAAAAAGAAAAAAGAGTTGCTAACAGACTTATAGGAGACAGCACAGAGTATGTTGTTCCTACCGGTGATACAGGCGTTGTTATCATTCCTAAGGCCAAGCATGGAAACGGCGGAATGACCTATGATCAGGAGGTTATCGCCAGAAGTTACGCCAAGCAGATAGCAGATGGAATAAACAAGGCTATTGAAGAGGTGAATGCTTCAAAGTCCAAGAGTTCATCCAGTAGTTCATCCAAAAAGTCAAGTTCCTCAAGTTCTTCGGATAAGAATAAGGTAAAAGATATAGAGAAAGTTGCCTACGCTGCAGGTGTTATAAATGCCTATTGCGCTCAGGGCACATACACAACAGAAGGAAAAATCTACAGGACAGCCTATGGCGTGTTTGTAGGTGGCGAATATTCCTGCGCCGGCGCAACAAGGGCACTTGGACTTGTTCTTGACTATTTGGGAATTACCTGGGTTCACAAAAATGCAAATACCTGGAATGATCAGTGGTGCCAGGTAATTGTTGACGGCAAGGAAGGCTATGCCGATGCTATCAGTGCAAGTGCCGGCTATGGCAAGCATCCCAATGAAGGCGGAAGTGAAAAAGATGCGGTAACTTATGCAAAGATCAGAAGCAAGTTTGATATGGCTTCACAGAGAGCAAGAGCTACGGATTGATAGGGTATGGGGCGAAAAGAGATTTCTTTTTACAAAAGAATATTGATTATTACGCTTATGCTGATGGTAATATCCACGATCTTTCCTGTAAAAGCAAGAGCAAGCGGGATAACTACGATTGATCAGGCAACATTCAGAGGAACACCTGACATTTCTACAATCCACATAGGAAGCGATGTTACGGACATTTCCTCTAATGCATTCAGAGGGCTGATGGCCCTTAGGTCAATTACTGTAAGCGAGAACAATCCTTTTTATTCTTCATATAGCAATTGCCTTTATAACAAGGACCAGACTGAGCTTTTGTGCTTTCCGGCCGCTCTGACAGGAGCTTATATACCGGAAACAGTCACCTCCATTGGAAAAAATGCCTTGTACGGCGTGGCAGACAGCTTAAGGGCAGATATAAGGCGGCTGATTGAGGTGCAGGCTGAGAGCAATCTCATGGAATGGCAGATTCCGGGGGCGCATTTCATTCATACATCTTACGGGGTTAAATGGAAAGATGCTGAAGGAAATACAGTGGAGCCTGACACGGATTTAAAAAAGCTGATTGCTTCAGTTTTAGAAGCTAGCACAACAGAGTCCATGAATCAGAGGCAGCAGCTTGAAAATGCCTTTAACTATCTGGTTTCTTCAGTTTCTTATGAGAGAAAGATGGATGTTCCTATAGGGAACTGGACTGGGAGTTATGCGACGGACATGCTCTTGAATGGCAAAGGTAACTGCTATGGGTACGCAGCGGCTTTTGCATATATAGCAAGGGGAATCGGGTTTGACTCAAGGGTATGCAGTGGAATGGTACAGTCTTCGCTTGGCGGGAAAACACCTCACGCCTGGACTGAAGTTAAGTTGGGAGACAAATGGTACATCTTTGATTCAGAGATGCAGGATGCCAAAGGGGGAGGCTATTATAAACAGACATATGACAGTTATCCGGCTGGACCATTGGAAAAGCAGCTGACCTGGACTGTCTATTATTGAGAAAGAGGGTTACCTTTTATGAGAAGATTTTCGGGTATATTTATGGCGATTCCTATTACATTTGTTTTCCTTTTCATGCTTAACATAATGCTGTATACTACAGTTCCTTTTTATAGGGAGGCATTAAATGGAGCACTTGGAAAAGAGGATATTCCTGTGGTTGAGGCCAGTAACGAGCCAGTGATATATGCAGATGAGATAACCGAAATAGAAGATGCAACTACTGCAACAGCAGCGGAAGGGAA
>NZ_SVFW01000047.1 GCF_015056685.1 Butyrivibrio sp. | reverse complement strand
CTTATTCTCTGCCAAAACAATACCTCCTTGCATCTATAACCATTATAATTGGTGTATGACATCAATGCAAGTGTCTCTTATATTTTGTTAGTCCTCAATAAGGCGACAGGTCTCGATGTATCTATCAACAATATGTATATCCACTAAAACCATCTTACCGACTTTATGTCTTGCTTTTGCATCCTTAGCCAACTTCTCAAAAGATTTCTGGCACATACCGTACAACTCTGCACCACTGTCATATCTCACATACTTTCTATCGATCAGCATAATTTCTGCTGTTCTTCCCATATCTTCATGCTCCTTTTAACAACAAACTATATTTACTATTATTCTGCATGAAGGTCTTAGTCCTCTTTATAAGAAGCTTTCTCCCTCGGTAAAAACGAGATCTGATTGCTTCCTCTGTAACACCTTCAGTTTCTGCAGTTTCTGCAATGCTTCTTTCTCTTTGGAGATAGCTAACATACTGAGGCTGTTCATCATTTAATGAATCCACTGCTGCACTTACTACTTCGTAGTCATCGCGCATATCCATAAGCGTGATGATCTGGCTCTTATAAGTAAAGAAGTTATCTGTTCCCTTAAGGGCAGCCATAAAGTTCCCCTGCCTTATGTATGTTCTGAGATCTCCATTCGTGGAACCTTCATTGCCTGTCGGATCAGGATTCCCAGAGGTCTGAACCCTCACACCAATTTCTCCATTCCCTGCGCATCTGTTATATCTGCGCTCTCTCTTGATATTAGTTATAAGCCCAACCTCAAAGGCATCCAGCATCCGGATAAAATAAGGATAATGATCTATAATAAAATCAATCCTCTTATCAATCCCTGACATCTGATAGATATCAACAAATGTAACTTCTTCTTTAACCCCTTTCATCTGTCACACCTCCCCTGATAAACCGCATATAATCTGAAGTTTTTTGTCACCAATATTATCTTATGCCAGAAAAGTAACAATTTCTAAGGACAATTTGGCCTATTTTGTGGTCCTTCTCCCTTTAATATCCAGTCAGTACTCACACCAAATTTTGTTGAGTAATCCACAACCACATCCATCGGTGGAATTCTTTTGTTCAGCTCATATTTTGAGATAATACTGTTATCTGAAAGCGAAAACTCCTTTGCAATTTCTCCCTGACTGATACCATGAATTTCCCTTAGATACCTTATCCTATCCCCTATAGTCTTTCCTATCCTTTCGTACACAGCGTACCACCTCCCTTAATATAGAAGAAACTCATACAAAACATTCCGTTTTCCATTCCAAAATCACCCCTTTCTTTTAACGGGATGTATCGTAACACGGAAAAATCATTTGCGAGTCCGCGGTCAGTCCGCTATGAGTCCGCGGTCAGTCCGCAATTGTATAGACAATTTTATAAAGCAAAGAAAAAGACTGCCGAAGCAGTCTCTACCTTAGTTTATTATGTTTCCATTCTCGTCAATGATACCATTTTCTTTGTCTTCTTTATCACGTTTCTTGCAGTACTTCCAAATAAGAAGACCATAAAGTACTATGGCATCTTTCTTTACATCAAAGTATTTAGTACGCCCCATGTGCAATTCAAGCCGCATTGCGAGATCTGTTTTGCTTGTGTTCTTACCTCTCATATACACTGAATCGATAATATGCGCCAAAACAGCCCCTTCCTCGACAAATGCTTTCATCTGCTCAAGCACCAGGATGCTCTTTTCGCTATACCATACTTCACAGGCGACCTTCCAGGCAAATGATTTTCTTTCCTTCTTATTATAGTTATATGGATATGCCACAATGTCTATGAACTGTGTCCTGTATGGAATCTTCTTCGATGCGTTGTTTAACCATCCTCTTCCCATTCTCTTCGCAAAAGCCTTGCCCGCATTGTACTTAATCAGGAGTTCTCTGATGATGTCATACATTTCATCATAGTCAATCCCCTGTGCTAAGCACTCGTTTAAAATAACCTCGTGTGCTGTAATACCAATAACATACATAATCTCTTCCCTCAATAATAAAAGCGCAAACAATAGTTACTTTCCCAAACAATCCCCTTTTTTACAAAATAAAATACTGGTAGGAATAAAGAGCATCCCAGCACCAGTATTTAGCCTTTAATATTATGTCAAACTGAAAACCCCAAAACTCATAAAGCGCGTCATATCAGTAGTGTGAAAGCTTCCGGCTCTCGGCTACTTAACGCAATCTAGTTACTTCTTATCCCGACCCTCTGGTCTCATGAGATAAGCAATCATCTTTCCAAACTCAGAATACATGTAAAGAATCTTCTCAGCCCTTTCGTCGTAGCTGTCTGTATTCTGTATATCCATGATAATACTGCTTATTGCCGTACCGAAATCAAATTCACTCTCTGTCTCGTGTCTCAGCACATCACAATTATTATCATTTCCAATAAGCCTGTGCAGATCTGCATTCAGGTTGTAATAAAGTATTGATAATTTCTCCGGACTTAAAGCAATCTCCCCATTAACCATCCTGTCGTAGCTACTTGTTCCTACTCCAAGGAGAGTTGCCATCTGTACATTAGTCCATTCCACCTTATCCTGTAACGTCTTAAGATTGGTACCTGCGACCTTATTGAATTTCTTACCCTTCAAACTCTCAGGTCTTTTATCACTTGTGTCTCGATGCTTTGATCTTTTATATGCCATATTGCTACCTCGAATTATAATCTACTAAAAACCGCGCGATACTAACACCGCGTAATACGCATTTATGACCGCGCATTACGCAGTTTTTTCATTGCAGATTACGTAACCTTCGAGAGCCGGAAGACACAAAAAATGCTTTAGATTTTTAAACCTCTAAAGCACAATAAAAAGACTGCAGCCAAAAGCCACAGTCCCGTCCAACAAATACATTCAATTCTAAACTGGTTCTATTTCTCAGGAGTTCTTACACACTGAACAATCTGTTCTACATCACAATCCAATATATTACAAAGCTTATCAATCGTTTCCATGTTTACTGACTGGTTTCTCTTAAGCCTGGTCAGAGTAGAATGACTGATTCCAGAATTGATCAACTTGTACTGCGATATATCATGTTTATCCATATATACCCAGAGTCTGTCGTATGATATCATATCCCCGCCCACTATTTCTCAATATTTCATAATAAAATAATGCAACAGTTTCCTTTTATGAGGTAGTAGCTTAAATGCGGTATTACCTTTATTAGGGATATGTCCAAAAAAAGAAGCCTGCTATCTTAGCAAGCCTCTTAATAAAATAGCTGCTTTTCTATAATTTAGAACACTATATAAGTGCTAAAGAAGTGCTAAAGAGTTTGTAATCTTCCTATGGCCATCACAAAAAAGGTGCCCTAAACTCTATGTTAGGGCACCAATTTTACTTTTGCCTGTTAAGCCATTCGTACATTATTTCAAATCTGATTTCTTTTCAAATCCATCAAGTTTCTCAAACTCATCTACCGGCATGGGCTTGTAGAAGTAATACCCCTGCATTTCCTCACATCCAAGGCTTCCGAGGAAATCTGCCTGTTCCAACGTCTCCACACCCTCTGCAATGAGGGAGGTTCCAATAGCTTGGAGCATCTGAACCATGTAGCTAAGTATCGTCCGCCCCATCTTTTGATCTCCAGAGCCTGTGATGAATCGAAGATCAAGCTTAATTCGATCTAAAACTACTTCTTTTAACATATTTAGTGATGAGTATCCGCTACCGAAATCGTCCATCTCAACTTCAAAGCCAGCCTCACGAAGCTTAGTGGTGGTCTTTATGATGACATCTGAGTTCTCAACATATGCGCTTTCCGTTATCTCAATACGAAGCTGCTTTGGCGACAGGTTATAGAACTCTTTTAAAGTATTAAAATGCTCTGCCACATCGGGGTTCTTTACAATATCTTGTCTTGAAAGGTTTACAGACACACAAATATCTCTACCCTGTTCATTCCAACGTCTTAAGTCTTTGCATACAGTGTCCCACACATGACAATCAAGATCGTAGATGAGCCCTGCCTCCTCAAGAATAGGAATAAATTCTCCAGGAGAAATATTCCCATTCTTTTTACTGTTCCACCGGCAAAGAGCCTCTGCACCTGTTATCTTTCCTGTCTTATAGTTTACCTGTGGCTGATACCATACCTGTATTTCCCCTGACTCAACAGCTGCAGGAAGACGGCTTACTATTCCTGCGCTTTGCTTACCTCTGTCCCACTGCGTTGGATTATAAAACTCAAATCCTTCTTTCTTGGTTTCTCTTACTTTTCTCTCGGCAATACGGGCATAGTCGAGCATCTTATCTACGTTTATATCCTTATAGTCATCCGGCATAAGAACATATATGCCGGTGCAGAACCTTACAATGAAATCTTTGCCGCGATCTTTTAAGTAATTACGGACAGGGGCTAGAACATATTTTTCATCCTGAAGAATCTGCTCATTGCCACCCATGCAGCGAAGAACTACAAAGTGGTCTCCATCATACCTTCCCATGGCCTCTTTATCCGTAAGAATTTCAAGACTTCTCTCTGTCCAGAACTTTAGCAGCTCATCTCCCACTTTCCATCCAAAGCTGTCGTTGATAAACTTGAAGTCCTTTATGTTGTTATACGATATCGTATATGCCGTATCTGGGTTATTGATAAGGAGTTCCTCAACCTTTTTCCTGAAACCATTGTGACTAAGTACGCCGGTGAGAGGATCGATATCCTCCATTAGTCGCATCTTTTCCTTCTGTTCTTCGAAATATGATTTCTGTCTTAAGACAAGCATAATAACAAGCGCAATAAAAAGAATAGTCCCGACAATAAGGAAATACTTATATTGATACAGGTAATCCCAGAAAGAGTACACATATAGATCTCTAGTAGTGTAATCAAGGGCTATAGCCTGCTTTTTGGTTTCAGGAATAGCTGTAATTCCTTCATTTATAAGTTCAATGCGTTTTCTTCCCTCTGCGGTATCAAGAGTGCCGGCACGAAAATCCATTGAAAACATGGCAGAAGGCTGTACTTTAAGATCCTTATAGGATGGTTTTTGAAGCACATAGCTCCAAGTATATGAGTTATGCAAAAGTGCATCTACTTCGTTTTTTCTAAGCGCCTTAATGCAGTCAGCCATGGAATCGTAAAGGATTATCGTTATTCCAGGGTATAACTGTTTTACAGTTTCTGCGACCCCGCCCTGTGATTTTAACATTCCGATTCTAATGGCACTTATGTCAGAAATAGACTGTTTACCAGTATTGACAATGGTAAATGGGGTTTGTATGAGATTTTCTGATACGATGGTTGCGTCCCCAGATGCGCTTGTAACAGCACTGCCAAAGGGCATAACCAAGTCATACTCAGTATTATCAAGAGCTTCTTTAAGATTAGGTTCACTTATGGCCTTGAATACGACCTCAAAACCAGCTTCCTTAGCGGCTGATTTCATGAGATCTACTCCGATTCCTACGATTTCACCGGAATCGTTGTCAATGTAAAACATAGGACACCTGTCTATTGGCACTCCAATTGTAAATTCTTGAGTAGGGGAATCAGACGATGCAATGACGGGCATGATAAAAACACCCAGAGATATCACCAGGAAAAGGAGGGCTATGCTGATAGAAGTATAGATTCTTTTTGAATTCATAATGATCTTCACCTAAAAGTCTCTTATATGAGCTGTTCAAAACATCCATTATCTGATATAGTATCCACAGACAGTCGAGAGCCTGGGATCTATTCTAGATAAAATCCCCTAACAGAGCCAAACGGCTGTCTTTTTAATTTGGAGCGTACTTTTTTGAATTTGTCATTGAGTGCAAATTGAGCTAAAATTGATAAATCCATAATTTAGACAAGTCCCTGCTCCTTGGCAAAACTGTCATAAATAGCGATTACATCTTTTTCCTTATTAGGATACTTATGTGCAGAATAATTAAGCCTGTTGGCCAGAGCCCTAAACTGATCATCACTCAATCCCAAACCCTTTGCCGTAGTTTTTCCCTCTTTTATAAACTTCTCAACATCAAAAATAGATCCTTTAGGGGTATTCGTATAAAGGACATGATAAACAGACAGTGTTCTAAGCGCATTTAAGTAATTCTTCTCTTTCTTTAATATCTTAAATTGCTCATGGCGAATTTTCTGAGTCTCATATTCCCCCGGAAACTGCATAGAAATAAAATTAAGATGTCCCCACGCCTCATTATTTCTTTCTGTTTTTACATACATTGATACAAGAGATAAATGGAAATTGAAACTATTCCATCTGGTTCCTTTTTTCAGAATGGATTCATAAGCTGCTATGCGCTTCTCTATATCGTTGTCGGTTTCATACTGACGATCCGCATTTTGAAGGAATTCTATCTCTCTGTTATCTTCTGCTGTTTGACGTTTCATCTCTTGAATCTCGGGACGACTCATTATATCCTGCGTCATTTTTTTTACGCTTAAACCCATCAAAAATACCCATTACCCAAACTCCTTCCTTCAACGGACATAACCCCCCATAATTATACTGTTACATTTAACAACCGTTTTAGTCCTTTTTTATTCTTGGGGACATTACGATTAGGCGCAATACTTCTCAAATAATCTCCATAGGCGCTTGTCTCAACATCTTCCAACATTGCAATATTCAGCAAATTCTTTGCCCGTGATGAACCGGTATATAATAATCTTCTATTCTCAGGATTCTGTAGTGCAAGCATTGATGCATCAACTATCAATATCGCCTCAGCCTCGAGCCCCTTGAACTTCCTAATTGTAGTAAACAATATCTTACCAGGCTCTGCAGTAGATGTAAGTTCTACTCCAGCATATTTCTTATTAACGTCTACCCAGGAATTATCTTCTGTAGTCGCCGTAAGAATAACAACATCTGAAGCCGTCAAGCCTTCTTCCGTTATTCTCTTAAGAAAGCTCTCCACTATTCCATTTAATTCCTTTTCAGTAGTATAGAAGTTGATGGATGGTGTTTCACCATGAACATCATTATAAGAGACTTCATCCAGTCCCATAATGCTGCACGATGTTTTAAATACCTCAGCGGTATTTCTGCAATTCTTATGAAGTACTAGCTTACAATCAGCCTCTTCTATCCATTTGGGGAGCTTATTCTTCATGATAAACTGGTTCTTATCGTAAAACACATATATACATCCCTTTTTATTCTTTACCAGCTCATATAATCTGCTAAGGAGCCTATCATCAAGATCCTGCCCCTCATCAACAATTATATTCGAATACTCCCAACTATCTTCATCAAATACTTCCTCTAAGTACTCCTCAAATTCCTCCAAAACACGGTTCATAGGTGCATCTGAAGATCCCATTATTTCAAAAGCCAGGGAATGAGCATTATGAAAAGTAACATTTGGAATACTATTATTATTCTTTAATGAATCCCGTAAGAAACTGTTATAGCAAAGAAATAGCACCTGCTGACCTTGAGCAGCAAGTCTTTTTGCTTTTTCCACTGCGATAACCGTTTTGCCTGTACCTGCAAGCCCATGTATTACAGCTGTTTTTTGTTCCTCCAGAAAATCCAATAGGGAGACTTGTTGTTTAGTCAGCTGAATGTATGTATCTTCCAATTCTTCTATCTTAGTCTTCAGCTTAGGAACAACATGAAAATGTGGGCACAACACATTTATGACCTTCTGAAACTGCGCTTGATCAAGCGTAACCTGACGATACTTGGTGGCCCAATATGAATATGCCTTTTCTATTGCCTTAATTGGATTGTCCAAGCTAGTTATATCAAGTGTAACTTCTATTGGAGATTCTGGTGGAAGCGGAGCATTAGGTTTTATATCGACTGACGGAAACCATACTCCATAACACATCATCGGCAATCTGAAATCACTTATTGAAGAAGACAATCTATCCAACAACTCAAATTGACTCTTCCTGGCCTGATCATACGGGTGTATCACTTTTGAAACTCCACTTTTTGTGTTTGTCTGTATCCAATCACCCTTTTTGTATTCGATTTCTCCAGATTTAACTTCTATTACAAATATCCCTTTTTGCGGATGCGCAATAACAAAATCTGCTTCTCCCACAGATCTCTTCTCATTTATTCCCACCCAGCTAAGTGAATAAAACACTGTATACTGATCATCCAACGATCTCAACGCTTCGTATACTTTCATTTCTCCATAGCTGTTATTAAACTCTTCCGGCTTAACACTTGGAATAAAAACTGCCATTGCTTCCTCCTAAATATCAAGTGCCTCTTTTACTAACTGTTCAGCTGTTTTCCCCGCCTCAATTCCATCGACAAATCGCTCGAAAGCTGCCACTCTAGATTCTTTTTTCTGTTCCTGATCCTTTAGTATCTGGGCCTTAATTTCATCAGTCATTTCTTTGTTTATAGTGTAGAAAAGCGCCTTGCTTGGAGCTGCTTTCATCTTAATATCTCCACTAATGCACTTATCCCATATTTTCAGGCTCAATGTACTAATGTTTTCACCTGATTTTTTCGCTATGATCTTCATAAGTCCTGACTTAGAAAACTCACTTAATTCTTCAAGGAATTCCTTTCCTTCTTTTGTAACTCCGTCAAAGCATTTTATCGACTGAACCCCTTTCGCAACAACGGATATTACTCCATAATCCATAAGCAGTGCGAAAGCTGTCCGCTGCTCTTCAGTCATTGTCTCATAGGAAGCATGATTGAATGGCTGCCCATCCTCTAGTTTTCTGTTATCCCACTCATCAGTCAATGTGGTTTCCGTACATAATGTCTGATTAAGAAGCATACGCCGTCCACGCTTTGACTGATTTGTGTAGATCAGATATCCATATGAAGGGGCACCATCTCTTCCACCACGTCCAACTTCCTGATAGTACTGCTCAACAGTTTCCGAAATAAGATAATTCACTACTACGCGAATATCTCCTATATCAACACCCATACCAAAAGCTGAAGTCGCAAAAACGATCTTAATATCCCCTGAAGCAAATCCCTGTAAAACAGTTTCCTTGTCTGTATCGCTTATATCGGAGTCAAAAAAAGCCACACCCTCATATTTATCTTTATATTTCTCATAAAGTGAACGAGTAGTACCCTTATTGCCTTTCTTTCTATGTGCAAAGACAAGGATTTTTTCCCCTTTATGTTTTTCTATTATCCTCTCCAGCTCATCATCTTTTGTCTCATCTTTTCCGTCCTTAAGATTGATAATCTCTAAATGTAGATTTTCTCTCCAAAGATTTTCGCCTTTAATCAATTTGGTGATTTTAAATTCATCACAGATCTGCTTCTGTTGTTTCTCATTAAGAGTAGCTGTGAGGCATAATACCCTTGGCCATTCATTGCCAAAAATACGATTCATAAACAAAGGTATATTCCTATACGCAGGTCTGAATCCTTCTCCCCACTGAGAAACACAGTGTACTTCATCCACAACAACCAGACCGATATCATTTTTTCTTTTTGTAAGCATATATTCCAGATATCCATCATTAGATATTCTTTCTGGGGATGTAAAAATGAATTTAGGCAATACTCCATTTGCCATATCTGTTATGGTTTTAAACTGTTTTCTATAATCCATGCCAGAAAAATTGACTGATAAAAGACCTTGTGCTGTGAGTTGCTTGCACTGCTGGCTCATAAGAGCGACCAACGGAGATATAACCAGAGTTGCTTTTCCTATTTCTAGTCCCGCAATCTGATATATCAAAGACTTACCTCCGCCCGTTGGCATCAAGCAAAGGACCTTTTCGCCATCAATTAGCGCATCTATTGTCGGCTCTTGTATATCCCTAAACTCTTTCACCTTTGGAAAGTATTTTTTCAATAATTCTTCTTTACTCATAAATCACCATATCGTATTGAACTTAAGCATGTCATCGTTTCCGCATAAAGTTGCTATATCCTGTCTATGAACACTCGTTACATATTCATAGAAATCATTTGTTAGCAAATATCTGTAATCAGATGGAAAATCTTTCTTAAAACGGTTTTTTATCCTGCTTTCCATATACCTATATATGCGCAAAGAGTATAATCCAAATGTCTGATATGGGAAGTAGTAATTGTGCTCTGTCTCTATAATTCCAGTTTTGGAATAAGAGTCATCTTTTACCATTAGGAATTCAGAGCTATCCGATGGCATATTAACGCCATGGCCTTTATTTGTAAGAAAATGCAAAGAATAAACTCCTGCCTTATAATTTCCCGGAAAGACTCTTGGATACATGTGATTTAATATATTCGAAACTATTCCAAAGCCAAGAACACCGGTCTGGTAACAAGCATCTTCACTCATTTGTGCTAAACCTATGTCTTCTATTGTATCTACAGACTCAAGTTCTTCCTCTGTCATGTCTGAATCATACTCTTCTGCAAAGCACATCATATTGTAGAATGTATCGTATATCTGCTGGCTCTTACATCCATAGAACTTACTCTTCCATTCGCCCATTGCTTCAGATTTACTCTGTAAAGCCTTGTTTATCACATCGCATTCCTTTTTCAGCGTTACAGACTTAAATCCTTCTGTATCTTCGGCATACTCCTCTTCCATAAGATCCATATCAAATAAGTCATGATATTTGTCATGAAGCCTGTCATTTTTCTTTATCATCTCAGCCAGCAATGCTGCATAACTGTCACCCGGAGTAGGCTTATCTTTATAATGAGAAACACCTTCAAGATATTCGTCCACATACTGCTCAAGGCGTGGTTGCATTACCTTCCACACCTCTTCCATATGGTCCTGGTCTTCAAGAAGTTCAAATTCCCTATCACCTATATTTGTGTCAATCTGGCTTCTAATCATTTCAATTCCTCCAATATGACGCTAAATATTCTTTAAAAACAAAGAGGGAGCACAAGCCCCCTCGTATTATTATAGCATTATTATGTTTACTTTAGTCCAAAATTTCGGTATTTTGAGAGCTTAAAGACCAAGAACTTCCCCCAAGGTTTTTCCCTTGCTGTCTTTCCATTCGATTTTTCCATTAGATGCAGCAAATAGCACAAAACATGATGCCCCAGAAGGTGTCTTGAATGACATATCCTTAAGTAAAATGCCTTCATCGGAGATTATACTTGCATTTTCAATTCTAGATTTCTTTGTATATTCTTTACATGTTGGCGTAAAAACTTCTCCCTTTTCCCGGGTTCTTAGTTGCTGTTCTTCTAAACTTTTTGATACCCTCGGCTGTATTACATGCGTAAGATTTCCGATTATCAACTCTGGAAACATTTGCTTGTCTGCAGAATAATTTTCGCCATAAGAAGAATAATTATCTGTACACCACTTTATATATCCACCGGTCGTCTTATCGCGCAGTAATACGCCTAATAAGTCCCGACTTCTTTCTGCAATTTTTTGCTCTATAACATCAACTTTCTCTACCATTCTTACGCAACCTTTCCAGTAAATTATATCATTTTTTGTATATTCATTTATATACTGATTGCCGAGTAGAATACGCACTATAAAATACTTTATAACAAATCTGTATGAAATATGAAATATGTACGATGCCCAGAGCATAGTAAAATTCGATTTCATTTCAGCCATATAATAATCATTTTTTGTATTTACATCCAATAGGTCATCTGTTAAAGTATTACACGCAGTTGTTTCTAGCTGCCTTTTATCAGGTCATGATAAATGCATTCCACTTTGTTTTATTGTTTATAGGGAGTTTTATTATGTTTGACATTGCAGAACAGTCCGCTTTTAATCATGGACATTTTAAAATCTACAGTTTTGAAGATGATCATATTGTTTTAAGAAGCCGCATGACAAAGCAGATGTGGATGATAAAGAAGTTTGACGATGTGAATTATCCCCTATGGTCTTATATCATAGCCATAATATAACTGAGCCATACCATGTTCACTGCGTTTACGATAATGATAACGCACTTCTCTGTTATATAGAGATCACAAACCATGACAAGCTGATCACTCAGAGAATGAAATTGAGAAAAAAGCTTACTCGTCTCACTAATCAGCAACTTGTCGAAGCGGTAATGGTATAAACAAAGCCACGTACCACCAGCCATGCCAGCGATACGTGACCTTGTAATCGACTTTACTGTTTTAACGAGCTACGTTTGTTACACTTCAAGCATAGTATTGTTATAGTACCTGGTCAAATTATTTCTGTCTATAACTTCTAAAATGCAAATTTCCACGCTCAGCCTACAGGCTTCGCTACGTGGCAAGTGGGGCATCGGTATATACCGACGCTCACTTGTTGGGGCATATCCCCAATCCCCTCGCATCAGATTAAAAATCTGACTACGCTTCTTCGAAGCTTTTCATGAAATAATCGCCGATAATGGCATAGAATTGGGCACCGCTTTGGATAGCGATGCCCTGATTTTTTATCGTGTCTTCTCACGATTCTTTGTTTCTTTCTGCTGACCATCGATACCAAGTATCTTATCGATGTCGTACTTCGCAACCTGATAAGTCTGCATATCCTTTTTTACTTCTTTGTATTCTGCATAAGCAGCTCTCTTTTTAGCCAGGACCTCTTGATACTCTACGTTCAGTTCTTTTACTGATGGAAGCTTTCCTTCTATCCTGTTAAAAGAATCCTTTGCTGCTTTGTGGGCCATGATATCATCCTTATGCTCTGCAAAAAACTTTTTACTATAACCCGACTGCCTGTACTGGGTATAGATCTGTCTGGTCTTGCTATAGGTAATGATGCTCTCACGAAGCTCTGCGATTTCCTTTAGTCTTTTCTCATATGCTTTTATATCGCTGCTAAGTTTGTCAAAGCGTTCTGCTGTATCTCCAGCTCTCTTCTCCAGCTCAGCGTAACTTCTAAGCCCCTGCTCTTGGAAAAAGATAAGTGCCTTCATGACATTTTTTACATTGAACTTCTTAGCCCAGGTTTCATAGCCGGGACCTTTTCCCTTTGCTATGATGTCCTCAAGATTAAGGAGAAGGTCAAAGCCCTCATCTTTATATGAAGGTTTCTTTTCTGTTTTTAGGTCAGCACCTTTGGCTACTCCTTCGATTTTCTTCCGGAGTTCATCTTCCGTATATCCTTTCCCCAGAGAACGGAATCTGATAAAACGCTTCTGTCCTTTTCCTCTGACTGCTGTATGTTTGCCACGTTTTATCTCATAGCCCTGCATCGAAAGCTCTGAAAGAAAATCTTCATATGACTTTGGCTTCTTGGAAAGTGCTATGTCCACTTCATCACGAAGCTTATCTCGGAAGCATGGACCTCTTTCCTCATGGATGTATGTAGTCTTACTGTGATATGGAGCCGGTGCTATTACAGAATAACCATTTTCAAGACAGATAATATTGCTGAGTCTCCCCAACGCCATACCTGATCCAAGAAAGTCTCTGAATTTTTTATGACAGTCAAGCGTAGTGGAATTAAAGATCACATGATTATGAACGTGAGCTTTATCAGTATGTGTTGCCACGACAAAGGCATGATTTCCTTTTGTGAATCTCATAGCCGTTTCATATCCGATTCGGTTAGCTTCCTCTGGTGTGATCTCTCCGGGCCGGAACGACTGCCTGATCTGATACGCTATGACATCATCTTTTCTTTTCCGTCCTATTATCTGTTCATAATTTCTCTTGGATAAAAGAAATTCCTCACTAGCTGTCTTCGGATCGCATGCATATGAAGTTACATAGATCCCGTTATCTGTCTTATCCGGATTCATTGCATAGTCAGTTCTCTCGCTAATACATTTATGAAGAGTCCTGCCTTTTGTATGATGTAATGCAATTAGTCTTGTTGCTGCCATTATCTCCTCCATAAATAAAAAAACTGGCCATGAGACTATTTCTAATCCCATGGCCATCAAACTATTGTATTGCAGCAAGGCGGGCAAGAACGTCCTTTACTGCTATCCATATTTCTTCCTGCTGATTTTTCAGTTGCTGAATATCCTGCAGATAAATGCTGCCGGTTTCATTTGCTTTCTTGGCATACTGGTTAAGATTGTTGCTGTTGATGCGAAGCAGCCTGACAACCTCTTTGATATCGGAAAGGTCCAGCACAATGATATAACCATCTATTGCCATCTTTCTGATATAAGCACTTCGATTCTTAACGCCAGCCTGTTCCATCTTTGCCTGAATAGCTTTTACATCCTCAGGTTTCATTTTGACGAGGATCTTATCTACATAATCAACTGCCATATCATAGCACCAGCTCAGGATGAAGCTCCCTGTACGGTTTGTCATCCACTTCCGGTTTACAGTCATGGAGCATTTTCAAAAGAGAATTCTTTTCCTCTTTCTCATGGGCAGGCGTTTTAGGAATACTGGCAATCTCTGGCGCAGACTGTCTGTGGTATTCTTTTTCATCCTCATCCGGGATTCCGTTGGCATTATCATCAACAACAGTAGGCACGTTATTAATGATTCCATCCAGATTGTTATCATTCTGCTCTATCTGATCTTCAAGCCCCCTTCTGACATTTCCAATCATGATAGGATCAAGTTCCTGTGGAAGCTTTATAACAGGTGGTGCAGTGTTTCCATTTACTTCATCCCACTTTTCTATAGGTGTTCCAGTTCTATGTTCCATAATAGGTTCACTCCCTTCTTCGCTTCTTTTGAGGAAATCGGATCTCGAAATGCGGCCTCTCTTCCTCATCGAGTGTCAGGTCAACGTAGCAGCTGAACTTATTTCCGGTTCTTTTGGAAACACAGTTCTCCAGCTTGACTGTTCCACAGTTCAAAAGATCATCAGCGACTTCTCTTGTCATTTCCTTGCCGATTGCCTGGAAAAATCTGTTATTCTTCCATAAAGCAAAATGGCACTCCATGTTGTCACAGAAGAATCCCTTCTCCCTCTCGATAACATGAGTGCCACATGCAGGACAGTCGCCTACGATATTTGCTGCAGCCTGTTTCTCATGAAGAGCTGCCAGCCTCTTTTCATTTTCTTCCTTACTTTCGAATGGAATGTAGCCGTCATAATCTTCGGCGTTGATCCATCCGTCATCTTCAGGTGTTCCCATCCGCAACCTCCTCTCCAGTATTACTTACTTCTGTAAGTGAACCAATAAGGCAATAAGTTTCTGCCATCGTTTTTGCCGTAGTTTTTAAGTCTTCCACGAGATTCTCAACTGTATCAAGCAAATCAGTTGCATCACCAAAGAATTCCAGCCCCTTCTTAACAACCCGGAGCGAATCAGCAATGTTTTCAAGCGACTTTTCAAACAGGTAAGTCGAGTCCTCAGAAGTCTTTATAACCTTTAACATGAGATAATTCTCTTCAAGCAGCTTTACATACTTTTCATGTTCTCTGTTCTTTTCCATCAAATTGCTACCCCTTTCTCATCCTTGCTGCCATTTCCGGCAAATTTGTTTTTTAACTTTTCCTTTTCTACCTTCAGCGAATCTAAAAGAGACGGTTTCTTTCCTCCAGCACCATCAGGTAAGATGCGTACTGTTCCAAGAATCCGTCTCTCTGCTATTACTTTTTCTTTTGGCTCATCTACAAGTGGCCAGTCATCAGAAGACTCTGTCTTAGGTGCTTTATCTTCAGATACTTTTTCTCTGGACTCTTTTACCGGCTCATTATCCGGTACGATTTCAGGATGTCTCTCCATGTAGATGTTGCTATATTCGTTCTCAATCTTGGTGATGATCTTCGAAGAAGTTCTCCTGATAGTATTCAGGGAATCCTTCAGTTCCTTCATATCAGCATCCGTTGTATACCCGGTAAGATATGGAAAGCTATAGGCATCAGTATCATAGCCCATATACTTAAGTACAATGCATGCTGTTCCTTCCGCTTCCAGCTCTTTCCTGCTCTTACTGATCTCCTTAGGTGCATCCGCATGAAGCATGGCATGTGTGATCTCATGCAGGCATGTCTTTATAGTCTGCAGCTCACTCATGTCCTTCTGAATTGCTATCCTCTTCTCAGTTGTATGATAATACCCCTTTGCCCCTGACTTGATATCCTCAAAGCCAATCGGAACAGGACTTAAATCCTTAAGGACTCCCATCATAAGTTCATATTTATCGACTTCGCCCTTAAGCTCATCCACTCCGATCTTTGGTAGCTCTTTACCATCAGTCTGTGAAACATCAAAAGTGGTCTCAGCCTTAAAGCCCATGACCTGATACTCTTTTGTTTCTTTCACATGCTCACCATCAGAATCGAGAACTGGCTTGCCATCACTGCCAAGCTTGTCTACTTCCTTCTGAACAGTGTATGGAGCAGGAGCAATGATTTTGATGCCCTTCTCTCCTTTTTTCACGTAGCGGCCCATGCGCTTCCATCCATCAAATCCCTGACATAGCGTTGCATCCGGTCTCTGCATAGCAATAAGCATGCAGTTATTGAGTGAATAATGCGGAAACTTTGCCATTACAGCGAGGAGCTTTTTGTACTCCCCGCTGTCACGGACTGCCTTAACGCCATCAGTTAGCTGGTCTGTCAGCTGCTTTAACCTGTCTTCTCTTTCCATCCTTCGACTCCTTTTTCTCTGCTCTTCTCACAGCCTTCACATAAGCAACGTATCTGGATCTTCTCGCCATATCACTCATCCCCCTCTTCCTCAGAAGGCTCCTCTTCAGGAATATCATCCTCGGTCTCAAAGTCCTCTCCATTGTCATTACTGATACTGTCGAGGTACTCCTGATCTGTATAGTCCTGGTCTGGATCCACTCCGTTCTGCTTTTTCTTATTATTCTTGGTTGATGTGTAATACATAAATCCTCCTGCAGCCGCAAGACCGATAACAAGAATGATTGCCATGATTCCATTTACATTAACCGGTTCTTTTTCCGGCTCAGGTTCTACCACAGGCTCAGGATCAGGCTCTACAGGAGCAGGTGTTGGCTCTACTACCTTAGGCTCTTCCTCTTTTTCTATTCCCTTACCTGTCACTGCGATATACTCAGCCACCTGATCATCATCCATTAGGGATAAAAGATCTGACTCATCAACCATGTTGAGGAAATGAACCTTCTCGTTTCCGTCATCATCACGGTCAATGATGATATAAAAATAGTTACCGTTCTTTGTCATGACTGTGATGAACTGCTTACCACCGGCTTCAAGAGAGCCGTAATCATCAACAAGCTCCATGTTGCCATCAGGAGTAAGTGGTCCCCACTTTTCCTCGATAACAGGATCTTTGCCCTCGCAGTTGCGATAGTCCTCTTTGCAGATAGGACAGTCAGGATTTACATGATCCTCTGTGCACTTCTCCTCGCAGATGCAGGTAGGTCCTCCTGCAAAAGCAGTCACAGGGCTCAAACAAAAAAGTGACCCCATAAGAGCCACTGACACGCCAAGAGTCTTAACTCTGGCACCAATCAACTTAATAGCTTTCATTTAAGATATCCTCCATTCCAACGTTTGTTGTGTTCTGATCATCAATTGCCTCTTCTGAAACACTCTTCTTTTCAGAAGTATCTTTTTTCTTACTCTTTGAAGCTGAAGTCTTTGGCTCCTCGCGGTATCCCAGAAGCTCCGCTGCTTTCTCAGGTGTGAGCTTCATAATCTCAACCACTCCAAGCACTGTGGTTGCTTCCTCTGCCTTGAGACGGGCAAGACTGTCATCATATTTCTTCTGATCTTCTTCAAGCCTTTTCCCATTCCTCTCAACTTCAGCCCTTATTCTCTGTAATTTCTCAAACATGCTTTTTCCTCCAAAAATAACAGTCCCTGCGATAACACAGAGACTGCATTGTCCCTACTGGATACGCCCATATCCAAGGAAATGTGACTGCCAGTAAGGTGTATTGATATTCGAATAATGAACAGGATTACCTGCATGGATCATCCAACCACCGCCGACGTATATTCCAACGTGGCTCGCTCCGGATGTAGCATAAGTCCCCTGGAAAAAGATAAGATCTCCCGGTTTTGCTTCTGAGGCAGGAACATTTGCTGTCCTTGCCCTGAGTCCATTAGCTGTAAGTCTTCCATAGTTCCATCCGTTTCCACAGTGGTTTATGACATAACTCACAAATCCTGAACAGTCAAAACCCGAAGGACTATAACCACCCCATACATAAGGAACATCTAGATACCTCTCAGCTTCAGCAAGCATCCTTGCAAACTGTTCATCAGAAAGATATTCGCCTGGAACTCTGTGATCATGGCTGCCTTCATCTCCTTCTCCGGGGAGGTTAT
Source organism: Butyrivibrio sp. (assembly GCF_015056685.1). Classification (GTDB taxonomy): domain Bacteria; phylum Bacillota; class Clostridia; order Lachnospirales; family Lachnospiraceae; genus Butyrivibrio. The sequence goes on along the minus strand of NZ_SVFW01000047.1, from coordinate 14,353 downwards.
AGATATCCTCATCTCCAAAAAGATACTTCCTGTTACCAAAGGTATATAAAAGAAGTGCCACACGCTGTTTTTCCGCATCAGTCATTCCAAGTTCATCTGGGACAACATCAAGCGTTTTATTCACAAGATATACATTCAGGATGTAATACTCATACTCTTCAGTGTAGGTATAGTCTTCCCAATACCCACCTTCGGCATAGGAATCATCCTCTACCCATCTTGTGTCCTCAACTTCCCTTTCCCTGATTTCAACTACTTCCTCCACGGTAAGCTCATACTGGATATCAAATATCTCCTGTATCTTCGCCTGCACATTTTCTCTCTTATATGCCTCATAAAGCACTGTAAGGATTGCTGCCAGCTGATAAGGGTTATGTCCTATCTCATCAAGGTAGTAGTTGTACTCGTCATAGTCAGGATAATCAGACTCGATGTTATCAATATCATCCTGAAGTCCTTCCTCCAGATCTTTATAATCATCCTCCGTGCCAAGTATGTCTTCATCAGTTGCGGTATAGGATGTGCCCATAATGACATCGCCGCCTCCGCCACCCATGGCAGAACATGAACCAAGTAGCCCCATGAGCGCTATGATCAGAATGAGCACGAGAACGATAATCGCTGCTGTAACAGGATTGTCTTCTACAAACTCTTTTACTGTTTCCCATAAAAGAGCTGCAAGATCTTCTGCTTTGTCAGTAATCTTTCGTCCTATCTTGCCGCCATTTTCCGCCGCCCTTGCCTGTTTTTCCATAGCTTTTCTCTGCATTTCTCTTTGGGCTTTTCTCCTAGCTGCTTCCTTTTCTGCAGATAGTTCTTTTCTTCCATGCATCTTGTTGCTGTACTTCTTGTTCTTTACCTTAGAAGTAGCACTGCTCACAGCTCCGCTGGCAATATAGCCTCCACTTTCAACAACTTCTTCAGCTACAGAAGACTCGTCCTTGCTATCCTCCTGGGCACTTCCGATAACATCAGTGACCATCCCGGCTGCAGCTCCGACTTTTGAAACAGCATTTCTTGAAAGCTCAGAGCCTTTCCTTGCATTCTGGTCAGCTTTCTTCTTTGCTTCAGCGTTCTTGCGCTTCTTCTCGATCTCATTAGCCTTCTTCTGACTCTGCTTGTGGATCTTCTCTTTTCTCATCTGTTCCTCTGCAGAATCCCTGTTGTCGGCCTTTCCATTACGGAGTTTCTTTTCGTAGTACCTTCTTGCGGAATCCTTATTCTTCAGTTTTGTAGCATGGGTCCTTACCCTTTCTGTATCAGAGGAAGCCTCATCACGAGGCTCCCTTGTGTATAATCCTTCATCCATTGCATATCTCCCGTCGTGTTAAACAGCGGCTTTCTGCTGTTCTTTCTGCCCAGAAGTCTCTGAGAACTTGGTATTGATAACCTCGTACAGCTTTGTTTCCTTAGGAAATCTGTCGATGAACGGCAGTATTACATTGCCATAAAAAATAAGCCCTTCACCTTCTCCCGAATGTGTTACATACGAAAGCTGGTGTGGACTTATGTTAAGCTGCTTTGCAAGGATTGCCCTGTCCCCTACGGCCTGATTAAGCATCAGAATGAAGTCGGAATTTTCAAAGATATTCTCTACTTCCCTTGATGCAAGCAGGTCTTTAACGTTCTGAGTTATGCCTGTCGGCATACCTCCCCACTTTCTAAAGCGCTTCCAGATCTCCACTGTATAAGCGGCTGTCTGCTCTTCACGAAGGAGCAGATGCATCTCATCCATATAGTAACGGGTGGACTTTCCTGCTTCTCTGTTTTCTGAAACTCTGCACCATACCTGGTCCTCAATGATGAGCATGCCTATCTTCTTAAGCTGCTTACCAAGGTCCTTTATGTCAAAACATACAAGACGATTGCGCAGTTCCACATTTGTCCTGTGGTTAAAGACGTTAAGGGAACCAGTTACATAGATTTCAAGTGCAGTTGCAACATACTTTGCTTCAGGCTCATCCTGCTTAAGAAGCAGATTGTAAAGATCTTCCAAAATTGGAATATTCTCCGGTTTTGGATCCTCAAGATATTTCCTGTAGACCTGACGGACACACCTGTCTATTACAGTCTTCTCCGTTGGCTGCAGTCCGTCCTTTGCTCCCATGATAAGTTCACAGAGCGAAAGGATGAAGTCTACTTTCAGCATTACAGGGTTATCATCCTCGGAATAGTTCATGTTGATGTCCATCGGATTAATGTACTGGTCTGATGTAGGACTGATCTTTACCACCTGACCGCCAAGGTATTCCACCATAGCACGATACTCTGACTCGGGATCCGATATGATGATATCGTCATCTGTTACAAGGAATGAGTTTACTATCTCCCTCTTTGCAGCAAATGACTTACCTGCACCAGGTGTTCCAAGGATAAGGCCGTTAGGGTTTTTAAGTTTCTTTCTGTCTACCATGATAAGGTTGTTTGAAAGAGCATTAAGCCCATAATAAAGCGCTCCCCTGTGATCCTGGAAAAGTTCCTGAGTCGTAAATGGAACAAAGATCGCTGTGCTTGAAGTTGTCATGCCACGCTGGATATCAACCTCGTTATAAGCAAGAGGCAGAGTGCTCACAAGTCCCTGCTCCTGCTGGAAATCAAGGCGTACCAGATTACAGCTGTGTTTCTGTGCGATGGAAGAAGCCTGGAAAATGTTATTATCCAGTTCTTCCTTTGTCCTTCCGGTATTCATGATAAGAAACGTCAGAAGAAACATTCTCTCGTTTTGGGACTGCAATTCCTTAAGCAGTGCCTTTGCGTCTTTTCCATAAGTAGCAAGGTCTGAGGGGATAATCTCCATGTCATATCCGGCTCTTACAGCCTTTTTCTGCTCCTCAATCTTGGAACGATCAAGCTCTGTGATGGTGTGCTTTACTGTCTTTATCGCCTCATTCTGGTCAACGGAATGAAGATGCATTGTGACTATCTGGCTTGATTCCATCCCGAGGAAATCCGCAAGCATTCTGTCACTGACATCTGAAGCATCGATTGATAAAAAACTCATGGAGCACCATGTATCTCCCATCTTAAAATACCTGCCATTAGGGAATTCAAAAGAGCTTGGTGCTATAAAGTCTTTTACAGAAAGACCACTCTTCACAAGATATCTCCAGTCGAAGTGGAACTTAGCATTATCTCCCATATGAAGCTGCTTATGCATAAGAGCAAGCCTCTGCTCTCCGTTCAAGGTCTCAGCTATTACACCAAGCCTCTTGAAATTGTTCAGGATATCCATCTCGATATGGATAAGTCTTGGCTTTGCTGACTTCATGGAATCTGCATGGATACCGAAAGTAATATACTTTACTTTGGTAAGACCATTGTTGCCGGCCTGCATGTTCCTAAGGAGTATTCCTGAATACTCATCCCTAACATCATTGAATGCATCTGACTGATGGGCAATAGCTATCTTTTTCTCGAAGTCTCCTACTTCTGTAGCAAAGTTCATGAATGAAAGCTGGAAGTGTACGGAGCTATCGAAGAAATTTAGGAAACTGCACCACTCCTCGAAGATCTCTGTCTTATCATCCTGCTGGGCAAGCTGATAATTTATGTCCTGAAACTGTATCGTCTTGGTGTAGTAATCCATGCCGACTCTGACTATTCCATCAGGAAATACGCGGTCAAAAGGAAGGGTCTGCTGCGCCGTTCTTGGAGTCCCATCATCCTTCTGTGCGTTCTTAATTATTTCTTTTACCTGAGCCTGTTCACTTTTTGATAAGCCCTCAGGCATCTTAAACTGTCTTGTGTTCTTATTTTTTCTCCACGGAACCACGAACAATTTTGTTCACCTCCCTTTCTGCCCTGGCTGTTCTCTCCAGAGCTGAATAATAATTATCCGTTTTATACGGACGTTTCCTTGGCCGCACAAACACGGCCTCTATGAAATGACCAAGATAGACTTCCAAAGGTCTTCCGTTCTTCTCATATATGGCAAAAAAGAAGATGGGCATCATAATGACCATCATGCTCATGACCGCCACGTTTATCGGTGCCATGCTCTTAATAAGAAAAAAGGACGGAACTCCTATGAGCGCCGCCACTAAAAAGCATATGAGCTGTCTTTTTGTCAGATTTAAGAATACCTTGCTTTTGACCTTAGTAAGGTCCCTTGGTACTGATATATATGAAGCTGCCATATTTCTCCTTCCTCATTTTATGTGCACTGCAGGATTGCCTTGGCTACTGTGTTTGTCTTAAACAGCGAGAATGCCAAAAGGATCGTGTATCCTACAACTCCCCAGAGGGATCCCACGATATCGCTTGAAAATGCAAGTGACTGTATAAGCGCAGCATAGATACCAACGCATATCATGATAAGAAATCCCTGGAGTCCAAGAGCAAACAGACTCTTTCCATAATTGATGCAGACTGAGCTCTGCTCCTTGTTAGCAAAAGTAGCGAGTGGTATCGGAGCAAGGGAAACATACATATAGATCTCTATCATTCTCACATAGATAATGACGAATATGAGCTTTGAAAGGATCTGCGTTACTATCATGATTATTGAGACCTGGAAAAACAGGGCAAAGATGCTCCATATATCCATAGCCTCTATAGTTGACTGCATAGCCGCAAGTGCTGATGCATCAACCGCTGTTGATGATACAATGACTCCACCGGCATTTAAGATGATATGCTGTGCAACATCAAATACAGCCATCGTGAAATCAAAGGTATGCGTGATGATCTCTACTGCAATGAATGTCTTGAACACCCATTTAAAGATGAACCATGTTTCGAAGTTCGCCAGATTGTTGTAACTGATGATAAGCTGGATCAGCTCATAACAGGCAACAAACGTCAGGATTATTCCCGCTATCGGCATAATCACCGTCTCAGAGATATTTCTTACCATTCCGAAGATAGTAGGATTGAATGCTGAAGGCGTTGTTCCCACATCTGAAGCGATTGTTCCGACCTGATCATTAACACAGTCAAACATGGTCTGCAATACACTCATAAGGTAGGGAATTATCATATCTTTGAGATGCTGTTCTATCTCAGCAAATAATTGATCAAACATATCCCTCCTAAGTTTCTACCAGCATTATGCTGGGTATTTTTCATCCAGAGTAAAAGGCGGATATCTGCCAAATGGAGATATCCGCTTTCTCTGAATTCTTCATTATTCAGTTGTCAGTTGTATTTCTCTTCCGGAGCTGCCGATCAGAACAAACCAGCAAGAAGAGGAACGAGTGTTGTACCAACGAGGGCAACACCACCGCCAGCCATGAGCTGTGTTATACCTAATTTGATGGAAATTTTTATGGTGTAGGAAGTAGGTAGAATAATAGCTACTTCCTACGTAGAAGTTATATAGAATTCTTGATCACATAGCCTTTGCCACAGAATTGGCTGCAGCCATGTCTGATAGATTGTAAGTCTTAGATTCATCGGTTGGACGAAAGTTATAGTGTATCTCCATGGAGATGTTCCTATCTCCGTCCTTTGTTATCTCTTCATGAACAATAATTTTGTTGATAAGACGATTGAGAGTATCAGCATCAAGCTCTGTAATATCTGCATAGTCCTTTATAAGGTCTATCCATTTTCTGGCATTGCCACTTTCGCTGTCATTTTTTGAGAGACGCTTTTCATCTTCTGCAATCTGCTTTTCGAGATCATCAGCTTCTGTCTTGGTTTTCTCGATCATTGATTCAAAGATATTCTCTGTGATTCTCCCTGAAAGAAGATCCTCATAGAGCTTGGATGTCATGCGGTCAAGAGTTTCAATACGGCTCCTTGCCTTTGCAATGTTACGCTCTAGAAGCTCCTTCTGGTTCTCACGCTCATGCTCATAGGCATCTGCAAGGCTTCGCGCTACCTCCTCCGCATCAACTGTCTGCTTGGCAAGCCTCTTTATCTCATCAAACACAATATCGTAGAGCATATCATACTCAACACGATGCTGTGTGCAGTGGTGCTTACCATGCCTGTTATAAGTCACACAAGCATATACATCCTGCGGATGCTTAGCGTTGGTCTTACGGATTGTAAGAGCCTTTCCGCACTCACCACATTTGATAAGCCCGGCAAACAGGGAATACGTACCATCACCTCGGCTGCACTTTCTTGACGCAATCTTCTGCTGGATAATGTCAAAAGAGTCCTGATCAACTAAAGGCTCATGAGTGTTCTCTACAACAATCCATTCCTCAGGTTTTTTCTCGTTAATTACCCCAACTTTGAACTTATAGTTCTTTTTCTGTGATGCTACTGCACCATAGTAAACCGGATTTATAAGCATATCGGCAATTACCGAGTCATCCCATACATACTTGCCATTCTCAGGATCTTGGATCTCCCACTTTGTGAAATGATTACGAAAACCACGTTTTCTATTCCACCATGTGGGGCAAGGCACCTTATTTTCTTCGAGATGTCTTTTAATAAAAGCTGTTCCATGACCATCAAGCGCCCAATCAAATATCTGTCTGACATAAGGAGCTGTCTCTTCATCTATCACAAGATGATAAGTGTCCTCTGGATCTTTAAGATATCCAAAGGGTGGCACAACTCCTGTGTATCTGCCCTTCTCAGCCTGATTAAGATATGATGAGTGCACCTTCTTGGAAATATCCTTGGAATACTGTGAATTGATCACAGCCTTAAATGGTGCATATTCATCCTCGTACATGGTATCGATGTTGTCGTTGATTGCCACATATCTGCAATTATGCTTTGGAAACCATATCTCACGAAGCTGCTCAGTGAAAAGATTGTCTCTACCTAAACGGCTATAGTCCTTGGTGACTACGACATTTATTCTCTTTTCTTCAATGTCTGATAATAATCTCTGTAATGATGGTCTGTTGGAAGTCGTTCCAGAATAGCCATCATCAACATAAACGTCCTCTACTCTCCATCCTTTCTTTTTGCAGAATCCCTCTATGATCTCACGCTGATGCGATATGCTCTGACTCTCCCCCTCTCGGCTATCTTCATCCTCTTTGGAGAGACGGCAGTACACTCCCACCTTGTAAGTCGGTGCAAGGAGATCCTCCATCTGTTCATTTGACATTCTCATACTCATTTACCCGCATAATCCAGATAGACTCGGATAATTTATCTCCTGAGTATTATCTTGATTATATTCCTTTCCTTCAGGAATCTCTATATCATTATCAATTTTTCTTCTAACCTTTGATGCAATCGCATCATTAACCACTTCCTTGGCACTCCTCGTGCCATCATAAAATACAACTACCGTGAAATTTGTCTTACACATAGGAATACCTCCTTTGTACGAATAAACTATTTGTTGCATTACTGTTATCGGCTTATCGTGCCTTCGGCGCATAAAAAAAGCAGCAGACCATTTTGATCTACTGCTTCATGTGCATATTACGATATTAACTTGTTACTTCTGAAGCTGCTTTGCTATGATTGCACGTTCCTTGCCCTTAATCTCAAGAGCATTCAGTGCCTCTTCAAGACTGCACTTCATATTCTTCATCATGAGCTTGATGTTATTTATTGTTGTCTGCTCGGCTCTTTCATCTGCAACCTTATCAGCTAACTTTGTAAATGATTCACACATAGCATCACGTCCTTCCTCTGTTTCTTTGAAATGCCTGACTCCATCAGCAAGAGGCTTAAAATAAATGTTATCAGCTTTCTTGCAATTAAAGTCATGTGCCAGTTTACCAAAATCATCCTTCCCACGATATTTACCGTTCACGTAAATAATATGGGCACCATCATCAAATGCCTCCCCTGTTTCTCTAACAGTCTTGTCTACATGATATATCGGCTTATTTGCCTTAAACTTATCATGCTGGCAAATGAAGATAACATAAGTATCTATGATGGATTTGAACTCCTGCTTTTTCTTTAAAAGTCTTGAGTCGATCATGCTCTGATGATATCTTGCTCTCTTTATATGTGAGCCTTTGGTATTCCTCTGAACCTCAACATCAAACTGAACGCCATTCTCATCAACTGCAACAATATCAAGTCTGATGTTTCTGCCACCAGGATATGCACTTTTAAGCTCCACCTGTCCCTTCACACGTTTAACTTTGATGTCATCTCTTTCAAGGACTATCTTCAAAAGCAACTCAGCAGCTTCAATATTTCCATCGAAGACCTTGCTCATCAAATCATCGTCAAATAGAGTTAAATCATCTATCGCCTTTTCAAGTTCGGCATTTATCTGAGCACTAAGCTCAGTTCTTGAGATTTCTGTCTCTTTGTCTTTCTTCCCCATACATACTCCTTCAAGTTAATAATATCACTCTAACACAAGCCTTACAATTAGCAAAGAGGCGATTTAATGCAAACTTTATAGGTGGTTTTTGAGGTCGCAAATTGCGACCTCAAGTCCCCCAGATTACCTTTCAGCCTGATGGCTTTTTCTTGACGGTGTCCGTTCTCGTTCCTTGGATTTCTCCTTGGCATGAACATCATTTCTGTGTTCACGTTCCTCATTTTTCTTGTTGAAATCAATAACTTCAACACAGGCAAGATCACCCACCTCTTTCTGTAGCAGGCCTTCCATGTCCTCTCTTTTGTCAAAAAGAGCTGCCATCTCATCGTTCCACTTTTTAGGATCTATCTTCTCACCTTTGGGAACAACCTTTCGGAATGCCTTAAGCTGTTCAGGATACGCTTCAAGCGTTACCCTGTTTTCCTTGTCGTACTTCCATTTGACAAGTCCCTTCAAGCTCTCGCTTTTTCTGAAAACATCAAGGAAAGGTTTGAAACGGTCGTAGGCTTCAATCTTAGCCATGAGTGTCTTGATCTGATTGCCATATCCAGAGAACTTAGCAGATAACTTATTATACTCAGCAAGATGACCAGAGCTGAAACTGTGCAGTTCATCAAAGCTCTTAATGTCATTTTTTTCCAAGAAGCTAATCATGTTGCTCGGATCCTGTAGCATCTGCCTATTGGAAACCTTGGCAAGAAAAACACCGCTCACAAGTGGCAGCTTCAGGAAATTATGTCGCTTAACCACTCTGTCGATAAGGTCAACGATTTCGTTCTTAACCTCTGCAACTTTCGTAGCAGCAGCTTTCTTGTAATTCTCTATCATGACAGAAGTGTAATCAATGAACTTAGCAAGTCCTCTTAGTTCCCTGACCTTGCGATTGTAATCGCCACGCTCTGTGTGAATACCTTTATTCTCCAGAGCGTTAGCCTGACTACCAAGATGGATGGTCGGAAGGGCATCTATCCCAAGCTCCTTAAAAGAGCGATGCTCCCAAGTTTCATTTATCTTGAGTGCATCGTTTGTCTTATTGATAAGGTCGCTTAAGTTCTTTCTCCACTCCTTTGCTTTGCCTTTATCATTCCAATCGGTTACCTGTTCTGTCTTGCATAGATAATTCTTCCCCCTGCGGATCTTGTTCCCGTTCTCATCAAGAATATAAATCTTACGCTGCTTTGGAAGCCATTTGCCATTTTCATCCATGGCTCGAAGAGTCATCAGACAGTGAAAATGGAGATTCCTCTGCCCATGCTTATTGACCGAGTCATGGATTGCCCACTCACAGCACATACCCTTGGAAACAAAATTATCCATGACGTACTGCCTGACAGTTTCTTTGGCAACCTCATATGACCAATTATTTGGCAGGGATGCTTTCATCATCCTGCAGAGCTGAGCGTTCTTATTTTTCTCAACCATCTCAACAGCATTCCAGAGCACATTGGGATCCTGATATTCCCTTGGGGCATTGTCTGGCAGATCTACCTCCTTGTGGACTAAATCCTCTTTTGCATCAGGGTGATATTTGTGACCGTCATATTCGCTTTCACGTTCCTCACGATCCATATAACCCGAAGCATCTACAGCGGATCCACCTCCCCCGCCTTTACTTCCACCTCCTCGGCTGACGACGGATATGCGTGTGCTCAAGAACTTTGGCATTGGCTAACCTCCTTTCTGCCACACGCAAAGCTCTCAGGGCACGATAACGGCGAAGCTCGTCGTTATCATGGACTGTGAGCGGACAATAGGGTAGGCGCTTCTTTCTGCGCCGAAGGGGAAGTGTAGCTTCCCCTTTTGGACATGCAAGGCATGGACAATGCCCTCCGCAGGAGTCCCCCGGAAGGGCGCACGTACCATCGAAGATGGTATATCTGTGCGCACCCAATAAATTGGGTGGAAAAGAAGTGTTGAGGTTGCCGGTACGGTTTCGCGTCATCCTGTCACCTCGCTTTCTTCATTTTTGCTCTGTGGATGTGTGGCTCTGAACTTGATGTCACTTATCACTTTCTTGCACTCCTGTGTAGCCAGAGCTGTCTTAAGAATCTCGTTCATTTCATCCTCTTCAAAGCTGTAGCACTCAGGGAAGTATTTGTGGACCACGCCTCCCATCATATACTTGTGACGGTTCTCAATTCTTCTTCGAGCATCGTTTGCTTTCTTCTTCTCCTGCGTAAGACGATTCTTCGCCTGCTGGAGCTGCTTCTCAGCATTCTCAACCCCCTTGTTTACAGTTACTTCATTGTTGATCATACACAACCCTCCTTGTGAAAAAATGATTTATTATTGTCCTGCGCAGGGCAAAGAAAAAAGGACTATTCCGTTTGGAATAATCCTCTTTGCTTTATCCTGTTAATCTTAGTCAAATGTCATGTTTTGTATGGTTTGCTGAACGTAGATTTCATCCTGTCACTTCCACAGTTTCACTTTCTGTATTAACTTTCTTTGTTTGATGGTTTTTATATCCTATCCCAATCAAAGAAGCTACTATTGCAAACACTACGAAAAGAATCAGAACTCCCTTTGAGTTAGCCTTTCGTGAAAGCCAAACACCCAACAATAAAAGAATAATTGCAGCTAGCCACCAACAAAAAGCCGATATCCATGTCATAATGGTAGCAAAAATAATTCCTCCGCCTACCTCCTTGATTATAGCCGACCAAAAATCAAAATAGATAACATTGAAAATATTGTGATAAACCACTAATCCTACAGCAATATAAATTACCCACATTATGACTATGCCATTGGCTAAAATTTCCATATTTTGCTACCTCTTAAATAGCTTAATTAGCCTTTCAGCCATCAGTTCAAGGGCTTTCAATTCAATATAAGTCATGCCTATTCCTGCCAAAAAACCTGTAACAAACCTCCTTCTGTTAGTTGACTTATAGATATCTGCCAACTGAATCGTTCCATCAATTGCCATTGGAAGGACGAGCAATAATGAAAGCCAAAATGAACACTTCTTTTTGACAAAACACCAAATCCCGATTGGTCTAGAAAAAAGAATTCCAGTGCATCTTGCACAGATAGGAAACTGGTACCCTTTAATGAATAGGCTTCTATCTGGACGTTGATGGCATCCACAATGTGCTCCTATTTTCATAAGCTTTATCCATAGTTCATCATTCATTATGCTTTAAATTTATGTCCACACTTCTGACATACCCAATAAGAATCAACATCTGTTTTCCTACTATCAGAAAAACCACACATAAAACCAGCTGGTCCAAAACAGATTTCACCTAATAAGCCATTACATATCGAATAATCAGTTCCTGTTGAATTTGTTTGAGCAATTATTTTGCAATAATCATTTCCGCATCTAGGACATTTCATGATTACATCCTCTTTTATCTGAATCGTCGAGTATTTTTATCAATTTGCCTTGTATGATAAGCCGTAGCCTTCGCAGCAGTAGCTGCCTGATGCGAATTCTTTTCTATAGCTTGAGCTAAAGCTGTTTGCTTTGCTGCTTCTTCTGCACTTAATTCAGATGCATTCTTTATAGCTGCCTGCATTTCTTCCATTCTTGCTCTGTGTTGTGTATCATCATATTTATTTAACGCTTCTTTTAAGTTATCTGCTCGGCGATTTTGAAGTAAATTATACAAATCTTCTATACATGCACTATAATACATGTCCTGACCTACAATATCTAACGCCCATTCCTTCTTTCCGCTAGAATAAAAATCCTTCTCATGGGCATTACAATCATCAATTTGTGCCAAAACAGGGTTCAGATTTGTCTCAAGGAATCTCTCAGCATTTGCATTATTCTCTGCTGCATGTTCTTCAAGATCTTTTTTACCAATTATGGCTTTAAGCACAAAATAAGCAATAATCGCCAATACAATCGTACCTATCGGGAATACTATAAGAATTCCAACTGCGGCGGCTATTCCAGTACCTATCCAGATTTTCTTTTTAGCCCCATCAGACATTACATGTCTTAATTCTTCTGCCTGATTTAATAAACCAGACTTCTTCTGAGCTAACATTCTTTGCTCCGCTGCAATGTCTTCCTCTTCCTGTGCTATCTTTCCTACTTCCACAAGCACTTTCATAGTATCTTCACGATCTAACTGGGATACTTTTTTAGACTCTACAATAGGCTGAAAAGTTGTACCTGTTATTACTTCAGTTGCAGAAAGCTCGCTTGTAAGATTATTACTCGGTTCGGAATTATTATTTTCTTCTGAAACCATTCGGGGATTCTCAACATCAATTATAGTTGGTTCATTGCCACTATGAACTGCAGATTGAAACGATGAATTGCCTGAATCTCCAGTCCACCCAGAAGAAGCACTTGCCCCTTCTGCCTCAAGAGCTGCTGCAGCCTGACTAACAGTTACACCAGGTAATAAATCCAAATTCGCTGGCCCACTATCTAATCCATCAACAAAGTCTTTCGCCTCTTTAAGACCTAATCCGCTTATTTCTCGTACGACTTTAATCACTTTGACTTTATTCGGGCCAGAACTATTAACTCTAACTTTTGCCATGGTGTAACCTCCTATTATAATATTCAGAATTGTGTACTTTCTTGAATTGTCAAACTCTGTTTATTTTTCTCTAAACCAAAATTTTATTAAACATTGATAAACACTATGTTTATACAATTTTCATAAAAGTGATTATCGAAATATGGTATATTAATAGGTACTAGAATGCATCGCATAAAAGTTCGAGAAAGTACACCTTCTCGAACTTTTTTATGGATTCTTTATCTTGATATTACCGAATGCTTTTGCTCTCTCATAAAACGTTGTCTGTGGCATTCCGCACTCTTTTGCAGCTTGCGCTATCGATATCTTTTTATGTTTCCAACGCTGATAGACATCCTGAAAGTTCTCAGGAAGTGGCTTGGGCATTCTCCCAAAACGGACACCTCTTGCCTTCGCTGCGGCAATTCCTTCAGCCTGCCTCTGGTGGATTGTCTGATACTCAGTCTCCGCCACATATGACAGTAAAGCCAATATAAGGTCACTGATAAATGTTCCAAGCAGGCTCTTTTCGCGCCTTGTGTCAAGGAGCGGCATATCAATCACAACAATATCCGCACCTTTCTCCTTGGTGATGGTACGCCACTGATCGCTGAGATCATGATAGTTACGCCCCAGTCTGTCGATGGACTTGATATACAGCACAGAGTTACCATCTAACTTTTTAAGCAGTTTCTTGTACTGGGGGCGTTCAAAATCTTTCCCTGACAGTTTGTCCAAATATATGTTGCCCTGGGGCACTCCCATCTCCATCAATGCAAGAATCTGTCTGTCCTCGTTCTGCTCCCTTGTCGACACCCTTGCATACCCATAAATCTTTTCGTTTTCGCTCATCTGAAACCTCCAATCATTGTTTGTTACGGCTGTTATTCATATCAGCCATTTGTGCTCTTATCTGATCCCTTCTTGCCTGTGTTATTCTTCTGGGCTTACGGTAATTAACGTATTGTTTTGGCATGGAATAGGTCTTGTCGATATCAGTTGCCTTGATGCACCTGTACACATCAGGGAACTCGCTAACTAACGAATCAAGTTTTCTTATAACGGCTTTATCTCTGGTATAGACTACTGCCTCTTCCTCACCGGCATTGAAGTTGATAACTGTTTCCTGTTCTATCTTGGTTAATCTGCTCATTTCTTAGGCTCCTTTCTGACTGCCCTCTTGGTCTGTTCTGAAGTTTGTGGCACGGACGGAAACGAAAAGAAAAGATGGATAGGATAAGATGGGATAAGATAAGTTAGTTAATAGGGTATATCTTTATTCTCTTTTTCTTTGGTTCTTTCTTTTTCTCTTCTTTCTAGGGGAAGAAGGAAGAAAAGAGAAGGGAAGAAAAGGAAAGGAAGAGAAGGAAAAACGCGCCTCGGTAATTACCGCAACAATGCAAAATAAAAAAGCGTCAATGAATCAATCTCCATTAACACTTTTTTAAAGTCCGTTCTCACGGCAATTACTGTATGAATTTGCTTAAAATAGCTATTATTCTACCTAACTTCTACCTGCTATCTGGATTATGCTTTTCCTTTCATATTATTGTTCCATCGTTCTGGGTATAACATGCTTCATTCCCTGGGACTTAGCCCCGGGGTTGTCATTTCCATAACCTTCAAGAAGGTTGATTGCTCCCCAGATGCC
>NZ_SVFW01000046.1 GCF_015056685.1 Butyrivibrio sp. | reverse complement strand
TTCTCAACAAGCACGGCGCCCCGTGCTCGCTGAGGAAAATCATCCGCTGCGCGGCTGATTTTCTCAGCTCGCACTTAGAACTGGAAGTATATGAAGGTGCTGACATTTGACAGTGATATAAATGACCATACAAATAAAAGCGCCAGTCCAAGAATCATCTTTTTACTGTAATTTGCTTTTTCAACAATTTCCTGTGTGTTTTTCCTTGTCATAATATAGGCTGAAATTGCGATATATATTACAAGAGTCACTACGTATACTGTATTGTCAGCGTTCATACCAAGCTGTGAAAAGAGCTGTCTTGGTATGTAATTCTCTGCAATCTCAAGTTTTGATGCTGTTCTGTATAAGAATCCCGGATATGTCCAGAAAAACAATCTCTTAAACATTCCTATGGCATGGGCCATATCCTCTGATCTGAAAAATACAAGGGATATAACAAACATAAAAAAGGTAAGCGCATTTCCTAGAGCTCTTGGAATAACTAAAAGAGGCTTCTCAAAAAACAGGTATCTTGCTTTTGATTCTTTCCCTTTTTCCGGAGCTACGCTCATAATTCCAAGGTCATCCCAAACAACTAAAAGTCCCTGCATAAGTCCCCAGCAGATATAGGTCCATCCGGCCCCATGCCAGAGTCCGCTGAGCACGAATACTATCAAAACATTTACTACGGTTCTTACTTTTCCTTTTCTGCTTCCACCAAGCGGGATATACACATACTTGATGAAGAATCTTGAAAGAGTCATGTGCCAGCGCTGCCAGAGCTCTTTTGCACTGGATGCTTTATAAGGAGAATTGAAATTCACAGGAAGCTTAAAGCCAAGCATCATGCTGACTCCATTTGCCATATCACAGTATCCTGAAAAATCAAGGTATATCTGAAATGTATAAGCCAGCATTACGGCTATTACTGTTATTGTATCCAAATAGTAGGTCTGCTGAAAGCCGTAGTTTACTGCGCCAGAAAGTGTATCTGCCAGAATAACTTTTTTGGCAAGACCTATTATGAATGAAGTAAGTCCGCTGGCAAAGTTATCCACATGTAAACGCCTTAAATCCTTGTTTTCAAACTGATCTATCATTTCTTTGTGGAAAGCTATTGGTCCCTGGATCAGTTTTGGAAAATACACTGTGTATAATGCGTATTGCAAAAATGGATAGTGCGGTGCCTCGTTATTGGCTCTGTCCACAATAAATGATATCTGTCCGAAGGTAAAAAAGCTGATTCCTATAGGCATAAGAATTTCTTTTGCCGATAAGTGAGCCCCTGAAATCGCATTGACATTGTCGATAAAAAATCCCAGGTATTTGAAATAAAATAAAAGTAGCAGGTTAAATATTACACCTATTATCTTTATGACTTTTGATGTTTGTGGTCTCTTTTTGATAATAAAGCTCAGGCAATAATTTACTGCAATACTGAACAATAAGATCAGTAAAAAAGACACTCCAAAAGTGTAATAGAAATACAGTGACATAAGTGTTAAAAAGCCCTCTGCCACCGTATATTTTTCTAATTTATTCAGCGCAAACCACCCAATAAGAAGTATG
The DNA here is from genome assembly GCF_015056685.1 of Butyrivibrio sp. Taxonomy (GTDB): domain Bacteria; phylum Bacillota; class Clostridia; order Lachnospirales; family Lachnospiraceae; genus Butyrivibrio. The sequence goes on along the minus strand of NZ_SVFW01000046.1, from coordinate 31,182 downwards.
GGCAGAAACACTAATATAAAAGTAAACGAATTAAAACCCATCAGCAAAGATTCTCCACAAGTCCAATTGAAACGTAATTATCCAAAATCGCACCATAATCAGTGCCTTCTTCAGGAGTTGGTGAGAAAGCGCCATCTACCATGTATCTCACTCCATCGTTTGGAAGTTTTTCTATTTCTTTATAACTGTCTTTGTAAAATGCACTTCTTGATACTACCCTGTCTTTTAAAACGCCTTTGCATTTTTCAAGCTTACATCCAGGGAAATTCACGTTGTAGATAAATCCAGAAGTGTACTCTTTTTCCACAAGCTCAGCCATTATATCTCTTAAGTATTTATCTGTTGTCTCATGAATCCCATTCATCCCTTCAGAAAAAGCAATGGAGAGATATCCCTGAAACTCACCTTCAAGTGCTGCTCCAACAGTTGCTGAATACTGTATATCTGAAGCAACATTGTATCCAAAATTAATTCCTGACATTACGATATCAGGCTTCTCTGGCATCACACTAAGACTACCTACTCTTACGCAATCAGCAGGTGTTCCGCTACATGAATATGCCTTAACTCCTTCAACAGGAAAATCATATGGAAAAACATCTATACCATGTCTCAAAGTTATGCTGTGAGATGCTGCACTTCTCTGGTCATCAGGCGCAATTACATACACCTCGCCAAACTCCTTTGCAGCCTCTGCAAGTCTTATTATTCCATCTGATTTAATCCCATCATCATTTGTTATTATTATTCTCTTAGCCATTTAAAAACCTTTCTTATCCAATATTACTATCTTATAGAATTAGCTGCAAAATCACCAGCATTATTAAAAAGAAAATATTGAATAAAGTAAATGTAAGTACGTACTTTCCTGTGTTTTCTCTGTACTCTTTTGTATAAGACTTAAATGAGATAAGGCTTGCCATTGAAGCAATAAGTGTTCCCAGACCGCCAACATTTACTCCAATTAAAAGTTCCTTATAATTAGTTGTAAATCCTGACAGCATTAATGTGGCAGGGACATTACTGATAAATTGACTTAAAATTATTGATATAGCAAACTCTTTTCCATCTATTGTATTTCTGAAAAAGTCGCTAATAAAGCCAATTCTGCCCATATTTCCAGTGAACACAAAGAATCCTATAAAAGTGAGTAGCAAAACATAATCAGCTCTAAAAAGTATTTTGTAATCCATTCCCAGTATTACTAATAAAACGATAATTACAAAAATATACCATGGAATAAAAATTCTCAATACCGTCAAAATAGCTATTGTAAAAAGTACTCCATAAATTAAAATCTGAATTTTGCTGCCAAAATTCTTTGTAACGAGCGTTGAGTTTTTTGTCGAAGGTGTTACACTTTTAAACGATATTATGATAACTGTGCAAAACAGCATAATTGCTGATAATAAGCTATATGGCAGCATAGTTGCAACAAATTGAGGAAGTCCCATACCAGCAAGTCCGTATAGATACAGATTTTGAGGATTACCAATTGGAGTTAGCATACTTCCAAGATTTGCAGCAATTGTCTGAAGAACGATCACAGGTATCATCATATCTTCCATATCGCAGTTATGCAGGATCATGATTGCAAACGGAACAAATGTTATAAGTGCTACGTCGTTGGTTATGAGCATACTTCCCACAAAGCACATAAACACCAATACTGCCGCCAGTTGCCATCCCTTCTTTACTTTAGATAAAAGAGCTGATGCTATCTTCTCAAATACGGAATTTTCTTTAAATCCCTGAATAATGACCATCAGTCCCCACAGGATTCCTAAGGATCTAAAGTCTATGTATGAAATATACTCTTTTCCCGGATGCACAAAAAATGCTGATATAATCGCAAGGATCCAGGATATTAAAAGAACTTTATCAATCTTTTTAAGCATTGTTTACCATCACCTCGTAAGGTCTTTTACCCATTTATATTTTCTAAATCTGTGCATAACCCACGGAATCTTTCCTACTTCGTCAAGACAGGTACAGGCATACACTGCAAGAGGTGACCAATGAAATACAAATGCTCCTGCCAAAGCCAATGGAATTGCTATCATCCACATGCATACAATAAGGCTGTACATATCAAATAGTGTGTCTCCGCCGCCATCCAATACTCCATTTATGGTTACGGTATTAACTGCTCTACCTATCATATAAACAGACATGATTATCATCATTCCTATGAGGTATTCTCTTGCTGTATCTGTAAGTATAACGCCTCGAACAACTAATGGCGTAACTGCAATGACTATGGCTGTAGAAACAAATCCTATAACGTAAGAAATGTTTTTTAACTTGATTCCATATCTTTTACCAACTTCAAGCCTACCTGCTCCAAGTTCATTTCCAACTATAATTCCGGTTGCAGTTCCGATACCATTGCACATGCAACATACCAGGTCTCTCACAACAGCTGCCACAGAGTTTGCAGCTGCGGCATCTACACCCATATGCCCCATTATAGCAGTATATGAGGTGAATCCTACTCCCCAGCAAAGTGATCCGCCCATAAGAGGAAGACACTGTCTTATGAAGTCTTTTATAAGCAGAGGCGGTACCTTAAGAAATCTAGATAAGGCCGGTTTTATATACTTTTCTCCTGATGATAAAAAGATGCATAAGAATAATTCAATAATCCTTGAAATTGTTGTTGCAAGGGCTGCTCCTCTGGCCTCCATCCTTGGTATTCCAAATAATCCAAATATAAAAAGGCCATTGAGGATTATGTTTGAAATGACAGCTGTTGAGCTTATTATCGCACCTGTTCTTACATGCTCAGATACTTTCATTATGCCCAGATAACACTGTGAAATTCCTGTTATAAGATATGACCAGCCTGCAACCCTTAAATATTCACTGCCAATTTCAATAAGTTCTTTATCTCCGGCAAAAATGCTCATAAGGATTTCAGGGCAAATTTCGCATGCTGCAAAAAACAGTATAGAAACTATTCCGCAAAACCAAAGCATCAGATTAAAGATGTTTTCAAGAGTTGTCTTATCTCCCTTACCCCAGTACTGAGCTCCTAAAATTGAACCCGCTGATATGGCTGAAAAGATAAACATATTCTGAACAAATTGAATCTGCGTTGCCAAAGATACTGCCGTCATCTGCTGTTGCGCTACTCGTCCAAGCATAAGTGCATCAGCTGCCGCAACAAGAGCCAGCATAAGGCTCTGAAGGGCGATAGGAAGAGCTATCCTCGCAAGATTCCTATAAAACATTCTGTTATCTATTTTTACTTCCATGTCATTCCTCTTTTTTTAAAACTATTCAATCTATATTCCCAACTAGTCTATTATATAGAAAATGGACATGTCTACCAAGACATGTCCACTCATTATAATAAATAATATTTACTTTGCAAGTCTGATCACATTCCAGCTCTTTGCAGGAAGTTTGCTTGTAAGGATTCCCTTATCAACTTTAGAGCCCTTTGTGAAATCTACAGGCTTAACGTTGTCAGGATTTTTCTCTGTGTTTTCAGCCTTAAGATCCTTGTGAGTAAGTACGCTGTGCTCAACAACTTTATAGCCTGCGTACTGTCTAAGGTCACATGTAAGCTCGAAATCTTCTTCAAGGTTCTTATTAACTGCGAAGATTGTAAGAGTCTCGTTCTCTTCATCAGTAACAACTACGCTGTCTACATAAGGTGCTTCACCATGTTTTGACTCATATGTTGGTGTTTTTACCACTGTATTTAATACTTCTCCTCTTCCATAAACGCTCGCCTGCATATATGGATAGAAAATTGTCTGTCTCCATGCACCTGTATCTGATGTCATTATCGGTGCAATAACATTTACAAGCTGTGCAAGGCAGGCAATCTTAACTCTGTCTGCATGTCTGAGAAGTGTAATGAGCATTGAGCCAACCAGTAGTGCATCCTCAAAGTTATAAACATCCTCAAGCTGATGTGGATGTTCACACCATTTCTCAAGCTTTTTATCCTGTTCATTGGAATGGTACCATACGTTCCACTCATCAAATGAAAGGTTGATAGTCTTCTTTGAACGCTTAACAGCCTTAACATAATCGCAAATGCTGATTACCTGACTGATGAACTGATCCATTGCTACGCTGCTTGCAAGGAAGTTTGGTGTATCATTTTCAGCATTTCCATAATATGTATGGAGTGAGAGATAATCTGTTGTATCATAGCTGTTCTCAAGAACAATTCTTTCCCACTGTCCATAAGTATTCATATAAAGAGATGATGATCCGCATACTACAGTCTCAATTGAAGGATCAACGAGCTTCATGATATGGCCTGCTCTTCCTGCTTTAAGGCCATACTCCTCAGCTGTCATATGTCCCATCTGCCATGGTCCATCCATCTCATTGCCAAGGCACCAAAGCTTGATATTGTACGGATCTTTAGCACCATTTTTAATTCTCATATCACTGTACTTTGTACCGCTCTTTATATTGCAGTACTCAATTACATTTTTAGCATCCTCAATACCTCTTGTACCAAGGTTTACAGCATACATTGGCTTTGTGCCAACTTTCTTACACCAGTCCATAAACTCGTCGAGACCGAACTGGTTTGTTTCTACTACTCCCCACGCAAGCTCAAGTCTTCTTGGTCTGTCTTTTTTAGGTCCAATGCTGTCTTCCCAATTAAATGCAGATACAAAATTACCGCCAGGATATCTTACGATTGGAACCCCAATCTCTTTAATAAGTTTCATTACATCCTTACGATATCCATTTTTATCAGCAAATTTATTACCGGGCTGATAAATACCTTCATATACAGCTCTCCCAAGATGCTCGATAAATGAACCATATATACGCTCATCTATCTTGCTGATCGTGAAGTCACGATCAATACATAGTTGCACTTTGTTATCGATTTTTGCTTTTTTCATTTTACATACCCCTAAAATAATTTACAGTTATACAAATAATATAAACCAATTCTTTCAAAATGAAAATGGAAAATATCTTAATCTTTAAAATAATGGTATTATATATATAACCTTTCTTAGGTTTATTTATGACAAGATTGGAGACACAATGAGTAAGAATAATACAATTTTTAAACTTGGTTTATTTTCAGCCCTTTTTGGTGGCGTTTATGCATTTAGTAACTATATCTACAAGATCACTTCAATCCCCCATCAGCACAGCGACGGAGATGCAGATTTTGACAAGCTGATCACAGAGGGCAGATACTTTGTAAGAAACAATCCTGACAGACAGGATATGTATATTGAGAGCATTGATCAGTTAAAGCTTCATGCTTCATTTATTCCGGCAAAAGAAAAAACAAATAAATACGTGATCCTTATTCACGGAATCTGGGATAATCACGAAAGTAATGGTATTTACGCAAAACACTACCTTGAAAAAGGCTTAAATGTCCTTCTTCCCGACCTTAGAGGCTTTGGAAAGAGTGAAGGTAAATACATAGGTTATGGCCTTGATGACAGGCTTGATATCATGGAATGGATTTACTGGATAATTAAAAAAGATCCTCAGGCAAAAATAATCCTTCATGGTATGTCCATGGGTGCTGCAACAACTCTTATGACTACAGGTGAAAAGCTCCCTAATAATGTTAAAGCTGCAATTGCAGACAGCTCCTATTCAACACTTCGTGAACAGTTTGCTTCCACCTACAAGAGTTTCAAGGGTTCTTTTGTTCCTATTCCAATAGCAATAGCTATTGCACGTGCTGTTATTCTTATTCGTTCCGGATATGATATAAACGATGCCAGCCCTATTAAAGCTGTAGCTTCATCATCAACTCCAACTCTTTTCATTCATGGAGATGATGATACATTTATCGATCCACATATGTGTTCAAGACTCTATGAAGCAGCCAGCTGCCCTAAGCAGTACTGCATGATTCTTGGCGCCGGACATATTGAGAGCGTGGTAAAAGACCCTGAGAATTACTGGAAAAAAATATCAGAATTTCTTACAAAGATTGAGTTTTAAGTAAGATAAAGGCTTTGTGAATCATCAATTCACAAAGCCTTATTTTTATATAATTCCTATTGATTTTAAAATATATAACCAGAAAGTAAGTGAAAATCCGCAGCCAAGCGTTGTCATCATTATAATGCTGCTACTAAGTGTTCCTTCATGGCCCATACTCTTGGCCATTATATAACAGCTTACGGTTGTAGCTGATCCGAGCATTACAAGAATAGCAACTATCTGTTCACCTACAAATCCCACACCTACTGCAATTGGCATTATTATCGCCACTAATAAGAAGAGTTTTATAAAACTTGCAAGAAGCGCTGGCTTTATTTCTTTTGCTGCCTTTTTTATTTCAAAGGTTGCGCCCATTGACATTAGTCCAAGTGGTGTTGCAAGCGCAGCAACACTAGAAGTCACACTTCTAAAAAATTTAGGCATTGGAATTTTCAGTACCGACCATATCATTCCGCATAAAATCCCCAGAATGATAGGATTTTTTAATATTCCAACTATTGTATCCTTTACAAGTGCCTTTTTATCACTATTATCAGCATTCTCCTTTGGAGCAGTCAATGTAAGAATTATTACAGCAAAGATATTGTAAAGAGGCACACTTCCAAGGATCATAAGCGGTGCCATTCCGGAATTTGATTCACCATAGATATTGTGGATAAAAGCAATTCCAAGCAGAGCCGCGCTGCTTCTGTAGGATCCCTGTATAAACTCTCCGCGTTTTGAATTATCTTTTATTACTATTTTTGAAAATATTGTGATTACTAAAATGCTTATTATGGTTGCAGCAAAACAAAATAGTACAAACTTGCCATCCCAAGTTCCAGCAAAATCCTGGGTTGAGAGATCATTAAATAGCAAAACAGGAAGTGCTATCTTAAATACAAATTTATTCATCCATGATGCTGCTTTTTGGTCGATAATACCTATTTTTTCAAAGATGTATCCAAGAACCATCAAAAGAAAAATAGGTAATGTAGCATTTAAACTAAAAATAAGATTATCCATTATTTTATTATTGCATTTGTTTTATTTTTTGAAGATTATCATCTGTTTCTTTTAACATTTCTCTAAGAGAGAGATTATCTTCATAGCTGAATTCGCAGATAGAATACTGAAGATGATTCATATATCTGCTTGATTCCTCAAGAAGGCTGGCATTCTGCGCTGACATTTCCTGCCTGAAATTTTCAGCTTTGCCTTCTTCATCTGTTATTTCTATAACTGCAAATTCGTCGCCTCTGATTCTGCCGTAAATACTCTTTTTAAATACGCTTTCAAGAACTTCGGCAATCCTTCTTACAGCTCTATCGCCTTCTTCGTGTCCATATAATTCGTTTATTTTCTTTAGTGAATCCATATGGATATAGGCAACTATTGCATATTTTCCGGGTTTAAACTCTTCTTTTAACAAGTCATAGGCTTTTGCAAAGAATCCTCTTCTGTTAAGGCCTCCTGTGAGATAATCCTGATCTCCGATATGATCAAGAACCGAATCATCTCTTGCAAGCTCTTCCTGAACTTCATAAAGCTCTTCTGTTGTTTTGAGCAATTCTTTTTCAAGGTATGAAAGTCTTGAAACACCAGTCACTATACTTACAAGTGAACTAAAGAAATGGTTTATCAGTGTCTTTGATCTGAATTCTGTTACCACAATTCCAAGCTGATGTTCTCCGACAAATATATCACCTGCAATAAGGACTGTTGATTTACTCAAGAACTGTGAAAAGATTTTATCTGTGTCGATTATCCTCTTTTCTTTATCAAATACAGCTACTTTTCCACAAATTGCTGTGCTTTTTACACTTATTTTTTCAGGTAATACCCAATTGTACTTGAGATTATTCCTTATCTTTGTGTCATAAAGAAAAATACCAAAGTTCTTTATCCCATCGGAAACAGCTTTTTCTGAGAAAATACCATATGCTTTCTCATTTTCATATTTTCTGTTCAGAAGTAGAGCCCCTAATTCTGAGAGAGTTCTAATTGCATCGGATTCAGGTTGTTCCACAAAAGAAAAGCTCTTTTGTGCTTCATTTGCCGGAAGTTTTCCTTCCTTGGCAAAAAAACATGCATCACAAACTGCTTCATATCCGAGTTGCTCGAACTGTTCATGATCAGTTTTTACTTCATTTACTGAAGTGAAGCCTTCCTGCTCTGTTAGTGTTAAAATAGGCACCTTATCAAATTTATTTAAAAATGATTCTTTTTTCAGAATAGTAGCGTTTCTTCCGATACGCTCTATGTCTATGATCAGTGCATCGAAATCAGCAGTATTGGCATAGTCAAATAATGCTGAGTATTGATAGTCATAAGGATTTTCTGCATCTTTGTTATCGGAAGCAAGATATTTACCAGGCATGATGACAAGGGAAATACCCTTGTCATCAGCAGCCTGGCTAGCTCCTATACAAATCTTTTTTACATCCTTATCTTCTAATTCAGATACTAACAGTCCGATGTTCATTGGCCCCTCATTCCTCAGGAATATCTTCTGTTACGTCATCAATATTATCTAGTTCTTTATCGCCGTCTGATATTTTTTCTCTTACTTTTGCAATCTTCGCTACTGTAACACCCTTATCAAGATTTATCATCTTAACGCCTGATGTTACTCTTCCATGGACTGATATCTCATCCATTCTGAGCTGGATTATTATTCCGGCACTAGTGATCATCATAATCTCGTTGTCGTCATTTACTGCTTTAACTCCAACTACATTACCGGTCTTTTCTGTTATCTTATAGCACTTAACTCCCTTACCACCTCTGAACTGATTATGGAATTCATCAAGAGTTGTTCTCTTTCCATATCCTTTTTCAGAAACGATAAGAAGTGAATCCCCCTGAGTATTGAGCTGCATTCCAACGATCTCATCTGTATCGTCAAGCATCATTCCTCTTACACCCATTGATGATCTTCCTGTTGAACGAACATCATCTTCATCAAAATGGATACACATACCATTTTTAGTAACAAGGAATACTTCAGAGTTTTTCTTTATTGTCTTTACTTCAATAAGCTCATCGTCATCACGAAGGTTGATCGCAGCAAGTCCTGTCTTTCTTACATTTGAGAAATCTGTAATAGGAGTTTTCTTTACAGTTCCTTTCTTGGTTACCATAAAGAGACTCTTTTCCTCATCCTCAAAGTCTTTTACAGGTATCATGGCGGATATCTTTTCTCCAGGTGCAAGCTGAAGCAGATTTACAATAGCCATTCCACGTGATGTTCTTGAAGCTTCCGGAATCTGATATGCCTTTAATCTGTATACTCTTCCGGTATTAGTAAAGAACATTACGTAGTTGTGTGTAGTAGTCATGAGAATATCTTCAACGAAATCATTTTCGATTGTTGTTATTCCCTTGATTCCTTTTCCACCACGATTCTGAGCTTTGAAATTGTCAATTGACATTCTCTTTATATAGCCAAGATCTGTCATTGCAATTACAGTATTTACGTTAGGAATCAGATCTTCCATGTCGATGTCTGAATCGTCATGTCCTATCTGTGACTTTCTATCATCACCGTATTTATTTGATATTTCCTGTATTTCTGTCTTAATAACTCCAAGAAGAAGCTTTCTGTCTGCAAGTATAGCTTTCAATTCTTCTATTCTCTTTAAGAGTTCTGCGTGCTCCTGTTCAAGCTTGTCTCTTTCCAAACCTGTGAGAGTACGAAGTCTCATATCTACAATGGCCTGAGCCTGAACATCAGAAAGACCAAATCTCTCCATTAACTGCTCTTTGGCAATTGCAACTGTTTCACTTCCTCTTATGATCCTGATAACTTCATCGATGTTATCAAGCGCAATGAGCAATCCCTCTAAGATATGATTTCTTTCTTCCGCTTTGTTAAGATCATATTTTGTTCTTCTGGTAACAACTTCTTCCTGATGCTTAATGTAGTACTTAAGCATATCAACAAGACCAAGAACTTTAGGTTCATTATTAACAAGCGCAAGCATGATTATACCGAAGGAATCCTGCATCTGAGTATGCTTATAGAGCTTGTTGAGCATGATGTTAGGATTTACATCACTTCTGAGCTCAATAACTACTCTCATTCCTTCTCTGTCTGATTCATCACGAAGAGCTGTGATTCCATCAAGCTTTTTAAGCTTAACAAGCTCTGCAATCTTTGAAATCATATTTGCTTTATTAACAAGATATGGAAGTTCAGTAACAACAATCCTGTTCTTTCCATTAGCCATAGGCTCAATGTTTGTAACAGCTCTGATAATTACTTTTCCACGGCCTGTTCTATAAGCTTCTTCTGCTCCTCTTGTTCCAAGAATAATTCCACCTGTTGGGAAGTCAGGAGCTTTAACTATTTCAAGGAGTTCTTCAATTTCAGTTTCTCTGTCCTCAAGAACTCTGTTATCAATCATTTTTGTAACTGCACTTATAACTTCTCTAAGGTTATGTGGTGGAATGTTAGTAGCCATACCTACCGCAATACCTGTAGTACCATTTACCAGAAGGTTAGGATATCTACTTGGAAGTACTGTTGGTTCTTTTTCTGTCTCATCAAAGTTTGGTACAAAATCAACAGTATCTTTGTTGATATCTGCTATCATTTCCATGGAAATCTTGGTAAGTCTTGCCTCAGTATATCGCATGGCAGCTGCACCATCACCATCCACAGAACCAAAGTTACCATGTCCGTCAACAAGGCAATATCTCATTGACCATGGCTGAGCCATGTTTACCAATGCTCCATAAATAGAACTGTCACCATGAGGATGATATTTACCCATGGTATCTCCGACGATACGAGCACATTTACGATGTGGCTTATCGGGACCATTGTTAAGTTCTATCATTGAATAAAGAATTCTTCTCTGTACCGGCTTTAAACCATCTCTTACATCCGGAAGTGCTCTGGAAGCGATAACACTCATTGCATAATCAATGTAATCTGCTTCCATTGTCTTTTGAAGATCAACTTCTTTTATTCTGTCTGTTGTGACTTTATCAAAAACATCTTCTGATAAATCGTTGTTGTTATTGTTATTATTTTCAGCCATTTCTGTTTATTCCCCTTTGCAATGGATGAGACTTTTTAAATATCCAAATTCTTAACGAATTTAGCATTCTTCTCTATGAACTCTCTTCTTGGTTCAACTTTGTCACCCATAAGAGTAGTAAATGTAACATCAATATCAGATTCTGATTCCTCATCCATGTTAACTCTGAGAAGTATTCTTCTCTCAGGATCCATTGTTGTTTCCCAAAGCTGTTCAGGGTCCATTTCTCCAAGACCTTTATAACGCTGGATTTTATTATTCTGGTCTCTTCCTACATCTGTGAGAATTTTATTTAATTCTTCATCACTGTATGCATACCAAACCTTCTTGTTTTTTTCCAGCTTATAAAGAGGTGGCTGTGCAAGATATACATGACCTTCTTTTATAAGTTCAGGCATAAATCTGTAAAGGAATGTAAGCATTAAAGTAGCAATATGCGCACCATCTACATCGGCATCTGTCATAATAATGATTTTGTCATAACGCAATTTGCTTATATCAAAATCATCATGAATACCAGTACCAAATGCCGTAATCATGGCCTTAATTTCTGCATTACCGTAAATTCTGTCCACTCTGGCTTTTTCAACATTAAGAATTTTTCCTCTAAGTGGGAGAATAGCCTGAGTAGCACGACTTCTTGCAGTTTTAGCAGATCCGCCGGCAGAATCTCCCTCAACGATAAATATCTCACAGTTTTTGGGATCTTTATCAGAGCAATCTGCAAGCTTACCAGGAAGTCCCAGTCCATCAAGAGCTGATTTACGTCTTGTGAGATCTCTTGCTTTTCTGGCTGCATCTCTAGCTCTCTGAGCAAGAATAGCTTTTTCCAAAATCTGCTTAGCAACAGTAGGATTCTGCTCAAGATAGTATGTAAGCTGTTCGCCGACAACACTTGCTACAGCTCCTCTAGCCTCTGAATTACCAAGCTTCTGCTTAGTCTGTCCTTCAAACTGAGGATCTTCGATCTTAACACTTATGATTGCTGTAAGACCTTCTCTGATATCTTCACCAGTAAGGTTTTCCTCACTGTCTTTAAGCATTTTGTTTGCTCTTGCATAGTCATTAAATGTCTTTGTAAGAGCTGCCTTAAATCCTTCAAGGTGTGTACCACCTTCAGGTGTATTGATATTGTTTACAAAAGTATAAATACTCTCGTTGTATGAATCATTATGCTGGAAAGAAACTTCAACCTGAACGTTATTCTTGTTTCCTTCAAAGTACATAATATCGCTATAAAGAGATGTTTTGCTCTTGTTGAGGTACTCAACAAATTCCTTTATTCCACCTTCGTAATGGAAAGTCTGCTTTATAGGATCTTCGCCTTCACCAACTCTTTTATCTGTAAGAGATATCTTAAGTCCCTTTGTAAGGAAAGCCATCTCTCTAAGTCTCTGCTTAAGAATATTATACTCAAATACTGTTGTCTCTTTGAAAATGAGCGCATCCGGCTTGAAATAAACTTTTGTACCTGTTGCATTTGAAGGCGCATCTCCAACAACCTTAAGAGGATAGCATACTTTTCCTCTTTCATATCTTTGCTGGTATACTTTGCCATCTCTTGTAACCTGTACCTCAAGCCACTCTGAAAGAGCGTTTACTACAGAAGCACCTACTCCATGAAGACCGCCGGATACCTTGTATCCCCCACCGCCGAATTTTCCACCAGCGTGAAGGATTGTGAATACAACTTCCACACCAGTAAGTCCGGATTTGTGGTTTACGTCTACTGGGATACCTCTACCATTATCTTTTACAACAATGGTATTGTCCTCGTTAATAGTAACTTCGATATGATCACAAAAACCAGCAAGCGCCTCATCTACAGAGTTATCAACAATCTCATACACAAGATGATGCAATCCTCTGCTTGCTGTTGTTCCGATATACATACCAGGTCTTTTTCTGACTGCTTCAAGTCCCTCAAGAATCTGAATTTGGTCAGCGCCATATTGTACTTCTTCGTTACCCATTATTTGCTCCATTTCTTAGTTTTCACTATTTACTGTTCCTTCAGTTACTTTGAACAGTTTATCTATTTCAAATCTGTTATTAACAAATTCATCAAGTCCGGTACATGTGATAATTGTCTGAATATCTCCTATTGTGTTAAGAAGGTAATTCTGTCTATTGCTATCAAGTTCTGACAATACATCATCAAGCAAAAGAACCGGATTTTCTTTTTTAGCTTTTTTCACAATTTCAATTTCAGATAGCTTTAATGACAAAGATGCTGTCCTTTGTTGTCCTTGTGATCCAAATTTTCTGATATCAATTTTTTCACTGTTATCGCTATTTCTTTTTACGATAAAAGAAAAATCATCCTTGTGAGGGCCAACTGTGGTCTGCTTTGCATAGATATCTCTTTGTCTGGAAGAACTTAATTTCTTTTCAAAATCAGTTGCATCCACATTTGGCTCATAATAAATCGACAGGTCTTCTTTACCACCTGTAAGCTTATTATGAATAGGTCTTATTATTTCATTAAGATCACCAATGAATTTTTCTCTAGTCTTGATTATGACAGATCCATATTCGCATAACTGCTTATCCTGAACATCAAGAAGAACGCTGTTTTCAGGATGATCAAACAGATCTTTTAGAACTTTGTTTCTTTCGACAACAAGTTTATTGTATTTAGATAGACTATTTAAATATACCTGATCAAGCTGACACAGCTCCATATCCATGAATCTGCGTCTTTCAGAAGGTCCGTTTTTTATGATACTAAGATCTTCAGGTGAGAAAAAAACTACGTTTAACTTTCCAATAAGATCCGAAGCCCGTTTTATCTTTTGACCATCAATTGCAATTCCCTTGGTCTTACTACTCCTAAGATGCATATCAACACGATATTCTGCGTTGTCTCTGTCAAGAATAGTCCTGATATGAGCCTCATCTTTTCCAAATCTAATAATCTCTTTATCCTTGCTACCCTTGTGTGACTTAGTGGTAGCTGACATAAATATAGCTTCAAGGATATTGGTCTTTCCCTGGGCATTATCGCCATAGAGAATATTAGTTCCACTACTAAAATCTATTTTTAAATTTTCGTAATTTCTAAAATCAGATAACTCTAATGATTTTATTATCATTTTTCTATTTTTACCTGTGTGCCATTATATTCCAAAATGTCTCCATCATATAGCTTGCGGCCACGTCTTTCCTCTATTTCTCCGTTAACCTTTACAAGTCCTGCCTGAATATCCATCTTGGCATCAACACCAGATTGCTCGAGACCTGCCTTTTTAAGGGCCTGTCCGAGCTTAATAAAATCATCCTGTTCTCTAAGTTTTACTATTTCCATGATATTTCCTTTTTGTTTTTATTAGTCAACAGTTGTGAAGTTGACAGGAAGAACAAGATAAATATATGATCCGTCTTTGTCTCTGATAAAGCATGGTGCCTTAGGATTAACAAGATAAATATCAACTGTCTCGTCTTCAATTACTCTGAGCGCATCAATAAGGAATTTTGGATTGAATCCAATCATAAGATCCTTACCCTGCTTCTCAATATCGATTTCTTCATCCATGCTACCAATGGCTGAATTGATCTTAAGTTCCATTTTTCCATCAGTAACTGAAATGATAACAGGCTTCTTATCTCCTTCTTTTACAAGAAGAGTTGCTCTGTCTATACACTCAAGGAACTCTTTTCTATTGATGGACATCTTTGTTTCATAGTCGCTTGAAAGCATCTGGTCAATACTGAAATACTCACCTTCAATAAGTCTTGAAACAACTATTGTCTTATCAAACTCAAATAATACGTGCTTGTCTGTGAAGTAGATGCTGACCATCTTATCAGCACTATCACTTAAAATTTTACTTATTTCACCAAGTGTTTTTCCTGGAACGATTACTTTTTTGTATGAATAACTTCCACCAAGTTTAACTTTTCTGATAGAAATTCTGTGACCATCAAGAGAAACAAGCTTTAAATTCTCACCATCAACTTCAAAAAGCTCACCAGCCATCATTTTGTTGGCATCGTTCTCTGAAATTGAAAAGATTGTCTGCTGAATTACATTTCTAAGTGTAAGGTGTGAAACTGAAACTCCATCAATTTTTTCAATAGATGGAAGATATGTAAAGTCATCACCCTTTCTGCCAATAAGATTAAACTTTGCTTTCTCGCAGCTAATTGTAACTTTATTGGATGAATCAGATTCGATCGTAACGTTATTATCAGGGAGTTTTCTAACTATATCTACAAAGAGCTTAGCATCAAGTGCTATAAAACCTCTTTCTACAATATCTCCGTCTACTATAGTCTGAATACCAAGTTCCATATCATTGGCAATAAACTTTATAACACCTTCTGTTGCATCAACAAGTATACATTCAAGAATAGACATTGTTGTTTTAGAAGGAACTGCTTTTGATACAATTTGGAGTCCACTCACAAGATTAGATTTAGAGCAAACAAATTTCATTTTGAATTATTACTCCCTTCGCATGCGTAAATATAAAAATATTATAAATAAATAATAAAAGAATTAATAATAGCTGTTGATAAGTGTAAAACCTATTCTATTATACTATTTATGCGGCTTTTTTACAATTTTTTGATTGTTGAAAAGAAAAAAATTCATGTTGAAAATTAAAAAGTTATAAACAAGCCAAATTTTAACAAATGAGTACTAGTTTTTCTTATCCACCCACAAATAACAGATAATCCTCTTTTAAATCACAATTAATCACCAAGGTTATCCACATTTGTTTGTTAATTAAAGTGATGGATTGATTTTTTTCATTATTATATCTATGTTTTTATTGAGTTCATCATCAACAGTTATTTTCTTTTTTATCTTATTTATACCGTTCATAACTGTTGTGTGATCTTTTTTACCCAGAAGTTTTCCTATTTCTTCTAATGAAGAATCAGTATGTATTCTGCACAGGTACATTATTATCTGACGTGGAAGAACAATATCTGAATTTCTCTTTTTGGAAAGGATATCCTCTTTCTTTGTCCCGTACTGTTCACAAACCGTGTCGATAATAAGCTGTGGTGTGATTACTTTTGATTTATCAGGATAAATAATATCCTTGAGAGCTTCCATAGCGTTCTCTAATGTAACATCTACATTGTTAAGTCGTGAATAAGCAATTATCTTGTTATATGCACCTTCAAGCTCTCGAATATTTGATTTAATGTTTGTAGCAATGTAATCAATTACTTCATCATCGATGTTTTTGCCATAGTTCTCAGAGTTCTTTCTAAGGATGGCCATTCTGGTCTCATAGTCAGGTGACTGAATATCAGCTATAAGACCCATTTCAAATCTTGATCTGAATCTCTCTTCAAGTGTTTCCATCTCTTTAGGTGGTTTATCAGATGAAAGAATTATTTGTTTTCCAGCCTGATGAAGCTCATTGAAAGTGTGGAAAAACTCTTCCTGTGTTGATTCTTTTCCTATAATAAACTGTACGTCATCGACCATAAGAACATCCACAGTTCTGTATTTTTCACGGAGTTTTGACATACTCTCTGTTTTACCACTTCTGATGGATTCAATAACTTCATTAGTGAACTGTTCAGATGTTACATATAATACTTTAGCTCTGTGGTCATGTTCCATAATGAAATGACCGATTGAATGCATAAGGTGAGTTTTTCCAAGACCAGGTCCACCATATAAGAAAAGAGGATTGTAGGAAATTCCTGGTGATTCAGCTACTGCAAGAGATGCAGAGTGAGCAAACTTATTGTTGCTGCCTACTACGAAAGTATCAAATCTGTATTTGGGATTGAGATTTGAATGCTCATAATTTACGTTATTTTCATAGGCTCTTGCATTATTCTCGTCGTTTTCATTTTGAGTTTCTTCATTATTAATAATATCTTTGTTCAAAATGAAAGTAACATCAATCATGAGTTCCAAAAACTCAGAGATCGTAACGCGAATAAAGTCCATGTAGTGATTTATTATGTACTGAAGTGCCATGGAATTATCGGATGGAATAAGAATTTTTACATTATTATCCTGAACACTATATACAGTTAAAGGATCAATCCAGGTACGATATGATATTTCTGTAATACCGGATTCTATCTTTATTGTATGTTTAATCGACTCCCAATTATCTCTTAATTTTTCTGTGATTTCTTTAGATGATTGCATGAAAAAACTCCCAACAAGCATAATTTTAGACTTTAATTATTGTATATTAAAAGGCTATAAATATCAAACAAACTCAAATTGTGGATAACTTATTTCAAAAATTGATTATTTTTAGATACTTTTTTTCACTGTGGAAAAGTGTTCTGTTTTCCACGCGAAGCTATCTACACTTGTAACGCCCATAAATTCGGGGCTTTGAACAAAATATACCCAATTAATGTACTGGCTTATCCACAAAATTGAGGAAAATTGTGGATAAAATAGTTCAAAAATTAATAATCAACAGGTTGTCCACAAATTCAACATTTAGCTGTGGATAATTTTTTTTGATACTACATATTGTTTATATTTTTTTAGAAAAAAAATTAGTGATTTATTATATGATTTTATGTCCATTAATGGCTTGACTTCGGCCTTTTTATTTTTTATAATTATAAAGATTTTTTCCACACTGGATAATTTTGAGATTGTTCATATTATGAATTTTCTCATTTGACGGACCTTTATAGGTTAGTTTGTATAAGAAGGAGGTGTTTCCAATATGAAGATGACATTCCAGCCTCATAAGCTTCAGAGAGCCAGAGTTCACGGCTTCAGAGCAAGAATGGCTACAAAGGGCGGCAGAAAAGTACTCGCTGCTAGAAGAGCAAAGGGAAGAAAGAGATTATCTGCATGATATTAAAGGCCGCAATTACTGTGGCCTTTTTTCTTCTTAATAAAAAAGGATAATATGATGCTTTTTTCAGAATCTATGAAAAAAACGAATGATTTCCTGAATGTTTATAGGAACGGAAAGAGTTACGCTGACAAAAATATTGTTATTTATGTGTGGAAAAATGAAGGTTCCAGAAATAAACTAGGGATTTCATGTAGTAAAAAAGTTGGGAACAGTGTTGTAAGGCACAGATTTGCAAGACTTGTTCGAGAATCGTACCGACTACATGAAGATATATTCAATAGTGGTTTGGATATAGTAGTCGTGGCCAGGGCCTGTGCAAAAGATGCGAATTTTTTTGATATTGAGAAATCAGTATTAAGCCTGGCTGGGAAGGCCCGCATAATGAAAAATGGCGGTGATTTATGAAAGAAATACTTATCTATTTAATTAAATTTTATAGGAAGTATCTGTCTCCATTAAAAAGAACAAAATGTCCATATATTCCTACATGTTCTGAATATGGACTAGAAGCAATAGAAAAATACGGAGCCCTTAAAGGGGGACTTTTGGCTGCATGGAGGATACTTAGATGTAATCCTTTCTCGAGCGGCGGATATGATCCGGTTCCGTAGGCTTTAGAGGAGGTCAATTTTGACGGGAGCATTTTTTTTAACCCCTTATCAGGGTAAGATAGTTGGGCCTGTAGCTTGGGTATTGGGACACATCATGAATGGTATTTTCAATATTTTAAATGCCATTGGTATTCCAAACATTGGTCTTGCTATTATCATTTTCACATTAGTTATCTATTTATGTCTTTTACCACTTACATACAAGCAGCAGAAGTTTTCTAAACTTCAGTCTAAAATGAGTCCTGAACTTAAGGCTATACAGGCTAAGTACAAGGGCAAAAAAGACAACGATTCTATGCTTGCTATGCAGGAGGAAACAAAAGAGCTTTATGCAAAGTATGGTGTTTCTCAGACTGGTAGCTGTCTTCAGCTTATAATCCAGATGCCTATTTTGTTTGCTCTTTATCGTGTTATTTATTCTATTCCAGCATATGTTACTATTGTTAAAAATGCGTTTTATCCACTTGTTGAGCAGTTACGTAATACTGATGGAGCTGTAGCTTTTATTCAGGAAACTTTATCAAGTGCCAAGAACTACTCAAATCAGTTTAACAACGAGTTATTTACATCAGGTGATCCAACTTATGTGGAAAACACATTGGTTGATGTTCTTAATAAAGCATCAACAGCTGATTGGGATGCACTTACTTCTAATTTCGGAAACTTAGCTGATTCTATTAATACTACACATGCACAGTTGAATCAGTTTAACTCTTTCCTTGGACTTAACATTGGTGATTCACCTATGTACATGGTTCAGACAGCTTTTGCAAACAAGAACTTCATTCTTCTTATTGGTGGAATTATTGTTCCTGTTCTTGCAGCCCTTACTCAGTGGATCAACACAAAGCTTATGCCTCAGCAGACTGACAATAATGGAAAAATCGATCCTGATGATCCAGCAGCTCAGATGCAGCAGTCTATGAAGACTATGAACATTATGATGCCTCTGATGTCAGCATTTTTCTGCTTCAATCTTCCTGCAGGTATGGGTCTTTATTGGATTGCCGGTGCTGTAGTTAGATCAATTCAGCAGATCGTTATCAACAAACATATCGATAAGATTGATATCGATGCTGAGATTGCAAAGAATACTGAGAAATATAAGCAGAAGATGGAGAAGATGAAATCTACTCCTCAGATGAACAGATATGCTAACATGTCTACAAGAAATATTAGTTCTAGCGCTAATACTTCTGTGAAGTCTGATTCTGAAAAAGAAAAGCAACTTGAGGATGTAAGAGCTAAGTTTAATGGTAAGGAAATTCGTAAGGATTCACTTCTTGCCAAAGCCAATATGGTTAAAGAGTTCAACGAAAAAAATAATAAATAAATAAGATTTCCTTATGTGGAGGATAAAATGGAATACAGAGAGTTTAGCGCAAAGAATGTTGATGATGCTATTACAGAAGCTTGCGAAACATTTACAGTTACCAGTGATAAACTTGATTATGAAGTTATTTCCGCTGGTTCAGCAGGATTTCTTGGTATCAATTCCAAGCCTGCAGTTATAAAAGCAAGAGTAAAAGAAGAGAATGAAGTCTCAGAAGTAAAGACAGAAGAAGTTTTTGAAACAAAAAAAGCTCCTGAGAAAAAAGCTGAAGAAGTTAAAGTTAACAATGCATCTATTGATAGTGATGATCTTTGCAATAAGGCTAATGAATTCTTAAAAGAAGTATTCGAAGCCATGAAAATGGAAGTTAGTGTTGAGACTAAATTTAATCAGCAGGATAAGATCCTTGATGTTGAGTTAAATGGACCTGAAATGGGGGTTCTCATTGGTAAGAGAGGCCAGACACTTGATTCTTTACAGTATCTTATTTCCCTTGTTGTTAACAGAGGGCAGGCTGATTACATTCATGTAAAAGTTGATACAGAAAACTACCGTGAAAGAAGAAAAGCTACTCTTGAGAATCTTGCTAAGAATATTTCTTATAAGGTTAGGAAGTCAAGACAGTCAGTTGCTCTTGAACCTATGAATCCTTATGAAAGAAGAATTATTCATTCAGCTCTTCAGAATGATAGATATGTTACAACACATAGTGAAGGTGAAGAACCATTTAGAAGAGTAGTAGTTACTTTAAAGAAATAATGTTAATCAAATACCCCTTGGACAATTTGTTCCTTGGGGTATTATTTAAGTAAGTGAGAGGACTTCATATGTCTACTGTACTTAATAATTTTAGTAATGATACTATTTGTGCTATTGCAACTGCTATGTCTGATGCCGGTATTGGTATTATCAGAGTTAGTGGAAAAGATGCAGTTTCAATATGCGATAAAATCTATATGTCAGCTAATAAGGAACATACACTTATTAACCACGTTCCCAATTCAATTCGATTTGGATATATTTGTGATGATTCTAAGATTATAGATGAAGTCATGATTTCTTATATGAAGGCTCCCCATAGTTATACAAAAGAAGATGTTATAGAAATCAATTCACATGGTGGAATGCTGGTGATGAATGAAATCTTACAACTTTTATTGAAAAATGGTTGTAGATTAGCTGAACCAGGTGAGTTTACAAAGAGAGCTTTTTTGAATGGCCGTATTGACCTTACAAAAGCAGAAGCTATCATGGATGTTATTAGTGCTCAGAATAATTTTGCACTTGAGAGTTCCAGGTCACAGCTTCAGGGAAAAGTTTATTCTAAGATAAAAGAGCTTAGAGAAAAGATTCTTTATCAGATGGCATTTATTGAATCTGCTTTGGATGATCCTGAAAATTATGATCTTACAGGTTTTCCTGAAAAATTAAGAGGAATCATCGAATCTGTTAATTCAGAAATTAGCTTTTTGATCAATACTGCAGATGAAGGTAAGATCAGAAAAGATGGAATAAAAACAGTAATTGTTGGTAAACCTAATGCTGGTAAGTCATCTCTTTTGAATACTTTAACAGGAGATGAGAGAGCGATAGTTACTGATATTGCCGGTACAACACGAGATATTATAGAAGAGACAGTAAGGCTAGGAGACATTGTTCTTCATGTTATAGATACTGCTGGTATCAGAGACACTGACGATGTTATAGAAAAAATAGGCGTTGATAAAGCCAAAAGTAAAGTGAGCGAAGCAGATCTTGTATTATATATATTAGATTCTACTTCAGCTCTTGATGATGAGGATAAACAGATCATTGATCTTTGCAAGGATAAAAAGACAATTGTTCTATTAAATAAAAACGATCTTTCTGATAATATTAAAATAACAGAAGATATCCTTCGCATGCAATTTTCAGAGTATAAAACTGATAAATTACCTGTTATTAGTACCTCAATGCTTAAAGGAAACGGCATTCAGGAATTAAAGGAAGCTGTTGCTGATCTTTTCTTAAATGGCGACATTGTTCCTAAACAGGAATTGTATATTACGAACTTGAGACATAAGTCTTTATTAAAGGAAGCTTATGATAGTTTATTGCTCGTAATTGATAGTATAGATAAAAATCTTTCTGAAGATTTTTACAATGTTGATCTTACAAACGCATATGCTGCACTTGGTGAAATAATTGGTGAAGAAGTTGGAGATGATCTTGTTGAAGAAATATTCTCTAAGTTCTGTATGGGTAAATAATTTATGATAGATATAAGAGAAAAATATGATGTAATTGTTATTGGTGCTGGTCATGCAGGATGTGAAGCTGCTCTTGCATGCAGCAGACTTGGTCTTAATACTATTGTTTTTACAATGAGCGCTGATAATATTGCATTCATGCCATGTAATCCACATATTGGTGGATCTTCAAAAGGACATTTAGTAAGAGAGATTGATGCTCTTGGCGGAGAAATGGGAAAAAATATTGATAAGACATTTCTTCAGTCAAAAATGCTTAATACTTCAAAGGGACCTGCTGTTCATTCACTTAGATGTCAGGCAGATAAGATGGAGTACTCCAAAGAAATGAGAAAAGTGCTTGAAGCTCAGGATAATCTTACAATTAAGCAGGCAGAAGTTTCTGAAATTCTTTTTGAAGAGTATAACGATGATGGTTATAAAAAGAAAATTACCGGAGTTAAGATTTTTTCCGGAATGATATATGAAGCAAAAGCAGTTATTCTTTGTACCGGGACTTATCTAAAAAGTAGATGTCTTACAGGTGAGTCCATCACTTACAGCGGACCAAACGGTCTTTTGCCTTCTAATTATTTGTCTGAGTCACTTATTAATGCGGGTATTTTACTTAGAAGATTCAAGACAGGTACACCTGCTCGTATGGATGGACGTACTATTGATTATTCAAAAATGTCTGAACAGTTTGGTGATGATCCGGTTGTTCCTTTTTCTTTTGATACGGATGCTGCAGATGTTCAAAAGCCACAGGTGTCATGCTGGTTGACATATACCAACGAAAAAACACATGAAATAATACGAAATAACATTGATAGATCGCCAATTTATGCAGGCATCATTGAGGGAATTGGCCCCAGATACTGTCCATCAATAGAGGATAAAGTTGTTAAGTTCCCTGATCATGAGAGGCATCAGGTATTTGTCGAACCTGAAGGAACATATACAAATGAAATGTACATTGATGGTATGTCTTCATCTCTACCCGAAGATGTTCAGCTTGCTATGTATAGAACAGTTCCTGGTTTGGAAAACTGTAAGATAGTAAAGAATGCTTATGCTATTGAATATGATTGTCTCTGCCCCGGTCAGCTTTCTCCTTATTTGGAAATAAAGGAAATCAAAGGTTTATTCAGTGCCGGACAGTTCAATGGAAGTAGTGGATATGAAGAAGCAGCTGCCCAAGGTCTTTATGCCGGAATCAACGCATCAATGCAAATTCTTGGAAAGCCTTATCTGACTATTGATAGATCTGAAGGATATATTGGAGTTCTTGTTGATGATCTTGTAACAAAAGAAAATCTTGAACCTTATAGAATGATGACTTCTCGTGCAGAATACAGATTACTTTTAAGACAAGATAATGCTGATATAAGACTTCGAAAAAAAGGTTATGAGGTTGGACTCATTGACCAGGCAAGATATGACAAGCTGGTTTCAAAAATTGAAGCAATAGATAATGAGGTTAAGAGATTAAAGAATACTGTTGTTGGTGCTAACAGTAAAATGCAGGCTTTCATGGAGAAGAATGGAAGTTCACCTTTAAAGACAGCAACTTCATTGGCTGAACTTATTTGCAGACCAGAATTTTCATATGAAACAATTGCTGAGATTGATACTGATAGAAAAGAACTTCCTTCAGATGTTATTGAACAGGTAGAAATAACTATTAGATATGAGGGTTATATTAATAGACAGGAAAGACAGGTAGAGCAGTTTAAGAAACTTGAAAAGAAATTAATTCCTGTTGATATTGATTACAATGATGTTGGTAGCCTTAGATTAGAAGCGAGACAAAAACTTGAAAAGTTCAGACCTACAAATATTGGTCAGGCTTCCAGAATTGGTGGAGTAAATCCTGCAGATATATCTGTGTTACTTATATATCTTGATTCATTGTATAGAGGTAATAAGGATGAGAACTAAATATAAAAATATGTTAGATGATTTCAGTTCATATGGAATTGAATTATCGGATAGACAACTAGAGCAGTTTAATATGTATTATGAATTGCTTATCAAATGGAATGAAGTTATGAATCTTACAGCTATCACAGATTTTGATGATGTATGTAAGCTTCATTTTGTTGATAGTATTTCTGCTTGCAAATATTTTGATTTTAGTTCCCAAAATTATTCATTAGTTGATATTGGTACTG
The DNA here is from genome assembly GCF_015056685.1 of Butyrivibrio sp. Taxonomy (GTDB): domain Bacteria; phylum Bacillota; class Clostridia; order Lachnospirales; family Lachnospiraceae; genus Butyrivibrio. Next base: position 7,039 of record NZ_SVFW01000046.1, on the reverse strand, counting down.
GGGCAGGATTTCCTGGTATACCATTAAAGATTGTTTTTCCAAACTTACATATTACATTGTTAGATTCTTTGAATAAACGCTTGAATTTTTTAAATGAAGTTATTGATACATTAGGACTTAACGAAACAGGTTCGATTAAGACACTTCATGGAAGAGCAGAAGATTATTCACAGCCAAAGGAAGGTTCACTTAGAGAGACATTTGATATTGCAGTTTCAAGAGCAGTTGCAAATATGTCTACACTTTCAGAATACTGTCTTCCTTATGTAAAGGTTGGAGGAGTGTTTATTGCTTATAAAAGTGAAAAAGCATCTGAAGAATTAGACAATGCTAAAGGAGCAATACATCTTCTTGGAGGAAAACTTTCTAGTTCTAATGAATTTCTTTTACCTGGTACGGATGTAAGTAGAACTATTTGTATTGTTAATAAGAAAGAAAATACTTCAAAGAAATATCCTCGCAAAGCAGGTATTCCTTCAAAACAACCTCTATAATAGATGTTGTGGTTTTACTATTTTTGTTAATCAATGTTTCACGTGAAACATTACAATTAACTACAATTATTAACACAAAAAATTGTTTCACGTGAAACATATAAACCCAAGATATTGTAATCGTAATCGTGAAACATTAATATTTAGATAAAATTGTATTGTGAAACCGTACAATTTTAAATACAATATCTAGATTTATAAAAATAATTAGTGATAAAGATGAAATGTATTAAACCACATTGATGAATTGATGTTATACTAATTATAGTGTGTTTTGAAAATAGGAGGAAAAATGGGAAGAGTTATTGCGATAGCAAACCAGAAGGGTGGAGTCGGAAAAACCACTACTTCGATAAATCTATCGGCAGCGCTTGCTGAAAGAGGAAAAAAAGTATTAGTTATTGATACTGATCCACAGGGAAATACAACAAGTGGTTTTGGTCTTGATAAAAATGAACTTGAAAATAGCATCTATGAACTAATGATAGGTGAGTGTACTATTGACAAAGCAATACAGAAAGATGTTGTTGAAGATCTAGATGGAGTAGATATCATACCATCAAATGTTAATCTTGCAGCTGTTGAGATTGAGTTAATAGACGCAGATCAGAAAGAATTCATTCTTAGGGAAGCAATAAGTAAAGTAAAAGATAATTATGATTTTATTATTATAGATTGTCCACCTTCACTTAGTATGTTAACAGTTAATGCAATGACTACAGCCAATACTGTTTTGGTTCCAATACAATGTGAGTACTATGCGTTGGAAGGATTAAGCCAGTTAGTACATACAGTTAATCTGGTCAGGGATAGATTAAATCCTGAACTTGAGATGGAAGGCGTTGTATTTACAATGTTTGATTCAAGAACAAACCTTTCACTCCAGGTTGTAGAAAATGTTAAAGAGCATATTCAGGAAAATGTTTATAAAACAATCATTCCTAGAAATATTAGACTTGCTGAAGCACCTAGTTATGGCTTGCCAATAAATATATATGAACCAAAGTCAGCCGGTGCAGAAGCATATAGACTTCTGGCAGACGAAGTTATAGAAAGAAAGTTTGATTAAGTTGGAGGGGAGAATGGCACCAAAGAGTACTAAAAGAGGTCTGGGAAAAGGCCTTGATTCAATAATACCTGCAAAGGTATCAACTTCTAAAAAAGAAGTACCCGAAGAAAAGCATGTTGAGGGTCAGGTAGTCACAGTAAATATAACAAAGATAGAACCAAACAGAAGTCAGCCAAGAAAAACATTTGATGAAGATAGTCTTATAGAACTTGCTGATTCAATTAAACAGTTTGGAATAATCAATCCACTTATTGTTACTGATAAGAAAGATCATTATGAAATAGTTGGCGGTGAGAGAAGATGGAGAGCTGCCAAGAAAGCCGGCTTAAAAGAAATTCCTGTAATTATTAAAGATTTAAGTGAACAGGAAATTGCTGAAATAGCATTGATAGATAATATCCAGAGAGAAGATATCAATCCTATTGAAGAAGCACTTGCTTATAAAAAACTCATTGATGATTTTGGATATACTCAGGATGTAGTTGCTGAAAAGGTATCAAAGAGTAGAGTAACAATTACAAATTCATTAAGATTATTAAAACTGTGTGACCATGTAAGACAGATGGTTATCGAAGGAAAAATTTCAACCGGTCATGCAAGAGCATTGATCTCAATCGAGAATGAAGAAGAACAGATAACAATTGCTCAAAAAGTTTTTGACGAGAAGCTCAGTGTAAGAGAAACCGAAAAACTGGTTAAGTCACTTGGAAGGCCAGCAAAGAATAAAAAGAATAATACTAAGAATGAAAGTATCGATGCAGTATATGCAAGTCTTTCAGAAAAATGTAAACAGGCAGTTGGTACAAAAGTAGATATTATCTCTAAAGGTGATGGCGCAGGAAAGATTGAAATTGAGTTCTATAGTAATGACGATCTTGAAAAAATCATCGACAGATTATGTAAAGGATAAAATGGAGATAATATAAAATGAATAGTGGATTACTGAATGCTATAGGAATAGGAAATATAGATCCTGCAATAATATTTATAGTACTAATAGTTCTGATCATTGCTTTGTTTGTATTATTTATTATCAATGCAAACAAACTGAAAAAACTTGAAAAGAAATACAACAAGTTTATGCAGGGAAAAGAAGCTGAATCATTGGAAGAAGAAATTGTTGGACTGTTCCATGATAACAGGCTTATACGAAGTGAAAATGAGAAGAACAGAAAAGATATAATTGATATCAATAGAAGAATGGCCAGGACATTCCAAAAAATAGGATTGGAAAAATATGATGCCTTCAATCAGAGTGGTGGAAAACTTAGTTTTTCATTATGCCTTTTGGATGAAAATGACAATGGATTTCTTTTGAATTCAGTTCATGGAACTGACGGAATCAATTATGCTTACTCAAAAGAAATAAACGCAGGAGTAGCAGATGTCGAGCTAAGTAATGAAGAAAAGAAAGCTTTAGAGCAGGCGCTTGACAGTGTAAACAGATAACAACTTATTTAAAATTAAATTGTTATAAATATATTTTAATAATATTTTTTGGAGGAGATCGAAATGATCGACATTAAATTTTTACGTGAAAACCCAGATGTAGTAAGAGAAAACATCAAGAAAAAATTCCAGGATGAAAAACTTCCTCTTGTTGATGAAGTAATAAAGCTTGATGAAGAAAGAAGATCAAACCAGCAGGAAGCCGATGAAATCCGTGCTCACAAGAATAAGATTTCTAAAGAAATCGGTGGACTCATGGCTCAGGGCAAGAAAGACGAAGCAATGGCCCTTAAGGATGAAGTAGCAAAAGAAGCAAAGAGACTTGAAGAGCTTGAGGAAAATCAGAAGAAACTTGATGAAGAAGTTACTAACAAAATGATGATCATTCCTCAGATAATAGATGAGTCAGTTCCAATCGGTAAAGATGATTCACAGAACGTTGAGATTGAAAAGTTTGGAGAACCAGTAGTTCCTGATTTTGAGGTTCCTTATCATACAGATATCATGGAGAGCTTCAACGGCATCGACCTTGATGCGGCAAGAAGAGTAGCAGGTAATGGATTCTATTATCTTATGGGTGATATTGCAAGACTTCATTCTGCAGTTATCTCATATGCAAGAGATTTCATGATCGACAGAGGATTTACATATTGTGTACCTCCTTTCATGATCCATGGAAACGTTGTTGCAGGTGTTATGAGTTTCCCAGAAATGGAAGCTATGATGTATAAGATTGAAGGTGAAGACCTCTATCTTATCGGAACTAGTGAACACTCAATGATCGGTAAGTTCATTGATCAGATCATTCCTGAAGATGAAGTACCAAAGGCACTTACAAGTTATTCACCTTGTTTCAGAAAAGAAAAAGGTGCTCACGGTATAGAAGAGCGTGGTGTTTATAGAATTCACCAGTTCGAAAAGCAGGAAATGGTTGTTATATGTAAACCAGAAGAATCAAAGATATGGTATGACAAGCTTTGGAAGAACACAGTAGATCTTTTCAGATCTATGGATATTCCTGTTCGTACACTTGAGTGCTGTTCAGGAGATTTGGCAGACCTTAAGTGCAAATCATGTGACGTAGAGGCTTGGTCACCAAGACAGAAGAAATACTTTGAAGTTGGTAGCTGCTCTAACCTTGGAGACGCACAGGCAAGAAGACTTAAGATCAGAATCAAAGGTAAAGATGGAAACTACCTCGCACATACACTTAACAACACTGTTGTTGCTCCTCCAAGAATGCTTATTGCATTCCTTGAGAACAACCTTCAGGCTGATGGAAGCGTAAGAATTCCTGAAGTTCTTCGTCCATACATGGGCGGAAAAGAAGTTCTTATTCCTACAAAAAAGAACTAATTATTTAATCGAAACTCAGAAAGAGGTGAAATCTTATTGCATAAATTCTTAAGAGCGGTAGGTTTTTCCAAAATTAAAGATAGAAAAGAACTTACAAAGTTAATAACTGATTCTATACAAAATGCAGGAAAGCGCTCATATGTAACAACCGGTGATAACATAATACTGGCTGAATTTGCAAGAGATTTTGCTGATGGTATCGGATTTGCTGTATGCGGGGAATTTGATGAGGACGATAAATTCATTTATGAATATTACTATCCTTATCTTGTTCCAACAGGGATAAGTACTGAAGAAGATATCAATGTTGAGAGACATGCAGCGCAATATTCATACGCCGGAGTTTGTAATGAACCAAGAATTGGAGTGACACTTATTTTTTACCTTCAAAATATGATTCCATATGTGAAGTATGAAAATGAAGATCATTTTCCAATACGAGGAACAACTCTTTCTCTTTCTGCTCTGTCAATTAAGGGACAGATACTAATGCCCATAGCCAAGACAGAAGAGGAAAAAGAGGTTGCCAAAAAGAAAAACAATTATAGAAATAAACTAATAAACAATGCAAGGAGAGGGGATGAGACAGCAATCGAATCCCTGACCCTTGACGATATGGATCTTTACACAACACTATCCAAGAAAATCAGAAAGCAGGATGTATACAGTCTCGTTGATTCATACTTTATGCCTTATGGCGTAGAGTGTGATCATTACTCAGTTCTTGGTGAAATAAAAGAAACAAGGACAGTTGAGAATAGTATGACAAAAGAAAAAATTCATATCATGCGGGTTAACTGCAATGACCTTGAATTTGATGTTTGTATAAATGATGAAGATTTGTTGGGAGAACCAGCAGTTGGTAGAAGATTCAAAGGAAATATCTGGATGCAGGGTTATATTAATTTTCCAGATGCAAATTGAAAGGAGATTAAACTATGTCAACACCACATAATAGCGCAGAAAAAGGTGATATAGCGAAGACCGTCTTAATGCCAGGTGATCCACTTCGTGCGAAGTTTATAGCTGAGACATTTATGACTGATATAAAGTGCTTCAATGAAGTAAGAGGAATGCTCGGCTTTACAGGTAAGTATGATGGAAAAGAAATCTCAGTAATGGGACATGGTATGGGAATTCCATCAATTGGAATCTACACTTATGAACTTTTTAACTTCTATGATGTGGATAACATCATCAGAGTTGGAAGTGCCGGTGGATTACAGGACGATGTTAATGTAAGAGACATCATTTTTGCAATGGGTGCTCATACAGATTCCAACTATGGATTCCAGTTCGGACTTCCAGGAACATTTGCTCCAACAGCAAGCTACAAGATTCTTGAAAAAGCAGTAGCTATAGCAAAAGAAAAAGGTGTTACCTACCATGTAGGCGATGTTCTTTCATCAGATGCATTCTACAAGAAATGCAATGAGAGCGAGCTTTACAAGAAGATGGGAGCCCTTGCTGTAGAGATGGAAACACCAGCTCTCTACATGAATGCAGCAGAAGCTCACAAGAATGCACTTACAATTCTTACAATTTCTGATCACCTCTTCAAGAGTGAAGAGCTTTCAGCACAGGAGCGTCAGACAAGCTTCACAGACATGATGGAAATTGCACTTAAGACAGCAATTCAGCTTTAATTATAAAAAGGAAGTCGCATGACTTCCTTTTTTGATGCAAAGATTTATCGTTGAAAATTTTTACCAAGGTTATTCCAGAAATAACCATATTCTTCATACCTAGATAGAGTCTTTACTATAAATCGAACAGACTCAATTGCTTATATTTTTCAGGAAGCTCCTGTAAAAATTTAAAACAATCATCAGGTGTTGATAGAAGCCCGTTATCCATGCAGATGTTTTGAAATAGTTTCTTTAACTCTTTTGAATTAGGACTAGGTAATTCATATGAATTTCCGTACTGTTTGATATACCGCTCTTTCATCCCTGGGAAAAACTTATCTAATGCTGCATAATAATATTCTCTGTCGCCTTCACGAAGAGTAAGGCCCATACCAAAATCGATAACACCTTTAACGCCTGTTCTAACACATTCATTAAGTATGGCTGAAATATTTTCTTTTGTATCATTGATAAACGGCAAAATAGGAGTAAGCCAGACTATAGTCGGAATACCTTTTTCCTGTAAAATTGATAAAACTTCAATTCGGCGCTTTGTATTACAGACATTAGGTTCAAGGATTTTGCAAAGATCATCGTCATAGGTTGTAAGTGTAATTTGAACTACACATTTAGCAGTTCTATTAATCTCTGTGAGCAAATCAATATCGCGAAGAATTAAGTCAGACTTAGTTTGAATAGCAGCACCAAAGCCATATTTAAGTATTATTTCCAAACAACGTCTCGTCAGTTGTAGTTCTTTTTCGCAATGCATGTATGGATCGGACATTGCACCAGTCCCAATCACGCACGTTTTTCGTTTGGATTTCAGAACTTTTTCTAAGAGTTCAGGAGCATTCTGCTTTACCTCAACATCTTCAAAGGGATGTGTGAATTGATAGCATGTGCTCCGGCTGTCACAATAAATACAACCGTGGGTGCATCCACGGTAAATGTTCATTCCACAGTATCCATTTTTTCCGGACAGAATACTCTTTGCGTCAGTAAAATGCATCTTTTCACCATCCATTCTGACTAAGTTAAAT
>NZ_SVFW01000045.1:13098-32754 GCF_015056685.1 Butyrivibrio sp. | reverse complement strand
CCGCGTTTTGTGTTTTTGTTATTTTGTGGTTTACACCGCATAATATGGCATATCTTGGTGTAAAGTAGTCGGCAAAAAGGGTAAAAAACAGGGTAAAATAAAAAACTTTACCCTTCTTTTTTATTATAACGAAAAGACATCCCATATCTGGAATGTCCTTCTAACAAGAACGCCGGACCGGACAGCTTATCATCTGCCTTACATCCTCATGCAGTTTGCGACGATTTGCCTCGCTTACATAACCATATCATGAATTATCCCAAAGCAAAAGCACATCATTCTCCATTTTCATTATCATTTTCATACTCGATATCTATAATGTTCTCTATAAGCCCAACAACAGCATCATTAAGTTGCATCGCATTTTGACTTGTGATGACGGGCTTACCGGTTTCTGCCTCAATATTCTTCCTAGCATCTCCGGCAATCTGTCCGCCTCTTTTTGCTATCGTTTTGTTTTCATCAAGCCCCTGCGGATTATGTACTTTAGTTAGCTCAGTAGTAGTGGCTTCTGCCAACATATTTAATGCAAGCTCAAGAGTACTCATGTTATCTCTTAGGTTTTCTTTTTTGAGCCCTTTAAAATTCTTATACTGTCTTGTTGACATGCCTGACCAGGCTCTGGTAACTTCGTCGGTCAAAATAGCAAACTCTTTACCCTTCTCAACACCATGGCCTTTCCACTGATCGGTTAACTCTTTCCTTGCACGAATAGTCTGGAGTCTTTGATTAATCCAGTCTGCATCATATCCTAGTCTTGCATATGTTTCCAGTGCTCGGTCTATCGTAAGTTCAGGATCTATGGTCTCCTCAATCCTTTCTCGGCCAACCTGTGCAAGCCACATTTTAAATGGTTCGGCTTTTTTTGAAGGAATAGACTGAATAATTCTAAGGAGTTGCTCTGTATTTGCCACGTCAGCTTTATACCTTTTCCCATCTTTAGGAGACTTCATTTTCAGTTGGTTACAATTTGTAACCAACTGATTTCCTTCCTCCTTAAGCCTGCTTTTTAGCACTTTCCAATAGTCACGAGCTCCATCAAAGGTCTGCTGCTCAGTTAACACACCCACCACATCAACTATTGAAAAATACCACTCTTCTTCGTCTTCTACCCAAGCCGTCCTTATAGGCTGATCTTCGAATAATTGTACCTTATCTTCCATCACCGTTTTTCCCCTTTTCCCCATTACTATTGCCATCACCTGCAAGTTTTTCCATCTCGATTTTATACGCCATCAATCTCAAAAGATAATCTGGCATTTTCCTATTTCCCAATTCCCAATCCTGCAGTGTACGATACGGAATTTCAAAATACGCACAAAACTCTTTTCTCGACATTCCAGTACTGTTTCTTAATTCTATCAAATAATCTCTGCTATCCATGCAAGTCACCCCATTCATTCAATGTCTCTATACTCATTGCGTATCATTAGTATCACATACGCGATGCGTGTTGTCAATAAAAAATGTCGATCAACCATACAGTCAACCGACATTTTTATTATTGTTGTTTACCCAATTACCCTAACGACAAGTTGCAATTCAAAATATTAGATAATCAAAGCACTTCCTAAAAACAAAAAGGGTAACTCGAGGGTAAACAATATAATCTCTTAATAGAATGCTCTCACGACATGGCTTTGATCCATTTTGTTAGTACTATGCCGTGGCAAACAAATAAAACTCTTACTTTTCCCATTTTATCTACTCTTATCTTCCCTTTTCTTCACTTTTACTCATATTCTACTCATACAATTTTATCCCATTTTTACTCATATCTCCATTTATCTTTTTATATCTTCTCCTTCATTTTGAGTAAAATCTTAAGTAAATTCCACACCTTAAAAAGTACAATAGCAACCATAATTTAATAGTATCATTCCCATTTTTTAAGTCTGGCACTTTGGCACATATATCCTAATTTTAGAGAGATTGCCGAAGTTGTCCGTAGATTAAAAAAAGAACAAATAAAACACCTGTCTTACTCTCACACGGAGTAAAACAGGTGCTCACTGTAATTATTAAGTTTTTACTTAATCAGAAATATCTCGTTAATGCCTTTTTCTTCTAGGATATGATCTAATATAAATCCTCTTCTGGTTAAACACTTCATGAATTAAAATTGAATCTTTGTTTATCTCGTACACAAATGTATAACCCTTATAATAAGCTTCTCTGAAGTTCTCAAGCCCAAGTTCAGGTATTATCCTTCCTTTCCTAGCATTGCCACATAAATCTCTGGCAACACTCCTTAACTGATCAATAAAAGAATCTGCATCATCTGGGTCACCATCCCAGGCTATTGTATCCCAGATTTCATCCAAATCATCAAGTGCATCAGGAGACCATTCAAGCTCATACTCCTGCATACTGCCTTCTCTTCTCCTTAAAATGCTCGTCCAACTCGGAATCTTTTATTGTTCCTTCTTCTTGACATCTCTTACGGCTATGCTCCAATCTTGAAAGCATGTAAAGCCTATCAATCATCTGATTTTCGTCCATGTCATCTGACATGTTGTTAACTCTGTCTATTATGAGTTTTTTCGCTGTACTCATAAAATCTCCTTTCAGGCCCCCGCCCTGCAATATTATTATAACATCTTTCCATCGATAAAAAAGCTGATTCATTTAATTTTCATAAAGACTGATAACATCAATATTATCATTCTCATGCTGTTTAAACGTCCTTGCAACTTCCAATGAAATACCTTCAATGTTAGCAATATTCCTCTTATACTGCTCATAATAGCCATCCAAATAAAGCACCGGAGCAATGTTACTAAGTCTCTTCTTTACTTCAAGTCCATGGTATAGCTTTCCATTATTCTTTAAAACATCTTTGATTCCGAGCTCATAGTCATCACCTAACTCTTTATTAACAAGCTCCTTTACCTCTTCCATAAAACCTTTTAGTTCCATAAAAACCCTCCTTTAAAAATTTTGGAGGGATCAAAGAGTATACCACGCTTCCATCTTTATCAAAATAGAGGAACCCTGTTCTTCCATCAATCATAGGTTCTGTCTTTGGAGGCTTTCTTTTGTTGATGATTTTTTTGTAAAAATAATACTCTGCTCAGTATAAACAAAACAGAGTATTATCTTACTGCCGGACGTTAAGCTTCTTTTTTCCTTTGACTCAAATAATAGTTAGCCATCTCAAGATATGGGTTTCTCCATTCAGGAGCATTGGCACGCATTTCCGCATCCTTGGCATCCATATACTTACAGAACTCATCAAAGGAATAGTGTTTACTGCCACCATCATACATATACCATTTGCTGGCAGCATTGGGATCCTGTTCAAGAAGTCTTTCACGGGTAGTCTTCTGATTCTGCCTGAGTTTCTCAACGTTACGCTCAATTAACTCACCCTGCATCTTCATAAACTCATATCCGTCCATAGCTTTCTGTATCTTACCGTTTTCATAGTTCTCAGCTATGAGCCGCTTTACGTGTTCTGCTTCTGTTTCTTCCTGCTGCTTATTATCTATAGCAGTCTCCTTTGCCTCATCTATCGCTTTATCTGTATCGCCAAGGAGTTTTTCCCATTCTTCATCCGTCAGCTCTCCGAGATCCTTATCACCACTCTGCGAAGCAAATAAGCCTGCGGTCTCTTCCAGCATTTTTAGAAGGACTGACGCATCAAATGTTTCGCCTGTCTGTTCTTTTGTAAAGGATACTTTAGATCCGGAAATTGCATCGTTCCAATTGCTCTTTTTGGAAATAGCCTCATCAAGTGAAGTATACTCTGATTTTCCAAGTGGATCAGTGACCCCTTTTAACACACTGTAGCTGCCAAAAGTATATCCGGTACCTGTATCATGGGCATCTGCATACTGACAATATGCAAACATCTCAACTGCTGAGGCATTTTTAGGATCCACTTCATTTATGTTTACGTCGATATCCTTGCCACCAACATGGACTCTTACTATAGCCTCATCTGATCCAGGCTTAAACACTTCTGATGCAGTCATCACATAGTTCATATTGCCAACAGGTATGGAACTCATTCCACCAAGAGGTGTAACAACTTCTTTTAGATTTTCATTTTCACTTACTTCTACAGGTTTTTGTGCAGCGGCTTTTTCATCACCATCAATTGTAAGTGCCCCCTGATAGCTGACAGCCTGAAATCTTATCCCTGAAAACATACCAAAGCTGCCTGTATCTCCCCATACTTTAGCTCCTGCAAAAGATGTCGCATTTTCTACAGGATCAGGAGAAATGCCTGTCCCCACGCCGGAAGTCATCATTACTTCCATAAGCCTGTTTATGTGGGAAAGAAGCTGCTCTGCTCCAAGTGTACTTACTCCCATCATCTGAAAGTTGTTTATGGAGCCATTCAGCTCTGACAGATAATTCTTTTTCTCAAAGATATCGTTAGGAGCCACGTCATCTACTGCCTGCATAGCTTCATCAGCGATATCTTCTGTATCACGGATATATGCGCACAGCGCGGCAAATTCCGTAAAACCTGAGTCTGTCGGATCCACATTGTAAGGATCTATCTCCTTTGAGAACTCATTGCCATTCTCGTCTGTTCCGGTTGCAGTATATTTCCTGCTATCGCCCATCACATTGATTCTTATCTCAAACTTCTGCATCATCCCTTGATAAGAATAGGCGGTTTTGCCGTCAGCAAGTTGCGTTGATGTCATTCCTGAGTTCCACACATTTGCCGTTACAACTCGTGTATAGCCTTTCTTTGCAGGCTCTTCTTTTGCTATGGCATCCACAACCTCAGGTGAATCCTCATTTTTTTCAAGAATAGCACTCTGGAAATCATTGTTTCCGAAAGTCTGATTCGAATAATAGTGGGCACTCTGTACAAATGCACTCTGCGTGTAATAATAGTTTCCGTTTGTTATGGTATTTGGCATAAGTGTTCCTTTCTGCGGTTCATCTGTCAGTCAGAACCGCTCCACTCTCCGGAAAGGGCCAAGTGGTCAATTGATTATCAGTTGCGGCGCTTTGCTCTTTACTTTCACCTTCCTTCTTAACATAAAAAAGCCGAATATCATTAGATTTATCAATCCATTGATATCCGGCAGTTCCATCCTAACCTCTTTATATATTATCGGAAAAAGTGTTTTGCTCCTTAAGTGCCATACAACATTTTTCTATGCTCGATAGCCTTTTCTGTCAGCTCTTTATTAAGATCCTGCTTTTTCTGATAATCCTCAAGCTGTTTCTTCTGTCTCGCTGCTCTCTGAGCCCGGCGTCTTGCATTATCATTGTTGTCATTTCGCCTGCTCCGCTGAGAGCTCTCGCTGCGCATCTTCTCCAAAACTTCGTCAAGCTTCTCTGCGGCGCTCATTAGTTCTGACTCACGGCCCTTGATGGCCAAGTCAACGTGCTGAATGGTTCCGGCAGTCCCATCCTCCTTTAGAAAGATTCCTGTCTTTCTCACTTTCCCATCTAAAGCACCATCCGCACCATCAAGAGTAAATTCAGTATTCTCTGATCCCAGAAAGATAGCGCCAACACCAGATTCCTTTAACGTCCTAAGTTCATCTTTTCCATCATCAGTCTTACTCCAGACTTTGAGCTTATCATAGACCTCATCGTTTTCATCAATCCAACCATTGCCATCTGTATCGTACTTGGCAAGATCCTTAAAGCCATCACCGCTCTTTACTCCAAACAGCTCATTGCCATCATTTATCTTGTCATCTCCGTTTTTATCAAGAGCTAAAAATCCACTCCCTGACTTGGTCATTGATATTTCATCCTGCTTGCCGTCCGCATCAAGATCAAATTTAAATTTCTTATCGCTTAGAGAAGCTGTTTGACTTCCTGTGTTGATTATCAAAGGATCAAATAGATTATCCAATGGTGACGATATAGGTATAAATGCTTCATGCTCCTTTTTTCGAGCCATACTTACATCCACATCAACATTTATCTCCCTTCCATCTACAGTTTTAATATTTCCTGTTGCCTGATAATCAGTTTTCTCCTTTTCTACATGTTTTTCTACTATTCCGGCAAAAAAACCGCCTGTCCCTGCACCGCCGCTGCTCAAATCCTTTTGATAGCTGTAATTTGATTTAGAATATACATCACTACTTGCTATCTTCATATGCTGTTCACCTCATAAATTTGCACATTTGGGTTCTAGAACCATCTTGAAAACATTGATGACAGGAATGAATTGCCATATCCACCAAAGCTACCAAAACCACCAAAAAAATTTCCGGTATTGTATCTGCCATTAGATCCATAGATGCCTGTATTCATCGAATATCTGCTCGAAGTGATGGCTGCTTGGGATGTTAAAGATGCATTGTTTCTAAGCCTTTGTCCAAATGATCCGGCTTCTCCTAATATCTTTTTGACAGTAGCTTTGTCTGCTCCTTTTAATACATCTTCATCAACAGATAACTCTTCTGTCTTAGAGTTGTAACCTATGCCTATCTTTCTAAGGTCTGACACATTATTAAGCGCATCCTCCCTCATCCATCCGGCTCTATTTCTAACTGTAGTGCTTGTAGCATTTTTTGCTCCACTGTTGACATCATTGTAACCATCTACAAAATTCTTTACAGTTTTAAGAAGCTGGTCTGTGTTCTTTTCTTCATAAATCTCACTGTTTGCAAGTTTCTTACCGGCGCTTTCTACCTTTACAGCTCCATCAGCAACCTTCTGATCAGACATATATGCACTATTGTATGTGCTGTTATATGCGTTATTCATAGCTTTCACGGTATTGGCGCTTAATCCAAAATAGCTATTATTTATAGCGCCTGATGTTCGTGATGTGCCTCTTGTTCCTGTAGTCCTACTGCGATTATTAACATTAGACGTTCCTTGTCTGTTCCAAATACTGGAGGCTCCGCCTATCCTACTAGTCAGGACATCAAAATAGTTTTGCCCAAAATTCATAAAAACACCTCCTGAGTAGAGCACTTGACGAGGTTCTTCCCGAGTCTAGTGCGAACCATACCTGTGCACTTAACGAGGTACTGTCGAGTTTAGTGCAGCAGGTAGTTTCTGTTCCATATCAAGTATCGTCTATGACCGGAGGAGGTTAAATAGCTTTGACACGAACGGACCTTTTTATGTAATGAATAGTCAGTTTTTCTTCTGCCGCATTACCTTAACCTTAAAAACCTTATTTTCTGAATTGATATCCACCGCTCCAAGATATTTATCAGCGATCCGCATAACACTCTTTAACCCAAGCCCATGCCTATCTGTGTCAGAATCCATTTTCTTTGTACTGATGATGCTGTTATCAGAACCACGCTTCAATTTTCCATCAAACGAATTTTCTATTTTTATCAAGTAAAAGTTATCCTTCTGTTCCCCAATAAGTCTGATATACCTATCACCCTCCGCCACGGTTAGTACTCCATCCAAAGCGTTATCAATAAGATTATTAAGAATAATCCCCATATCCAAAGCACTGATTCCATTGTCATCAGGGAAAAGAAATTCTGCCTTAAAATCACAGTTAATGCTACCTGCCTGAGCTGCAGCCTCATTTATCACTGCATCTGTAACCGGATTGTTGGTCGCATACTGCATAGCTTCTGAGCTAAGCTCAATGTCCATTTCCCCAAGAAATTCTTTCGCATCGCTTATCCTGTCTTTTTCCAAGAAGCTCTTAAGAATCATGAGTTTGCCTGCCATATCATGCCGAAGCGTTCTTATACGGTCATGGTATTTTTCAGTATATTCAATCTTTTTCCTGATAAACTCCTGCTCCTGTATCTGCTCCTGTAGCCTAAGCTCCTCTTCTTTAAGTCTCCTGTAGCGCTGCCATGTAGCAATTGCAGACATTTCTCCGATAAAAATAAGCACAGCCAGGATTGGCAGGGTAAATCTAAGATCCTGCTTCTCATCCAGCAGCACAAAAACCTCTTTATCAAGCGGTACAACCATAACTTCTACAATAATGTAACAGATAATATATGACACAGCAGAATATATCGATAAATATAGAGCTTCAGTCCATGACATATCATACTTGACCGTACAGATTTTTCTGGTTACGAAGTATTCCAGTAACAGGAAAACAGCCAAAAATACAACCTGTAAAGCCATCAGTATAAACATCCAGTTCCATAGGTTTTCCACTGCGCCTTCCCTGGAATAATCTATAGCTGCTGTAACATAATCTGAAATACTGTTGAAAACGGCAAAATTTATCAAATGCCATACGTAGAATACGTTCTGCCAGAGAAAGAAGACAAAAATGATATGCGGTAATATCTTTTGATTATAAAAATAAAACACTGCAATTATAGTCAGAAGGCTTATTATACTGTACAGACCTTTTGTAGAATATGGAATTGCAAACAACACTATCCCTTCAATCGTGATTATAACTGACAATACAATATTCTTTGGTCTGCTAAGTGTCTCTTTATTTATAAAAAGCTCTTCAAACATTCCAAAGAACAGGCCACGGATCAGTATCATAGATACTCCGTAGATTTGTTCCATAATTCTGATATTTTCCTCTGTCATACTGCCTCCTACAATCGTCAGGATATAAACTCCATGTAAGCTCTTATAAAATCAGCATATTTGTATTTTGACATGATAAGCACATCTCCATTGTCAACCTGTACCTCTGATCTGGAGTAGCCTTTTATATGCCTCATATTAACCAGATAGCCTCTGTGAACCCTGAAAAAACTGTTCCCCAGTTCATCCTCAAAGTCATTCATCTGCCGATACACTTCATGCTTAATTCCCGGCAAATGGACAATTGCTTTTCGTCCCGAGCTCTCAATATATAAAATATCCCGAAGCTTTATATTTATTGTCCCTTTACCTGATTGTATGGATATAAACCTGTCTTCCTCATTTTGATATTTTGTCTCGCATATGAGCTGGGCATCCAGTCTCTGTAGTTCCTCAACTGCTCTGTGAAGCTCACTTTCAAATGATGCCTGGGAAACCGGCTTAAGCAGATAATCAAATGCCTTAACGCCAAATGCATCTCCCATCCTGTCCGGTATACCTGTAACAAAAATTATAAGTGGCCTAGATGCACGCATACTTTTGCCACTTGCCTCTATGCGCCTTCCAAGTTCTTTTGCTGTTTCTATTCCGTCATTTTTGCCCATAGCTATATCAAGAAAAAGAATATCTATCCCGGCGCCTGCATCTATATCCTTTATGAGTTCATCTCCACCTGAGTACTCTTTAACATCCACATCATATTTTGCCTTGCTTACCCAATCATGAAAAAGACTCCTTACATCCTCTTCATCATCGCAAATTGCTATACTGTACCTTGTCATACATTACCCTCAATTTTCACTTAGCCAATAACGAAAAAATGCTTAGCACGGACATCCATGTAAGCATTTTTTCCTTAACCCCTATATTTATATTATCATCACAGCGCTTTATATTTATATGTTTTTGTCATGAATGGACGGATTATTGTAACGAATGGACATTACAATCTGTTCTTATATCTGACTGTCTACAGTGCTACCCTTAACATCACTTGAAAGGAGGCTCAGCTTATTGAGGATGTTCTGCTTTATTCCCTTTTATCTCAGAAAACTGTTTATCGTAGTCTTCCAAAGCCTTAGCTTCATCCTCACGTTTTCTAAGCCTTTCAGCAGATCGCTCAGACAATTTCACAAACGCAGCATCCAGCGCATCAAGTTCTTCCTGAAGGGTCATCTCCCTAAGTTCACCATTATCTTTTACGAAAGACTTTCTTGTGCCATTTTCATGCCCTTTAACTATGGTATTCATCAAATTCGCATACGCCTCAAGGAGATCTTTACCGGAGTCTTCCACGGAGTAAAAAGACTTTCCATAAGAATGATTTTTAGTTTTCACGAAATTAAGCCTCTCTGAAAGCTCAATCTCATGATCAGCTTCATACTTCCCCTCAGGGTCATATGAATCCATCCAGTTAGGATTCTTTTCAGCATTGTTTGTAATCCACTTATACATAAACCTGAATCCTGCAATAATGCTCTCTGTTCCACCTTTTTCCATGGCTTCTTCGTTTATGCTCATGAATTCTTTATATGCATTCGGATCAAGTTTGCGCATCACATCTGCCATGTTAGTACCGCCCGATTTTCGCATTTCAGATAACTCTTCCTCTGACAGCACCTTTGGTCCTTCAAGAGCTGTAAATGTTCCATCCGGTATTTCCCTATGAGGTTGCTCTGGAATTGGGAGCTTACCTTTACTTGTCTCCAGGGCAGCCAAGCCATCTCCTGAAAAAGATACCAGCACATTATCACCATATTGGGATGTGATATCATTCATAACACGAAAGCTTTCTTCTTTGGACATTTTGTCCATAACCTTATTCCCATGCTCATCTGTAGTATTAAACTCATAACGCACAATGGTTTCTTTTTTACCATTTCCTGAACCATAGCTCTTTAACTGCTCTGTTCCCTTATAAAACTGACTATAATCTGAACTTACCGATAATGACATTCCGTTGCCCTCCTTATCTTTGGGAAGTCCATTTCCCATACATTCTGATTATGGAATAATTGTCTTTATCTATATATCGGATGGTACTTTCTTCTTATTATATCGATGTCATGAATAGACGTTTTTATGACGTAAATTGTCACTCTTTTTTATCGATATTCGACGGAAGAATCGATGACAGAACATCTGAATAATTGCCCGGAGTCAAACTGCTTGTTCTTTAGACGAATAGTAATCCTCAAACAGCTTATTAGCTGCATTCATGGTCTCTTTACAGATTGATGGAAGTTCTCTGCCCCAGGTCTTTGTTGCCTGTTTGAAGCCCTTTTCCATTGCTTTTTGCATCTCTTTCATCTTATCCACATCGTCACCGGCAAGGGCCTGCGCAAAATCAAATAATCTCTGAGATGTCTGCTTTACACCATAATAACCGTCCTCTGAAATATCCTTCTGTGCCTGAGCTCTGGTAGCTGCGTCAACCTTTACATTGCCACCGGCAAGCTGTTTCCAGAAATTATCTCCTGTTGCCTTTCCAAATGCTCCGACCTGCCCCTGCAGAGTTTTCTGTACTATTGCCATAAGCTGATTACGCTGCTGTTCTTCTGCAGCCTTCATCTGCTGAACTATAGCTGCTCTGTCTGTAGAAGATTTCTTTGCGATATCATAAGTGGCTTTATTGCCGGAATCGGAGTTTTTGTCATATACAGCAGCTTCTTCTGCTTTGTTTGTTTTATTATTCTGCTCTTCTTCCTTCTTTTCCTGTACAGACTGGGTACTGTTTACAGGATTGTTGTAATAACCATAATTTCCATAATTACTGCTAATACTCATACTCATTTTTAACCTCCTTGTCATCAAACTTTCACATCAACAGTCACTGAACCGGTACTTGCCGTCTTTACTTCAGCTGCGCTTGTAGGAGCGATTACTTCATCAAGATGCACTTCTCCGCTTTTGGCATCAGGTGAAGAAATAACCGCAACTTCTGCCCCATCGACAGAAACTGTACTCTCTGCAATCTTCTCCTGAAGTTCCTCAAGATGCTCTTTCCTCTCAGCGCGTTTCTTCTCTCTCTGCTCTTCAAGTTTCTCTGCTCTCTTCTGTTCCTCTGCATCTGCCTTGGAAGCTTCGTTCATGTTCTTGTTCATTTCAGCCATCTGATTCATCTGCATATTTCCGATATCAGTAGCCTTCTTTTCCACAGCAGCCAGCTCTTCTTCCTTTTTTGCTGTATCGCCGCCTCTGCCGGAATCCTGTTTTATCTCTGCTTTCAGAACGCCAGCTTTGCCTTCCATCTGCTTTTTGATTCCTTCCTGTGCTCTTACCTGCTTCATCGCAGAACTGGCAGATAAGAGAGAGCTTGTCATAACATTTGAAATAGCCATCTGCGCCTCCTTTCATTTTATTAACATTTGTTAATCATTAAGGTAAAAAATATCGCATATATTTACACTTCAATATCCATCGATCCACCGATATTCGGTTGCTGTACTTCCTGTGTTGTCATTACTGGCATATCCATTCCTCCGCCAAGCGAAAGCGATACTCCGCTATCACAAGATCCTGAAAAGTTTGCCTTTCCGGCATTTTCTTTTTCCGATTGCAATCTGTCAAACAAAGCCTTCAAATACTTAAGATCCGCTTTAAGAATATCCCTGGCCTCATCAGATCTGTGTTTCACTTTAAGTTGCTCAAGATCTTCCGGTGTCATTGTTCCAGAAAGAGCCTGCGCCATTTCATCAAGCTCTTCATCAAGTTCCACCGTTTCCTCTGCCATTTCCATCATTTCATCAGCGCTCATCTCCAGTTTTTCCATGAGGGCTTCGAATTCTTCCTGCTCAAGTTCCTTTATCTCTTCTTCAGATTCTGCATCCGTGGTGGGTTCTTCAGGCTCAACAGGAATCTCTTCCGCTCCCTCAAGATTTCTCTCAGCAGTCTCTTCCATCTTGAGGTTCTTCTTTTTCTTATCGCAGGCCCTCATGACCATTTCTGCATGAAGAATAGCTCTGAGTAGTTCTTCTTCGTCCACATCACCATTTTTGAGTTGCTTCTTTAAAAGACCTATCTTGGCCCTTATACTATTAGATACCTGCATGGCCTTGGTAGATGTTTTTGCCTGCAGGACCTGAGATGATACCTGCTTGAAGCTGTAAAGTGCTGATTTCTTTTTCTTTCCGCTTGAAGATGTTTTTCTTGGCCGTGATATAGAGATAGTACCTACATGATTGCCATTCATATCATAAAGCCTTTTGACATTTCGTTCGGTATTGCCTTTTATCTCAGTTTCCCATCCAATCATATGGCACCACCTTTCAAATCCTTTTGTTTGATGGTTACTATGCCCTTACATCAAAGCTTCCAGTTTCGTTACCTGGGCCACTTACAGACAACTTCTTTGTAAATTGGTGCATCAGATCTTCCAGATCATATCCTTTTAGCTCAATCTTCTGTAAACTCTTTTCTAATTCCTGAGCTTTGCTCTTCCTCTGCTCAAGCTTCTTTTCTTCTTCCTTCTTTTTAGCCTGATTCTCTTTAACCTTCTCAAGCCACTTATCTATTTCTGGATCTGTTCCACCACCATCTGTAACTACAAGAGTACACATAGTGCTATATTCTTCTCCAAACTCAATGGAAACAGATTTCAATGTAGAACCGTGTGCAATAGCTGACTTTTGCGCTGCAGCTATATAATCTGGTGCTTTTGCAAGTTCTCTTTCAAGCCAGGCACCAGTTTCTTCATCAGCCATAGCTTTTTTCAATAAACCACTTGTCACTGATACAGCTGCATTATTCCCAGGTTTCAGACAGCTATATTTTCCCATGAGGTAATTTGAATAATCGCGTACATTATTATACTTACCTGCTTTACTTGTATTGTTCTGAAATCCAGCACTTATGCCGGCATAATCACCAATCCGCATTGACATAGCGTCTCCTTTCCTGCGTTCTATAGCCACATGATTATCCTGTTCCAGAAATCAATTCCGCTGTATTTCTCCGTCTTAATGATTCCATCATTATCTGCTATAGTCTGTGCATTAACCCATCCAATATCGCTTCCACCGCCCATTCCCGGGAACTTGTAATAACCTCCTACTGAAAAGTAAATATCTTTTTCCTCATTTACGATCTCAGGGCACTGGCGCTTAAGCTCTGCACAATCGATGTAGATAAACTCATCATCATAAGTGACAATGGACTCGTCACGATCATACGCAAGTATTTCCATCTTTTCCTCGCTGAAAATTCCGGTAAGGTTCATAGGATTATATCTGGCATAGGAAATAGTCTTTATCCCAATTATCATCGATAGCACAAGCACTATAAACAGCAGCGTTACCATCACAATTACACTACGATTATATTTCCTGTGCTGCATTATTCTTCCTAATCTTTTCTTGAGAACCTTATAGTTATCGTCCAAGGAAAATGACAATCCGCTTTTGGCACCATATATTCCTCTTATTCCTGATAGTCTTTTAGCATTATCCAAAAGAACCTCGCCGTACTCTATCGCTCCTATATCATTTCGCTGCATCGTTACGGCATCACAGACATCTTCAAGATCCCTTTTCAAATATCTTTCACCGATATGCAGAAAAACATTGGGCCATAACAGTATTCGAATAGCCTCCAATAATAGCTGAATCCACAGGTGCCCCAGCATTATGTGTGTTTCTTCATGTTTTACTATTGTCTGGATCTGAGCATTCTCCAATCTGCTTGGAATAACAATGACTGGCTTTATACACCCTGTGCAGAAAGATGAAACGTCTCCATCAATAATCTTTACCTTAAATCTTGAAATACTCTCCTTATAGTCATCAAGGTCCCGTACTAATCTATGCAGTTTTCTTCTACGAAGTATGAGCCAAACTCCAAGGGAGATCCCAACTAGCATATACATAAGGCTGATGATCTGCCACTTGCCACAAAGTGCATACCACCAGTAAAAGAGCTTTACACCAAGCTTTGTTTCCACGTAAAAGTGCAGTTTCCCACAAAATAAACAAGGAATCATCAGCGCCCATAAAGCAGCTTTCCCAAATATGGACTTGGAAAGCAAAGTACTCCTGAGCAACATGATGATCCCTATAACGATCACTGACATAAGCGCACAAAAACCAAGTATGGTCGCATAATATACGCATACGAAATGTAAAAATTCATATAGACCATGCAAAAACTCTTGAAACGACATTCCCTGTCCTCCATAAGCTCATCCGTGAGCACATATCTGATGTCCCTAGTAAATTCCGGTTTTACTGTTTCTTAGATTTCTTTATAATAGCTTCCAGCTCTGCAATCTGTTCTTTAGTAAGCTTCTCATTTTCCAAAAAAGCAAATGCAGCTCCGGCAGTATTACCTCCAAAGTAGCTATTGGCAAAGGCCTTGCTCTTTTCACGTCTGAGTTCATCCCTCCCTTTTGTTGCAGTATAGTGATAAACCCTACTGTCGTGCGGATCAACTGTATATGAAAGAAGTCCTTTTTTGCAAAGTCTGTTGATCAGAACCCTTACCATCCTCTGCGTCATGCTGGAAGACCCTGGAAGTCTTTCTGTTATCTCTGATGAAGTAAGATCGTGATCACAATTCCATAAAGTCTCCATAATAAGCCATTCGCTCTCACTTGGAAGCATCTCTTCTCTTGGCATATGAACCTCCCACTTTTTGTAAACTCCCTCCTACACTTTAATCAGAGAATTGTTTACAATTCTCTGGCGCTGGTGTGCAGGAAATGGCTATAGTATCCCTTACACTCTTATTATCGGATAACACAAGTTAATTGTTAATAGCTGTTATCATTTTTTTATTTTTCTTTCATTTTTTCCTGATTGAATAAATCTATTTATACAACGAATAGGACACAAATGGTCCTAGAGGACGGACCATCTACTCGCTAGAATACGGGGTTGCCTAACTGAATTTCTTCAAATATAATTATCAGGAAAACGCTAACTTGGGGGAAAAAGTAAATATGAAGACTAAAAGTAACAGATTCTTACAACTTATTGGCTGTATTGTTATGTTGGCAGTAGGTTTTTTCCTGATGTCAGACATAGATACACTAATATCCAAAAACAACGGTAGTCTGGAAGACTACAATGCTGCTCTTTCCATTAACAACAATGAAGATATCGAGGATGGCTACTATCAGGTTACTATAGACGCAGTTTTTACCTGCTTTGCTACTGAAAGTTCTGGAAGCACTCCGTCAAGCTGGTATTACGCAGTTTGGCTTGATGATGATTCAATCGCCGTCCTGACTACTGATGACAAAGAAACAGTTAAAGAACTTGACAGAATATGCGATGATACCTGGGCATATCTCAATTATGAGGCAGACAGCTTTACATTAGAGCCTTGTACACTAGACATAAGCGCATCCGGGCTTATAAAAGACAGTGATCTTGGTATCATGTACAAGCAGTCACTTGAAAAACTCGGCATTACTGATGACAATTTCAGGATCAGATACTCAACACTAAGTACAAAGCCGGTTGACGATCTATTAAGCAATGTGATCATTGGTGCTGTGATCTTTCTTATCGGCCTAGTATGCACGATAGTTATATTATCTATGATCATGAAAGAAAGAAAAAATAAGCTAAGTGGTTTTGATACTCCTGTAATGCCCGGCATTGACCTGCATCAGCCCATGGCTCCTTTGGTTACAAAATCGGAAGCAAGGAAAAGGATCAGTAACCCGACTATCAAAAAGAGCTACAGCAAACTTCAAAGAAAAGCTATTCTTTGCATCGTAGCTGCCATTGTCTGTATAGCAATTCCCGGCGCAATGCTTCTATACAATCAGTATTATTCATCATATGGTGAATCAGTACAGCGCCGCGATATGCTAAGCCTTGATGGTGACACTACTGCCAAAAACAATGATGCAGCAGAACTTGTAATAACAAAAGTTCCTTCTCTTATCTATTCCTACAATGATATAAATTACTATCTTGTAGAAGATAGCAAAAGCTTCATTGTGATTCTGGATAATGAACAATATTCCAAGGCAGAAGCTTCAGTAAAAAATGACGGCAGTTTCAAGCTTATTGGTTACCTTGAAGAACCATCAAACGAAATTAAAGGAAAGCTTATAGACTACTTTGAGGAGTCACAGGGCACATCTATTAGCTTCAGTGACTATGAGGAAACTTACGGCAAATATATGTTGCATGTTCAAAGCGACTATACCGGAAGCGGTTTCCCAATGGATAAAATCAGATCAACGGCAATATTTTTTGGTATAACCGCTCTTTTTCTTTTGTATTTCGGAATTGACTTAGTTACGAAAAAAGACCTCGTACTAAAGAAATTAAGTTATCTCTCAGATGCATCCTATGCACAGATGGAAAAAGAACTTGAGGCTCCTGGAGTACGCAAATATCCTCAGAATCTGTATCTCACTGAAAATTACATTGTGCTTCTTCACTCATTTTCAGCATATAAAGATAACAGCAAAAAGGAAAATGACAGCTTGTTTATTAACTATCATGACATAACATGGATGTATCCAAGCAATATGACCCAGTATGGAAAAACTGTCAACTTGGGGATAACCGTGTATAACAAAACTTTTGGAGCAGTATCTATCCTGTCGCTTCCTACCAATGACTTTAATCAAAATATGATAAATGAAGTCTATAATATCATAAGTCAAAAGAATCCTAATATTTTGCTTGGATATAATGATAAAAATCAGAAAAGAATTGGAGCTTAACAGCTAAAAAAATCCTTTGTCCGGTGTATTTTTTATAAACACACTGGCACAAAGGATTTTTTATTGTTCTAATTTAAGTTCAAAATGGACCACTAACCTCGTCCCCTAGGACCACTTCGCCGTAGACCATCACTGCATTTCTAACGCACTCTTCGCAAGGGCAAAGTGGCTTTCCATCTGTAACGTTCTTAAGATCTCTGCACTTTATGGCACCGCATCTTCTTCCGAACTCTTCCTGGATTTGTCTTGTTTTTGCAAGAGTTCCTTTTCCCTCAGTTTTCAGGCCTGTTATCATTCCGGCTCCGATAAGTGCTCCACAGGTAGCCTCCATGTTTCCCATTCCTGCGCAGAATCCTGCTGTTAACTGGCAAAGCTGCTCATCGCTAAGTTTTGTCTCATCAGCAAGTGCCACAGCTACTGACTGCGCACAGTTGTACGTTCCGGATGTTTTCATTTCTACAGCCTTTGCTGCTCTTTCCTCTATAGTCATAATCTTTATCCTCTCTTCTCCTTAATCTTACAGATTCCCTGTGTCATTGTTCCCATTGGACAAAATGAACACCAGGTTCTCTCTTTATACAATGCCATAACAATAAGCCCAATAAGCGTTGATGTAAGCATCAGACTGTAAAATCCAAAGCCAAACTGAGCTACCCAATCAGGGAATATAGATCCATTATAAGCCCATTTCCACGGCACTTTAAAGGTCCAGAACAGCTTTATTGCTTTGCGCAAAGACCCAGCCCCTGAAAATACCAGATAGGTCTGAAATACCATTGTACCAAACATTGTTAAAAAGAATGCCAAAAATCCATATCTAAACCACGTCGATGAAATCCATGCCGGAGCCTTTTTTCTTCTGGAACACTTCAAATTTCTTCCAAGAACCCAGAACAACTGGCCTCTTCCACACATATGATTACAAAACCACTTATTTCCACCGGCTATTGCAAATATCAGAGGGAGTATGAAATCAATCATACCAAGCCAGGCAAAAAGAATATTAAAAAAGCCAAGCGCAAAATAAATAATTGTCCATATCCAAAGATAATCATACCAATGTTTCTTCTTATTTTTTGCCATTAGAAACCTCCATAACTTTTACAGAACCTGCAGGACAAGCGCCCTCACATATTCCACAGCCTACACATTTGTCATGATCGATCACTGCGTAGCAGCCTTTGAATATGCTAATCGCATCCCTTGGACACTCTTTAGCACAAACTCCACAGGCAACACATCTGTTAATATCATTAACAGCCTTTCTCATCTCCTACTTTCCTTTCTTTTTTCATAAAAAAATACTTGTTTTTTTCAGCCAATGCTTATATTGTATTAGGTATAAAAAATATATCAAGTACGCAGATTATATGTATCTGGTAAGGAAAAACATACTATGAAAAAAAACGCAAAAAAAGAGCCTTTGTGCAACAGTATTGCAGGCGAAGGCTGTGGATTAAAAAAAGTTATAAACATAGTCGGTGGAAAATGGAAGATCATGATCCTATGTGTCATCGATAACAATGAAACCGTCAGATATGGTGAGCTAAACCGCTCTATCGCGGGCATCACCAATACAATGCTTGCCAATTCTTTAAAAGAACTTGAGAAAGATGGCCTCGTAGAAAGAAAAATGTATGACGAGATGCCTGTCAGAGTTGAGTATACCCTCACTGATAAGGCCAAAAGCCTTATCCCCATTCTTCTCGAACTGAAAAAATGGGGAGAGGACAATCTCTAAAAATATGGGCAGATATTAGTCTTCTACTTTAACAGCAAACATAACAAAAAACAGGTCATCTTTCTGAGTGCAGGTGGAAAGAGTAATTATCTTGTCATCAACAGTTGGCTCTATTCCTGTGTCAATGTAGGTCTTGTACTCTATCGTATCAAGGAACTCACGCATTCTGGATGTGTTATCACCACAAACATCGTAGATGTATGAATTCTTGGGAACATCCATAAAAGCAAAGAGCATATATCTGCCACTTCCCTCAGGAGTTATGATCTGGAAATATTTGTGCTCATCTAAAAAGCCAAGGTCCTCTTTATAATTCTTAAGTGCACCAAACATGCTTCTGTCCCGCATATTGTGACCATAGATTATAGTATTTGAATCTGTAAAATCAGCTGATGATCTGTAGTCAAGGAAAATAGCTCCTGTCTCTGAGTCATTTCCATCAGCATCCTTTATGGCATATTTGGAATTGTCCTCTGCCTGCATGATTGGATAACTTATCAGATCATCCTCAAACTTTATCCAGCCAACAGCCTCTGTATGTGCCTTAATAAACTCTGAAATACCACTATCCACATATAAAGAAGCTGTGCTCTCTAATGAAGCTGCTGCATCAGCATTTTCTAAGCTTGTTTCACTAACTGCTGAATCTACATTTATCAGACTCTCTTCGCCAGATACCTCATTCGAAGCTTCAACCGTAGCTTCCTGCAAAGCCTCCTCTACAACTGACACTTCTTCAGAAGCAGCCACTACA
>NZ_SVFW01000045.1:0-12998 GCF_015056685.1 Butyrivibrio sp. | reverse complement strand
CCTCATTCGAAGCTTCAACCGTAGCTTCCTGCAAAGCCTCCTCTACAACTGACACTTCTTCAGAAGCAGCCACTACAGGTTCTTCCTCCGGAGCCTTAGATTCAACACTCGCCAGATGTCTCGCCGAAATTCCTATAACGATCAGAACAACAGCTACTGTCAAAAGAATTTTATAATGTCTGCAAATATTCTTTATAATACTTGCAAGAAATATCAGAATTATCTCGATCCATATTAAAAATGGAGCAATCTTCCTGTGTTTATTATTAAAATCCTTAATCTTACTCAAAAAACTCTGCATAACATTTATCCCTATCTATAAAACATATACCGAATGATTCTATCTAAAAATCAATGTAGAAGTCAATACGTTTTTAGTAAAAAAAAGCCACAAAAAACCACACGTAGCGGACGAAGCCTCTGCCACGTGTGGAAATCCATCTGTAATTAAACTTTTGCTATGGCCCCTTTGGGAATTGGGCAATTATAGCCATCTTTGGTCCTCTCTTTTAATTCTGAAAGACTTTCCTTTAATATGTCTTCATTTTCGAAAAGATCTATAGCTGTAGCTGCAAGAACTTTTCCGGCATGTAATGCAGCCTTATGTCCTATAGAAGAACCGTCGCATGCAACATTCTGCCAGCTGTGCCCCGGGCAACCATTAGGCCAGGATGCAACATGGATCTGCACAGTAGGACAATTGTAGCTCACATCTCCCACATCAGTTGATGAAGCTTCAAAGGCATCTCCCATGAAGTGCGGCAGTAAAAAGTCATTCATATAAGATCTGTTTTCTTTTCTGAGTGCCGCTGCTTTTTTTGCATATTCCTCGTCAAAAGAAGACCCAATACCTGGATTTTTATCACTGCCTTCATAGGTTAAAGCTATTTCTTTTGCCAATTTCAGCTCCCAATCAGTGTGAACAGGAACTCCCAATTCTTTAAAATTCTTATATGCCACCTTCTCCAGACTTCTATTTGTAACAGTATCGGACATGCCATCTATAAAGGTTCTCTCAACTGTTGTATCAGTCATAAGGGCTGCACCCTCTGCAATCTTATCTACTCTCTTTTGAAGTTCCAGAGCCTCTTTTACATGGTTGGAACGCATCATATAAAGTACCTGTGCTCTTGCCTGAACAACGTTAGGGCTCATACCGCCTGCATCTGTTATGGCATAATGCACTCTCGCCTTATCACTCATGTGTTCTCTTAAAAACTGAACACCAATATTCATCAGCTCCACAGCGTCAAGAGCGCTTCTCCCCTTTTCAGGCGCTGCAGAAGCGTGAGAAGATACTCCCTTAAATGTGTACTTCACCTGGATACAGGAATTGGACGAGCCCGTAACAACCTCATTGCAATCTGAAGGATGCCAGGTAAGTGCCGCATCTAAAGTACTCCATACACCATCTCTTGCAAAAAAGGCCTTCGATGCGCAGCCCTCTTCTCCAGGACATCCATATAAAATAACAGTTCCCTCATGGCCGGATTCCTTAAGGTATTTCTTTATTCCGATAGCCGCAGCCATAGCTCCTGCTCCCAAAAGGTTATGTCCGCATCCATGGGCTGAGCTATCCGACGTTATGCTGCTTTCAAGCTTTGGGACATCAAGATGTTCCTTCTTTTCCACATTACACTTTGGGATCCCTGAAAGGGCATCATACTCTGCCAAAAGCCCTATTACAGGTTTTCCTCTGCCAAAAGAGGCCATAAAGGCCGTTGCGATACCGCTCAAGCCTTTTCTGACCTCAAATCCTTCATCTTCCATGACCTTGCAATACAGATCGCAGGACTTATACTCGTTTAGAGAAAGTTCTGCATAATCCCATATTTTATCGGCCACATCATATATAAGTTTTTCTTTTTGCTCTATTTCTTCTACTGCAATTTTTTTATTTTTATCCATCATCAGGTCCCATACATCCGGTAATTTGTAATACGCATTT
Organism: Butyrivibrio sp.; assembly: GCF_015056685.1. GTDB lineage: Bacteria > Bacillota > Clostridia > Lachnospirales > Lachnospiraceae > Butyrivibrio. Next base: position 11,050 of record NZ_SVFW01000045.1, on the reverse strand, counting down.
ACAGCACTTTTCCCAAAAACTCCTGAAGTCTTGGGTGCTTAGGATGCTCAAAGATCTCAGCAGGTGTGCCCTGCTCAAGAAGTTTTCCGTCAGCCATGAAAAGAACTCTGTTTCCTACTTCTCTTGCAAATCCCATCTCATGAGTAACAACAACCATGGTCATTCCTTCTGACGCAAGTTGCTTCATAACATCAAGAACTTCGCCGACCATCTCAGGGTCAAGAGCTGATGTGGGTTCGTCAAAAAGCATAACCTCAGGTTCCATCATAAGAGCTCTCACGATAGCGATACGCTGTTTCTGACCACCTGAAAGCTGAATCGGATAAGCGCCTGCTCTATCTTCAAGTCCAACTCTTTTTAATAACTCTAAAGCCTTCTTTTTGGCTTCCTCTTCCGGAACTTTTTTTACCTTTACAGGAGCAAGGATCATGTTATCCATGATAGTCATATGAGGGAAAAGATTGAAATGCTGGAATACCATTCCCATCTTCTGCCTGTGAAGATCCATGTCTACCTTAACCCATTTGCCGGATTCGTCTTTATATTTTTTCTTGGTTATATCAACATCGTCAAAAATGATAGCGCCGCCTGTAGGCTCTTCCAAAAGATTCAGTGAACGAAGAAATGTTGATTTACCACTTCCTGATGGTCCGATAACAACCATCACGTCACCTCTGTCTATATCTACAGTTACTCCGTCAAGAGCTTTGATAGCTCCACCATTATAATGTTTTTCAAGGTCTATTACCTGAATAAGTTTATCTCTTGTCGCCACGGCTCATTCTCCTTTCAAAATATGCTATGAGCTTACTTGTTGGGAAGCACAGGCAGAAATAAATTGCTGTTGCAACAAGCAAAGGCTCTATAATTATGAAAGTAGCGCCTCTTACGGCGTTAACAGCTGACATAATGTCCTGAACACCGATTGTATAGGTAATAGCTGACTCTTTTATAATTACTACAAATTCATTTGCAATTGCAGGAAGGATATTTTTGATAGCCTGCGGCAAGATGATATATCTCATATTTTGCATCTGGCTCATACCAAGAGATCTTGCAGCCTCAGTCTGTCCACCGTCAATTGACTGAATTCCTGATCTCATTATCTCGCAAAGATATGCACCTGAGTTCATCCCAAGAGCTACAACACCGGGGAAAAATCTCTCAAACTTGATAAATCCAAAAAAAGTGAAGCTTGGAAGTGTTATAAGAGATCCAAAAACTCCATAATAGATGATCGCTACCTGAACGATAACAGGAGTAGATCTGAGAATCTCAACATATGCAGTTGCAAGAAAACTAAGAGGGTTGAACCTGCTAACAGCAGGAAGAAATCCCTTTTCCCTCTGGTGTCCTTCTTTATCAAGCCCCAGAAATGCAAATGGGTAAAAATGTGACATCCTCATGCCTGATAAAATAAGTGCCAATACAAAACCAATAGCCACTGTAAATAATGAAAGCATTACAGTGACTACCATACCCTGCCAGAACAGGCTGGCATAGGGAGAAATCTTAGAAAAATTTTCCGCTTTAATAAAACTATCCATATCCATCCTTACTTTTGCGTGGGCAAAACACTTTACTAATGTTCTGCCCACACATATTTTTATTATTTATTAGTTATCGAGAAGTCCCTCGATGATCTCGCCGCTTGCCTGCTCGTTTGCAGTTGCTACGAACTCATCCATCTTTCCACTCTCGATAGCACTCTTTATTGCTTCATTTACTGCTGCCTTAAGAGCATCATTACCCTTTGATACACCGATTGCAGATCCTTCTGCTCCATCATAAGGAACATCAAGTACTATGCAAAGATCAGGATAATTCTTGGCATAGCTCTCAGCAACAGCTGTCTCAATGTATGCGCCATCAAGCTTACCTGCGATCAGTTCTGCTACGATATCTGTAACCTTTGTGAGCTGGATGATATCTGCATCAGGGCTGTTTGTCTGAGCAAGGTCAACCTGGATTGAACCTGTCTGTGCGCCGATCTCAAGGCCTGCAACATTTACATCAGCAAGACTTGTAAACTTGTCTTTGTTGGCCTGTGTGCAAACAAATGACTGTCCGCCTTCATAATAGATATCTGAGAAATCCATGATTGACTCACGCTTTGGATCAGGTGAAAGGCCTGCAACACCAAGGTCAACTGCCTTAGTCTGAAGCTCCATCAAAACACCATCAAAGTCAACAGGAACAACCTCAAGCTCAAGTCCAAGATAATCTGCGATGTACTGTGCAAGTGCAATATCAAAACCTGCAAGCTGTGGAGTTCCGCTCTCATCTACTGCGTAGAACTCATATGGAGCAAAGTCAGGTGAAGTAGCTACTGTAAGCTTTCCTTCTGTAACTGTAGAAATATCTGACTTTGCAGTATCTGTGCTCTCATTTGTTGTAGCTGATGAAGAACCGCATCCCACTGCAAGGATTGCCATCATTGATGCCATAACTAAAGAAATAATTTTCTTTTTCATAATTTTCCCTCCTGTATGCATATATGATATTGAAATATGCATTTTAATAACCGTTTTTGTATTTTTATGCATTAATCATGTATAAATAATAATACACTTGATGTTTTTTATCAATAGTAAATTAAAAGAAATCTTTTAGATTAAATTCCTTGCCGGTTCTATCCTCATATATTTCAGAAAAGCTCTTTCCCTGGTCCTTTGGATCAAGGTCTACATTCTGTGCATGAACTTTCCATGGACTTTCATCTGGCAAAAACTGATAGGCAATGTTGTGCTGAAGCCATTCATATGCCATGTCCCCGGCTGTCCTGTAAGACTCCATATCACTGCCATGGATCTGGTGAACGCTGATAAGTGCCTCACATATTATTGTCATATCTTCAGTATTATTTATCTTGTAGGAATCGTATATTCTCCAATTATCCGTGGTATAGACAACTGAAAAATCTTCACCATCATATGTAAAAAGATAATTCTTGTCATTTCCATCTGCATCACGCAGATTTATATCTGAAGGATCTGAAAGGATACCGCTTCCTACTTCCGTTGATGCTGCAACTGAAGAATCCAAAAGATCAGCACTGTTATCTTCTTCCAGAGCTGTTTCTTTATCAACATCCTCAATAGAGGAGTCCTCTTCTGCTTCAAGGCTGCTATAAAGCTGCTCAAAGCTTAAATCTGCACTGCCTTCATCTTCTATTATTTGTGTTAAGCTACAGCCATTTAGAAGGAGCATAATTATTAACATAGGTAAAAAGAATTGTTTTTTCATCATATTCAAAATTATACCTTCACATATCACGAAATCAAGAATCTGTATTTATCCCCTACCACAATTCAGTTGACATTTGTCTTGAAATATAATAACTTATCCAAGTAATTAATTTTTATTAATTATGGAAAAAAGTATGAAAAAAGGGGAAAAATTTAATGTCAACACTAGCTTTACTTGCAGTACTTCCTGCAATCGTTCTGCTCGTTGTTATCTACAGAGCTGATAACATCGAGAAAGAGCCATTTTCACTTATGGCCAAAGTTTTCGGACTTGGTGCTCTTACAACAATCAGCGCCATGATCTTAGAAGAGATAGGATTGTATATTCTGTCATTCTTCTTCTACACACCAAATGCACTTTATACATTCTTTGAAATGTTCTGCGTTGTTGCTCTTGCAGAGGAGGCCGGAAAATATTTCGTACTCAAAAAGGCAACCTGGAAACACAAGGAGTTCAACTTCTCATTCGATGGAATAGTTTATTCTGTTTGTGCTTCACTTGGTTTTGCCACACTCGAAAATATTCTCTACGTATTCCAGGGCGGTTTTTCAACTGCTGTAATGCGTGCCATCACTGCTGTTCCCGGACACTGCATCTTCGGAATCTTCATGGGTATATACTATGGTATTGCCAAGGGATGCGAGCTTAGAGGCGATGAAAACGGCAAGAAGCTCAATCTGAAAAAAGCCCTTCTCGTTCCTATTTTTCTTCATGGTTTCTATGATTTCAGCTGCTCACTTGAATATGATGGAATGTTCCTTGTATTTATCCTTCTTGAGATATTCATGACAGTTAACGCGATCAAGATGGTAAAAAAGATGTCAAAAGAAGACAAGCCTCTAAATCCAGAGGTTCAGATGGCTACTCCTTCAGTTGATTCAGTAGGATCAGTTGCTCCTGTAGTATTTCCTGAAAACATTCAGCCAGCTGTAGAAAATGCTGCAACAGTAACTCCTGAATTTGCTACAGCAAATACTCAGTCAGCTCCTGTTAATGTTCCTCCGGTAAATCCTAATCCGGTATTTACCGCTGATAGCATTGATCAGTCAACAAACGCATAAATTAGCCAAAAAGAAACGCTTGCCACACGCATGTAGCAAGCGTTTTTATTTTTTTACTTTCAGTTCGCCGGAATGAGATCTCTGTACCAGCGCAGTGCTCCAAGGTATGCCTCATAGATCTTATCCATATCCAGGTTTTCAAGAACCATTATTCTTGAAACTTCCGTCCAGTCAGCATCCTCATATGATTTAATAAAATGCAAGATCTTGGCATAATCGCCCTCACCATCCAAAAGAGCTGCTCTTACATTTTTAGGAACAACAACCATATCAAGTGCTTCCTGCATAGGCTTATCAAGCATAATATCAAGTGCAGAGAAAAGGCCCATGATAAAGAGTTCCGGAGCCATAATAGAAAGCTCAAAGCTCTCAGCCAGGTTCTCAGCAAATTTAGCCCTTATCATAACAAGTCTAGTGATCTCCGACGGCTTATCAGCGCAGAGTTCCTTAGTAACTGCTGTATTTATCCAGCGCTTTAGCTCTTTTTGTCCCATCATGGCAGCTGCATGCCTGATAGATGTGATCTCCGAATTAAGAGCCATCCTGTTTACAATCTCCAAAAGAGAAATAACAAGCGCAGGGTCCTTTCCGATGACATCAGCAGCTTCTGTAAGATCAAAGTCAGGGTTATTTACAACATTTAAAAGCTCTATATAAGTTGTCTTCAAAGGACTGACTTCTGTCTCTGATTCCTTTACAGGCATTCTAAAGAATCCGCCCTCATAAAGGTCATATCCACCGTCTTTTGTAAGCTCATCATATTCTTCCTGAGTATCAACATTAACGGCGCACAGCTTTATATTTGGATAGACCGAGTTGAAATAGAGCTTGGCTTTATCAATATGTATCTTGGCATGATTAAGCAGAATGTAATCGCACTTACTTAAGATTTCTCTGTAGGGTTCAAAACTTGCAATCGGAAGTTTACGCATAGCAAGCTTGTACCCCTGACTCTTCAGCTCTTTTACCCTTCTGATAAACTGCTCCTCCGGAAGGATCGTATTGTCCATCAAAAGAACTACCTTTTCAGCAGGCACAGTACACTGAAGTGAAATCTCAGAGAAAATAGAAAACTGATTGATGGGGACAAATACTTCCTTTCCACCGGAAAGTGTGGCAACGCCCATGCTGCTTACAACTTCAAGCTCATGAATGGTGCCTGCGCCGTCATATCTGGCGCCTCCTTCAAATCCCGGATTCAGGAAGTGGTTCTCTTTTCTCGCGAAAACTGAATAGGCACAAACCGACATTTTATCGTCAAATAAAGGAATTAATGTAGCAAGCATTATCCGCTCCTTTCACGTGCGCATAACAATCTCCCACTCACTAATATTGTACCCCATCATTTGGAATATACCAATTATATTTTTATAAAATTACGTTTATTTCTCGTAGGTTGTCTTGTCAATAATGAACTTAGGTCTTCCCTTTACTTCCTCGTAAATCTTGGAAATGTAAAAACCAATTATTCCAAGCCCCATCATGATGACTGAAGATGTAAAGCACTGAAGAATAATTACTGTAGTAAAACCGGCTCTGGCACTGCCCAAGAAGTACTGAACAAGAGCCTCTACGCTAAATGCAAGTCCTACAAAGAAAACCAAAAATCCAAGTATTGTCACTATCTGCATAGGAGCAGAGGTGAAAGAAGAAATGTTTGTAACAGCATATTTAATAAGTGACTTTGTGCTCCACTTGGAAGTCCCGGCTTCTCTTTCTCTTACGTCATACTCTACTTCTGTGCTCTTAAAACCGATCCAAGATGAAAGAGCTCTGAAGAAAGCATTTTTTTCTCTCATGTTGAGAAGAACATTGATGGCCTTTCTGTCAAGAAGCTTAAAGTCAGATGCTCTGGACATATCAAATCCAACTGCATCACTCATGATCGCATAAAAGCTCTTGGCAGCAAACTTATGAAGTGCACTCTCGCTGCCACGGCTTGTTTTTACACCCTCAACTATTTCATAGCCCTGTTCCCAAAGTCTGTACATCTCAACTATCTTTTCAGGTGGATGCTGAAGATCACAGTCAATAACCACGCAACAATCGCCTGTTGCCTGTGATAATCCGGCAAAAACAGCAGATTCTTTTCCAAAGTTTCTTGAAAAACATACTCCCTTGACGTTCTTATTCTTAGAAGCAGCCTCCTCAATAATCTCCCAGGTTCTGTCCTTAGAACCATCGTTTATAAATAAAAGTTCATGCGCAATATTTGCGTCATTCAAAACCCCATCAATAGTACTGACTGTCTTAGGGATGATCTCTTCTTCGTTGTAAGCTGGAATAATAACTGAAAGCACCTATAAATCCTCACCTTATGTATATTTTTGTCTATCTTTTTTTCGCACTGTATTATATCATAATTATGAGGGTAATTCTATAAATCTACAGAATAGGGGGGATTTTATATGAGTCAGAATGAAATGCTGGCTATGATTCTTGCCGGTGGTCGCGGAAGCAGATTAAAAGATCTGACTACCAAAGTAGCCAAACCGGCTGTCTATTACGGCGGAAAATACCGCATCATTGACTTTCCACTCAGTAACTGTGCTAACAGTGGCATCGACGTTGTCGGCGTTTTAACACAGTATGAATCTGTACTGTTAAACAGTTATGTAGCACAGGATGGTCGTTGGGGTCTCGACTCCAAAGACAGCGGTGTATACGTTCTCACACCTCGTGAAAAAGCTGATGAAGGCCTTGATGTCTACAGAGGAACCGCAGATGCAATCTCTCAGAATATTGATTTTATCGATGCTTACAATCCGGAGTATCTACTTATTCTCTCCGGCGATCACATTTACAAAATGAATTACGCAAAAATGCTGGCATACCACAAGGAAATGAATGCGGATGCTACTATTGCTGTGCGCGGCGTTCCTATGAAAGAAGCCAGCCGTTTCGGCATCATGAACACAGACGGCAAGGGACGAATAATCGAATTTGAGGAAAAGCCCGCAAAGCCAAAGAGCAATCTGGCTTCTATGGGTATATACATTTTCAGTTGGAAGCTTCTTAGAAAAATGCTGGTGGAAGATATGAAAAATCCTGAATCCGACCACGATTTCGGTAAAGACATCATTCCAAGAATGCTTAATGAACACAGAGGTCTTTTTGCTTATGAATTCAGCGGCTACTGGAAGGACGTTGGAACCATCGATTCTCTCTGGGAAGCAAACATGGACCTTCTCGATCCCAAGAACGAGCTGAATCTAAACGATTCTTCATGGCTCATTTATACAGAGGATGTCTCAACTCTTCCTCAGTATATCGGCAAAGAGGCAAAGGTTAAAAAAGCCTACATTACACAGGGCGTTCAGGTTGAAGGTTCAGTTACCAATTCAGTTCTTTTCACCAACGCTGTTGTCAAAAAAGGTGCCAAGGTAATAGACAGTGTGCTGATGCCCGGAGCAGTTGTTGAAGAGGGCGCTGTAGTTACAAGAGCGCTTGTTGCTGAGAATGTTAAGATTGGTAAAAGAGCAAAAGTCGGTTCAAAGACCAGCGAGAACATAACACTTGTTGCAAAGAATGTGAAAGGAGGTAACAAATAATGGCTAAAGCATTTGGAATTGTATCCTCCGCAGATAATACCATTTACGTTGACGGACTTCAGGACTACCGCCCTATCGGATCTTTCTCATTCCTTGGAAGATTCAGAGTTGTGGATTTTCCAATTTCCAACATGAGTAATTCTGACATCAACAGAATTCAGGTCTACCTGCAGTCAAAGCCAAGATCTCTTTGCGAGCACATCGGATCAGGAAGACATTACAACATAAACAGTAAGAGAGGTAAGATACAGCTTCTTTTTTCAGAAAATACCTCTTCACGTTCAATCTATAACAACGACATCTCTGCTTACAAGGCAAACATCGACTACATCCAGCGTATGCACGAAGAGTATGTTATTGTTGCTCCAAGCTATATGGTTTACAAGCAAGACTACCGTCAGCTCCTTGAAAGCCACATAGCATCCGGAGCTGAGATAACTGTTCTATACCACAAAGTAGAGAACGCCAGGAGCTACTTCAAAGGTTGTCACACAGTAGTTTTAAATAAGCAAAAGGGTGTTCAGGCAATCGAAAAAAATCTCGGAACAGCCAGCAACAAGAATATCCTTATGGATACCTATTGCATGAGAAAAGAGACCTTTATTGAGCTTGTACAGGATGCAAGCTGGATGTCATCAATCTACACTCTTCCTGACATAATCAATCTCTACTGCAAGCAGATGGATGTCAGAGCTTACCAGCACAAAGGTTACTTTGCAAGTCTTACAAGTCTTGATGATTATTACCACGCATCAATGGAACTTTTGGACTACAATATAGCAAGCGACCTGTTCAAGGCAGACTGGCCAATATATACCAGAACTACAGACTCCTGCCCTACTCAGTACTTTGAGACAGCTAAAGTCACTAATTCTTTTATCAGTAATGGTTGCCTTATTGAGGGAACAGTTGAAAACTCAATCATCGGCCGTGGCGCAGTAATAGGAAAAGGTGTTACTATCAAAAACTCAATCATCATGGCCTACACTGAGATTTCAGACAACATCCACATTGAAAATGCCGTTGTAGATAAGTGGGCTAAGATTGTAAATGCCAAGAATATCATTGGCACAGAGCTTCAACCACAATACATTAAAAGACGCGACATTCTCTGATGAAAAGCAAAAAAAGAACTCCCAAATCCGGGAGTTCTTTTTTTGGGGGAAAATCTTATTTAAGTTTAAATTTGCCAACAATCTCTCCGAGAGTATCCGCAATCTCTTCCTGCTTGCTGGACATATCATTTACATTGGATACCACATCAGCTGCAGCCATTACAGAATCATTTACTCTGCTTGACAGATCAGCTGTGTCCTGAGTGGACTCTGCGATATTCTGAATAGCTTTGGATACTTCTTCCATAGCTGCTCTGATATTCTCAACCATTCCTGCAATCTTTTCTGAAGAATCGCCAAATGCTCCTGCGTCATCGCCGTACTGTTTTGCCATATTAACAAATTTATCATAGTCAGGTGCAACTGTTTCTTTGATAAATCCAAGGAGCTCTCCGGATGAGCTTGAAAGTGTTCCGAATGCTTCCTGTACACCGTCTATTGTCTCTCTGATCTGTTCTACTGCCTCTGAAGTGCTGCTTGCAAGCTTGTTGATTTCTGAAGCAACAACTGCAAATCCTTTACCTGCATCGCCTGCTCTTGCAGCCTCAATGCTGGCATTAAGTGAAAGAAGGTTTATCTGATCAGCGATTTCAGCAATCGTATCTGCAAGAGTTCCGATCTCATCAACAACTTTAGCTTTTTCATTGGCATCAGCAAGGTCAGCCTCACGCTGCTCTGAAATGTGTATTGCGTTATCATATGCAGCCTTACTTTGCTGCTCGATCTCTCTTGCTTTCTTCTTGATAACAACTGCATCTTCGCTTGTCTTTTCAGTCTCAGATGCAAGCTGCTGAACCGATGCATTTACTTCTTCAACTGATGCATTAACCTGCTCTGTAGCAGCTCCTGAAGACATCATTGCATCGTTAACACCTGACATATTGGTCTGGATATCATTAAACTGGCCGGAGAGCTCGTTAGCCATATTTGCGAGGCCTGTTGATGTCTCGCTCACCTTTACTGATCCATCTGAAATTCTAGAAATAACGTCCTTGTTATTCTCAAACATATCGTTGAGGGAATCACTCATCTGACCAAGTTCATCACCTCTGTTAGATACGATTTTATCAACTGTAAAATCTCCACTTGCAAGAAGGTTCGCAAACTGTTTAACGCTGTTGATACTCTTAGCAATACTCATAACAAAGATTGTTATAATAACAGCACTTACAATAAGAGCAATGATCATGATTACTGTAAGAACTCTTGTAGCACTTTTTGATGGTGCTTCAATTTCTTCAAGATCCATTCTGATGATCATCTTCCAATTAACTTTTGCAATATCCATATAGGTTAAGAGGATTGTTTTTCCACCTACTCTCATAACTCCCATATGTGGCTCTTCGCCGGAATTTGATAGGATCATCTGACCTGCTGCTGCTATATTTGCATCAGAATCCTCCTGCATCTTTACGCCATCCATTACCTTTTGGTTGTCGTCCGTATATATATAAGTACCATCAGAAGAAAGAAGTATAGCACTTCCTGTTGAACCTACTTTGATATTTGATACAAGCTCCGAAATATCTGTAAGCTCCATATCAACAGTTACACATCCAATATATGTATTTCCATCATATATTGGAGCAGAACAACTGGACATGATCTTTCCACTTGTAGGATCATAATATGGATCTGTTATAACGGCCTGTCCCTGTGAAAGAGCTTTTGCATTCAAATAATATTCCTGATTAAAATAATCATACTCTGCATTACTATAATCCCAGGTTTCAACTATTGTACTTCCATCTCTGTACCAATATGGGCCGATATATTTTTCAGCCGGATCAAATGTATTTGGCTCAAACCACAATCCTGCACCAAGTATAGAATCATTATCATTAATAATTTTAGACAAGGTTCCCTTATAGTTATCCATCTGAACAAACTGATAAGATGTAGAAACCATTTCTGAAATATTTACAGCTGTAGTTCTTATGATCTCCAGTTTTCCATCAAGACTATTTGCATTTGCCTCAACATTACTGTTCATGGCTTCAGTGTTCGCTGCCTGAAGATTGGTAGACAGTTCCTTGGTAGCCACATAAGTTAAGATGATCATGGCGATTGCCAT
>NZ_SVFW01000044.1 GCF_015056685.1 Butyrivibrio sp. | reverse complement strand
CACATTTCAAAAATCCAGTAATGACTGCGTCATTACTGGATTTTTTTATGTGAAATTATTCTTTTTATCCCTTCACACTTCCTGCGATTACGCCCTCAATGATGTACTTCTGCCCTATAAGATAAAATATCAGTACAGGGAGCACACTAAGGAGAAGTCCTGCCATCATTGGAGCGTACTCAGCAGAATGGTTAGTGAGGAATGTCTTGATTGAGATAGCCAGCGTCTTGGTGTCAGTCTTGGTAAGGAATAAGCTGGACATCAAAAAGTCATTCCACACGCCCATAGCAACAAATACAGTAACAGTGATGATTATAGGCTTTAAAAGCGGCATTATGATGTTGAAAAAAGTCTTTGTAAAGCTGCAGCCATCTATCAATGCAGCTTCATCAAGTTCTCTTGGAATTCCCTCTACAAATCCTGAATAAAGAAATACCGCAAATGGAATATTCAGTCCAACTGCCACATATGCAACCATTAAAAGGTTATTTGAAAAACCAAGTATTCCCGCATATATTCTGACAAGAGGAATCATATAAACCTGAAATGGTGCCACCATTGAAGCAAGAAAAGCCATGAAAATTATCTTGTTTATTCTCCATTTTTTTCTTGCAAACAAGTATCCTGTCATGGATGAAAGAATCATATTTATCACTACTGCTGTCACTGTGATAAATGCAGTATTTGCCAGCGATTTAAAAAAATTCATCCTGTCTATTGCTGTTACAAAATTTTCAAAACTAAGATATCCCGGTAGTGCAAATGGATTTCTGATAAAATCTGCAGTTGACTTAAATGAGTTAACTACCAGCATATAAAAGGGAACCATGAATAATATAAGTATTATCAAGGTTATAGCAAAGACAATGCTCTTTTTCCTGCGTTCTGAGCTCATGCATCAACCCTCCCTCTTCTGGTAAAGTATACCTGTAATAATGAAATGACAGAGACGATAACAAAAAGAATGATCGCCTGAGCCTGTCCTACGCCAAAATCCATGCTGGTAAAGGCTGTCTGATAGATTTTGTAAGCAATAAGCTCTGTAGATTTGTAGGGACCTCCCGCTGTAAGGGACAGGTTAGTATCAAATGACATAAAGCATCTGGAAATTGCAAGGAATACGCAGATTGCTGTTGTTCCTCTTATCATAGGTATCTTTATCTGCATAACAGTCTGAAAAACTGTTGCTCCATCTACGCGGGCTGCCTCCATAAGATCTGCGGGAACGGCTGTAAGGCCCGCGATATAAATAACCATCAGATATCCGCTCATCTGCCATGCACTGACAATGATAAGTGCCATCAGCGCCCTTACAGGATTTGTAAGCCATGAAGTCTGCATCCAGCTTATTCCTGTGAATTCACCCAGTTTTGTAAGACCAAATGAAAAGATAAAATTCCAAATATAACCCAGAATAATTCCACCAATTATATTAGGAGTAAAAAAGCCTGTTCTGAAAAGGTTCTGACCTTTTATTCCACTAGTTACCACTAAAGCCAGAATAAATCCTATAAGATTACTAAATATAACCGTAAAAAGAGCATATACAACCGTTTTCCAAAAAGCTCCCAAAAAAGCTGAATCAGTTAGTATGTTCTTGTAGTTTTCAATTCCAATAAAATTTATATCCTGTGACAAGCCATTCCAATCAGTAAACGTGATAAATAATCCATATACGAATGGAATGATCACCACCGAGAACCATATGAAAAATGATGGAAACCCAAATAAAAGAAATTCTTTTATGCTCGTCACTTTTTTATTTTTGACACGCATTCTAATTCTCCTTGAAATCATATAAAACAGGGAGGGACGCGCCCTCCCTATCTTACTTTTTTAGATCAATATTCTCTTTTATCCTGTTTTGACCAGTACTCATCAATCTGAGTTGCAAGTTTTGTTCTGTCGCATGCACCTGAAAGGTATTCGCACATATAAGCTCCGCACTCATACCAGATATCTGATGGGCAAAGACTTGGTGTGCCATAGAAATCTGCTGTTTTTCCTGCTGAGATGTAGCTTGCAGTTGACTTACCAAGAGGGCTGTCAATTGTAGCCTGGCAGTTCTTAAATGGAAGGGCCTGTCCAAGGCGCTTTGCCTGAACTTCATGTGAATAGCTGTCAGATGAGATGTACTCAATAAACTTAAGACCTGCGAGCTGCTGTTCTTCTGTATTCTGACTTGCATCAATGCAATAGCCCTTAGCATAAGATGTAGGAAGCTGCTGATTTGTAACATCACTTGCATCATCGCTGTGAGGAACAGGCATAAGACCAAACTCATCTCCATCACCTACAAGTTCTGCCATGTATGTCCATGCCCAGTCACCCATGAACCATGTACCACACTTACCCTCTGCAAGTGCCATAGCATCAAGGTTTACGTCTCCAACAAGCGGATCATTTTTGTTGTAGTTGTACTGTGCAAGCATGTCAAAGGTATCCATAAATCCATTAAATACTTCTGAATCTATTTCTTTTGTCTCTCCTCCAATAATAGAGTTAACGTAATCAACACGTGCCTTGGTGTCTCCAATAGCTGCGCCGTAGGTCTGGCAAAGATAATGTGCTCCAAGAGACCAGTTAACGCCTGTAAGGCATGTTGCTGCAACACCGGTTGCCTCGATCTTATCAAAAAGGTCCTTTAAGTCAGATCTTGTCTTTATTGTACTTGGATCAAAATCTCCACCTACTGCCGCATCACATACAGCCTTGTTGTAAAGTAGTCCTATACCTGCCGCAGACATTGGAACTGCATATACAGTACCATTAAAAGTCATTGTGCTAAGGGATGCCTCCTCAATGTTGTCGAGCATTGCCTCGCCGGTAAGAGGACGCATTCTGTCCTGGTTTTCCCAGATATTAATTGGATCCATAAGTGCTACTGTTGGTCCTTCATTACTTGCATACAGCGCCATCCACTGCTGAAGCTGATCATCGCCAGCTGCAATATACTCTACTGTAATCCCCGGGTTCTTGCTTTCGAAGTCAGATATCAGGTCCTGATACATATCATCCTTACCTGTTTCTGTTGTGTAAAACGAAATAGTTACAGGCTCAGATGAAGTTTCTGCATTTGTGGTTTCTGCAGCCTTCTCTTCAGTGGTTGTCTTAGCTGCAGTAGTTGAGTCACTACTCTGAGTAGTTGTAGAAGCTGCACTTCCACATCCTGCAAGTGTTGATACCCCAAGCACTCCAGCCATCAGTAAACTAAACATTCTTTTCCTCATAAAAAATACCTCCCTTCAATGTAACTTTAGAATAACAAAGTCATTGATGAGAGGCTTTCCTATTTTTGTCGGTATAGTTGTCAATTTTTATTCTGGTAAAAGCTCGGCTCTTTTTCCCTGTTTCATCCAGTCTGAAGGCGTACAGCCAAAGCTCTTTTTGAATGTTTGAATGAAGGACTTGGCATTGGGAAAACCATGATTCAGAGCGCATTCTATCAGCCTTACATTTTCATCTTCCTTCATTTCATCTACGCAGTGCATAAGCCTTACATTTTGAAGATACTGATAGAAATTCTTCCCCACATGCTCTTTAAACATCCTTGATAAATGGGCAGGGGTATAATTAAAAGCTCTGGAAACTCCTGCAAGATCAAGCTGCTCCATATAATTTTCATCTATATAATTAATTATGGACTTTATATTTATATCCCCGTTATCTTTGCATTGCTCCGAAGCTTTTCCCGTTATAGCGCAGCTTTCCTTCAACATAATAAGGAAATCAAATACAAGTTCCATCTTTTCAATATCAGATTTCCCCTGTTTTTTATACTCGCCAAATTTAATAAGTTCCCGCCTTATTCTTTCCGCATCCTCTTCTTTTTTGGGATATTCAAAATACACGTTTTCTCCTATCCACCTGTCTATAAAACTTTTTGAGACTTGTACACATATTCCCTCAAAATGATCACCGGGCTCAACCCAGTGATTTGAATGCAGAACTCCACTGTTTATAATACAGAAGTCCCCCGTCGAAAGGATCTTGTTTTCGCCATCAACATTGTATTTTATCCTCCCTGCTGTGGTCAGATTAAATTCAACATTTCTGTGCCAATGGAGTGAAGTAAAAATATCAGTTCCATCAAAATAATGATTAAAAATCCTTACAGGAACCTGATTGTAGATAAATACCTCACTCTCATAAAGCTGTGCCATGGTGTTCCTCCTTAGTTATGCAATAACTGCCGCATAATAATGCGGCAGGCTTTACTTATCCCATAATAGTTTTAATATCCACAGCCTTAGCCATTTCCATACCACCTAAAGTATTAGGGTGCAGGCCGTCACCAATGTTCATGTTATTTCGCATGTAGCCAGGTCTGTTTGCATCTTGCAGTGCCTTATCAAAATCAAAATAGCCGTCGTGCAGTTCTCCCTTTCGGATCCAGTCATTGACTTCATTTCGCACCTTTTCGAATTTTTCCATCCACCACTTGGGATAGTCATCATTCCCGCTTGGCATTATGGTTCCAAAGAAGATCTCAGCACCGTTTTCGTGAGCACATTCAATTATCTGCCTGTAACCTTGTATCAGATCTTCTGAAGAAATAGTTTCTTCTTTTTCCTCGAGCTGTATTGGATGCATAATATCGTTTATTCCAATAAGTACACATACAGCGTCTACATCATCAATCTCAAATACATCTTTTTCAAAGCGCTTAACTCCGGCCTCTCCAAAAAGAAGCAGTTCTTTTCCTGCTGCCTTCACAAAGGTCGCATCATTTATGAGCCTGTTACCGCCAATTCCACAGTTTATTACAGATACCTTCTCAAAATACTCATTATAAAGCCGCTTAGTCAGAGCATTTGTATAAAATGACATATGGGTAATAGAATCTCCAAATGCAGCGATAGTCTTCGTTTCATCGAAGGTAAGCACCTGCACTGCATCGAAGCCGATAAACATCGACTGCATGTGGATGTTAGGATCATTTTTCATGAACTCGGATATAATGTCGCGTGAAATTTCCCTGCCATCACGCTCAAGAGTAACCTTCGCTCCATCATCAGCCCAAAAACAGCAGATTGATTCATATACCTGCTTTTGTCCAAAATGAAGTAAAACATACAGCTTATCGCCGGCGCTGACTTCAAGCAAGGCCTCATCGCTAAATATCTCCTGCCCCGGCTCTAAGGTAACTACGGACTTCCCATCAACTTTTAATGCTTCTTTTCCTATGTCTTTCCCATTTCTGATAACGCCAATAAAAGCCTCATCTATAACGAGATTTCTTTTGGCATACTTGTTGGAAAATCTTACTCTCACCTTGGATCCGCTTATGTTGTTATAGAAAACAACCTTCTGATCTGCATTCTCAATACTTGCGATATCTTCGACATAATTAATTCTCAAATATTTAAATGAACTAACCCATTTCATATAATAAATACCTCCACTCTCATACATATTATATGAAGCGGAGGTTTGTCCTTCTTTTCAATTTTTGCGGAAGCTGTTGTCGTTTTTTGTGATGAGTGATTACGATAAATTATTCTGCATTTCCATCATATAACGATATTGTCACTCCGCCAGGTGCTCCTGTGACTGTTCCTCGGATATCCGCAGTTTCCATCCACTTAAGTGCTTTCGAATCAGTATAGATAATCGGTTTCGTGTGAATCATACCTCCACCACTTAAAGGAGCTGTTTCGCCATTATTCTCTATAAAAATGTGGCATTCTTTTCCATCGCAGTCTTTTCCTTCCAAAATATATCTGGCGGAAAGAAATCTCGGCTCACCTGCTGCCTCTTTTTGTGTATCCACACCGCCTGGAAGTATCCTGCCTTTGAAATTTTCGCAGTCGCATGAGCCATGAAACAGGATCATTGTTGCCTTGCCAGCAGTACCTTCTACGTTGAATATTTCATCAAGCAAAACATCAATTACTAAAATAGGTTTTTCCATCACTTACCCTCCATGATACTGTCCGGAATAGCCAGACTGTTTCGGCTCCCCTCAGGAATACCTGTAAGGAAAGAAAATGCCGGATCCATCATTTTTTCCCAAGCTTCAAAATCATGATTACCTGTGGTCTCCCAGAATCTGTAAGGAACGCCCGCTCCATCAAGGGCTTTCCTAAAGCTCTTCACCTGGGAGTCCACTGCAATGTCCCTGTCTCCGCAACCGATAAAGAGCTCTGGAATATCCTTTTTATCTGCCTCAGTATAGGTTCTTGTTATGTTCCATTTGCTCTTTTCATATTCTTCAAAGTTTCCAAACATATTGGTAAACTCAGCATCTCCAAAGCCGCCCTTAGCCGGATCGCACAGAAGCATATACGGATCTGTTGCCGGTGAAAAGGCCGCAACCTTTGAAAAAACATCGCTATATAAAAGGCCATTTAAAAGAGCTCCGTAGCCGCCCATTGAAATGCCGGCAATGTAGGTATCCTCCCGCTTGTGGGACAGATTAAACATATCCCTTGTTCTCTCAATAAGCTCTTTTCCTATAAATGTACTGTAGCTGGCATTTCTCTCAGGATGATCTACGTAAAAAGAATTCTGACCGTTTGGCATTACTATTGCAATGCCCTTAAGCTCAGCTTGTTTTCTTACCCCAAGCATAGTGATAATGCTTGAATAATCGCCGCTGTAGCCCGGCAAAAAATATACTGTTTTATAGGGAGGTTTTGCATCTGAGCCAAAAGGACCTCTCTCAGGCATAAACACTGCCATTGAAACTCCCTGTTTTAAACTATCCGATAAAAAATGAACTTCTGAAAAAGACATATTAAAACTCCTTCTGTGTTATGCGTTCTCAAGAACCCATTCAACGCCCTTTCCGATGTAAGCATTCCAGAAATTCCAGTCATGGATTCCCGGGCCTTCTTCATACTTCATTTTTGCGCCCTTGTCTTCAAGGAACTTTCTCATGATCTGGTTGTTTTCATAAAGGAAATCGTCTGTTCCAATAGCCATGTAGACAGGAGGTATTGGAAGTCCTTTTTTCTCCATCTTTTCGTAAAGGACTTCCGGATTAGCATCGGACTCTTCAACCTTTGAAAGATCTCCAAATACCTCTTTGTAATAATCATAGTTTGCAATCTCATCTCTTGAATCAGGATCCATATTTGCAATCTGGTGGATAATAAGCGCTGATGAAAGAGCTACAACTCCCCCAAAGGTCTCAGGATATGTAAATGCGGTGTGAAGTGCGCCAAAGCCGCCCATAGAAAGGCCGCCAATGAATGTATCCTCTCTCTTATCAGAAAGGCCAAACATCATTCTGGTAAATTCAACAACTTCTTTTCCTGCATATGTGCAGTACTGAGCTCCTGTCGCCTTTCTGTCCAGATAGAAGTTATTACCTCCGGTTATCATGATAACTGCCATGTTATATTTAAATGCAATATCTTCTGCAATACCGTTGTATTCCCAATCACACTCATTGCCGGAGAATCCATGTAAAAGATAAAGTGTCTTCATTGGTCTTTTGTAATGTGGATTGTCTCCCATCATCATTACAGGAACATCCCTTGGAATAACATAAGCAATGTTCACCTGTCCCATCTGCGCTAAAGAATAAAAACGTAATCTCCCTGTTGCCATACCTTACCTCTCCTTTTTTAGATCATGTTATGTGTTTTTCATCTGCCTTCTCTTGTCTGATAGCTCCACATATCTCCCGTCTGGACATATGTTACAGGCACACCTTGTCCAACAACTTCCGGAAGCCAGTCTGCTGCATATTTTGCACCAAGTTCTTCCCAGTTAAAGTGTCCGATGTTAAAGCATGCCTTGTGCTCTCCAAGAGAAACCGCATCTCTGATATATGATAACAAATTCCATTCAATAATCTCACCGGGAATTATCGCATCTATATTTTCTTCCTGCATTGTCCTTATTATTTCAGTAGTATAGTCTGTGTAGTAACCATCTTTTTCCGAGGAAGGAATAAATGCTTCAGGATATATATGCCCGACCAGAGCAATCTTTTTAATTTTATCTTTTGCTCTTCCAATATATCTTGTTCCATTCATTCCGATTTTTTCAATAAGCTCTGTAATCAGCTCTTCCACAGTCTCCTCTTTTGGAAGATTCACAACATAGCCAAAAGGAATGCCCTTACCTGTGGTATCTACGTATTCGCTCCATCCCATGTACTTAAGAACACCTGTAAAAATGCCATCAGGTCTGTGAGCATGCGTATGGTCATGATCCCTGTAGATCACAATTCCATGATCTTCTGCAAGCTTTATTTTTTCATCATATACCCCACACTTAAAGTCAGCCTTCCAGCCGGCAAAATCAGGTGTCAGGTAACTTGTAGGTTCATGGACATAAAGAAAATTGCATCCAAGTTCAATAGTTTTTTTTATAACCTCAACTGTCGGAACAAGTGCTGTCACAATTCCTGTGCACTCACGGTCAGGATTCCCGCATTTTACCCCATCGCAGCCCTTATAATCCGGTCCCAGATTTGGATGATACTCTTCTATCTTTTGAATAATCTCGCTAATCTTCATATTTTCCTCCAAGCTCTATATTAAACAATGTATTTCTGCTCTAACTCAGCCTTTCACAGCGCCTACGACAACGCCCTTAACAAAATATTTCTGAACAAACGGATATATAACTACAATCGGAAGTATTCCTATAACAGCCATGGACATTCTGACCGCATTACTGGGAAGTGATACCGCTCCCGTTCCTACCGCGATACTTGCGGCCCCGCTCTTTAAGTACTGAATATTATTCATGATCCTTATAAGAAGGTTCTGAATACCGTAGTACTGAGGCTTCTGAATGTAGTAAAGGGCATTTACCCAGTCATTCCAATAGATAAGGGCGGTGAAAAGAGATATCGTAGCTACTGTAGGTATTGCAAGCGGGAATATGATCTTAAAGAAAATCGTAAGCTCACTTGCACCATCTATCTGAGCTGATTCTATCAGCGCCTCCGGAATGCTGTTGCTGTAATAGTTTCTTACCAGAAAAATATTGAAAGCGCCGCACAGGTAATTAGGAATAATAAGTGCCCAGATAGTATTCTTTATATTAAAAACCTGTGTCCACATCATGTATGAAGGAACCACACCGCCATTAAAGAGCATTGTAAAGAAAACGAAGAAAGCAAGCGCGTTCTTATATTTAAAGTTTCTTCTGCTCATGGGGTAAGCGATCATTGTGGTGATAAGTACACTTACGACAGTTCCTATTACTGTAACAAGGATTGAAATTCCGTATGCTCTGAAAATAGTTGAGCCCTGCTGAATCATATATACATAAGCATCAGTGGACCATTTTTCAGGGAAAAATGAATATCCGTTTCTAAGAAGCGTTGTTTCATCAGTAAATGACGCTATTACAATAAGTATTATTGGTAAAAGAGCCATGACAGTCAAAATGCCGAGTACTATAGTTGCGACTGCCTTGAAATTCTTTGTATCAGATGCTCTTTTCATTTTCATAATGTTTTCCATTTTCTATCTCCTATATCTGACTTTTAGAACAATGCATTGTCGCTATCAATCTTACGAACAAGTGCATTGGCTGAAACTACAATTATGAATCCAAGAAGTGACTGGAATAGTCCTGCTGCCGCTGACATTCCTACATCATTAAGCTCCATAAGACCTCTGTATACGTATGTATCAATAGTCTGCGTTGTAGAATAAAGAGCTCCTGAATTCATTGGCACCTGATAAAAAAGTCCAAAGTCAGAGAAGAAAATTCTTCCAACTGCCATAAGTGTGAGAATGATAACTGTAGGCTTGAGCATAGGAAGTGTGATCCTGAATATCTGCTGAAGTTTGCTTGCTCCATCAAGGCTCGCTGCCTCAAATACTGACTTATCTATTCCCGCAATGGCTGCAAGGTAGATGATTGACTGATATCCCGCATTTTTCCACATCTGAACAAATATGAGGATGAATGGCCAGTATTTCTTTTCCATATACCAGGCAATATCCTCTTTTCCGAGAGCCTTCAGGATAGTATTGTTGATAAATCCGCTATCCGAGTTAAGGAATGCATACACCATATAAGCTATGATTACCCAGCTCATCAGATTAGGTAAAAGAAGTGCCGACTGGAAAAACTTTGTTCTGATGGAATCACCTAAAGCATTTAAAAAAATGGCTATTGTAATTGCTAATATAGTTCCTATCACAATAAAAGCCAGATTATAAAGTATTGTGTTTCGCGTCATTATAAATGCATCTTTAGTTTGGAAAAGAAATTTGAAATTATCGAATCCATTCCATGGGCTTTTCCATACGCCTTTTTTATAACTGAATTTTTTGAAGGCAAGGAAAATACCAAACATTGGAATGTAATTATTAATAAGAAGGTAGATAATACCTGGTGCCGCGATCAAAAGTAGTGGCCCGGATTTTGCATATTTTGTTTTAACTTTGCTTTTTTTCATATCAGACATAACTCGTCTCCTTTCCTGACTATAATCAGTATAAGGAAGACGAGCCGTCTTTTCTTTCAAAAACAAGTTCTGTTTTTTTGATTTTAAGATTTCATAAAAATAGCCCTACACCGTTTTTAAACCGGCATAGGACTATTTATTAAAGTGGGTTTATGAACCTTTTAATAATTAAAACTTACTGCTGTGCAAGCCAAGCATCAAGCTGTTCCTGCTTTGCATTAAGGATATCATCATAGCCTGCTTCCTTAAGTGCCTGACGGAACTCAGAGAGAGCTGACTCTGTATCAACTGAACCGCAAGCGATACCCGGAAGGTACTGCTGGATTACGTTGCTTACTGCTGTGTACTGTGTCTGAACAGATGAAGGATCAAATGTGAAGCCCATAGCCGGTGAGCAAGGAGCATTGTGGTTCTGCTCATCTTCCCATGCAAGAGACTCTGCTGAACCTGAACCTTCAAGTGGCCACTGGATAAAGAAGTTTCCGAGAACACCGCAAGAAAGCTGTGCTGTATAAGGAACAGTTGCTGCGTCCTGTCCTTCAGGGTAAGAAACTGTGCCATCAGCATTCTTCACATAATCTTCGCCCTCAATACCATAGAGCATTGTGTTGATAACTTCAGGATCTGTATATGTAAGGTTAAGGAACTTAAGCGCTGCATCAGGATTCTCTGATGTGGATGCGATAACCTGTGCTACTGCATTCATTGAAGATGTATCAAGATAAGCATCTCCAAGGGCAATCGCGCCAACTTCATAACCTGAAGGAGCAGAAAGAGAAGCTGCTGTATCTTCAAGTGGATAGCTGTATGAAGCAGAATATGCGAAATATCCGCCTGATGACATAAGCTCTGCTGCTGCAGAAGTTGTTGTTGCTGCATCCTTCATTATGTAGTCATTCTTGTACCAGTCTCTGATAAGAGAAGCATACTTTTCAAAATCTGCAAGATCATAGTAGCTTGTTACTGTCATACTGTCGCCCTGAAGGACACCTGTTGGTGATGCAAAAGAATCACCAAGCCAGTCGATAGATGGAACCCATCTTGTAAGACCGCTGTCTCCCTGTGAAACAGGTGCAAGTGGTGTAATTTCAGGATGAGCCTCTTTTACCTGAGCAAAAATAGCTGTAAGGTCGTCTACGCTCTTAACTGATTCCATATCAAGGCCAAGTTCCTCAGCAATGTCCTTTCTGTAGATCAGCATAGGCTGAAGAGCAAAAGGCTTAAGTGTTGGAATAGCGTAAAGCCTTCCATCGTACATTGTGGTCTTGAGCCACTCATCTTCAAAAAGAGCTTTAAGTTCAGGAGCATCTGTATCAACCATATCTGTTATGTCATAGCACATATCACTAGCAATAGAGTTGCCAAGATCTCCCAAAGTGTGGAAAATATCAACTTCTCCATTCTGAACAGCAAGGCTTACCTGCTGGGTATAATCAGCAATTGAAAGAGGCATAAGATGAACTTCTACGCCGATTTTTTCTCTTGTAATCTGATTAAGTGCCTCTTCTACCTTTGATGTATCATCAGGTACTGTGTTGAATGTAACAAATGCGTATGTAATCTGTGCATAGTCGCCATCCTCTGCTTTTGAAGCAGTCTGAACAGAACTATCTGTGTCCGCATTACTGCCGGATGTTTCTGCAGAAGATCCACAGGCAACAAGTGAAAATGCCATAGCTCCGGCAAGTAACATACTTACAATTTTCTTTACCATAATAACCTCCCTTGTTAAAATGTGCATTTTATATTGTGCACTCATTATACAAAAGGGTGTTAATCATTCTCTTTCAAAAACAAGCTTTGAATTTTTGATTTTAAGGTTTTTATCCATTTGTCTGATTATGATACTCATTTGGAGTAAGTCCCGTATTCTTTTTGAATACCGTTGAAAAATAGGAGAAGTTGTCAAAACCTACTTCTGTAGCGACGTCACTTATGCGAACGTCAGCCCGTGACAAAAGCTCTTTTGCCTTATCTATCCTAAAATCAGTTATATACTGCTTAAGGCTGATCCCGGTCTCTTTTTTGAACATCTTGGCCATATACTCAGGAGTAAGATAAACGCTCTCTGCAATCTCAGTCCTTGAGATATCTTCCTTGTAATGCTCATGAACAAAAGCCTTGGCCCTCGAAACTATAGAGTCCGATGCCTCAACCTCTGAAACATAATCAAGAGTTGTTGAAATGATATAGACCTGCCATCTCATCATATTCATGAGAGAGTCCGTTGACTGCCTGGCAAGGGACTCTGACGCCTCATTGGCAAAAAGCTGCGTCGCCTGAATCTCTTTGCTGTGAAGATAAACAAAAACAATCTGAAGAAGATCCTGCTTTATTTCTGTAAGAGCTGCTGCATCTAGTTTTTTGGCCGCCGCCAGATTTTCCATGCTAAACTTCAGAAGATTTAACAGTTCTTTCTTTTTCTTTTCATTCAGAAGAAGTCTTATCTCATGCTGATCCAGCATATGTCCTTTTTCTGATGCAAGAACTATCTCATCATTCTCATGGAATATCTTCCCCTTCGAGGCAACATTATTTTTATCAAGTTCCTCCATGTGGTTCTTTGCCACATAGAGCTTCGATATGCTGCAGGGATTTCCAATATAGATCGTGATGGTATTTTTTAGCTTTTCTCTGGCTTCATCGAGTATTTCTGCATCGCCCTCGCTCATACGCTCATTTATTATTCCAGTTTTGGAGTCTTCTACAACAACTGCAGTATATACAATTCCCTTTACGCGATAGTTTACAAATTTACTTTCAGAAATTCCAATAAATATCCTTTCGCACAGGAAAGAAACCAGTTCTTTTTCATATGCACCAGCTCTCCCTGCTCCCCAGCTTTCCTCGATCTGCTCAATATTTCCGCTCGATATGATATAAAGCCTGTAATCAATTTCCGGGGCAATATTTAATCTTCTCTGCTCTATTTCTTTGCTTATCACAAATTCATCTGCAACAATTCTCTGCTGTAAAACATCAAGCCAGAACATTGCCTCTACGTACTCAAGGTTTCCTGAATACCACTCTTCATATTTAGAAGCCTTCTGACTCTCCTGCTTTTCATGTATTCTCTGGAGAGCCATATTAAGCTCTGCTTCCATTCTGTCTGCATTGAAGGGCTTTACCACATAACCACTGGCTTTGTATTCTATGGCCTGCCTTGCATAGTCAAATTTCTCATGACTGGTAAGGAAGATAAACTCAGTGTCAAACGAGTTCTCCCTGGCCCACTTGATAAGGTCAAGCCCACTTCCCATAGGCATCTCAATATCACAGATAGCAACGCTTATCTCATTCTCTTCAAATAGCTTTTGCGCTGTTTTTATATTGTATGCTTTATGAACATTTTCGATATGAAATTTGTCCCAGTCAACCGCATTTACTATGACATCGACCGTGGGAAAATCATCATCAATTACGATAGCTTCCATACGCTGCTCTGCCTCTTTACTCTCTTTGGTATCCACATATCAACTTTACTGCCGTGAGGCTCTTTATTAGAAAATTCTATCAGGTCATCTCTTCTGTACATCAGACTCAAAGTCTTTTTGAGATTCCAAAGGCCTATTCCATGTCCATTTTCTTTTACTGTTACATTACCATTTTTTACCTGCAAAAGAAATTCCGAAGGAAACCCTACTCCATCATCCTCCACGACAATATGGCACATTTCCTCTCCATTTCGCTCTTCAAGCTTACAGGAAATAAGAATTGAAGTCAGGTTATCCACAGAAACAGTGTGTTTATAAATGTTTTCCAAAATTGTATGAATAAGAAGCTGTGGAACAGGATAATCAAGTATTTTTTCATCAATGTCAATGAAATCAAAAACACATCCCGGATACAGAATTTCCTGCATTGCTATATAATCCTTTATATGCTCTATCTCTTCCTTCAAAGGAACAGTATGCATTCCGGATTTAAAAAGATATCTCACATTTCTGGAGAGTCTTTCTATGTAATCCCTTATTTCCTCATTCCGATCCTGATAAGACATACTGTGTATCGTGGTCAGCGCATTCAGGAAAAAGTGGGGTTTTATCTGAAGCTGGACGTATTTAAGCGTTGCCTCATCAAACTGAATTCTCTCCTCATAAGAGCGCATGCGCAGATTGACAATTGTGTCTATCATCTGATTAAAGCTGTTATTTATCTGTCTGAACTCAACTGTATCTGCTTTGTCAGGAAGTCTAAGTGACTGTTCTCCATTTTCTATCTTTTTCATGGCAATAAGTAATTCCCGCAACGGGGCATATACTACCCGCCTTGTATAAAGAGTTATGACGACAAGCATAACGATTGCGGAAACAACAAGAAATATTATTATGAGCTGTATCGATTGATAGTTTCCATATACTCTGTGTTTTTCCAATGCCACAAAAATACCAAAATCTCCTTTTGTGGATGAACCTCCAAGTACAAGATATTTTCCATTATCAGACCATGAAGCACCTGAGCTCACTTTAAAGCTAAGATCTGAGCTTGTGATCTCTCCATTATCCGTCTGAACAATAATGTCGTTATTAATATCAGTTATCACGTAGCAAACTGAATCATTAGTTATGAGTCTTTCCAAAATTCCTGATATATTTACCAGTGCCCCAAGCATACGATTTTTATTCTTATAAAGGCGTAAAAGATATTTCTTTTCTCCAATCTGTCTGTATATCCATTTAGATGGCATGTTTCCTGGATACTCCTGGATCATTTCTTCTATGCTCTGACGGATCATTACAGTATCGTTATAATTTAGGGCGTTTGCAGTCTTAGCGATATAATTATTTCCAATAAGATCATAGAAAAAAATAGTCTCAACGTCTGTACTACTGCTTGCTATGTTCTTAAGTGTCTGTAACATATTTTGTTGCGCTATAGCCTTTTGAACATCCGTGCCATTTTTAAAAGCAGAAATATCAGCATTATCCTGTAAAACAACAGCAAGAGCCTGTTCATTAGCCTTTAAAACTTCTTCTATTTCATAATCTGAGATTTCTTTTGCCTGTGATAGCGTGGCCCCGGCAGCGCTCTCTAATGTATTTCTGGTATTCCACCATATGGCTGATAAAATGATGATCATCAGGATCATGTAGAGAAGTACCGCAGATGCAATTGTACGTATAAAAGAGTTATTCTTTTCTTTTAGCTTTTGCATAATAAACCTTTGTACCTGTCTAATTGGTATTTCAGAACCGTTAGCGCCCTGGATTGTGGTTCTTCTCTTAATGCTGCCTCTAACTTATCATAATCGATTTTCAATGTCACACCTGCCAGCTGTGCCTGCATTTCCAGACTGGATGAGAAGGGCTGCCCATATGCCAATTCAATATTCTCATCAATAGAATTATCCATTGGAAAGCGTGTAAGATCACTAAGAAGACCAGCTCCATTGTCAAACACAGGTGCTTCAAAACATTCTTCTGTTTCAGTATTCACAATTATTCCAAGATTATTAAAATGCCTGTCGGTATTCAATATAAGCATATCAAATGTAAGTATTTTTGACAGATAATCACTGCAATCAAATCCTGTGTAATCACGTATAAATTCTTTTATAAAATTTATCCTATCCTGAGGATCATCCATAATGATAATGCGCTCGGACAGGTTTCCTCCAAAATACATATCATACAATCTTTGAAAACTCAAAAAAGAACATCCTTCTTTTAAAAAATTCTGAGATCTGCATCCTTTTTTCCCATTGATAGTACATTCTTCGTATCTGACAAAATAATCCACATTCGAACAGGAAAGAACAAGCGATGCCAACTGCTCAGTTTTTCCTTCATAACCTGCTCTGTTTTCTTTGTACCAAAAGCCTTTATCGTAGTACTTAGGCTGAGTTCCCTTTGAACTTCCTGCAACCATCACCATCGCACGAGGGCTTAACTTGTAGTCTCTCATATCAATTTGACATCCTTCCATTTTATTTTTTCATCGTGAAGCTTAATCCAAAAAGTATCTTCATAAGTCACTCCGTGAGACAGTTTAATAAATTCATAAGGATTATTGGATGTAAGATTAGCTTTTTCTAAAATTCTATCAAGGTCCGCCCGTCCATCCTCGTAGCATCTGTCCTTCAAAAAAGAATAAAAGCGCTCTAAATTAAGCCTGTTTCCGGAAAATGGTTGTCCTATACCATCTTTCTTTATTTTGTTGAATTTAATATTTTTTCTACTTCTATCAAGTTCCACTATACACACTATTTCATCTCGATCCATAACATCATATACTGTATAATCTACCGGAGTCAGGTGTATATCCATGCCAAGCACATCCAATATAGAAAGAAGTGTATCTAAAGAAGGCATCTGCTTTCCCGATTCAAATCTACTATAATTTGACTGTTTAATACCGCATAGCTTCGCCACCTGCGCTTGAGTCATTCCAAGAGCTTTTCTTCTTTTCTTTATTTTTATGATTATTTCTTCAACATTTTGCTTCATGCGTTATTCCTCTGTAATTAGAATATATCATTTTTGATATATTATCAAACAGAAAAAGAAGCTGCAAAAATGATTTCTCATTTTTACAGCCTCTCGTCTTTATAACACTCATTTTTTATGCAGTTTCTTCTGCCTTATTTCCTGTATAAAGCTGGTAGTAACGCTGCTTCTTGGCAATGAGTTCATCGTGAGTTCCCTGCTCTACGATACGGCCCTGTTCAAGAACTACAATGCAGTCACTATTTTTAACAGTTGAAAGTCTGTGGGCAATAACAAAGGTAGTTCTGCCCTTCATGAGCTTATCCATACCGTCCTGAACAATCTTTTCTGTACGGGTATCAATTGAAGATGTAGCTTCATCAAGGATAAGCACCGGCGGGTCTGCAATGGCAGCTCTGGCAATAGCAAGGAGCTGACGCTGGCCCTGTGAAAGGTTTGCTCCATCACCTGTGAGCATTGTGTCGTATCCTTCAGGAAGTCTTTTTATAAAGCTGTGAGCATTTGCAAGCTTAGCTGCTGCAATTACTTCTTCGTCTGTGGCATCAAGCTTTCCGTAACGGATATTGTCGCGTACAGTTCCTGTGAAAAGATGTGTATCCTGAAGTACTATTCCAAGTGAACGGCGAAGGTCAGCTTTTTTGATCTTGTTGATATTGATGTTGTCGTATCTAATCTTACCATCCTGGATATCATAAAATCTGTTGATAAGGTTTGTGATCGTTGTCTTTCCTGCACCAGTTGAACCGACAAATGCGATCTTCTGACCAGGCTTTGCATGAAGGACGATATCGTGAAGAACCATCTTTTCATCTGTATAACCAAAGTCAACGCCATTAAATGTAACATCGCCTTCCATCGGCTGATATGTTGTAGTGTTATCTGCCTTGTGATAGTGTTTCCAAGCCCAATGTCCTGTATGGTGGTCAGCCTCGACAACTTCTCCATCTTTAATTTCTGCATCAACAAGAGTTACATAGCCTTCATCAGTTTCAGGCTGTTCGTCAAGGAGTCTGAAGATACGCTCTGCACCTGCAAGAGCCATGATTATTGAGTTGAACTGCATGCTCACCTGGTTGATAGGCATTGAGAAGCTCTTATTGAAAGTAAGGAAACTTGCAAGAGCACCAACAGTGAAGCCTACCGCAACTGAGTCAGAAAGAGCTATCGCTCCACCTATCATGGCACAGATAACATAGCTGGTATTACCAAGCTGAGCATTTATAGGTCCAAGAGCACCTGAAAAGCCGTTAGCCTTAAATGAACTCTCATAAAGCTGCTGATTGAGCTCATCGAATTTTTCGATTGCTTCCTGCTCATGATTGAATACTTTGATTACCTTCTGACCAGTCATCATCTCTTCGATATAACCATTTAATGAGCCGATGTTCTTCTGCTGAGCTACGAAGTTTTTACCTGAAGCTTTTGTGGCCTTAGCTGAGCAAAACAGCATAATTCCAACCATCAAAAGAGTTATCAGAGTCAATGGAATACTGAGCACAACCATAGAGATCAGAACACTCACGATTGTGATCGCACTGCTGAGCATCTGTGGAATACTCTGGCTTATCATCTGTCTTAATGTATCAATATCATTGGTGTAGATTGACATGATGTCGCCATGGGCATTTGTATCAAAATACTTTATAGGAAGACTCTCCATGTGGACAAAGAGCTCTTCACGAAGTTTTCTTAATGTTCCCTGGTTAATGTAGATCATGACCTTTGCCTGAACAAAAGCTGCGATCACACCTAATCCATAGAATATCGCAACTCTTCCCATCGCAGCAAGAAGTGGGCCATAGTCACTGTTTCCACTGTCAAGCATTGGCTGAATGTAGGAATCAATAAGTGTCTTTGTAAAAAGAGTTCCCTGAACGCTTGAAAATACTGTTAACAGTATGCAAACAAGCACAGTTATCATATGTAAAGGATAGTATTTAAAAACATATCCCATAATTCTCTTAAATAAAGCACCGGGGTTTTGCACCTTAGGTCTTGGCATTCCACGTCTGTTTCCACCACCGGGACCTGTTTTTATCTGTTTTGTTTCTGCCATTATTTAGCCTCCATCTATAAATATCAGATTATCAACAACTTGGACAACTCAGCCTGCCTGATCAAAATCTGCATCGCCTGAAGCTCCGGTCTGAGACTCATATACTTCTCTGTAAATATCATTGTTCTTAAGAAGTTCTTCGTGAGTTCCAAAACCATTGATTGCTCCATCGTCCATGACGATTATTCTGTCACATCCCTGAACTGAGCTTATACGCTGAGCAATGATAAGCTTTGTAGTTCCAGGTATTTCCTCTGCAAAAGCCTTCCTGATCTTGGCATCTGTAGCTGTATCAACAGCACTTGTTGAATCATCAAGGATAAGGATCTTAGGCTTCTTTAAAAGAGCTCTTGCGATACAAAGTCTCTGTCTCTGTCCACCGGAAACATTGGTTCCGCCCTGCTCGATCTCTGTGTTATAGCCCTGAGGCATCTTCTCTATGAATTCGTCAGCGCAGGCCATTCTGCAGGCTCTCTGGCATTCTTCCAGAGATGCATCCTTATTGCCCCATCTGAGGTTATCAAGAATTGTACCGGAGAACAGCACATTCTTTTGAAGTACTACAGAAACCTGATCTCTCAAAGTCTCAAGGTCATAATCTCTTACATCGATGCCGCCGACCTTAACTGAACCGCCTGTGACATCATAGAGTCTGCTTATCAGGTTTACCAAAGAAGATTTCGCAGAACCTGTTCCTCCGATGATACCTATTGTCTCGCCGGACTTTATCTCCAGATTTATGTCTTTAAGCACAGGCTCTTCTGAAGTCTGGTTATACGCAAAGCTTACATGGTCAAAAGAAATACTTCCGTCCGGAACATTTTTAATGGCCTTGTCATTATTTGTGATATTTGTTTTCTCTTCGATAACTTCTGCGATTCGCTTGCCGCTTGCTGAAGCCATTGTGAGCATAACAAAGATCATAGCAAGCATCATGAGGTTCATGAGGATTGTCATGCAGTAGGTCAAAAGACTCATCAGATTACCTGTTGTGAGGCTTCCGCCAACTATCATATGTGCACCGAGCCAGCTGATAAGAAGAATGCAGACATAAACTGTTCCAGTCATTATAGGGCTCATGAAAACAACGTTGGATTCTGCTTTTACGAACATGTTGTAAATATTCAGAGCAGCTTTTTTGAACTTATTGTTCTCGTAATCTTCTCTTACATAAGCCTTTACTACTCTGATGGCTGATACATTTTCCTGAACACTCTCATTTAGAGCATCATACTTTTCAAATACTTCTTTGAAATATTTAGTTGCCCTGTTCATGATAAATACCATGATAACTGAAAGAATAACCACAGCAACCAGATATATAGAAGCAAGCTCAGCATTTATGGTAAATGCTGCGATCATGGCAATAATAAGAGATGAAGGTGCTCTCATAGCCATTCTGAGTGTCATCATATAGGCATTCTGGATGTTTGTTACATCTGTTGTAAGTCTTGTTACCAGACCTGAAGTTGAGAACTTGTCTATATTCGAGAATGAAAATGTCTGAATATTATCGAACATAGCCTTTCTTAAGTTTCTGGCAAAACCTGCTGATGCCTTAGCTCCAAAATAGGCTCCACCAAGGCCGGCAAGAAGTCCCAATATTGCGATCACGATCATCATGCCGCCTGTTCTAAAGATAAGTGCCATATTGCCGCCATATATCCCTAAGTCGACGATTCTGGCCATCAGGATTGGAATTACCATTTCGCAGATAACTTCTCCAATCATACAGATCGGAGTCATTATGGAAGGAAATTTGAATTCCTTTATTTCTTTTAGTAATGTCTTAACCATATATTTCTCCCTTTATAAAATAATTAGGGTAAAACCCTATAATTAACATCTGATATTTATCGAACCCATATTATCTATGACTTTGTCCAAAAGCTTTCTTAAGGATTCAATCTCTTCCTCTGTCATACCATTAACCAGATAATAGTCAGTGTTTTTTCTTCGCTCCCTTCGTTTATCAACAAATTCCAGTCCCTTTTCTGACAGAGTAACATTTCGGCACCTGCGATTGTCAGGATCTGTCACGTTTTTGATCATGCCCTTTTCTTCCAGCCTCTTCAAAAGGCCTATCGTAGTTGGATGCTTAATATGAAGAGCTTCAGAAATATCCTTCTGAGTTACTTTTTTATCCTTGTGCTCATCCAGGTACGAGATCACCATAACCTGAGAAAAAGTTATATCATCTTCCTTAAGCTCTCTATTGAACATTGAAACAAAGCCCTCATGGATAAGCTTGAACTTAAAGCCTATGGGCTCATGTTCGCGATCTCTAAAAAACTCATTTTGTCCGTCTGTGCAGCTCATTTATTCCTCTCTTTTCAGTGCTTTTCGATGGAATGATTTTTCCACAAAAAGAAAACATGTAGTTAGCTACATGTTATATAATACGTAGCTAGCTACATGTTGTCAATAAGTCAAAACAACTTCATAAAACTTTCATATTTACTTATTCCTCTACTTCAAACCAGTCATCCTGATCTTCATCGTAGTAGTAGTATTTGTCCTCATATTCATCGTAATAGAACAGAGTATTGGTCTCGTCATCATATAGATAGAGGACATCTCCTTCATACATGTACCAGATTTTTTCTTCGTGATCATATACCCAGTCATTTTCATAATCATCGCCATCAAAGAAATACTGCCCCGCGCCACCGCTGCTGTAGTTAAAACCATAATCGCTTTCGTAGGATCCCCAACCGCTCCAATCATCCTCAAAACCACCATAATCGTAGTAGTCATCATATCCGTCGCTTGAAACAAATGATCCCAGCCATTCGATATACTCATTGTCTAAAGATATGCCTTTAAAGACATCTTTCAACTTGTCATAAAAGTCAGAGTCTCCGTAGGGCAGCGAAACCGAGAGGCCTGTAAGCTCATTTTTGTCTGATGTGTGCCCGTAATATGCCACAGAAGCCTTAAGTACAGACATAAGCTTTTTGGCCTCATCACTGTTGTTATCCACACTTTCCATAAGGGCCAGTATGTCGCTTATGTAATAATCTGAAAGAGTTACATCGCTACCATCAGATCCCCAAAAATCCCATTCCTCAATCGCTCTTCCTTTAGCCTTATGGTTTCTACTGTAATTCTTGTCAAGAAGCTTATATTCATTTTTATATGCATAATTTTTCCAGGCATTGAATAAATCTGTGGCAACCGATACGTTAAAAAGAGCGAGACAGGCTGAATCACCGCCATCTTCATTTTCGTTGTCTGTTATTATGTCATCAATAATGTATTTTCCCAAAAGAGGTGTTGCCATTCCCGGATTTTCTTCAAAAGACTTCATCCACCTGCTGTAGTTCCAACCAAGTCCTGATTCAAAATCCTCTGAAAGGAGAGCATATTTGCAATAAGGCGAAAGGGCGTAACAGGTTTCCATGCTGGCCATAATACAGCAGTCCATTCCGATCATGTCAAATTGAATGTCACTGTTTTCGGAAAAAGCTTTTGCCATCTCATCAATGGTGAGACTGTCTTCTTCATCCTGCCACTCATCATAGCCAAATCCATAAACTGGGCCGCCGCCATGATTCCAAAATACAAAAAGATATCTGTCAGCAGGATACTTTGTTTTACAAAAGCCCACAAATTCCGATAACGTATCTTTTGCTGTGCAGTCAAGCTGTCCCAGATTATCTCTCACCAAAACAAGATTTCCGTTATCTACTTTGTATGTCTGTGCCGTTTGTGAAGATATCCCAAAGCCATGCCACTTTTTTGTCCCCATGGTCTGAATAATGACATTTACATTATTCCCTATGCCAGAGGTAAGCATCTCCTCTATATCTTCACATGCCTCCCCCGCCTCTGATTCAAGGTCTGATCCATTCATGTAGATCATTATTGTGGCTGATTTTGCGTCAGTATCCACAGATACCACATCGATATCAGCATAAGGATTCGTGTAACTGCTTTCCTGTGGCTGTTCTGTCAAATCATTACCTGTCTGTACCGTCTCAGGACTTTCATCATCCGTAGGTATTAGCATGATAACAATAAACAAGATCCCCAGTATTGCCAGAAGTATCAGTATAGTTTTTCCTATCTTTTTAAGCATCAAGTCCTCCCCACACTTCCCAACATAACTAAAAAACTGCCAGAATACGCTCTGTATCCCGGCAGTTTTATTTTACCATATGTTTATATTATCTAATTATATAAATAATCTGATACGATCATTCTTTTGCAGACTCTTTTAAAAGAGCTGCGATTTCTTTCTCGTTATCAAGGGCCATGACTTTCTCAGCCAGTTTATCGGCCTCTTCCTTGCTCCACTTAGAGATAACACATCTGGCAGTAAGAACAAGAACAGGATTAACGCTGAATTCTGTAAGTCCAAATGATATAAGAAGAGGAATCAGCATAGGATCAGCTGCAGCCTCACCACACATTCCTACAGGAATTCCTGCCTTTCTTCCACATTCTATGATGTTCTTTATTGAACGAAGCACAGATGGCTGGAAGGTTGAATAAAGATATGCAACATCAGCATTTCCTCTATCAACACTCATTGTGTACTGAGTAAGGTCATTGGTTCCTATTGAGAAGAAATCTGCTTCCTTCGCAAGAATATCAGCTATAAGTGAAGCAGCAGGAGTTTCAATCATGCAGCCCACTTCAATATCCTTGTCATAGGCAATTCCCTGCTCATCGAAATCCTTTTTAATCTCTTCTACCAGCTCTTTTACCGCTCTAAGTTCATCAACGCAGGTTACAAGTGGGATCATGATCTTAACTTTACCAAATGCACTTGCTCTGACTATTGCACGGAGCTGGATCATATAGCTGTCCTTATTACCAAGGCAATATCTTACAGCTCTGTATCCAAGGAATGGATTTTCTTCTTTTTTCATGTTGAGATAAGGAATATCTTTATCTCCACCGATGTCCAGAGTTCTGATGATCACAGGCTTTCCACCCATGGTCTCAGCTGCCTCTTTATAAGCAGCAAACTGCTCATCTTCAGTAGGCATATGATTGTTATCCATAAACAAAAACTCTGAACGGAAAAGACCTATTCCTTCGCCGTCACATTCAATGGCCTTTTTAGCATCCTTTGGAGTACCAATGTTACAGAAAAGTTCAACCGTGTCGCCATCGAGAGTCTTAGTTTCTTTTCCAAGGAATCCCTTGAGCTCAGACTGTTTTTTGATGAACTCTTCTCTCTTCAAAATGTACTTTGAAAGTACGTCTCCCTCAGGATTAATATATACATTGCCCTCTGTACCATCTACTATTGCAGTGTCTTTGTCCTTAACGAGCTTTGTAATATCAGGAACAGAAAGAACTGCCGGTATTTCCAGCGCCCTTGCCAAAATAGCTGAATGAGAAGTCTTTCCACCCACCTCTGTGAGAATACCAACAACGTTTTCCTTGTTGATCTGAGATGTCATTGATGGAGTAAGATCCTTAGCCACAAGAACTGTTCCCGGAGCCACCTTGCTTATATCTATGTCCTTTATACCAAGGAGAATTTTGAGCATAGAGATCTTAACATCGCTGATGTCTGAAGCTCTCTGACGCATCATGTCATCGTCCATCTTTGAGAACATGCCAATAAACATGTCACAAACTGCCTCTACAGCAGACTCGGCACACTGACCTGAATCGATCATTTTGGTCATCTCTCCGGCCATGGAAGGATCGGAAATCATAACTATATGGCCCTCGAGGATTTCAGCTTCTTTTGGACCAATCTTTTTCCTGATGTCTTCAGCCTGAGCAGTTGTTTCGGTTATGAATTCCTCTACAGCTTTATTAAAACGTTCTTTTTCAGCTTGTATATCTTCAATCTTTTTCGCTTCAAATTTAAGATCGTGCTCAACAATAACGCAGACACTTCCGATTCCTATTCCGCGTGATGCGGCGATTCCTTTATACATGCGTACCTCCTAATGAAGTTCTGCTCTCGGATTTTCAATCCTCGCCAGAACGACCATGCCTACTAAACTCGTCAATACCTCGTTAAGTAGTCATGGTCAATCTCCTAAACCACTCTCTACGAGTTCAACCGCTTTCTTTAAAGCTTCTGCTTCATCAGGACCATCGCACTGGATCTCGATCTCAGCACCGCACTTGATGCAAGCGCTCATAAGCATCATAACGCTCTTAGCATCATAAGCTGTTCCATTGAAAACAACCTTAACGTCGCTGCTAAAAGGAGTTACTGTCTGGCAAAAAAGACTTGCCGGACGCATGTGCATTCCCTGTTCATTTGTTACTTTTACTACCTGTGATACCATTTTTAAATCCTTTCTAAAATGAAAACCTGATGTACAGCTACTTAGAAAAGCAGCTGTACATCACCAATTTGTGTTATATCAGTCTTCAATGTTCTTTTTAAGAAGACCAAGCATAAAGCATCCTGCAACAGATCCGATTAAAAGAGCTACAAGATACATTGCTACGTTACCAACTACAGGGAATACGAAGATTCCACCGTGAGGTGCTCTAAGTGTGCACTTAAATGCCATTGAAAGAGCTCCGGCAACACCTGAACCAACCATAAGAGATGGGATTACTCTGATAGGATCAGCTGCTGCAAATGGGATAGCACCCTCTGTGATGAAGCAAAGACCCATGATAAAGTTAACAGGTCCTGACTTTCTCTCAGCTGGAGTGAACTTATTCTTAAAGAAAATAGTAGCAAGAGCGATTGCAATTGGAGGAACCATACCACCAACCATGATTGCAGCCATGATCATATGACCTGTCTCATTCTGGTTAGCAAGACTTGCAAGTCCGAATGCGTAAGCAGCCTTATTAAGAGGGCCACCCATATCTGTTGCCATCATTGCTCCAAGGAGGATACCAAGAACTACCATAGAACCTGTTCCCATTCCTTCAAGAAGAGCTGTTATCCATGCGTTAAGAGCACCAACGATAGGGTTGATCGCACACATAACAATACCGATGATGAAGATACCGCAAAGAGGATAGATAAGTACAGGTTTGATACCTTCAAGTGCCTGTGGAAGTTTCTCACAGATTCTTTCCATGAAGCGAACAAGGTAACCAGCTGCAAAACCAGCAACCAAAGCGCCAAGGAAAGCTGAAGGAACATCTCCGCCAGGTGAAACGAAAGTTGCGCCTGTGCTTGCAAGTGCACCACCTACGAAACCAACTGCAAGACCTGGACGGTCTGCAATACTCTGTGCAATAAATCCGGCAAGAATTGGAAGCATAAATCCAAATGCTGTACCACCAATTGACTTAAACCATGCAGCTACAGGAGTGTTGCTACCAAAGTTACTTGGGTCAATTGAGAAATCATCCAAAAGGAAAGCGATAGCAATAAGGATACCACCACCAATAACGAATGGAAGCATGTGTGATACACCATTCATAAGGTGCTTGTAAGCCTGACGGCCTGCTGATTCATTAGTAGCATCTGATGAAGCTGAGATTTTTCCTGAGTGATGATAAATTGAAACATCCCCGTCAGTTGCCTTCTTAATGAGGTTTTCAGGGTTGTGTATAGCTTCTTTAGTAGATGTGATGATAACAGGCTTTCCATTGAATCTGCCCATATCAATATTCTTATCACATGCTACGATAACTGCATCTGCATCTTCGATATCTTTTGCAGTAAGAACATCCTTTGCTCCGGCTGAACCGTCTTTTTCAACCTTGATATCAACGCCAAGCTCTTTTGCCTTAAGCTCTAAAGCTTCAGCTGCCATAAATGTATGTGCGATACCTGTAGGACAAGCTGTTACGCCAACAAGCTTCTTTACAGAAGGCTTTGCTGCAGGTGCAGCCTTTGCACTTGTCTCTTTGTCTTTTTCTGCTTCCTTATCATCGATTACTTTAAGGAATTCATCAGCTGTTTTTGCTTCAACAAGCTTTTTAGCAAATGACTGGTCCATAAGAAGAGTCATGAGCTTTGAAAGAACTTCCAAGTGTGTATCAGCTGCTGTATCAGGTGCAGCGATCATGAAGAAAAGATTACTTGGGTTTCCATCAAGTGATTTGTAATCAATTCCGCTTGGAATTGTGATAGCTGTAAGTCCTGCTGTCTTTACTGCTGCTGACTTTCCATGAGGAACAGCAATTCCCATACCAATTGCAGTTGACCCCTTCTCTTCACGCGCAAGGATTGCTTCTTTAAATGCTGCTGCATCATTAAGATTACCAACCTTTGAATGCAGGTCGATGAGTGCATCGATCGCGCTTTCCCTGTCAGTAGCAGGGCAATTCAAGAGTATACCCTCTTTCTTTAGTAAATCTGTGATTTTCATAGTCCCTCCTTGTATGCCTTATAGGCAATTATATAGTTCGTGTATTGCTTCTCCTGTTGCCAGATCGTCTGAAAAAGCTGTAGCGCTTCCGGCAGCTGTACCCATTTTGAGAGCCTCTTCGTAGCTCCCTTTATTTAGATATCCGGCGATGAAACCAGCGACCATTGAATCGCCTGCT
The DNA here is from genome assembly GCF_015056685.1 of Butyrivibrio sp. Taxonomy (GTDB): domain Bacteria; phylum Bacillota; class Clostridia; order Lachnospirales; family Lachnospiraceae; genus Butyrivibrio. The sequence goes on along the minus strand of NZ_SVFW01000044.1, from coordinate 5,670 downwards.
CCTACCGAATTTCTAACCTTCCCCTTTGGAACACCTACGCGGTATTTCTCACCGGTCTCAGTAATGAGCATTGAACCATCACCAGCCATAGAAATAAGAACATTTCTGGCGCCCATTTCCTGAAGTTTTCTAGCATGTTCCTCAATCTCATCATCGGTCTTAAGAACCGTTCCAAACATCTCACCAAGTTCGTGATTGTTTGGCTTTATTAAAAATGGATGATACTTAAGGACGTTCTTTAAAAGGTCCTTTGTGGCATCAACAACAACTTCGATCTTTTTATCGCAGACAAAAGAAATAATTCTTTCATAAACGTCGCTTGGAAGTGAATTTGGAATACTACCTGCAAGAATAAGAATGTCGCCATCCTTAAGCTCTTTTATCTGTGCAAAAAGCTTATCCAGAGCATCAGCTGGGATCTTGGGACCCTGAGCATTTATCTCTGTTTCAGCCTGTCCTTTTATCTTTACATTGATCCTTGAGATTCCATCGCTCAGCTTTATGAAGTCAGCTTTAATTCCTCTCTCATTTACACTCTTTTCGATTGCTTCTCCGGTGAAACCTGCAACGAATCCAAGAGCTGTATTGTCTATTCCTAAGTTCTTAAGAATAGTTGATACATTGATTCCCTTTCCACCAAAGTAACATTCTTCAGAATCTGAGCGGTTTGTCATTCCAGGTAAAAGAGAATCGCTCATTCTGACTACATAATCAATTGCCGGATTAAAAGTAACCGTATAGATCATGTGTTTCCTCCTTACTTCATACAACCTTCACGATTGTTTTACTACTATAGTTCTTATTGGGCTCTTTATCCGTTATAATGCAGCAGCTTGTTATGTCTGCAAAAGTAACTGAACTAACCTGACCAAACTTGGTATGATCTGCCAGAACATAGGAGATATACGCATGTTTGACAGCTTCCTGTTTTACCAGAGCTTCATCCACATCAGGAGTTGTAAAGCCTGCCGGGATTGAAATGCCGTTTGTTCCCATAAAAGCCTTAGTAAAATGATATTTACTGATTCCCTCGATACAATCAGGACCGATAATCGCTTCTGTTGAAGCCTTGCATCTTCCACCGATGATCATGGTATTAAGGCCTTTTTCCAAAAGCTTCTTGGCATGAACAATTCCGTTTGTAATGTACTTGGCCTTGCTGTTTTCTATATACTTGATCATCTCAAGTGTCGTTGTTCCTGAGTCTATATAAACAAAGTCATCATCATATATTAAAGATGCTGCGTATTTACTTATCGCATCTTTTTCTTCCCTGTTAAGTGATGCCTTAGCTGAAACCGGCGGCTCAAAGGTTGTCACATCACCGGACATAACAGATGTTGCACCACCGAACACCTTAAGTATCTTTTTTTCCTCATGAAGGACAGAAAGATCACGACGAATCGTAGCAGCGGAAGCATCAAATTTTTCCATGAGTTCTGCTACTGTAACTGCATTGTTATCATTAACATATGAAACTATAAGATCACGACGCTCTTGTGTAAGCATATTGCCCTCTTTGTTTTTTATTGAATAAATAATATCATCATACTCAATCAATTTCAATCAATATAAATCACAATTAATCACTGGTAATATTGTAAGATACTCACAAAATAAGCACAAACAATCAATGTGTGTAATTTTTGTGATCAAATCTGAGCAAGTACTTTCACTTCTTATATTATAAACTAAAGGTTATAAATATATTCTTAAAAAAGAATAAACCTTAAGGTTATTACGTAAATCTTCCTTTACAAAAATGCGTTAAATAAACTAAAATATTAGTAGATTTCATATTAAAACATGGAGGTAACTGTCTTGGAAGGAATGAGCTTAACTAATGAGCAGGTTGATATCTTAGGTGAGATTGCCAATATAAGCATGGGAAATTCCGCTACCACTCTGAGTATGATGGTAAATAAAAAGGTAGATATCACTACCCCAAATGTTAAAGTCATTAAGAGAAGTGAAGCCCTTGATGACTACGAAAAGACCTGTATATTTGTACAGATCCATTATGTAAAAGGCCTTCAGGGCAATAACGTGCTCGTTTTGAAAGAACACGATGTCAAAGTCATGACCGACCTTATGATGGGCGGCGATGGAACAAATACCTCAGGTGAGATCACAGAACTTCATCTATCAGCTGCATCAGAAGCAATGAACCAGATGATGGGTACCAGTGCCACAAGTCTGTCCTCAATGCTGGGAATTGCAACTGATATCAGTACTCCTATCGTCAATCAGATTGACGTTGAGAGCATAAAAGTTTTTGAAAAAATGTTTGATACTACCTACGATAAATTTGTTAAAATAGCATTTAGGATGACGATAGGTGACCTTATTGATTCCGTTATGGTACAATTATATCCGGTACAGTTTGCAGAGGATATGTGCCAAAAATTTATGGATAAAGGAAAATAACATTTATAATGAATAAGGCAGAAACACTAGAAATCAAGAAGCAGTTCACACCAGACAGATGCACTATCGATCACATTTGCGGATGCTATGTTGATCACGAAAAAAACAAACGACTTACTTTCAGAAAGGCCTTTGGACAGATCCCAGAGGAAGAAATGTTTAAATACCTGGATATTTTCCAGCACACACTTGCAGGAACATTTGGCAAAAATCTGATTAGTCTTGAGTTTCCTCTTGACCAGGAACAGCCGGGAGGAACTCAGGACTTTCTTTTGACTCTTCGTAATTCAAGGCTTGAAGATGATGAGCTCTTAGAGGAATTCTACGACAAGATCATAGCCAATTACATCAACGGAGAAAACTATTACATAATCGTAGTTCACGCAGTTTATGATATTCCCGGTGTCACAAATGACGGAATCGAAATGGAAGATGCTTCCGACAAGATCTATGACTACATTCTTTGCAGCATTTGTCCTGTAAAGCTTTCAAAGGCAGGTCTCGGCTACAATGAATCCAAGAATGTTATAGAGGACAGATATCGCGATTGGGTTGTAGAGGGTCCTACAAAGGGATTTCTTTTCCCGGCTTTCATAGAAAGAGATATGGATATCCACAATATGCTCTACTTCACTAAAAAGCCTGATGATCTTCAGCCAGAATTTGTAGAGGCCATGTTCGGTGGAAGAGCTCCTATCTCCGCTCCGGAGCAGAAGGACATTTTCGATGCTGTTGTCCAGAACACCATAGGTGATGATGCTGATTATGACATCATGAAAAACATTCATGATAACTTAAACGATATGATCGAAGATCACGCTGAAGACCCTGAACCACTTGAGCTTTCAAAAAAAGACGTCAAGCAACTCCTTCAGGACAGCGGTGTATCTGAAGAGCGCCTTGGTTATTTTGAGGAAAACTACACAAAATGTGCAGGTGATGAGGACTTCCCTCTTCTTGCAAGCAACATTGCCAATACCAAGAAATTCGACATTGAAACACCTGACGTAGTGATCAAGGTAAAACCTGACCGCACAGACCTTGTAGAATCAAAGATAGTTGATGGCAGACAGTGTCTTGTCATTGCTGTAGATGATCATATTGAAGTAAACGGAATCAACGTAAGAACATTTATGAATAAATAAAGAAATAAGGCGATGAAATGAAGATCATTTCATCGCCTTTATTTTACTATTTTATCAGTGCATGCCTCGAAGCATCTCAATAGCAGTTTGAGGACGTTCCTCAGATTTATATTTATTATTATCATACTTATTAAGAAGTCTGGCACGCATCTCTTCAGGATGGTTATATAACTGATCCATCACTCGGTCAAAAACCTGTTTCCATTCACCCATATCGTCGCCTCCATTTATAAAAGACCAACAACAGTAGCGTGATTTATATTATCTGTTTTTCATAAGCTTTGCAATGTCATTTTACACAAAAAAGTGTGAAATAAGTGTGTCCTTGAAAAACAAAAACAGCCTTCTACCAAAATAATGAATCTTTTATTCACCTGTGATTATCAAACAATACCCTGAGCCTTCATAGCCTCAGCAACCTTAAGGAATCCGGCAATATTAGCGCCTGCAACATAGTCGCCTTCCTTGCCATACTTCTTTGCTGCTTCAGAAATGCTCTTATAGATGTTGACCATGATGCCCTGGAGCTTATTATCAACTTCTTCGAATGTCCATGAAAGTCTCTCACTATTCTGGCTCATCTCAAGAGCTGATGTTGCAACACCACCGGCATTAGAAGCCTTACCACAGATAAAGAGAACTCCATTGTCCTGAAGGTACTTTGTAGCTTCAATTGTTGAAGGCATGTTAGCACCCTCACATACAGCGGTTACGCCATTTGCTACAAGAGCCTTAGCATCATCAAGATCAAGCTCGTTCTGTGTTGCGCATGGAAGGGCTACATCACACTTAACGTTCCAAACACCGTGCTCACCGTTCTTCTTCTCATGATATTCTGCAGACTTTCTGGCAGCAGCATACTCAGAAAGACGAGCTCTCTTAACCTCTTTTACTTCCTTAAGAAGAGCAACATCAATTCCTTCCGGATCATAAATCCAACCTGTAGAATCAGAACATGTTACAACCTTTGCACCGAGCTGCTGAGCCTTCTCAATAGCGTAGATTGCTACGTTTCCTGCACCGGATACAACAACTGTCTTACCAGCCAAATCCTTGCCATGATCCTTCAAAAGCTCTTCTGTGATATATACGAGTCCATAACCTGTAGCCTGTGTACGAGCAAGTGATCCACCGTATGTAAGTCCCTTACCTGTAAGAACTCCTTCATATACGTCTCTGATTCTCTTGTACTGGCCATAGAGATAACCAATCTCACGTCCACCTACACCGATATCTCCGGCAGGAACGTCTGTATCAGCTCCGATGTGTCTGAACAGCTCTGTCATGAAGCTCTGGCAGAAAGCCATAACTTCTCTGTCTGACTTGCCCTTAGGATCAAAGTCAGAACCACCCTTACCGCCACCGATAGGAAGGCCTGTAAGAGAGTTTTTGAAAATCTGCTCAAATCCAAGGAACTTAATAATTCCAAGGTTTACTGAAGGGTGAAAACGAAGGCCACCCTTGTATGGTCCGATTGCTGAATTGAACTGAACACGGAAGCCATTGTTAACCTGAACCTGTCCTTTATCATCAACCCAAGGAACTCTGAAAAGAATCTGTCTTTCAGGAGTAACAAGTCTCTCTAAAAGAGCATCCTTGCGGTATTCTTCTTCGTTAGCTTCAATAACAACACGGAGTGACTCAAGTACCTCCTTGACTGCCTGATGGAATTCTGGCTGAGCTGGGTTCTTTTCTACGACATAATCGTAGATCTCATCAACGTATGACATTTTCATTCTCCTTCCTGTGCCTTGGCACATAAAAACAATGTAATAAAAAGGGGCGTAAGAAACCAAAGGTCTCTACGCCCCATTGCGCAGACATCACTGCATGTATACGATTATACATTTTAGTAATTTAAAGTGCAAGAGCAAAATTCATTTTTATTTTTTTTTATTACAGTTAGCTAATATATGTCGCAATCAGCCTTACTCCCCGCCTTCATCAGAATCGCCGCCTTCATCAGAGCTTTCATCTGAGTTTTCCTCCGAGTTTTCATCTGAATTCTCCTCCGATTCATCTCGGTAGTTTGACAGCTAATTACATAATAGACCATGCAAGGCCAGTAATGGTCTTTATTTTTTGTCAATTCTCAAAT
>NZ_SVFW01000043.1 GCF_015056685.1 Butyrivibrio sp. | reverse complement strand
TGGACGTCAAGGATGGCGAACACAGCCACTACTTTTAAATCAGGAAATCATTTTACACCACATTTAGGACTTGACCTAATCATTCCGTCCGTATAACAATCTATATAATAGAAAAAATATCGTTTTGGGCATATAGCGCTTTGTAAAGCTTCCAGCCACCTCTGATTCTTACTATTTTGGGCATATAGCAGCTTTTTGCGAGGCCAGCCACCCTCACGAGCACTCAAATGGGCATATAGGCTGATTTCAAGCCTTTGGCCACCCGTTAAAAGGGTGGCTGTGGACGGATAATTGTCGTATATGCCCAGTCGTCTGCGATGAAATCCATATGAGGGGTGGCTGAAAGCCTGAAATCAGGCTATGAGCCCAAAACCGGTTTAATTGCAGGTGGCTGAGCTATTGAAAACGAGCTATATGCCCAAAACAGCAGCTCGCTCTCATAACATTGGGAGCCGAGGGAATAAAGCCTTATACGTTCTAGAAGTATCAACATCTACTGTTCCTAGCACTACGCATGCTTGAATGTCGCCACTTCTGTTGTTTTTGATTTCGGTGCGCGAGGCACCTTAAATTATCTCCCAGCAGTTCCTGAATTCGGAGGCCGAAGCACCTTAAAGTAGCCATCCCTACTGTTCTCGGAGTCAGAACCCGAGGCTCTTGTAACCAGCCACACCGCAAGGTGCTTGCCATTGACGGGTTCTGGGGAAAACGCTACAATGCTGAATCCGACGGTGCGAGAAAATCTACTGTTCCCATCATCCTCACCGTCGACAAAGCTGACAAGGCGTTTTCCTCAGGTTCAGTCAATGGTGGCGTACGCAGCCGCAATCTAAAATTTTTAGAGAATTAGAGAAGTCACTTACGCATATACAAAGTGACATTTTACAATCTGTTACTAGAGTACTCTTGTTTTGGAGGATTTTACTGCTTAAAAAGATCGCTTATATCTAAGTATTCTGTCGAGAAGTCGTATGAAGGGTTCTCTTTACAAGATACTGAAAGTGTGAAGAAGACTTTTTTGCCGGTCAGATCTTCGATTGTGCTATCGTCTGAATGAATAAGGCGTGATACATACAGGTAATTGGATGGCAGGTAGTCTTTGTAGAGTCCGTAAGAGGATGTGATTTCTCCATCAATATTAAGATCTACTTTTTCCAGATATAATCCGCTTTCGCTTTTATTCTTGATGTACAGATAGAAGCCGTCTTTGTCATCTTCCTTGGTATAGGCGTAGATATCTGCCTGCTCATTTGAGTAGACGAGAGTCGAAGCATTTATTTCTTCGTCTGTAGGATTGCTGAGTCTTTTTGTGTCTGCTGATGTGCTTATGGTAACCGGCTGCGACATGATCTTTCTGTAATTATAATCCTCAGATCTTACAGCGATATCATTAAATACCATTTCTGTTATGAGGCTGTCTGTAATATAGTACATATCCTCATATATCTGGGTGGTGCTTTTTTTCTTAAAAGAATCATACATATAAATGTAATCGTTTGATGTGGCGATGCCATTTATGGAATTACAGGAAAGGCTGAGCTTTATAGCTTTATCCAAAGTGTTTTCTACTAAAAGTCCTACTTTGACAATTTCGGAGCCATCCTCTGTATAGTAAAAGCCATTCACTGTTACCTTTACTTTTCCATCATCATAGATAATTCCGTCGCCGCAGGCTGCATAGTCAGCAGGAACAAATTCATAATAGGGTTTGTCATTTAGTTCTTCATTTTTGCGATAGCGGGAATGGGTGTCTGCTATACTTATGGCAAGGCCGAGTACTAATATGCCTGTAAGGGTACCAACTAGAATAAAGATTGTTTTCTTTAACTTTTTAAGTACTTTTTTACTTTCAATTTCAGCTTTTCTTTCTCTTTGGGAAATAACTTTTTCAGTACTTTTTTCGATAAACTGTTCACTGACATTAAATCTTGCAGACCATTCATCGTCTTTATCATAGGGCGCGCCGCAGTGAGGGCAGACCTTATTCTTTCGTGTGTCTACAGCACAGCCACAGTAGTCGCAGGAAATCACAGGCTCTTTATATTTTATTTTTTTAGCCTGTTCCTGGGCAGCCTTTCTGACCTCTTCTTTGCTGAAGGCGTTGGCCTTAAGCTTGTTATACTTGACTATAAGTACAATGATGTATATAAGAATTCCAAAGAATATTAACCCCAACATTATTATCACCTTTAAAAACACTTTTTTAGAAAAACAATGATTATTGTATACGCCTTTATTTGTATGTTCAAGATAAAACTGGCAGGACAATGGCAGCCGTTTCTCTTTATTTCTACACGTTAATGTGCTAAAATTGGGGCTATGGAAAAAATAGTGGAAATATATTATGAAAGTGCATATATAAAGGAGTTTGACGCGGCGGTCATCTCCTGCAAGGAGAGAAAAGACGGGAAATATGATGTGATCCTTGACAGAACAGCTTTTTTCCCTGAGCAGGGCGGACAGAGCTCTGATATAGGCACTATAGTCGATGAAAATGGAGCAGAGCATAATGTGAACCACGTCTCCATCAAAAATGAGTCTCTTGCAGATTCTTGCGAAAACCTGAAAGAAAATATAAATGAATCCATGGCTGTGATAAGGCATGTGGTAGATACGCCTTTAACTGAAGGAGAAAATGTTCATGGCGTTATCGACTGGGCTCACAGATTTTCCAATATGCAGCAGCATACGGGAGAGCATATTTTCTCAGGAATCGTGGCATCGGAATATGGTTATGACAATGTGGGATTTCATTTAAGCGACACTGAAGTTACTATGGATTACAACGGTCTTCTTACTTCGGAGAATATCAGGGACATTGAACTTAAGGTAAACAGGGCAATTTGGGAGAATGTTCCTGTTATATGCGAGTTTCCGGATGAACAGACACTTAAGTCATTAAATTATAGAAGTAAAAAAGAACTATCGGGTGATGTCAGAATTGTCACAGTCAAAGGTTATGATGTCTGTGCCTGTTGTGCGCCTCACGTTGAGCACACCGGTGAGATCGGAATTTTGAAAGTTACTGGCCTTCAGAATTACAAGGGCGGTGTCAGAGTCAATATTTTGTGCGGAAAACGTGCGCTTGAGTATATAACAAGCCAGCAGCAGATCGTGGACGAGCTCTCAAGGCAGTTTACGACGTCTTTTGATAACATAATTCCTTCTGTAAAAAAACTTTCATCTGAAAATGCAGATCTTAAAGGGGAGCTTTCGGCTACAAAGGAAAAGCTTATAGAGTATGAGCTTAAAGAGATTCCTTCTGATAAAGAGAATGTCATTTTGGTAAAAGATGAATCAACGGATGGAAACTCTATGAGAAAGATTGTCAATTTGCTTTCACAGAGCCATGATGGATTTTGCGGAGTGTTTGCAGGAACTGACGAGAAGGGTTATAAGTTTGTCTTTTCATCCGGTCAAAAGAAAAAAGATCTAAATGAAGTGATCAAAGTTCTAAGAGAAGACTTCGGGGCAAAGGGCGGAGGAAATGCCAAAATGATACAGGGGAGTATTTCTGAGGCAAAAGCTGCAGAAATATTGGAGAGCTTAAACTGCATTTGATGCGTTTTTTGATTACTTAGAATATACATAACGAGGATTATGAAAAAATGAGTGCTGGAACAATAAAGGATTTCAGGGATGGATGCAGGGATGCTATTCCAATCTGTCTTGGTTATATTGCAGTTTCTTTTGCCTTTGGAATAGAGAGTTCCAAAATTGGAATGTCTGTTCTTGAGGCAGTTATGACATCACTTTTGAATGTCACAAGCGCAGGGCAGTTTTCAGCCCTTGATGTTATCGCCAGAAATGGCAGTTACATCGAGCTTATCATGCTTCAGATTGTTATCAATCTGCGCTACAGTCTTATGTCTACGGCTCTTTCCCAAAAACTTGATACCCATCTTGGCACGCTCCACAGAATGGGAATATCCTACGGAGTAACTGACGAGATATTCGGTGTAAGCATATTAAAACAAGGGACGCTTTATCCTATGTATTCCTACGGCCTTATTGTCACTTCTGTTTTTGGATGGGTGCTGGGAACAGGACTTGGGGCTACAGCAGGGGCAATAATGCCTTCAAGGATAATCAGCTGTCTTGGTCTTGCCATATATGGCATGTTTGTTGCGATCATCATTCCGGATACCAGGACCAGCAAGGCTGTTATGTATGTTGTAATATCAGCGATGACACTAAGTACAGTATTTACATATGCCCCTTTGTTAAAAGAGATTTCATCGGGCTTTAGAATAATAATCGTAACTGTTGTTGTTGCCGCTTTAGCTGCAATCATCGCGCCGGTAAAGGAGGAAAGCCATGAATAATGTTTTTTCCTATATCATAGTTATGGCGCTTGTGACATATCTTATAAGAGCGCTGCCTTTGACTCTTATCAGAAAAGAGATAAAGAGTAACTTTGTTAAGTCTTTTTTACACTACGTGCCCTATGCAACACTTGCAGCTATGACTTTTCCTGCAATACTTCATGCCACAGACTATGTGTTATCGTCGGTAATAGGCTTTGCAGTTGCGCTTGTACTTGCTCTTAATAAAAAGAGCCTTCTCACAGTTGCAGGTGCAGCCTGCGCTGTAGCATTTGTAGTGGAAATATTTCTTCATTGAGATTATTATATAGTTCATAGATAGAAAGAACGAGGTAATAAACATGCGAGTTGGAATGGGATATGACGTCCATCGCCTGGTTGAAGATAGAGACCTTATCATCGGTGGAGTAAAGATTCCTTATGTTAAAGGGCTTCTTGGTCATTCGGATGCGGATGTACTTTTGCATGCGATCATGGATGCGCTTCTTGGAGCGGCAGCCCTTGGAGATATTGGCAAGCACTTCCCTGACACAGATCCTAAGTATAAGGGAGCTGATTCATTATTTCTTTTAAAAACAGTTGGAGAGATGCTTTCAGAAAAGTGCTTTATGATTGAGAACATTGATGCTACAATCATAGCTCAGGCTCCAAAAATGAGACCACATATAGACACTATGAGAGAAAACATTGCAAATGCACTTGGGATTGATATCTCTCAGGTCAATGTCAAAGCTACAACAGAGGAAGGACTTGGATTTACCGGAACCGGTGAAGGAATATCCTCTCAGGCAGTCTGTATGATCAGTAGCTTTTTTGAAAAAGGAGCTACTGTATATGACAGTGGGGCAAAGTGCGCAGGCTGCGCCGGATGCCCAAAAAATTGAGAGAATAATTGGAGAGAAAAGATGGCACATTCATTTACTTTTTATAATACTTTATCAAGAAAAGTTGAAGATTTCATACCAAGAGAGGAAGGCAAGGTATCAATGTATACCTGCGGACCTACTGTATATCATTACGCTCATATTGGTAATATCAGAACATATATCATGCAGGACGTGCTTATAAAAGCCCTTGAATATGCAGGATATGATGTAAAAAGAGTTATGAATATCACAGATGTAGGACACCTTTCTTCAGATGCTGATACAGGCGAAGATAAGATGCTAGCAGGAGCAAAAAGAGAGCACAAGACAGTAATGGAAATTGCAAAATTCTATACAGATGCTTTCTTTAAAGATTTTGACGCCGTAGGCAATAAGCGTCCTGATGTTGTGGAACCTGCAACAAACTGCATTCCTGAGTTTATTCATATGATTGAAGTTCTCCTTGAGAAGGGCTTTGCATATGTAGCAGGTGGAAACGTATATTTTGATACCAGCAAGTTAGATGATTATTATGTTTTTTCTTCAGATATTGAGAAAGAGCAGCTTCAGGTCGGAGTTCGTGATGATGTAGAAGAGGATGTCAACAAGAAGAACAAGACAGACTTTGTGCTCTGGTTTACAAAATCAAAGTTTGAAGACCAGGCTCTTAAATGGGAGAGCCCATGGGGAGTTGGATACCCAGGATGGCATATCGAGTGCTCATGCATTTCAATGAAACACCTTGGAGAATATATTGATATTCACTGCGGCGGCGTGGACAATATCTTCCCACACCACACAAACGAAATTGCCCAGTCAGAGAGCTATCTTGGCCATAAGTGGTGCAAATACTGGTTCCATAGCAATCACTTAAATGACAGAGCAGGTAAGATGAGTAAGTCAAAAGGCGCGGTTCTTACTGTTTCTGTATTAAAAGAAAAAGGATATGATCCTCTGGTTTACAGATTCTTCTGCCTCCAGTCACATTACCGTAAGCCTTTAGAGTTCTCTTTTGAGGTACTTGACAGCACAGCTGTTGCTTTTGACAAGCTGGTTAAGAGAATTGCTGAGCTTAAGGAAGAGGGAGCAGTTGACGAAAGCGTACTTAAGAAGTTTGAGGACAGCTTTGCAGATGCTATCTGCGGAGACCTTAATACTTCAATGGCTATAACAGTTCTTTATGATGCATTGAAGGCTGACACTAATGATGCTACAAAGCTTGCGATCGTGAAGAACTTTGATAAGGTTCTTTCTCTTGATCTTATTGGTCATGCTAAAAACATGAAGGAATCAGCTACAAGCGTTGATCCTGAGCTTGAGGCATATGTTCTTGATGCCATCGAGCGCCGCAGCCAGGCCAAAAAAGAAAAGAATTTTGAACTTGCAGATGCTATCAGAAATGAACTGCTTGAAAAGGGTGTTGAGATCAAGGATACCAGGGAAGGTGTTAAATGGCAGCTTCGTTAAATGATTATTTTAATGAACAATTTGGAATAAAAGAGCAGGATATAAGAACTTTTTCTCCTTTGACGCTGGCCTATATAGGGGATGCTATTTTTGATGTAATAGTGCGTTCTATACTGGTTAATCAAGGCAATACAGCTGTAAATAAGCTTCATTCCAGAGCAAGCTCCATTGTTAAGGCCCAAACTCAGTCACTTATTATAAGGACTATAATGGATGACCTTACAGAAGAGGAAAAAGAGATCTATAGAAGAGGACGCAACTCAAAACCACACACCAAGGCTAAAAATGCGTCAACTATAGAGTACCTTGATGCCACAGGCTTTGAAGCTGTAATGGGATTTCTTTATCTCAAAGGAGATATGGACAGAGTCTGCGAAATTGTTAGATTGGCGATTGAAAAAGCTGATCTTGATATCTTGAAATAAAGAGGAAAAATATGGAAGAAAATTTAGAGAGCAGAATCGTCGAGGGCCGAAATGCCGTCCTTGAGGCTTTTAGATCCGGTAAAGTAATAGACAGACTGTTTGTACTTGACGGATGCAAGGATGGTCCGGTTCAGAGCATTTTGCGCGAAGCAAAAAAACACAAGGATACAGTTATTTCTTTTGTCAAAAAAGAAAGACTGGATCAGTTGTCAGAAACTGGCAAACATCAGGGTGTGATCGCTTATGCGGCAGCCTATGAGTATGCTGAAGTCGATGATATTTTAGATGCAGCAAAAAAGAAGGGTGAAGATCCTTTTATCATCATTTTGGACAATATTGAGGATCCACACAATCTAGGCGCTATTATAAGAACTGCTAACCTTTCCGGAGCACATGGAGTTATCATTCCCAAGCACAGAGCAGCCTCACTTACAGCAACTGTTGCAAAGGCTTCTGCAGGTGCTATCAATTACACACCTGTTGCCAAGGTTACTAATATAGCTCAGACCATCGAAGAGCTTAAGGACAAGGGACTTTGGTTTGTATGCGCTGATATGGGCGGTACGACCATGTATGACCTTAATCTTAAGGGACCGATCGGACTTGTTATAGGTAATGAGGGCAGCGGCGTATCAAGGCTTGTAAGGGAAAAATGTGATATGATCGCATCTATTCCTATGAAGGGCGATATTGATTCTCTTAATGCTTCAGTTGCGACCGGAGTACTTGCTTTTGAGATAGTGAGACAGAGACTTAGTAAATGAAGAATTATAAAGACTACACTGATGAGCAGTTAGTACTAAAAATTCATGATGACAACGAATCTGATGCCATAGACTATGTCATGAACAAATATAAGAATCTTGTCAGAAAAAAAGCCGGATCCATGTATATTCTTGGTGCTGACAGGGATGATCTTATCCAGGAGGGCATGATAGGTCTTTTTAAGGCAATCAGGGACTATGATATTGGAAGAGATGCCAGTTTTATGACCTTTGCCGATCTTTGTATTTCGAGACAGATGTACTCGGCAATAGCATCCTCTGCCAGAAAAAAACATGCACCGCTTAATTCCTATATTTCCATCTATACCAGCAGGGAAGATGATGAAAACAGTGCGGCAGCCATTGAAAGTATTTTGGAGTCTGATTCAAGTTCGATTCCGGAGCAGCTCATAATAGAGCAGGAAAATGTCAAGGCTCTTGAAGATGCTATCGATAAAGAGTTAAGTGTTCTTGAGAGACAGATACTCGATCTGTACATAACCGGGATGAGTGTAAAGCAGATTTCTGCTGTACTTGGCAGGGATCTTAAGTCTACAGATAATGCAATGCAGCGCGTTAGAAAGAAATTAAAAAAGTACTTGCGAAAGTAACTTTATTATGTTATATTGATATAGCTGTGCAAGCAGCGGTAACTATAGTTAATTATGAAGATTTTTTGTATATAGAGAGGTGAGAAGAGATGAGACAGGACATTCAGCCAGAATTCCATCAGGCAACTGTTACTTGCAACTGCGGTAACACATTTACAGTTGGATCAACAAAGAGTGAGATTCACGTAGAAATCTGCTCAAAGTGCCATCCATTCTATACTGGTCAGCAGAAGGCTACAACTGCTCGTGGACGTATTGATAAGTTCAACAAGAAATACGGCATGAACAATCAGTAATTCATAAAAGTGTAGAGTTAAGAGGTTGAGGCTTTTGGCCTCAGCCTCTTTTTTCAATAATAAGCAGAGTTACGTGACGAGGTGAGTATGAAGAAAAGAAAAGTTAAACACTATTCAGGTATTGGCGGACAGGCTGTTCTTGAAGGCGTAATGATGAGAAATAAAGATATGTATGCTGTTGCGGTCAGAAAGCCTGACGGAGATATAGCTGTTGAGGTGGATGAGTTCCATGGCATTGCATACGGCAGTAAACTTTTAAACATTCCATTTGTCAGAGGTGTGTTTGTATTTATTGACTCTCTTATTTTGGGACTTAAATCTTTGAATTATTCTTCTACTTTTTATGAAGAGGAAAAAGAAAAACCATCTAAGTTTGATGAGGGGATTGATCAGGTTTCAGGAGGTCATGAGGATACATTTCTTATGATCCTTACAACGGCTATATCTTTCATTTTTGCCATAGGTCTTTTCATGATCCTTCCATATGCACTTTCGGAAGTTATCAGTAAGTACATCAGAAATACATCTCTCGTCGCTATTATAGAGGGTGTACTCAGGATCCTTATCTTTATCCTGTATATTCTTTTGATCTCTCAGATGAAAGATATTAAGCGCTTATTTATGTATCATGGCGCTGAGCATAAATGCATCAACTGCATTGAAAAGGGCAGACCTCTTACTGTTAAAAACGTAAGAAAGAGTTCAAGACTTCACAGAAGATGTGGCAGCAGCTTTATATTATTTGTAATGCTCGTAAGTATTATCCTGTTTTTCTTTATAAGAGTTGACTCTTATTTATGGAGAATTGTAGTAAGAATCCTTCTTATTCCTGTAATTTCAGGAATATCCTATGAACTTATAAGATTAGCAGGGAGATATAATTTCTTCCTTGTAAGAATGATCTCAGCTCCAGGACTTTGGCTTCAGAAACTGACAACTAAGGAACCTGACGATAGCATGATCGAAGTTGCTATAAAGTCTGTTGAGGCAGTATTTGATTGGAAAGCTTATCTTAAAGATTCTTTTGGATATGAGATAGATGACAGCTGGCTCAATGATGAAGAAAAGACTGAGGAGCTTGAATCTGCTAACTGATATTCTTATTTGGTGATACTTTATGAATTATAAAGAAGCTTATGATAACGGAATAAATGAACTTTCCAGAGTCGGAATTCCAGACGCAGGTCTGGATGCACGGCTCCTTTTGGAATATATATGTAATACTAATCACAGCACTTTGTACGCCCATCCTGATAAGGAACTTACTGAGGAAGAGGAGAAAGGTTACAAGGCTCTTATAGCAAGGAGAGCAAGTCGTGAACCTGTAGCTTATATTCTTGGAAACCAGGATTTTATGGGGCTTAATTTCAAAGTTAATGAAAATGTCCTTATTCCGGAACAGGACACAGAAACCCTTGTAGAAGAAGCCTTGAGGTACTGTGAGGACGGAATGAGGGTCCTTGATCTGTGCACAGGTTCCGGATGCATAGCTTTAAGTATCCTTAACTTTACCAACGATACTAAAGTGGTCTGTACAGATATTTCAGATAAAGCTTTAGAAATTGCTACTGAAAATAGTGAGAAGCTTGGCCTTAAGGAAAGAGCTGAATTTGTTCATGCAGATCTTTTTCCGCCAAAGGATGGGATCAAATATGACCTTGTAGTATCCAATCCTCCTTATATAGCAAGTAGTGTAATTGAGACCCTTGCTCCTGAAGTTAAGGATTTTGAGCCAAGGCTTGCTCTTGATGGTGATGAGGACGGATTGTCTTTTTACAGGAGAATTGTTAATGAGGTTCCGGAGTATCTTTATACTAACGGATATCTTATTATGGAAATAGGATATGATCAGGGACAGGCTGTAAAAGAGCTTTTAGAGCAGGATAACAGATATCACGACATAGAGGTAATAAAGGACTATTCAGGAAATGACAGGGTGGTAAGGGCGTGCTTTTATTAGCTGAGCGGTTCTTTTGACCATGAAATTTAGTAGGAATAGAGGAAGCTATGTTTGATAAGATAGAAGATATTTTAAGGCGATATGAAGATATAACAATGGAGCTTAATGATCCTTATGTTGTATCTGATCAGAATAAATTCAGAAATCTGATGAAGGAGCAAAAGAGCCTTGAGGCTTTAGTAGAGTGCTATCAGGAGTATAAAAAGTGTAAGCAGACAATCGATGATAGTTTGCAGCTTTTGGATGAGGAATCAGATCCTGATATGAAGGAAATGCTTCGAGAAGAGCTTTCAGAAGCCAAGGACAGGATACCGGAGCTTGAGAACCGGCTCAAGATACTTCTTTTGCCTAAGGACCCTAATGATGATAAGAACGTTATTGTGGAGATACGTGCAGGTGTAGGCGGAGAAGAGGCAGCTCTTTTTGCGGCAGATATGTACAGACTCTATACAAGGTATGCTGAGAGGAAGAACTGGCGTGTTGAGACTATGAGTGTCGAGGACACAGGTATAGGCGGTATCAAGGATGTCAGCTTTATGATAAAGGGTGCCGGGGCATACTCAAGACTTAAATTTGAGGGTGGAGTTCACAGAGTTCAGAGAATTCCTGCCACAGAGTCAGGTGGAAGAATACATACTTCAGCTATCACGGTAGCGATAATGCCGGAGGTTGAGGATGTTGAAGTTGAGATCGACATGAACGACTGCAAATTTGATGTGTTCAGAGCGTCAGGTAACGGTGGACAGTGCGTTAATACAACAGACTCTGCTGTTAGACTTACCCATCTTCCTACAGGAATCGTTATTTCCTGCCAGGATGAGAAGAGTCAGCAGCAGAATAAGGCCAAGGCACTTAAGGTTTTAAGAGCTAAGCTTTATGAGCTTGAAGAGCAAAAGAAGCACAACAGTGAAGCTGCACTTAGAAAATCCCAGGTTGGAAGCGGAGACCGCTCTGATAAGATAAGAACATACAATTTCCATCAGGGAAGAGTTACAGATCACAGAATCAATCTTACCCTTTACAAGATTGACCAGATTATGGACGGAGACCTTGATGAGATCATCGATTCACTGATTGCCGCAGACCAGGCTGAGAAGCTTGCTGCAGAGTGATACTTAATACAGTCTAAAATAAAAATAAAATAGGCCTATCCCCGATTGAAGGGCAGGGGTAAAAGGTGTACAATTGTTTTAAATAGTTGATTTGTGTATTTAAATACGTAAATTCTTTTCGGCAAAAAGGAGAACTATGGACGCAAGTTTCAAGGCAGAGTTAATTGAATGGGGAGTAGATTGGGACGAGATACTTGACCGATTCATGGGCAATGAGGACCTTATTGCCAAGTTTATGTTTAAGTTCCTTAATGACCAAAGCATGAATGATCTGACTAAATATCTTGCAGAAGAGAATGTTTCTGAGGCTTTTAAAGCTGTTCATACGCTTAAGGGTGTGGGAGCCAATTTGGGGCTTAAGGGCTTTCTTACTCCTGTTTGTGAGCTTACTGAAATCTTAAGAGCAGGCTCAATGGAAGGCTATGAGGAGAAGTACAACCAGATTAAGCCCAAATATGATGAGCTCATTGCAATCCTTACCAAATATAATACGTAAATTATAAGAGTTCGTATTCAATATTGTTTTTGTCAAGAAAGCTTGGGATATATGAATCCCAGGCTTTTTCTATTTCTTTATCAAGAGTAAAAATATTGAAGGCAGTTCCTGTAGTAAGAACCATTTCACCACCTGAGTATTTAATATTAAGTCCAAGGTTTACCTGCTCAGGAAGAATATCACTTCCGTTTGCAGCTATCAGTTCTTTTCTGGAAGAATCATCAAGATAGAAGATGAATTTAAGTCCAAGAGGAGTTCTTTTACCTTTTATAAGATCGAGACAAATGGGACGAAGCTCCTTCCAGGAGGAAAATTCATTTACAGGAATATCATCTGATTGGGTATCGGATTTATAAAAATCCTTGTGTATCTTCCCATCGATATGGAAAGTGTTGAAGGTTTCTATAGCAGCTTCATTGACAAGAAAAGCATCGAATACTTCGCTTGCCAGAAGTTTGCCCATAAAATCTTTTTGACGTTGTATCTTTATAGCTATCATTTATTAACGTTTCCTTTGGATATATGCAGTTTATATAGCTGCCTTTAGCATGTTACTACGATTCCGCCAGCACCTGCATATGTTGTGGATACACCCGCTGCATCAACGATAAGAGCCTCTTTAAACGGAACCTTTTTAAGAATAAGGTCGCGGACTACGCAGGCTCTTTCGTAGCAGTTTACGTGTGTGATCATAAGTCGCTTCTCTTCAGGATTTTCAATCTCTGAAGCAACTATTTCTGTCATTTTAACAAGAGCCTTTCTGATGCCGATTCCCTGGCTCTTTTGCATTATCTCGCCCTTTGCGCCGATACATACGGGTTTGATATTCAGTGTTGTCGCAACAAGAGCTTTCATTCCGGTCAAGCGGCCATTTTTCCTCAGAGTATCAAGAGAGTCCAAAACAAAGTATGTAGCCATCTCATCTCTGTATTTTTCAACTTCAGTAACAACTTCGTTAAATGAAAGACCTGATTCAGCAAGCTCCATGGCTTTAAGTGCTATATTTGTCTCTCCACAGCAGGCAGAAAGGGAATCTATGATGTGAATATTCTTGTCACCTTTTTCTTCGTGGAAAAGATCTTTTCCTAAAAGCGCACTGTTGTAGCTTCCGCTGAGCTTGGATGAGAGGGTTACAACGTAAACATCATCTGCATCGCAATCATATGCGTTCATATAAAGCTCAGGTGACGGGCAGGCTGTCTTTGCACAGTTTTCAGATGCTGCAACCTTGGCAAGGTAATCTGCCTGGTCGAAGGTGTCATCATCAACAATAACGTTACCGTCTATCTCAAGAATAAGAGGAACCACCTCAAACTTAGGGTTTTTCCTATATTCAACCGGCAGGTCGCAACAACTGTCTACTACAATTTTATAACTCATAGATCCTCCAAAAAATATACATAATACAAAATGTAGTATCGATTACTACATCATGATGATACCACGTGCATGACTGCCAGTAAACAAACGGATTATAGGTTATTTTTCTTTTGCTATGCGATCACATATTTCTCGGGCCTGTTTAATGGAGTTTCTATAGGTTAGGGTGACAGGATAGGTGCTCTTGTTGTCCATAGTAACCCTCATAAAAGCAGTTTTGGCTATATGATTTATGTTGATCAGCGTGGTATCGGAAACAGGGCAGATTTGCGGGAAAATTGCGCACTGATCATAGAAATTATAGATATCATCCATAATGACCTGAATTCGTCCGTCTGCAAGGTGGACGCAAAGCTCTGCACCCTTTTTTATGACGCATATTATATCATCGCCCTTGGCATAGATTGTCCCATGCTGTCCTCTAAGTTCCAAAGTCTGAATGGGATCCCCCATCCATCTTCTTATTTCATCCATTGTAGCTGTGAGATCAGCTACTTTTATCGGTTTATCCAGGAAAAAGATATTTGGTTCATTTATACCTTCATCTGCAATTCTTTTTCTATAGTCAATAGAAGAAGAGCAGAGTACGATCGGGTTAGTAACACCGTCAGCAAGCAGCATTTTTGCCACCTGACAGCCATCTACATCACTATTTACCATGTCAACAAACAGACCGTGATACATCTGCGGGTGCTGCATAAAAGCGTCAATGTTGCCATAGGAGTCGATATAGATCCTTTCCCCAAGGTCCTTAAAAAACCTGTCTGATTGTCTTCCCAGAAGCCTTTCAGTCTGTTTTCTGTCTGCAATGTTGTCGTCACATACTGCTATATGCATTTTTCCTCCCCATTCCCCAAAAAAGCAATTAAATGAAATCAATACTTATCGGAGCTATAAATAATAATACACCAACCAATATCTGAAGCAAAAGAATAACCGGCATTCCAATCTTAAAAGAAAGGTGAGCTGTCTTGTGTCTAAATAGCTGCATACCTATGATGGACCCCAAACTTCCACCTATTATTGCAACTGAAAAAAGGGTTGCCTCAGGAATGCGAAAGGCGTTTTTACGCG
The DNA here is from genome assembly GCF_015056685.1 of Butyrivibrio sp. Classification (GTDB taxonomy): domain Bacteria; phylum Bacillota; class Clostridia; order Lachnospirales; family Lachnospiraceae; genus Butyrivibrio. The sequence goes on along the minus strand of NZ_SVFW01000043.1, from coordinate 18,956 downwards.
CCCTTCGCTTGTCTATTCCCATCAAGGCAAACCCAATAATATTCACTAAAATGAAGTAACCTATTAAACAAGTGAGTGAATTCATTTACAACAGTTCTTTTCGGCTTCCTGCATCTTCATAGCACGTACCTTTGAAGAAAGGCCAAACAGATTTATGAATCCTTCAGCATCATGGTGATCGTAAAGGTCACCTGTCTTGAATGATGCGATGCTCTCGTTGTAGAGAGAGTATGGAGAAGTTGTGCCTGCTTTAATGATGTTGCCCTTGTAAAGCTTAAATGTAACTTCGCCTGTCACATATTTCTGTGTGGACTCGATAAATGCCTGTTCTGCTTCACGAAGAGGAGTAAACCATTTCCCTTCATATACTATATCAGCAAACTTGTTGCCCATATCTTTCTTCATTGTATAGGTATCGCGGTCTAAAATCAACTCCTCAAGCTGCTGGTGTGCTTCGTAAAGAATTGTTCCGCCAGGTGTCTCATATACGCCACGGGACTTCATTCCAACTACACGGTTCTCAACAATATCAACGATTCCGATACCGTTTTCTCCGCCAAGCTTGTTGAGTGTGCGGATGATGTCTGAAACCTTCATTTCTTTTCCGTTAACAGACTTTGGAACACCTGCTTCAAATGTCATTGTTACAGTTGTTGGTGTGTCAGGAGCCTCTTCAGGAGTTTTGCCGAGTACTAAGAGATGCTTGTAGTTTGGCTCTAAAGAAGGATCTTCGAGTTCAAGACCTTCGTGTGAAATGTGCCAGAGGTTTCTGTCACGGCTGTAGCTTGAATCTGCAGAGAATGGAAGATTGATGCCATGAGCTTTGCAGTATTCAATCTCAGATTCACGTGAATCCATTGTCCACTTATCATTTCTCCAGGCTGCGATGATCTTTATATCAGGAGCAAGAGCCTTGATACCAAGTTCGAAACGGATCTGGTCATTTCCTTTACCTGTTGCTCCGTGGCAGATAGCTACAGCGCCTTCCTTTCTTGCTACTTCAACGAGCTTTTTAGCAATGAGAGGACGAGCCATTGATGTGCCAAGAAGGTACTTGTTCTCATAAACTGCGTGAGCCATTACACATGGAACTATGTACTCATCACAGAATTCATCAACAACATCTAATATATAGAGTTTACTTGCTCCGCAACTTAAAGCTCTTTCATTCAGGCCATCAAGTTCCTCTTCCTGACCGCAATCTATGCAGACGCATACAACTTCATAATCGAAGTTTTCCTTAAGCCAGGGTATGATAGCAGTAGTGTCCAAACCGCCTGAATATGCAAGAATAACCTTTTCTTTTGCCATTTTTTCTCTCCTCGTCTTTCTTTTATGTTTTCACGAATTTGTTTTATCATAATATAAACCCTTTATGCACAAAATGCAACCAAAAATGTATAAATATTTAAAAATAATTAAAAATATGCATAAATATTTATATTTTCTGTTGCATATTTTTTTTATAGGTCGTATACTGAAAAAAGTTTATAGGAGGTTTCAAGAAGATGATAAAAGTAGGAATCATTGGTGCAACCGGATATGCAGGCGCAGAAATTGTGAGATTACTGCAGGGACATCCTGAAGCAGAAGTTGTTTGGTATGGATCCAGAAGCTACATAGATGAGAAGTACAGTAGTATATATGGAAACCTTTTTAAATTGGTAGATGCAAAATGCATGGACGACAACATGGATAAGCTTTCAGATGAGGTAGATGTTATTTTCACAGCAACTCCTCAGGGGCTTTGTGCATCACTGATCAATGAAACTATATTAAATAAGGTGAAGGTAATAGATCTGTCAGCTGATTTCAGGTTAAAAGATGTATCTATATATGAAAAATGGTACAAGATAGAACATAAAGCTCCTGAATATATAAATGAAGCTGTATATGGTCTGTGCGAAATAAATCGGGATAAGATAAAAAATGCAAGGATAATTGCAAATCCGGGATGCTATACGACCTGTTCGATCCTTACAGCATATCCTCTTATTAAAGAAGGACTTATTGATCCGGATTCTCTGATAATTGATGCCTTAAGTGGTGTTTCTGGAGCTGGAAGAGGCGCTAAGGTTGCAAATCTCTACTGTGAAGTCAATGAGAGCTGCAAGCCATATGGAGTTGCTACTCACAGACATACTCCTGAGATAGAAGAGCAGTTGGGATACGCTGCGGGAAAAGAGCTTGTGTTAAACTTCACACCTCACCTTGTTCCTATGAACAGAGGAATACTTGCAACAGAGTACGCATCTCTTATAAAGAAGGACGGCAAGCTTCCAAGCGCTATGGATATTAGAGCTGCATATGAAAAGTATTATAAAGATGAGTATTTTATAAGACTTCTTGAGGATGGCGTTTATCCTGAAACAAGATGGGTAGAATGCAGTAATTTTGTAGATATTGGATTTAAGATCGATGAGCGCACCGGAAGAATAATCATGATGGGTGCCATCGATAACCTTGTAAAGGGTGCTGCAGGGCAGGCAGTTCAGAATATGAATATTGCCTTTGGCCTTAAAGAAAGTATGGGACTTGAGATTGTTCCCTGCTTCCCATAATAAATAAAAAGAAAAGCTGGTGAAACTATGGTTCGTACAATGACGATTGATGATTACGATGAAGTATACGCGCTCTGGATGTCGATACATGGTTTTGGGATCCGTTCAATTGACGATACTAAAGAAGGCGTAGAGATGTTTTTAAAAAGAAATCCCACCACAAGCGCAGTTGATGTGGAGGATGGAAAGATAGTCGGTGCTATTTTATGTGGACATGATGGAAGAAGGGCCTGTCTTTATCATGTATGCGTAAGTGAAGAGTACAGAATGCATGGAATCGGCAAAATGATGGTTGAATTTTGCTGTGAGCAGCTAAAAAAAGAAAAGATCAATAAGGTCTGCCTGAATGCTTTTGTAACAAATACAGTCGGAAATAAGTTCTGGCAGAAAATGGGATGGACATTAAGGACTGATCTCAATTATTACGATTTTGCTTTAAATGAAAGTAATCTGACTATTTTTAATAAATAAGGAGCAGATATATGAAAGAGATAACAGGTGGTATTACAGCAGCAAAAGGATTTAAGGCGGCAAGCTGCGAAGCAGGTATCAAGTATAAAGACAGGACTGATATGGCACTTATATATTCCACAGAGCCCTGTGTGTGCGCAGGAACCTTTACTTCCAATGTGGTAAAGGCTGCATGTGTCCAGTGGGATAAAAAAATAGTTGAATCCGGTAGTACTATGCAGGCAGTTGTGATCAATTCAGGAATTGCCAATGCATGTACAGGAAAAGAGGGATTTGACGCATGCGAGGCAGTGGCAAAGGCAGTGGAAAAGAGCCTTGGAGTTGCTTATTTATCAGTTGGCGTCGCATCTACCGGTGTAATTGGAATGCAGCTTCCTGTAGATAAGATGACACTTGGCGTATCTAAGATGAGCGAAAGCCTTGATGACAGTATTGAAGCAGGGACAGCAGCTTCAAAGGCCATTATGACAACTGATACGGTTAACAAAGAGATTGCCGTAACCTTTGATATTGATGGAAAAGAGATCACTCTTGGAGGCATGAGCAAGGGCTCAGGAATGATCCACCCTAATATGTGCACCATGCTTGCTTTTTTATCTACCGATCTTAAGATTGAGAAATCTCTGCTTCAGGAAGCGGTAAAAGACGTAGTAGCAGACTCTTTTAATATGATAACAGTTGATGGTGATACCTCAACCAACGATACTCTCTTGTGTATGGCAAACGGTCTTGCAGGAAATGACTGCATTAGCGAGAAAAACGATAATTATAAAAAGTTTAAAGAAGCTCTTTCCTATGTTTGCACATTTCTTGCCAAGAAGATGGCTTCCGATGGCGAGGGAGCAACAAAGCTTTTTGAAGCAAAAGTTGTAAATGCCAAAAGTAAAGCAGACGCAAGAACTCTTTCAAGAGCAATTGTTGGATCAAATCTTTCAAAAGCAGCTATCTACGGCTGCGATGCCAATTTCGGAAGATTTCTTTGTGCCATGGGATATTCCGGCGCAATCTTTGATCAGAACGATGTGGAACTTTTCTTTGAAAGCGCAAATGGCAAGATAGAAGTATTTCATATGGGAACACCACTTGATTTTGATGAAGATAAGGCACTTCAGATCATGAAGGCTGCTGCTGTAACAGTACTTGTGGACATGCATGAAGGTAACGAGTCTGCAACAGCATGGGGATGCGATCTTACATATGATTATGTAAAGATCAATGCTGATTACAGATCATAAGGAGGACTTACTATGGATAAGGATATGGAAAGCGTATTAAAAAAAGCAGAAGTACTTGTTGAGGCCCTTCCATATATTCAGAAATTTAATAAGAAGATCATCGTTGTAAAATATGGCGGGAGTGCCATGAGTAACGAAGAACTTCAAAAGAGTGTAATAACAGATGTTACTCTTTTAAAGCTTGTAGGACTTAAACCGATCATTGTACATGGCGGTGGAAAGGCCATCAGTTCCTGGGTTTCAAAAGTGGGAAAAGAAGCCCGGTTCGTAAACGGACTTAGAGTGACTGATGCAGAGACTATGGAAATAGCCGAGATGGTCCTTGGCAGAGTTAATAAGCAGCTGGTTACAATGGTTCAGGAGCTTGGAGTTAAGGCTATTGGAATAAGCGGAAAAGATTCAGGTCTTTTGCATGTTAAAAAGAAATATTCAGATGGCAAGGATATTGGCTTTGTTGGTGAGATTGACAAGGTTGATCCAAAGGTTTTATTTGACCTTATTGATAATGAGTATCTTCCTGTCATTGCACCTGTTGGATTCGATGACAATTTTGATACCTACAACATCAATGCAGATGATGCGGCATGTGCCATCGCTAAGGCTGTTGGCGCAGATAAACTCGCATTTTTGACTGACATAGAAGGCGTTTATAAAGATATAAACGATCCTTCATCATTCCTGTCAAGACTTACATGTTCGGAGGCAGATGCACTTATTGCCGGTGGAAATATAGGCGGAGGAATGCTTCCAAAACTTAATAACTGCACAGATGCCATAAGACAGGGCGTTAACAGCGTTCATATTCTGGATGGAAGAATAGCACATTGCCTGCTTTTGGAAATATTTACCAACAAGGGTGTTGGAACAATGTTTACAGCTGACTAAGAAGAGACAGCAGTTAAAAAACATGATAATAAGGGAGAACTTAAGCTATGAGCGAAAAGATGAAATCATATATTGAAGAGGCTGAGAAAGCACTGCTTCATACCTATAACAGATATCAGATTGTCCTTGAAAAGGGCGATGGAGTCTATCTATATGATATCGATGGAAAAAAGTACCTTGATTTTGTGGCAGGTATTGCTGTTTTTGCCCTTGGTTACAATAACAAGGAATACAATGACACCTTAAAAGCTCAGATTGATAAGGTTCTCCATACATCCAATTATTACTATAATGTGCCGGCTATAGAAGCAGCAAAGAAGCTAAAAGAAGTCTCTAAAATGGACAGAGTCTTTTTCACAAACAGCGGAGCAGAAGCGGTTGAAGGCGCACTTAAGGCTGCCAGAAAGTATGCATTTTTAAAGGATGGAAAAACTGATCATGAGATAATTGCCATGAACCATTCCTTCCATGGCAGGACTTTCGGAGCGCTTTCAGTAACAGGAAATCCTCACTACAGAGAGGCCTTTGAGCCAATGATCGGAAATATAAAGTTTGCTGATCTTAATGACTTTGAAAGCGTTCTTTCACAGGTGAATGATAAGACCTGCGCTATAATTCTTGAGACTGTGCAGGGAGAAGGCGGAATATATCCGGCAACAGAGGAGTTCCTTACAAAGGTAAGAAAGCTCTGCGATGAAAGAGATATCCTTCTTATCCTTGATGAGATACAGTGTGGCATGGGCAGAACAGGATATATGTTTGCATGGCAGAAATATGGAGTAAAGCCTGACATTATGACAACTGCCAAGGCCCTTGGCTGCGGAGTACCTGTAGGAGCATTTCTTATGACTGAAAAAGTTGGGGCTAATTCTCTCGTTGCAGGTGATCATGGCACTACTTACGGCGGCAATCCTTTTGCATGTGCAGCAGTGGGCAAAGTACTTGATTTATTTAAACAGGACAATATAATAGAGAATGTGAATGAGGTGGCTCCATATCTTGAAGAGCGCTTGGATGAGCTTGTTGGACGCTATGACTTCATTACGTGCAGAAGAGGAATGGGACTTATGCAGGGACTTGTCTTTGACAGACCTGTGGCAGATGTAATCAATAAGGCACTTGAAAATGGCCTTATCCTGATAAACGCCGGACCTAATATTATCCGTTTTGTGCCTCCTCTTGTGATAACCAAGGAAAATGTGGATGACATGATAGGTATACTTGATTCATGTCTGAGGAGTATATGAGATTAAGAGTTAAGGTTTTTTCTATTGTTTTAATACTTTGTATGTTATCTGGTACGATTCTTTACGCGCAGTCCAAACAGAGCGTGTTTGAGGATTATTCTCTTTTTAACCTGAACAAGACAACTGTAAGAATATGGTACACGGACGATGCGCTTACTCCATACCTTCAGAATAAGGCGGTTGCTTATTCTGAATCACGTAGCAGAGTGCGTATCGAGCCTGTACTTGTTTCAGGCCTTGAATATCTTGAAGCTATCAACAAGGCTTCTCTTGAAGATGATAATTATCCTGATCTTTATATAATAACAAATGATTCTCTCGAAAAGGCCTATTTGGCAGGACTTGCTCTTGAGATTGACAATGGAGTTGATTTCCTTGATGAGGAGACTTTCCCTACATCTGCAGTTAATTCCGTTACTTATAATGGAAGACTTATAGCTTATCCTTTCTATTATGAGACAAGTTCACTGGTCTATAACAAGACATATCTCGAGAATATGGTAAGAGAAGAGCTCCAGGCTGAAGCTGACATGGCAGAGGGCGAGGAAGCAGAAGAGGAAGCGTCAGAGGACAGCTCTGCAGAAACTATGGCTGAGGCTGATGTTGACGAGGACTCTGTTATTTCAGACAAAGAGGTTCAGGCTAGAGTTGAGGAAAAGATTCCTCATACTATTGCAGATATTTTGAAATTCGCTCAGAGCTATAACGCTCCTGATCAGGTTGAAGCGGTATTTAAATGGGATGTTACAGATATTTTCTACAACTATTTCTTTGTTGGAAATTACATGAATGTAGGCGGTAAGGCCGGAGACGATGTAAGTCTAATAGATATCTATAATTCAGATACCATCAGCTGCATGAAGATATATCAGCAGCTTAACCAGTTCTTTGCCATTGATGCAAAAGAAATTGATTATGACAAAATCGCTCAGGACTTTATTGATGGCAAGATCGTATTTACCGTTGCTACAACAGATATCCTGTCTAAGATTGAAGCAGCTAAAGCTTCAGGCGAATGTGAATATGATTTTGAAGTCGCTGACATTCCTGATATAACTTCAGATTACAAGACAAGAACCATGTCAGTTACAGACTGTATTGTTGTTAACGGATACTCTGAGCACCCTACAGAAGCTAATTCTTTTGCAAGATATCTCTTAAATGATAATTCAGGTGATATCTATAAGCTCGGAGGAAAGCTGGCGGCTCACTTTGGCGTCAACTATGGTGATAAAAACCTTGATACCTTTACTGAAGTTTATGCAGATTCAGTACCTATGCCAAAGACTATAGAGACAAGTAACCTTTGGATGGAACTTGAAATCGCATTTACCAAGATTTGGAATGGAGATGACTGTAATTCTACTCTTAAAAATGTATCTGAGAGTATCATGACTCAGGTTACAGGTACAGCTTTTGAGGAAGAAACTCTTCCTGATCCTACAGATCTGGATGTTACAGACGGTCTTACAGAAGAGAGCGATTAATTTTTGTTTGTGCTTGCGTAATTTTTTTTAATCGACTAGAATAAAAAAGCATGGCGGGGTTCCTCTTAGGAGGAAAACATGCGTAGGTTTATATTTATACTTTGTTGCACTATGGCTTTTACTTTGGCTGGGTGTACAAATGCCGGATATGATTCGGATATAGTTCTTAGTGATACTATGAATGATGAGGGGTCTGAAGATATTTCTGATGATAATTGCAGCACGGGGGATTACGCTACAGTTGCTCTGACTGAGCAGGAAAATATTGTGGTGTATGTTTGTGGTGCAGTTGTTTGTCCTGGTGTTTATGAATTACCTCCTGCTTCGAGAGCAGATGATGCAGTAAAAGCGGCAGGTGGTTTCGTCGATGGCGCAGATGATACTTATGTTAATCTTGCTGCCGTAGTCGAGGATGGCACCAAACTCATGATTCCAACTAAAGACGAAGTTAAAAATGGCCTTGTTGCAGATAATACTGACAGCACTGATAGTTTTAGCAGCAATGGACTTATAAATATTAACAAAGCCACAAAGGAGGAACTTAAGACTATTCCTGGAATTGGGGAGAAGGTTGCCGGTAAGATAGTTGATTATCGGGAGCAGAACGGGAATTTTGCCTGCATTGAAGATATTATGAAAGTGTCAGGCATTAAGGATAAACTTTTTTCTAAAATAAAGGAATATATTACAGTTTAACAGTTTTAGAAAGCGGAGAAGTAATGAGTAAAAAAGCACTTGTAGTAGATGATGAAAAAGCAATAGTTAAAGGTATTAAGTTTAGTCTGGAGCAGGATGATATAGTCTGTGACTGTGCCTATGATGGTCAGACAGCACTTGAAATGGCCAGAACTAACAATTATGACATTATTCTACTGGATGTGATGCTTCCCGGACTTACTGGCTTTGAAGTATGTCAGCAGATCAGAGAGTTTTCTAATGTTCCTATTATCATGCTTACAGCAAAGGGCGATGATATGGACAAGATACTTGGTCTTGAATATGGTGCTGATGATTATATGACCAAGCCTTTCAATATTCTTGAAGTTAAGGCAAGGATCAAGGCAATCATCAGAAGAACAAGCAGATCACAGGCGCCTGAGAAAACTTTGACCTTTGGTGATCTTAAGCTTAACGAGGCTTACAGAAGAGTTTTTGTAAAAGACAGAGAGATAAATGTTACCAGCAGAGAGTATGAGCTTTTAGAGCATCTTGCTTCTAATGCAGGAAGGGTGTACTCAAGAGAAGAGCTTTTGCACACCATATGGGGAACAGATTACCCGGGTGATGAGCGAACTGTTGATGTTCATATCAGAAGACTTCGTGAGAAACTTGAGAGTAACCCAAGTGAACCTAGATATGTACGTACAAAATGGGGCAGCGGTTACTATTTTCAAGGATGATTTTAATATAAAAATATGAATCTGTTTTTATCAAAAGTAAAAGATATAGCTATTCAGCTCAAAATAAGAAATATTTTCAAGAGTCTAAGAGTGCGATTTTTCATAGTGGTTTCTATTACGGGATTGCTTTCTTGTTTGGTTATGCATGCCCTGATATTACAGAGCTATGAAGATCGTGCTGTCAATGTTAAATCAACGGAAGTTCAGACACAGCTTCGAATATTGGCGAACCACCTTATTACTTATAATTATCTGCAGGACACTTCTTCAGAGGTTATAAATGCGGAACTTGATATGCTTGCAAACCTTTACGATGGCCGTGTAATGGTTATCAACGACGACCTTAAGGTTGTGAAGGATACCTACAATATAAGTCAGGGAAAGACCATTATTTCTGAAGAGGTTGTTAACTGCCTTAAGACAGGTTCCAAGGGCACATTGTCAAAATATGACAGCGCAAATGGTTATATTGAGATGATCACTCCTATTGTAACAACTGAACTCATTGAAGAGGGTGATATAGCGGTAGCTGGGAATGCCAATGAGGTTGTAAGAGGAGTTCTTTTGACAAGTGTATCAACTGAGACTATTGCCAATACACTTGAAATCTTAAGCAGACGTGCCACAACCCTTGAAACTCTTATCGTAACAATAATCCTTGTATTTTCTGCACTGGTTTCATATGCACTGCTTAAGCCCTTCGACAGGATTACAGCTGCTATCAATGATGTTAAAGCCGGTTATACAGATAAGCCTGTTGTTGGACCAAACTACCTGGAGACAGAACAGATCATCAATGCTTTTAATGCCATGTTAAGGCGCATGAAGGTGCTTGATGACTCAAGACAGGAATTTGTTTCCAACGTGTCACATGAGCTTAAGACGCCTATAACATCTATCAAGGTTTTGGCAGATTCTCTTTTATCTCAGGAAGATGTTCCTAATGAAGTATATAGGGAATTTATGACAGATATAGGCGAAGAGATCGACAGGGAAGACAAGATAATCAACGACCTTCTTGCTCTTGTTAAGATGGACAAAAAGGCGTCAGGTCTTTCTATCACATCAGTTGATGTTGTAAGCCTTACAGAAGTAGTGCTTAAAAGAATGCGCCCAATAGCAAGGAAGCACAATATAGATCTTACACTTGAGAGTAACAGGGCTATCACAGCTGAGATTGATGAAGTTAAAATATCACTTGTGATCATGAATCTGGTTGAGAATGCTATAAAGTACAATAAAGAGAACGGCACTGTTAAGGTTGAGCTTGATGCTGATCATCAGTATTTTTCAATTAAGGTAATAGACACCGGAATAGGCATTCCTGAAGATAGCCTTGACCATATTTATGAGAGATTCTACAGAGTTGACAAGTCGCGCTCAAGAGAGATCGGTGGAACGGGCCTTGGACTTGCAATCGCCAGAAATGCAGTTCTTATGCACAGAGGATCAATTGATGTTCAGAGTACTTTAGGAGAAGGAACAACCTTTACTGTGAGAATTCCGCTTATTTGCGTAGGTTCAAAATGATTAAGACTATGAATAAAAGACAATTATTATACAAAAGAATAATGCCTGTTTTCATTGGAATGCTCATCATGGTTACATCTGTTTCGTGTGAGAGAAAGAGTCGTGATGATTCCAGTGCTTTTAAAGTTTACTATGTAAACAGCAGCGAGACTGGGATTGTTTCGGAAAACTATGAGATACAATCTGATAAGTCGGATTCCAAAGCAGTTATAAATGAGCTTGTCACAGTACTTGAAACCATGCCTGACAGGCTTCAGTACGAGGCACCGATTGCAGGTGATATCAAGCTTTTAAACTATTCTCTTAAGGATAAGCTCCTCACACTCAATTTTGATCGCAAGTACAATGAGCTTGGGCGAACTATAGAGATACTAGACAGAGCTGCGATCGTCAGGACTTTTTGCCAGCTTGAGGATGTTGAATATGTCACATTCCAGGTGGAGGGGACACCTCTTACAGATCATTACGGAAGCGTGATAGGGAATATGTCCGCTGATACCTTCATTTATAATGTGGGAAAAGAAATAAGTACCTATGAGAAGATTGAACTGAAGTTGTATTTTGCCAATGAATCCGGAACAAAGCTTGTTCCTGTCTACAGATCTGTTGTCTACAACAGTAATATTTCAATGGAAAGGCTTGCCGTAGAACAGGTCATAAGCGGACCTAACACAGATGTGGCATTTCCTACAGTAAATAAGGACAGCAAGATAAAAAGTGTAAATATAAAAGATGGAGTCTGCTATATAGACTTTGATTCAACATTCCTGACTCAGACACAGAATGTATCTGCTGAGGTTGCACTTTATTCAATAGTGAACACGGTTACAGAGTTTTCTGATGTCAACAAGGTAGTTCTTTCAGTAAACGGAGAACCATCATTTACCTTTATGGATTTTGCGATATCAGGTCCTTATGAGAGAAATCTTGATATTGTCGAATAATTAGGAGTTTTATATGAAAAGGCCGCTTTGCGCAGTTGCGCTTTTAATGGCGGCGATTGTCTATATTTATCTGGAATTTTCTATTTCTAAACTGACTGTATATGAGCCGGAAGAGAGTTTTACTGAGACTACCAAAGTTGTTGGGGTAGTGATCCAAAAGGAACAAAAGAAAAACTCTCTTGGCGATATATACACAGCTCTTTATCTGGTTCCAAGAAAACCTTTAAAAGGAAAATTTGAATATATCGAATGTTATTTATCTGCGGACTCCTATGAGCCCTCTATTGGAGAGACAGTTCTTGTCTCAGGCAAGGTAAATGAATTTGCAACACCGCGAAATCCCGGTGAATTTGACTCTCGCCTCTATTATTCAACTTTAAAAATTGCATATCGGATCAAAAATGCTTACATAGACAAAGCCAATGGCAAAAAGGATCTCTTCAAAGAAAGTCTGTATAAACTAAGGCTTGTATTTGAAAGCAATCTTGATAAGACTCTTGATGAAGAAGATGCAGCCATCATGAAGGCAATGCTTCTTGGAGATAAATCTTTTATGGATGAGGAGATAAAAGATCTGTATAAAGACTCCGGGATCATGCATATTCTGGCGGTGAGTGGGCTTCATATATCAATAATCGGAATGGGAATATACCGCGCATTAAAGAAAATAAAAGCCCCCGGGGGATTATCAGTGGCGATAGCGGTGACTATTATGTTTTGTTATGGGGCAATGTGCGGAATGAATACGTCTGCTTTTAGGGCTATACTTATGTTTTCACTGCGGCTTTTGGCACCGCTTTTAGGAAGAACGTATGATATTTTTACAAGCCTTTCCCTGGCCTTTATTCTTTTGCTTTTAGAGCAGCCTTTATATTTATATAACAGTGGATTTTTGTTTTCCTTTGGAGCAATCATAGGAATTGCACTTGTAAAGCCCCTCTTAGAACCTGAGGTTTTGAGATATGTGCCCTTTACCATGAAGTTTGCTGATGATAGGGAGGAAAGCCTGTCAAAAAGGATAATGAATAAGTGCCTTGATTCTATCTCTACATGCCTGGCGATAATGCTTGTTACGCTTCCTGTGTACACCTCCTTTTATTATACATATCCCATAGGAGCGATTGTCTTAAACCTGGTAGTTTTGCCGCTTATGGGTGTGCTTATGGTAATTGGAATAATCTGCATGAGCGTTGGAGCTATTCTTATTTTTGTTGGAAAAGCGTTTGGTTTGGGTGCCCATTTTATTCTTTTGTTTTATAAGGTATCCTGCAATATCAGTAAGATAAACGGAGGACTTATCTGGTACGTAGGTCATTCCTCAAAAATACAGGTTGTTATTTATGTGTTTCTCATTACTGCATTTATAGCCTTTTTGTACTATGAAAGGGATAATCTTGCAGGCAAAAAGTATACTCGTAGTGATCTTTTGAGGTTTGATGCCTTAAAAATCTTATTTATTCTCTTTTCTGTTGCGGTTCTTACTTTTAGAATTCATCCGGATCTTGAAATAAACATGATAGATGTGGGACAGGGCGATGGAATACTGATATCCTCAGGCAGTAAAAATATCCTGATCGATGGAGGAAGCACAAGTAAGAAGAATGTTGGAAAGTATCAGATCATACCTTTCCTAAAATATAAGGGAGTCGGTAAGCTTGATGGGGCCATTGTAACTCATGAGGATGAGGACCATATAAGTGGACTTTTAGAAATAATGGATGATATGGAAAAGGGAGGAGTATGTATAAAAAAGCTTATTCTTCCTGAAATTTCAGTAAAATCCAGGGGTGAGAACTACAACCATCTTGAAGAGAGGGCTAAAGAACTTGGCATACCGATATTTTATATAAACACAGGTGAGAGCTTTAATATGTCAGATATATCGTTTTTATGTCTGAATCCTAGGAAGGATATGGTAACAGAAGGAGCAAATGCTTATTCTACAGTGCTTTACATGAAGTATGGGGATTTTACAGCTCTTTTTACAGGAGATATGGAAAAAGAGGGACTTGATAATGTTAAGGAAAACCTCAGGTTGAGCAGGAAAGATGTAACTCTTCTGAAGGTTGCCCATCACGGCTCAATGTATACCACAGACGAGGAGTTTCTTGAGCTGACAAAGCCTGAGCTTGCTCTTATTTCCTGCGGAGAGGGCAATAAATACGGCCATCCACACAAAGAAACTCTTGAGAGACTAAAGAGTATAGGAGCTGCAATCTACAGAACGGATGAAGAGGGATGCATAACAGTTGAGGTTGAAGATGCTCATATAAAACTAAGGAGTTTTTTGGAATGAGCATTATTGGCATTTTATACATCCTTCTGCTAGAATAGTCTACGGAGTGTGATTTTATGGCAGCTAAAACAACGGATTTTCCTGTTAAACAGAGACAACTTAATGAAGATATAAAAAACGGAGAATTTAAGAAATGCTATCTGATCTATGGCGATGAAGCATATCTTAGACTCCAGAACAGAGATAAACTTGTGAAGGCTTTGGGCGGAGGCGCTTCTTCCATGAATTTTACAAAGTATGAAGGAGACCAGATAAACCCGGCCCAGGTCATAGATATGGCTGAGACTATGCCTTTCTTATCAGATAAAAGAGTAATCCTTGTTGAGAACAGCGGATTTTTTAAGAGCGGATGCCCTGAACTTGCCGATTATCTGAAATCGCCTTCTGAGACTACTTACTTCATATTCATAGAAAAAGAGGTCGATAAAAGAAAGGATATTTTTAAGGCAGTCAGCAAGATTGGTCTTGAAATGAACTGCGACACTCAGGATGAAGATACTTTAAAAAGGTGGATAGCAGGTAAGTTTGCTTCCGAAGGTAAAAATATATCTCCAAGGGCAGCAGCTTTTTTCCTTGAGAGAGTTGGAACGGATATGTCAAATATCAGTACAGAGATAGAAAAGCTTATTTGCTACTGTATTGATAGAAACGAGATAACTGTTGATGATATAAATGCTGTGTGCGCAGGATGGCTTACAAGCAGGATCTTTGCCATGACTGATGCAATAGCCTCACAGGATCAGAAAAAGGCCATCGATCTTTACTACGATCTTTTGGCTTTAAAAGAGCCACCGGCTAAGATTCTTGCACTTATTACAAGGCAGTTTAACATTATGCTCCAGGTAAAAGAGATGAGTGCAAACCGCAAGGACAGATCACAGATTGCATCAGGGGCAGGAATAGCCCCATTCCTTGTTGGAAAGTATGAGAGCTGGGCAAGGGCGTATACTTTTGAGGAGCTTAGAGGTGCTCTTGAACTCTGTGCTTCCAATGATGAAGCAGTTAAGACAGGAAAGCTTGATTACATAATAAGTGTAGAAATGATCATTATAAGTGCAACACGTAAGCACTAATTTGATAATATAGTATTTTAGGGGTATACTATACAACATATTGGCTAAATAGTTTGTAATTAAAACTATATTTAGAGGATTGATTTTTATTAATGGAGAGACGTATGGAGAGAAAAAGACCTGTACCTTATGAACTGTTCAGGCATTTTAAGGGGAATATGTATCAGATCGTTTCTATTGCGATCCATTCCGAAACAAGGGAAGAGATGGTGGTTTATCAGGCTCTTTATGGCGATTACAAAGTATATGTAAGACCGCTGGATATGTTTATGTCTGAAGTTGATCACGTTAAATACCCTGATGTAAAACAGAAATATCGTTTTGAGAGGATAGAGAGAACCTCTGATGGAATTGTACTTGCAGATGAAGGCGTAAACCCTACACAAGAGGAAACCTCAGAAAACGATGTAAAATCCAAAGCAAGCGATAGGGAAGAAATAAGAAAACAGTTTAGGAGCGAGCCCTATAAGCATTCTGAAGTTATGGATAAGTCCATTGACACAGAAGCTAAAGAGCTGAATCTGGATCCACTTGTTATAGAGTTTATGGATGCAGATCTTGCTGTGGATAAAAACGATATTTTAACTAAACTTCGTCCTATAATAACAAACGATATGATAGATATCATGGCCATGTCACTTGGCGTTGTTGTTAACGAAGGTGATGTGTATGACAGATACAATGATCTTAGAACCTGTCTTACAACAATGGAAAAATTTGAGAGTACCAGATTAAGGAGTTAAAAAAATGAAATTACTTTCTGTTGCAATCCCTTGCTACAATTCAGAAGGATATATGTCTAAATGTATCGAGTCCCTTCTTGTAGGCGGCGAGGATGTAGAAATTCTTATAGTAGATGACGGATCAAAGGATAAGACGGCTGAGATCGCTGATGAGTATGCTAAAAAGTATCCAACGATCTGTAAAGCTATCCACAAGCCAAACGGTGGACACGGCAGCGCTGTAAATGCAGGCCTTGAAGCTGCTACAGGTTTGTTCTTTAAAGTAGTTGACTCAGATGACTGGGTAAAAGAAATAGCTTACAGAAAAATCCTTTCTACTCTTGCAGAGCTTGCAGGAGGAGAGAAGCAGCTTGATCTTCTTATCAGTAACTTTGTTTACAACAAGGTTGGCGAGAAGAGACATAAAGTTATGCGCTACAATTCAATGTTCCCGATCGAGGAGCTCTTCACATGGAAAGATATCAAGAGAACTCCAAAGGGACATTATCTTTTGATGCATTCTGTTATCTTCAGGACAAAACTTTTAAAGGATTGTGGACTTAAGCTCCCTGAGCACACATTTTATGTGGATAACATCTATGTATTTAATCCACTTCCTTTTGTTAAGACTATGTACTACCTTGATGTCAATTTCTATTATTACTACATTGGCCGTGAGGATCAGTCAGTTAACCAGAAGATCATGCTTTCACGTATTGATCAGCAGCTTCGTGTAAATAAGCTCATGGTTGATTACTATGTAGAGAATTATGGAATGATCCGCTCTCAGAGAGAAAGACATAAATATATGTTCAATTATCTTGAGATCATCACAGCTATTTCATCAGTTCTTTTGATCACAGAGGATACTCCGGAGAACCTCAGAAAGAGAAAAGAGCTACTTGAATATATCAAGGACAAGAACTACTGGCTCTATCTTAAGATCAGATACAGTATCGAAGGAACGTATATCTATCTTCCTGGAAAAGGTGGAAGAAAGATCACGCTTGCAGGATACAAGCTCCTTCAGAAGATATTCCACTTCAATTAAAGATCTGTGTTAACAGATTCTTTATAATTTGTTCGGCTTGTATTACTGAAATTAAGTGATAAAATAATACGAAGTTGATATGTGTTCTTTCTAAATTGAGGAGTTTATGAAAAACATGAAAGTAAAAATTGAAGAGTGGATAGGAAGGCCGCTAAACAGGGACTATTGGCGCGATATGCTAAAACTCTCAACGCCAATTTTAGTGTATGGACCTATTTATCTGATGTGGTTTATCTTGATTGAGAAACACAGATTTTCACATTATGCAGTTATCCATACTGTTGTTGATGATATGATCCCTTTTGTAGAAGCCTTTGTTATTCCGTATTATATGTGGTTTTTGTATGTTTCACTTACGCTTTTGTTTTTTATGTTTTCCTGCGATGTAGAGGATTATTACAAAAACTTCGCATTTTTAGCAACGGGCATGACAATTTTTCTCATTATCTCGACTTTATTTCCAAACATGCATCAGTTAAGACCTGCTGTTATGCCAAGAGATAATGTATTTACTCATCTGGTTGCGATTATTTATAAAAGTGATACAGCTGCAAATTTATGGCCAAGCATTCATGTATATAATTCGATCGGATCCATGATAGCGATCCATCGCAGTAGACGCTTTAATAAAACAGGTAAGATAGTAAGTGATATCATAGGAACATCGATCATTCTTTCTACATTGTTTATTAAGCAGCATTCCATGTATGATGTGATCACAGCATTCATCATGGCGATAATTCTTTATCTTGTTGTATATCATACTTCTATATTGGAAGCTTTTTGCAAGAGAAGAGAGGAAGAGCTGGCTGTACGTTATAATTAAAAATATGACCTCAATTTCCAAAAGTATTGGTAATTGAGGTCTTTTTAAAACTATATATGTTAGGGGAGGCAGCAATGGTTTTTACTAATGAAAATGGGGCATTAGTAGCAAAAAGGCAGGGTGAAACCCTTAGAATCGAGGGATGGGGAGAAGATTCACTCAGAGTCAGAAGCACGATGTATCCGGATTTTACGGGGAATGACTGGGCTCTTGAAAAGAAAAGTGCAAGGCCTGAAGTTATTATTTCTCAAAGGGAAGATGGACCTTTTGCAACTATCATCAACGGACGCATTAAGGCAACTGTCAATTTCGCAGGAGTTATTTCTTTTTACAAGGATGACTCCATGATCCTTAGGGAGTACTTTAGATGCTATGGCGGCACAGAGTCTAAGGAGTCGAGGTGTCTTAAGTACATTAACCGTGATTACAAGCCACATGTAGGCGGCGATTACAGGATAACTGTTAAGTTTGAGAGTAATGAAGGGGAAAAAATCTTTGGTATGGGTCAGTACCAGCATCCATATAGCAATTTAAAAGGCTGTATTCTTGATCTTGAACAGCGTAATTCTCAGGTGTCGGTTCCTTTTGAGGTATCAAGTCTGGGATATGGATTTTTATGGAATAATCCTGCTGTTGGAAGAGCAACATTTGGCATGAATTATACTGAATGGGTGGCAGAGGCCACAAAGGAGATGGACTATTGGATCACTGTGTCCGATACGCCTAAAGGTCTTTTGGAGAACTATACAGCTGTATCCGGAAGAAGTCCTGAAATGCCGGAGGATCTGATGGGGCTTTGGCAGTGCAAGCTTCGTTACCGCACCCAGAAGGAAGTCCTTGAAGTTGCACATAAGTGTAAGGATGAGGGAATACCTATCGACTGCATTGTTATCGATTTCTTTCACTGGACGGTGCAGGGGGACTGGAAATTTGATGAGACCTACTGGCCTGATCCAAAAGCTATGGTAGATGAACTTCACAGCATGGGAATAAAAGTGGTTGTTTCTGTATGGCCCAGTGTTGATAAGAGAAGCGAACATTTCTATGATATGCTTGAGAAAGGTCTTTTGGTAAAAAATGAGCGCGGCGGTCTGCAGAATTATGACTATCAGGGAGACTGCACTATTCTCGATGCGACCAATCCTGAAACAAGAGAGTATGTGTGGAATGTCTGCAAAAAGAACTACTATGACCTTGGAATAGATATGTTCTGGCTTGATAATTCAGA
>NZ_SVFW01000042.1 GCF_015056685.1 Butyrivibrio sp. | reverse complement strand
GCTTACTATGACACAAAGATCTTCGAGAACGATCCATTTGCTAAGCTTGACCAGACAGGTGTTGGTAAGCTTATGGAAATGTCAATTAAGCTTGGCAAGCCAGTTAATCCTTCACTTCATGTTGGTATCTGTGGAGAGCACGGTGGAGATCCTTCATCAGTTGAGTTCTGCCACAAGATTGGCCTTGACTATGTATCATGCTCACCATTCCGTGTTCCTGTAGCTAGACTTGCTGCTGCTCAGGCTGCTATCGCTGAAAAGGCTGCTAAGGCTAACTGCGATTGCAAGAAGTCAGTTGTAGATGATGAGACAAAGGAAAAGCTTAAGGAAGCTGCTGAGAAGGCTCAGGTTCTTGCAAAAGACCTTGCTGATGCATCTGCTGAAGTTGCAAAGGCTGGACTTGCTGGACTTAAGGCTGGTATCGAAGAAGCTAAGAGAGCTTACAACGAGAACAAGAAGAACTAATCTTCTAAGGATAATAATGGTTTTTAGAAAAATCAAAAATGTGGGCGCAGTATTATTCTGCGCCCTTATTTTTTCAGGGTGCCAATTTAATAATGAGACCATGAAAACTTCCACTCTTTTTGCGATGGATACAGTAATGGAGCTGGAAATTGCAGGGAATGAGGAGCTTTTGCCAGAGGCAGAGGAAAAGATAAGAGATTTAGAGAGAAGATTATCAGTGACAGATAATGATAGCGAGATAAGTCTTCTTAATAAGAATAAACAGGCTCTTCTTTCAAATGATACAGCTACCATTTTGGCAAATGCTCTATCTATCTGCGATGAAACGGATGGGGCATTAGATGTATCTATTTACCCGGTTTTAAAAGAGTGGGGCTTTACAACAGGGGAGTATAAAGTTCCTGATGACACTAGAATTACAGAGCTATTAAAAGAGGTTGATTATAATAAAATCAACATGGTATCAGGGGAAGAAGATAAAGAAAATAAAAATGATATATCAGTTCAAATCCCTGAAAATATGGAAGTTGATCTTGGCAGCGTAGTTAAGGGATATACTAGTACAATGCTCTATGATTTTTTTACTGAAAATGGCGTAAAGAGCGGACTTATAAATCTTGGTGGTAATGTGCAGTGTATTGGAACTAAGCCAAATGGTGAAATGTGGAATGTTGCCATAAAAAGTCCTTATCTGGATAGCAAAACCGGAATAATAGGCGTTCTAAAAGCAAGTGATGAGGCGGTTATCACTTCAGGTGGATATGAGAGATATTTTGAAGAAGACGGAAAAATATATCATCATATCATAGATCCATCTACCGGAAAGCCAGCAGACAACGGACTCTCTTCAGTTACAATAATTGGAAAAGACGGGCTTAAATGTGATGGATATTCAACAGCCCTTTATATAAAAGGCCTTGATAGTGCTATTTCTTTTTGGAAAGAAAGAGATGATTTTGAGGCAGTATTTGTTACATCAGATGGGAATGTATATGTGACAGAAGGTATATCAGACAGATTCTTACTATCATCTGAATATGCCCAAAAAACTATAAAAATAATAAGTAAATAGTTTATAAAGAGCTTGGCGAAAGTCAGGCTCTTTCTGCGTTTTGGACTTTATACTTTTTTAATATATGGCAATATTGTTATTGATTTTACTTGATGGTATATTGAGAATGTAGCTGTCGATATATCGATAATTATTTTCAAGGAAGGTTAGTTATGGATAAGAAACGTGGTTCTTTGATGCTTGTTATAGTATTTGCAATACTTTGTGCTGTTGTCGTTTCAGCAGTTGCTATTGAGATTTTCTCAGTAACAAGCACTATCAGCACTGATAAAACTACTACAGAGGTCTACAGAAGCAGACTACTTGAGGATATTAAGACTGAGCTTAAGAATGAGACTCAGGAAGCAATGAGTGTCTGCCAGATAATGTATGACAGATATCAGGCAGGTGAAATGACTCTTGAAGAAGCAAAAAAGGAGTCTGCTGATATTATCAGAGAACTAAAATATGATGATGGTTCCGGTTATTTCTGGGTTGACACTTCTCAGGGTGTTAACGTAGTTCTTCTTGGAAGAGATACAGAAGGTCAGTCAAGATGGGATTCTGTTGATCCTAATGGAAATTATTTCATTCAGGAGATGATCAAAAACGGTATGCAGGATGGCGGTGGATACACAGAGCTTATGTTCGCAAAGCCCAATGAGACTGAGCCTCTTCCAAAGATCAATTATACAGCTTACTTCGAACCCTTTGACTGGGTAATGGGTACCGGTGTATGGGTTGATCACATTGATACAATTCTTGCAGAGTACACTTCTCATTCACATGGCGCCCTTGTGAGCAATATTACAAGATCTGTTATTATGCTCGTCGTCCTTATAGTGATTGGAACAGCTATAGCTATTTACATGGGCAAGAGAATCACAAAACCTATTATCCTTGTCACCGACCAGATGGTTAAAATGTCTAACAGCGACTTTAGTGACAGTGAAGAGATGGATCAGGTTCGTGCTCTTAAGAGAGAAAATAATGAGATTGGACAGATTTCAGAAGCTCTTGATCTTATGCACAACAATATCAGAGAGCTTATGATGAAGATCTTTGATACGACAAGCTATGTTGCATCTGCTTCAGAAGAGCTTTCAGCCAGCGCATCACAGTCTGCTGATGCGAGTGAGATGGTGGCTAATTCCTGTACAAATGTGGCTAATTCCTGTGCAGGTCAGATCACAGCTGTTACCGGAGCAAGTCAGGAAACAAAGGCATTTGTTGACAATATGCAGGAATTCAAGGATGCTATTGAACAGACAACTAAGATGATCGATTCTACAAATGATGCAGCCAAGAAGGGTGCTGCCGACATGACAAACGCAACCAATATGATGGCTACTATCAAGACATCTGTTGAAAATACAGCTACTGTTGTTGATGCCCTCGGAGAACAGCTTAAAAACATCGATACATTCGTTGATACAATTGCTGAGATCGCTAGCCAGACAAACCTTCTATCTCTTAATGCCAGCATTGAGGCAGCAAGGGCAGGAGAAATGGGTAAAGGATTCGCAGTTGTTGCAAGTGAGATAAGTAAACTTGCTGATCAGTCTAATGAAGCTGCATCCAATATCACAGAGCTTATTTCTGAAATCATGCACAATTCCAATGAGGCTGTAGAAGCTATGAGAGCCGGCGCAGAGAGCGTTGCAGAGGGTACAGAAACAGTCAATGAGGCAGGTAATACATTTAGCAATATCGTTGACATGGTTTATACAATTTCTGAACAGTCAGCCCGCATGAGTGAGATTGTTACGCAGCTATCAGACGGAACTGAGACTATTGCTGAAAATATCCAGAAGATTGAGGATATGAGTACAAGCGTTGCCGATGAAACACAGAATGTATCAGCAGCTTCACAGCAGCAGACAGCAACAACTCATGAGGTCGCAGAAGCTTCTGATAAACTTGCTGAAAATGCTCAGGAACTTCAGAATTTCGTAGCAAAATTCGAACTCTAAAACTTTTAATTATTTGGATTAACAAACTGGGCAGATTACATAAAAAGTACTCTGCCCGTTTTTTTATAAAAACTGCAACACTTTTTACGATATATTGTATATAATGGTTTTATAGGCGTATAACGATCATGAAGTACAAATATGGGGAATGCATATGAGCGTACTCAAAATTGATGCACAGGTTCAAAAACTTGATGAAGTGCTTGGCTTTGTTGATGAACAGTTAGAGCAGGCCGGAGCGTCCATGAAGGTTCAAATGCAGATTGATGTTGCTGTTGAGGAAATATTTGTCAACATTGCAAGCTATGCGTATGAGGGAAAGGATGGTCAGGCAGAAATAAGGTTTGACTTTAGAGCAGAGGATTCCACTGCTGTTATTACCTTCATCGATCAGGGAGCACCATTTGATCCGCTTGCAAAAGAGGATCCCGATACGGGGCTTTCTGCTGAAGAACGTCAGATTGGCGGGCTGGGTATTTTTATTGTGAAAAAAAGTATGGACAAAGTCCTTTATAAGTATGAAGATGGCTGCAATATACTTACATTAGAAAAAGTTATAACGTGATTTTTTCAAAGACGTGGGGTGTATATGGATTCACCAGATGTTGATCTACTTGATGAATTAAGCGAATACTCTGGTTTGGACTCTTTTAACCAAAATTCCTTGGAAAAAGAGCTTAAGTTGTGTGGAGAATTAGGAGCTGATGTTGAAAAGCTGAAAGCTCTTAAATTTAATGCGCTCCAATTGGCAGAAATAAGAAAAGGTATTACAGATAAAATAGATTATAAAAAGTATATGGATCCCAAATATGCCTGGACAGAGATGGAGGAACTACGCCTTGAAATGACTCAGGGTATCGATATGAGCAAATATCGGAATGAGGGATTCGACTTTTTGCAGATGTCTCAGATAAGGCAAGGTCTTGCCGCAGGAATTGATGTTTCCCAATATGCAAAAAAAGAATATTTGGCAGTTCAGATGAGAGAGATAAGACATGGGCTTTTGGCAAAGCCTCCGGTTCCTATTATCTTTTTTCAGGACCCGGCATTTGACTGTATGCAGATGCGTGAAATAAGGAAAGGCCTTGAAGCAGGAATTGACATTTCCGGTTATGCATCTGTTGATATTCCATATATGAAAATGCGTGCTGTAAGGGAAAGTGCGGAAGATGGTCTCTTTTTTGACGCCAATCAGATAGATAAATATAACGCGTCTGTGCTTGACCAAATGCATAAGGCATTCCTTGAGGGTATAGATATATCCAGGTATATCAAAGACCGTTTTGATGCGGATCAACTTGAGGAAATCAGAATCAGTCTGAAAAAAGGCCTCCCTATAGATGATTATATTACCAGGGACATGCGTGGAGATGCCATAAAAGAGATCAGGATCGGACTTGAAAATGGCGTAGATGTGGCAAGATATGCAGATGTATCCTACGGCTGGATGCAGATGTTTGAAATGCGCATTGGACTTGAACATCAGATTGATATAGCTCCTTATTCCAAGCCTTTGTACCACGCGGATCAGATGCGTGAGATAAGACTGGGAATTGAAGAAGGACTTGATATCAGTAAGTTCTCGACCATGATGTACACTGCCAAAGATATGCGTAGAATCAGGGAGCAGATGCTTTCCGGCGTATATAAGGCAGTTGAAGATGAAGACGGTACAGAAAAAACTGTCTTTGACAGGACTGCCGGGACTAAAGACAGCAAGGTGCTACTTGATTCTATGATGGCCAACAGGGACCTGTATCTTTCTTTTGCTTCAGACAAGCTTTTGTGTTATTTAAAGCTTCCTCTTAGAAGTGATGGCCTTGAGTACACGGAGGATGTGGTTCTTGCCTTTCTTTTTAAATGTAATGTTAGGAAAGGAGTAGACAAGCCGGGAATCGCCAAAATGCTTTCCAACCTGAACCCCTCAGAAAGATATCTTGTGGCTGCGGGAAAAGAAGCTGTAAACGGGCATGACGGCTATTATGAATATTTCTTTGATACCAATAAAGAAAAAGGACCGGAAATTTTAGCTGATGGTACAGCAGATCTTACAAACTTTGATTCTCTCGTTCAAGTGCATGTAGGGGATAAGATTGCTCTTTATCATAAAGCAACCAGAGGTGTGAATGGATATAATGTTTTGGGAGAAGTAAAGCAGGCCAGGAATGGAAAAGAGATTCCAATTCTTAAGGGCGAAGGCTTTATGATCCTAAATGACAGGGTCACATATGTTGCCAAATGGACCGGTGCACTTACTATTCACGATGGCAATATCAAAATAGAAAAAATCCTTGTTATGCCTGAGGTTAAGATAACTGATAAAAAGATAAATTATGATGGAGTTGTTTATATAAAAGGCGATGTCCATTCGGGAAGTGAGATCATAGCTTCAAGTGATGTTATCATCGGTGGGCATATGGAGAGCTCCGAGATAACAAGTGGCGGAGATGTTATAATCAAGGGCGGAGCTACATGTCCGATCCGTGGAGGAATAACTGCCAAGGGCAATGTTTCTGCAAAATTCTTCGAAGGCGTGACAGTCGTAGGAAAAGATATTTCTGCAAACTTTTTTATCAACTGTAAGCTCACTTCAAAAGGCTTTATCAGAACCTACGGAAGAGCAGGAACCTTATATGGAGGAACCTGCCACAGCATTTATGGAATTGAAGTTGCATCCATAGGAAATAAGACAGGAGCAAAAACAATAGTAAACCTTGGGGTTGATTCAGCTCTTTTGACGGAGTATAGTGCAATAAAAAAGACTATAAGCAGAGAGGAAGAAGATTACAGAACTCTTGCAAAAGAGAGGGACAGACTTCAGGAGATCGGTGCTGTAGACCGGCAGGTAATGCAATGGAAGGTTAAGATAAATGCAGCTGTTGGCATGAAAGAGAGTAAGCTAAAAGAACTCAGAAAGAAGCAGTTCTTTTATGAAGAAGAGATAAAAAAAGGCGGAAATGCGCAGGCAGTAATAACTGAGGTGGCATACGCCGGTACAGTATTTGTCATAGACGGTCTGGTTTTAAGACTCGATAGCGATAGGAAAACCTATGACAAAATGATCTTTAGGTCAGATGCAAAAAAAGAGAATATCCTGGTTATATAAAAAGAAAAGAGCCGATAAACAAATCGGTTCTTTTTTTATGACCAAATATTAAGCAAAAATAAACGGAGTCTTAAACTATCATAAATAACAAAAATAGCGTTAAATATGATAATTATTATGATATATAATGACGATAATAAAAGTACAAGAAGGAGATAACAATGGAAGAGCGTAGAGAAATAAACAGAGTTGAGTTCAAAGCAAACAGTGTAATTGTTGATAAAGAATCACTTGAGAAATATTTTGGCGAAGTTAAGAACGTAAGTCCTCTTGGAATGGCTATTACAGTTGACGAGAAAACTCCTTCAATACTTGGAAATGATGTGATAGTCGTAGCAGAAACACTTATAATGTACGCCGACGTAGTTAGAGAAGATCAAGAAACAAACGGGAAAAAGACAATTGCTCTTAAGGCAAGAAAATTCACCCCGGATGTCCTTCAATACCTGTTCGAGCATATTGCCGAAGGTATTGAAGAGTAAATTATTTTTGAAAGAGGAAGGTGCAGCTATTATGAAGAAGAATAATCTTACAAACCAGAAACTTATTTCAGCAATGCTTGTTGGAATATCTGCGATGATGAGTATTTCATCTCCGATAACTGCATATGCGCAGGATGATGAGAATAATATTCCTGATATCACTCCTGAAACAGCAGAAACTTCTGAAAATGAAAATACTGAAAGTTCATCAGAGGAAAGCGTAACTACAGAGGCACAGGAACTTGCTACTGAAACTCAAGATGCTATCGAGGAAGCATCAGAGACATTAGAAACTATTGAAAATGTTGAAGAGGTCAGCATCGAAAGTCTTGACACTGCAGCTGAGAAGATCGATGAAGTTGAGACAGATCTTTTGGAAGCAGATCAGGCCGACGTAGCAGCGGATGAAGCAGCTGTCGAGATGGTTGAAAATGTTGACGAAGCTGTAAAAGTAGCTGAAAGTGCTCAGGAATCTGCACAGGAAGCAAAAGAGCAGGTAGAAGATCTTGTAGAAGACATAACAACAGCTGAGTCTGTTGAAGATGCCCAGAAGAGCTATGATGAACTTGTAAAGGTTATAGAGGATACATCTTTTGACATAAATGCCAAGAAGGAATACTTCAATGAGCTGAATGACAAATATGAAGATGCAAAAGAAAGACTTGTACAGGCAGAGGCAGACTATGAGGCAGCTTTAAATGATGCTTCTTACAATGCAACAGCTGCAAGAGAAGAACTTGAAAAGGCACAGGCAGAGGTTGATACTCTTGGAACTATAGTAGAAGAGACAAAAGAGAAAATGGAAGCTCAGGTTGAGCCTGCAAAAGAAATCAAGGATAGCGCAGATAAAGTAGTAGTAGACTGGGGCCCACAGCGTAACTTCATGTACACAATAATCCGTGAATATTATATTCCTCAGCTTGTAGACAGTGGTGCAACTGACATAAAGGTTGAGAAGTACGTAAAAGGTTATGACACACAGGATTACAACTACAACATCATAACTTACAAGGATAGTAACGGCAAGAAACAGACCCTTTACTTCAACTACGACAGAGCAGATAAGTACATTAAAGAAAATAACCGTTATGACAACAATGCTCTTGGAAAATCAACAGATATCGTGATCTTTGAAAAGACCCAGGAAGAGATCGATGCTAACGACTATCTTAAAAAGTACTTCGCTGCCCACCCTACTAACGAAAATATCCGCAATATGGCAAACAGTGGAAAACTTGATGTATTTGCTTATGTTGAAGATGGTAAAACACAGTTCATGGTAAGAAAAGAACTTGAAGATGCACTTGAAAATGGCAGTATCACCATCGATCAGGAAGGCAAGCTTTACATGGGAGATGCTGAGGTTCACGAAGTTGTTCAGAACCAGAACAGCAAGGTTCATGGCGGAACAAATGTAGTTGATACAAGCGATCAGGCATTCATCGATTTCTACACAAAGGCTCAGGAAAGAGTTGATACATATTCAAATTACGAGGTAGCTGTAGAGAATGCTGGAAATGCAGTAGATGAAGCAGTAGAAAAAGCTGAGCAGCTTGAGGATGCCATCGATACCCTTAAGGATAACCGCACAAACAGGATCGTAAAGGCAACAGAGGTTCTGGGAGTTGATGATATTGCAGCATACCTTAACATCGAGGTTACTCCTGAGGAAGCAAATCTTCTTAACAACATGACTCTGAATCAGGCTATCAGATATCTTGACAGAAAGCTTTCTGAGGCAAAAGATAAAGTGGCAGAAGCTCAGGCAGATCTTGATATTATCTTAGAGCAGAAGGAAGCAGGAAAAGCTGAATATGAAGCAGTTGTAGCTAAGTATTCAACTGCTCCAGAAGAGGAAAAAGAAACTGAAGTTAAGGCTGAGGAAAAATCTGAAAAAGCTGAGGCTGAAGAAAAAGAGGCAGAAGTAATCGTAGTTGAAAATAAAACAGAAGAAAATGGTACTGAAGGAGAAATCATAAAAGATCTTGAGAATGAAGAAGTACCACTTGCACCTGCTCCTGTAGTTGCAGAAGAAATCGTAGAAACAGCTGAAAATACTGCTGCTACAGAAAATCAGAACGAAGAAACAGCTGAGATCAGACTTCCTGCAGGTTCAACAATCCAGTTTATATATGTAGCTGATACAAACGATCAGAACACAGATAACACAGATGATTATCAGGCTCCTGCATATGTAGCTCCTGAAGCATTCGTAGTTGATAATTCTATAGTTAACATCGAAGATCAGATAACACCTCTTGCAGCTGAAATGGCAGTTATAAATGAAGCAGAAGCTGCTGATAACACAGCAAATGAAGCAGCTGTAGAAGATGCAAACGGTGAAGATACATACACACAGATTGAGGATGAAAATGCTCCTTCAGCAGCTGAGATGGTTGCAAATGATGTTGTAAAGAACAATGAGCAGGCATTTGTATCTATCGAAGATGAGGACACAGCTTTAGCAGATACCTTCACAGAGGCAAAAGAAGAAAAGACATCTCTATGGTGGCTAATTCTCATAGCAGTCCTTGGAACAGCCGGTGAAGAAATGTACAGAAGACACAAAGAAAAAGAAGCAGAAAACAGCAAGTAAAAAGAAAGAAAAATATGTAAGATAAACTAAAAAAAAGAGATTAGTGTAAGTGGATTATACTAATCTCTTTTTTACGTACATGTTATAATAATATTACTAAAAAAGCGTATATAAAGGAGGCTGTCATGCCCATAATTGCTGCATATATGGTTCCACATCCGCCACTTATCATTCCTGATGTTGGAAGAGGTGGTGAAAAGCAGATTGAGGAGACAAAAATAGCATATGAGAGAGTTGCTGAGGAAATAGCTGAGCTTGAACCTGATACTATTGTTATTTCCAGCCCTCATGCGACTATGTATGCTGATTACTTTCATATTTCTCCCGGAAACGCTGCTACCGGCTCTTTTTCCAGATTTGGAGCTGATAAAGTGAAATTTATCGAGGAGTATGATACTGCGCTTGTTTCTGAAATAGAAAAAAGAGCTAAGAAAACCTCTTTTCCTGCAGGAACACTGGGTGAAGTAGATAGAGACCTTGATCATGGAACAATGGTTCCTCTTTTCTTTATCAGAAAAAGGTATAAAGGCGGGAAAATAGTAAGAGTCGGACTTTCAGGGCTTCCTTTGACGGATCATTACAGAATGGGCCAGATAATAAAGGACTCTGTAAATGCCACAGGAAAAAGAGTTGTCTATGTTGCCAGTGGTGACCTGTCTCACAAGCTTCAGGATTACGGACCTTATGGATATGCGGCAGAGGGCCCTGTATATGACCAAAAAGTCATGGATGTGTGTCAAAGAGGGGCGTTTGGAGAACTTTTGGAGTTCGATGAGGATTTTTGTGACAAGGCAGCTGAGTGCGGACATAGGTCTTTTGTCATAATGGCAGGTGCGCTTGATGGAGTGAAGGTCAGGGCAAACAGGCTCTCTCACCAGGATATCACAGGAGTTGGCTATGGAATATGTACCTTTACGCCTGGAGATGAGGATGATAGTAGGAGGTTTCTGGATATCTTTTACCGTGAAAAAGAAAGAGAGATAAAAGAAAAAAGACAGAATTCAGATGCCTATGTACAGCTGGCCTATAAGTCAGTGTACAGCTATGTTCTTGAGAAAAAGGTGCTACCAGTTCCAAGTGATATTCCTGAAGAAATGCTTGGGATAAGAGCGGGAGCTTTTGTTTCAATTCATGAGCACGGAAGGCTTAGAGGATGCATTGGGACAATTGGGCCTACATGTGAAAATGTTGCTGAGGAGATCATACAAAATGCCATAAGCGCGTCCACTAAAGACCCGAGGTTTAATGCCATAACTGCAAATGAACTTGAGTTCTTGGAGATAAATGTTGATGTTTTGGGTGAACCTGAGAACATTTCTTCTATGGATGAGCTGGATGTAAAAAGATATGGCGTCATAGTCTCAAGTGGAAGAAAAAGAGGACTTCTTTTACCTGACCTTGATGGCGTGGATTCTGTAGAACAGCAGGTGGCTATTGCCATGCAAAAGGGCGGGATAACTGAGGACGATGAGGTACATCTTCAGAGATTTGAAGTTGTAAGGCACTACTAAAGAGTGCCATGATGGAAGTGCTATCTTGACTTAAATTGATTTTTTTGAATATGGTTTGAATCAAGAGGAAATGGGATGCCCACATGTAATGTATGTTATAGAAAGTGCATGATCATTGAAGGAAAGACCGGTTTCTGCGGCGTTCGCGGTTGCAGGAATGGGAAGATCGTGCCCTTAAACTATGGCAGGATCACAAGCATAGCCCTTGACCCAATTGAGAAAAAGCCCTTAAACAGATTTATGCCGGGGTCTATGATACTGTCTGTTGGAAGTTATGGCTGCAATTTAAGATGCCCCTTTTGCCAGAATTATGAGATATCTTGGGGTGATGGAGTATATGAGTTTGAAAAAGAGGCTGAATATGTATCTCCTGAGAGACTTGCTGAACTTGCTGTCAAATATAAGGCAAATGGCAATATAGGAGTAGCATTTACTTATAATGAACCATTGATAGGCTATGAATATGTGAGAAATACTGCCAGGTTAGTTCATGATAAGGGGATGAAAAATGTTCTTGTATCTAACGGAATGGCTTCTTTGGACGTTTTGGAAGAGATCATTCCATATATTGATGCTATGAATATAGATTTAAAGGGCTTTTCTGATTCTTTTTACAGCGATGTTCTTTTAGGAGATCGACAGATGGTCATGGACTTTATTGCAGAAGCAGTAAAACACTGCCACGTCGAGATCACAACTCTTATAATCCCCGGGGAAAATGATTCTGATGAGGAAATGACTGAGATTTCCAAATGGATTGCCTCCCTTAAGGATAAGAGTGGAAATCCTATTGGCAAAAATGTCCCGCTTCACATTTCAAGATTTTTCCCAAGATTTAAAATGACAGACAGACCACCGACAGATGTTGACAGCATCTATCATCTTGCAGATATAGCAAGGAAAAACCTGGAATTTGTCTATACCGGAAACTGCTGATCCCTTTTGCAAAAAAAGTTGCAAAAGGGATTATTTTTTTTGTTTATCTGGGGCAAGACAAGAGATAATCACGTTATAATAATAACGAAATATCATCTTGACAAACTGGTCTACTCACTATAAACTAACATTATAAAGTCTATAATAAATAGACCAATGAAAGGCGGAAGGATATGGCCGTAGAATTTGGGGAAGTTCAGATGAAATTTGCAGAGCTTATATGGGAGAATGAACCGATTGGTTCAGGTGATCTGGTTAAGCTTTGCTCAGAAAAGTTTGAATGGAAGAAATCTACAACTTACACAGTGCTCAAGAAATTATGTGAGAAGGGATTGTTTCAAAACATTGACGGAGTAGTAACATCAAAAATATCCAAGGAAGATTTTTATTCGCAAAAAAGTGAGGAGTTTGTCGAAGAGGCTTTTGGAGGTTCGCTTCCGGCATTTTTGGCAGCCTTCACATCACATCAGAAACTTTCAAAAAAAGATATAGCTGAAATAAGGAACATTATAGATAAGATCAAGTAGTAGCTACGCTTTTATATAGGCAGAGGGTAAGTGTATGGGGTTAATCTTTATAAAAGTCATTGAGATGAGTATGGCGTCTACTCTTCTCATGATAGCAGTGTCACTGATCAGAATACCGCTTAAGAAAGCACCGAAATGGTTCATGGGTGTTTTATGGGCAGTGGTAGCACTAAGATTATTGGTTCCACTTCAGATTCAGTCAGATATTGGCTTTATGCCTGACTTTGGGAAAATTGTTAATTCGACTTTTTCCAAGGGAACAACCTCAAAAAAAGCTGTGGACACAGAGGTTCTCGAATCAGTTGGAATAATGGCTGATGTTTATGCTGATGATATTTCTTTTTCAAATGCAGGAGATGATGAGCCGACCGTAGAAGGTACTCAGGATACATCAGTAAGAGGCTATCTAAATAACAAGTTTTTCGTAGGAACCCTTATCATATGGCTTATCGGAGTAACTGTGGTCCTTGGCTATGCAGTTTTTAGCTATATTAGAATCTATTTTAAGACCCGGGTATCTATTCGTTTTAGTTCCAGCGAAAGAGTGTTTGTATGCGATGAAATTGATACACCTTTTATTTTTGGAATGATTCGTCCGATAGTTTACCTGCCTTCAGGCCTTGACCATAAGACAATTGAAAATGTTCTTGCCCATGAGCTTGTGCATATTAAGAGATATGACCATATCAGGAAGCAATTAGGATATCTGATCGTGGCTATTCACTGGTTCAATCCACTTGTATGGCTGTCATATATTCTTTTTTGCAGAGATATTGAGCTTGCATGTGATGAGATGGTCATCAGCAATATGTCTGCAAGGCAGAAGAAATCCTATGCCAATTCACTTCTTTTATGCAGCACCAGGAAAAGGTTTGTAACAGTATATCCTATTGCATTTGGTGAAGTGGGAGTAGCCACAAGAGTCAGACAGATTCTTAACTATAAAAAGCCATCGTTCTATCTGATCCTGGTTCTTTTCATAGTTACAAGTACTCTTTTAACATGCTCTTTTACCAGGGCTGCTGATAAAGTTGTGATAGGACCATACGCTTTGCAAACTCTGAAAGACAATGCCGATAAAACTGAAAAGAAAACAGATAACAGTTCTGAATCGGTTAAGGTAAAGGAACCAACTAATCTTCCATATGTAGCAGGAAATGAGACGGTAGTAAAAGCAAAGGAGCATGAAAGCGAACAGACACTTGTAGATTTAAAGAAGACTGAGACTACTGTACATGTAAGTGAAGCAAGTGACTTGGTAAGCGTGAATGTCAACGGTAGCACAGCAAGCGTTGAAGTTAAGGACAATAATGAAACTATTCATGTGGAAGCAGATGTTTCAAAGACTCTCGAAAATGTTGATAATACGTTAGGAACTGCAAATACCATAGTTAATGAAACAGTGAAAAGCGTTGCACCAGAAGCGGTAACTGAAATAGTAAATGAAGTGACTAATGATGTAGTAGATGAAGCCGTAAACGAAACTGTAAATGAAGTTGTAGAAGAAGTGTTAGATGAATCAGGAGATGTTGAAGAAGTCATTAATACTGCATTTAGTACAATTGACAGTATTAGTAGCTTGTTTGGAAGATAACAGGAGGCTATTATGTCTGAAAAAAGAAAAATGGCTGTCTGTGCAGCAGCCAGAGAGATAGGTATATCAGAAGGTGATATGTTAAATGTATACGTAACATATCAGACTGGCTTATATGAAGTTACATTTGCAACAGAGTGGATGACATACGATATGTTTATAGATGAAAATACCATGGAAGTATTAGGGATTGATTACAGACCAATTCCAATCAATTCACTTCTTGCCCAGCTCCCTGAAGCAGTGCAGGATGTGTCTTAATATCATTGCTCTCTCTTATAAGAAATAAAAATATAGAGGCTGCCATAGATAGTGATACGCTCAATCACTTATGGGAAGACAGAGGGACGGTTCTTTTGACTTATTGTAAGCAATAAGTCAAAAGAACCGTCCCTCTGTCTTCTAAAAGGTTGTTATTCTTTAGTTAAAGAAATTATATATTTATCTGATCACAGTTACAGATACATTTTCAAGATCTGCTTCTGAGAATTCAGCACCATCTGCAGGAGTAGCAGAAAATCCAAAGGAAACGCTTGATGAGGGAGCAATGCTTCCGTTGTGACCGGCGTTTTCGATAACATAGTGGTTATCTTCGTGGCTTTCTATATTTGCATTCCAGATGTTTGTAATTTCATCCGCAAAGTCAAATTCCAGTGTCCATCCATCAAGTGATGAATCAGAGTTGTTTTCAATCTTTATTTCTCCGTTGTAGCCATAGTTCCATGCCTGTTTGGATAAAGATACGTTGACGTTTTCAAGGTCAACAGATTCTTCTTTTGATACAAGTGTTGATTCATTTATAGAAAGGTCTTCTTCTGAATTCTTTGTTGCAATAAGTCCAAAGGTGTAGCTCTCGCCTGCAGCAAGATCAGTTTTCCATGATGGATGAGAAATCACGTAACTGCCATTTTCAGAAGAAACAACTTCTGCGTTCCAGATCTGATCGATATTTCCGTCAAGATCAAAAGCTATTTTCCAATTCTTTGCAGTTACATCAGAGAGGTTTGTAACTGTTACGTTTAGCTGAACCTGATCATTCCAGCTTGTTACAACCTCAGAACTTACTTCAATGTTTGCCTTAGGAATTTCAATCTCAGAAAAGCTTGCCAGGAAGTTTACTTCTTCGCCTGAGAGGTCTGAAAGAGAAATAGTATCACCGGGCTGATATATGTTTTCTGTTCCTTCCAAAACCCAGCCATCAAAGTTATAGCCTTCTTTTTCAGGAATCTCTGATGAGACAGTGATGCTGGAACTGTTTTCTATTGTATAAACGTTCTCATCAACAGGAACATTTGTGACATCGTCGTCTGCAAGATAGCTTACCTTGTAGTTATTAAGGGCGTAATGACAGAAGAGATGAGTTCCATTTGTGTGAGCAGCACTTGTTGAAAGATTGGATGTGCCTGCGGAACCTGTGTAGTGAATATAAACAGAATAAGCAGTTTCTCCTGTTGCTTTGACTGTATAAGGTTTTAAGAAAAAGTAATCGATGCCTGTATAGTTTGAGTAACCCTTTTTGTAGTCTGCCCTTTCAAGATGGTATCCTGGAAAAACAGGAGCAAGATCAGTGACATATGTCACTTCATCACTTTGGATGTCAAAAGAAACGTTGCTTGAACTTCCAAGACTGGCTGCCTGCGATGTTAAGGTTGTGTTACATACAAGATCTGTTAAGGTGAAAGATTTGGTAACAACTTCTGTATCTTCTTCTGCATAAGAAATGAAAGATGCAGCGCTTACAGATGATGCCACACTTAAGAAGCCTGCCATAGAATAGGCAAGAATTCTTGTTACAAAACTTTTTTTCATTGAAATACCCCCAAAATATTATATTTTTATAACACTAATTCTATGAAAATTCGCCTAAGCATATCAATTCAGATATGATGCTTTTATATGCAAAAACAACCAGAAAATTGTTAATGAAATAAATAAGGTGTACAATATATAGCGTAGATGCGTTCAATATTATGGGCTTATTTTAAACATCTAATATGTGAATTCTTTATTCATATATATTTTTTCAGGGGGATAAAATGGAGAATAGTGGGGAGAAAACCAGTAATAATTTTATGCTCAAAATCTGTGCTTTCATAGTTGATAAGCGCAATCTTTTCTTTCTTATTTATGCGATTCTGTGTATTTTCGCAGTTGTATCAAGAGGGTGGGTTGGTGTAGAAAACCAGCTGTCAGAATATCTGCCCGGAACATCGGAAACAAGACTTGGACTTGATCTGATGGCAGAGCAGTTTACCACATATGGCTCGACTAAAGTCATGGTTGCCAATGTTTCTTATGATCAGGCACTTATGATCCAAAAAGACCTTGAGGACATGGAGGGAATATTTTCAGCAGAGCTTGATGATACTGACAAACACTATAATAATGGATCAGCTCTTTTTAATATAACCTTTGATTATGATGAAAAAGACGACAAATGTCTTGAACTTCTTGCTGATGTAAAAAATTACTTTGATAAATATGATTACTATCTGTCAACTACTCTTGGAGATACTCAGTCTGAGCTTATTGCAAAAGAGATGAATGTAATCTCGGTGATCGTTGTATTTGTTGTAGTTGGTGTTTTGCTTTTGACATCTCAGGCATATGCGGAGGTTCCGATACTGCTTCTTACCTTTGGAAGTGCTGCTTTAGTGCAGATGGGAACAAACTTCCTTCTTGGGACAATTTCTTTTGTGTCGAATTCTGTGACTATAGTTCTGCAGCTGGCTTTGTCTGTAGACTATGCCGTTATTTTCCTTAACAGATATAAGGAGGAACATGCGGAGCTTCCTCCTAGAGAAGCATGTATCATCGCTCTTTCCAAGTCAATTCCCGAGATATCCGGAAGTTCACTTACTACGATTGGCGGTCTTATTGCCATGCTGTTCATGCAGTTTGGAATAGGAAGAGATATGGGTATCGTTCTTATTAAGGCTATTATCTTAAGTCTTTTGTCAGTATTCCTTCTTATGCCTGGAATAATCATGGTATTTTCGGGGCTTATGGAAAAGACCAAACACAAGAATTTCATTCCACAGATTCCATTTGTCGGTAAGTTTGCCTATGCCACAAGGTACGTGATAGCACCTGCCTTTGTAGTTGTGATCATTATCGCAAGCAGAATCTCTTCAGGAACACCTTACGTATATGGCTATTCCAAGATCACACCGCCACTAATCAACGAAGTTCAGGCTGCTCAGAACATGCAGGATGATAACTTCAGGTCTGATAATATGGTGGCTCTGGTATTCCCGTCAGGAGATTATGATACAGAAAAGCAGCTTATCGAAGATCTTTTGGCTGATGAGAATGTTTCATCTATAACAGGTCTTGCCAATACTGAGGCATTAAATGGATATACGCTTACTGAAAAGCTTACACCAAGGCAGTTTTCAGAGCTTTTAAATATCGATTATGAGATAGCAGAGCTCATATATACAGCCTATGCCGTTAATGATGAAGACTACGCCAAGGTTGTCAATGGTCTTGCCAATTACAAGGTGCCCCTTATTGACATGTTCATGTTTGTTTACAGGGAAGTAGAAGAAGGCTATGTGACCTTAAGTGATGAACTCATGGACAAACTTGAAAATGCCAACAGAATGATGGAGTTTGCCAAAAAGCAGCTTCAGGGAGAAGACTACTCAAGAATTCTTGTTTATTTAAACCTTCCTCAGGAGTCTGATGAGACCTTTGCTTTCCTTGAAAAAATGCATACCTACGCTGAAAAGTATTATGATGCGGACAAAATCTATGTTGTCGGTGAGTCTGTCAGCCAGTATGACCTGAAAAAGTGCTTTTCAAGAGACAACATGGTTACCAGCGTTATATCGATCCTTGCGGTTTTGGTGGTACTTCTTTTTACCTTCAAATCAGCAGGTATGCCTGTGCTACTTATTGCTGTTATTCAGGGCTGTATCTGGATCAACTTCTCGGTACCTGCCATAGAGCATGATAATTTGTTCTTCCTTGGATACCTGATCGTTAGCTCTATCCAGATGGGTGCCAACATTGACTACGCGATCGTTATCGCGGGCAGATACACAGAACTCAGACAGACTATGGGTAAAAGAGATGCCATCATCGATACAATGAACCTGTCATTCCCTACGATCATTACATCAGGCACCATGCTTGCTGTTGCAGGAACACTTATTGGTAAGATGACATCAGACTGCGCAATCTATGGAATTGGTAAGTGCCTTGGACGTGGAACAATTATTTCCATTCTTATAACAATGTTTGTGCTTCCGCAGATACTTCTTGTGGGAGATAAGGTAATTGAGCTTACAGCCTTTGTTATGAATGTGCCTCTTTCCACCAAACAAAGATCAGGAACTATGCGAATTGATGGTGCAATAAGAGGCCATATAGACGGTAATATCACAGGTGTCATCCACGCAGTTGTTAAGGGCAATGTAAGTGCCTTTATAGAAAACGGGGATGTGACCATGATGGACGAAGAGCCATATGATACAAGCGCCAAGGAAAGTGATTTCTACTATTCAGAAGGGGAGGAAAACTAATATGAAAAAGAGATTATGTGCGCTCCTTCTTGGAATAACTATAGCTTTTGCAATGCCACTTTCAGTACTTGCAACAGAAGGTGAGGTTATAAAGACCGGAACTCAGGAAAGAGCTATTGAAAACGAAGTAGACGTAGATGAGGACATTAAGGAAGATATAGAGGCTGAAATACCAGAGGAAATAGAAGAGATAACGATAAATTCTGTCGAAGATTTCCTGCAGTTTTCAGAAAACTGTAAGCTTGATACCTGGTCTGTAAACAAAAGAGTTACCTTAAATGCAGATATTTCGCTTCTTGGAACGAACTTTGAAGGTGTTCCGACTTTTGCCGGAGAATTTGTTGGAAATGGCCATACCATAAGTGATTTTACGATTGGAAAAGACATTTCACATGTGGGACTATTTGTAACCCTTCAAAAGACCGGAAGCATAAGAGATCTTAAGGTCAAAGCTTCGATATTGCCAAGCGGTGAAAATATCATAATTGGAGGTATTGTATCAGATAACAGTGGTCTTATCCAAAATTGCGACTTTGAGGGCGTGATCACGGCCAATGACTATATAGGTGCAATAGCTGGAATCAACCAGCTGTCAGGAGATATCAAAGGATGCACTTCAAAGGGCTTTATTCATGGAGTCCATTATGTGGGAGGTATTGCCGGTGAGAACATGGGTAATATCTATGGCTGTACCAATGAGGCACTGGTAAATACAACCAATGAAGATACTCAGATAACAATAGACTCAATGAGTACTCTCAATAAAGTGATATCACTTGTAAAGAATCTGAACAGTACTACGGAGGATGCCAACGCAGATGTTACTGCATCTGATATCGGAGGAATTGCAGGTCTTTCCATAGGTATAATTGGCAGAAGCATCAATATAGGTGACGTGGGATATGAGCATGTGGGCTATAACATAGGTGGAATTGCAGGAAGACAGTCAGGGTATTTGTATTACTGCACCAATAATGGCGACATCCTCGGAAGAAAGGATGTTGGAGGAATTGTCGGCCAGGCAGAGCCCTATGTCACTGTTGATCTGAGCTCTGATATTGCATATCAGCTTTCCGAAGCTATAGGAAAGCTTCATGATATAGTCACTGTGACTTTGAATGATACCAGGAATCAGTCCAATACTATATCAAGCAGATTATCCGCGATTCAGCAGTTCACAGATGGAGCGATAAAAGACGTAAAGTATATTGCCCAGGGAACCATCGACTTTGCAAATGGCGTGTCAGGAGCAGCTACTGAAGCTTTTTCAAGAGTTGATTATGTTCTTGATGAATCCTCCAAGAAAGACGGCGCGCTTGATCAGGCAACCTATGCAGCAGAAGATCTTCACAGTTCTGCAGGGAGCCTTAAGGATACGGTAAAAGACCTTGATCTTGAAAAATACATGGATGATACCCAAAAAGAGCAGTATAACAATTCTTTGGATGTGCTCGAGGGCCTTTCAAGTCAATATGAATCGCTGTATGAATCGAAGTACTATGAAGAATACAATGAATATGTAAAAGCTCACAGAAGAAGTGCAGAAGAAACTAAGGACCTTGTATATGTTTCAAGTGATGGTACGGAGCTTGAAAAAGATGTGAGGGACGGTACATGGAAGCACAGTACAGATGGCGCATTATTCCCGGTGAGCGATAGTGCAGATCCAAGGTATGAAGCGGATCAGGCTCTCAACCAGTCTGCTATGGAAGATGCTGCAGGGGAGGCAGACAGTTATGCGAGGAGAAACTATCAGAGCCCTGTATCAGGAGAAAAAGGAGAAGACGCCTATATCGAAGATCTTACTACCTCCAGTGCAACGGTTGCTGGCATAGCAGCTGATGCAACTTCAAAGATGACTGATGCCACAAGAGAAGATGCGGTTAAGGCCGTGAATTCTTTTGAAAAAGCTACAGACCATCTAAAGGAGGCTGGTTCTGATACTAAGGCTATAATAAGTAATATAGCCGGAAGGGATAGTATAGCTCTTCCTCAGTTCAGCAGTGAATACAGAGCACGAACAACATCCTTTGTTGACAATATGCAGGGGATGAATGATAATTTCGGTCTTCTAAATTCTGAGATGAATAATGCTACAGGAGTTATAGTAGATGATCTTCAGGAAATGAACGATCAGTTCAATACTATAATGCTCTTGTTCTCCGACGCAGTTGATGGCGTGCTGGAGGCTGACTATACAGCTAATTATGAAGACGTTTCTTTTGAAGAGGCTGAGAAGTGTACTGATGCAACCATAGACTGGTGTATAAATTACGGTTTTGTAGAAGGTGATATCGATACTGCAGGTATTGCCGGAACTATGGCGATTGAATACGACTTCGACAAAGAAAGCGATGCTACAGGTATCAAAGATTCTAAACTTAACAGTTCATATCTGACAAAGTGTGTTCTGAGGAATAACAAAAACTACAGCGATGTGACAGGTGAAAAGAACTATGTTGGTGGAATCTGCGGACTTCAGGAGATGGGGACAGTCCTTAAATGTACTAATCTTGGAAATCTAAAGTCCAATTCGGGCCAGTATATAGGCGGAGCATGCGGCAGATCTTTGTCCTACGTGGTTAATTCAAATTCTTTGGGCATCCTTTCAGGAGAGTCCTACGTTGGCGGAATAACAGGTGATGGCCAGAATATAAGTGAGTGTCTCTCTTTGGTAAAAATAGAGGATGCTGAGAGCTTTTATGGTGCGGTTTCCGGTCACGTAAGCGACGATGGGGTTGTGAGAGACAATACCTTTATCAGTGATGACCTCGCTGGAATAGACAGAACAAGCCAGTCGCTAAAGGCGGAACCTGTTAGCTATAATGCGGCTGATCTTCCATACGATTTTAAGAACCTTACTATTTCTTTTATCCTTGAGGATGAAGATATAGATGGTGGAAAAAAGCTGGTGAAAAAAGTCAGCAAGCGCTTTGGTGAGAACATGAGCCTTGATGATTATCCTGAGATAGAGCCAAAAGAAGGCTATTATGTTTCCTGGGATCAGGAAGGCATAGATGCCATAAAAACTGATGAAATTGTTACTGCTTCTTATGTGAAGTACAGGACAACGATCTCTGAGGATACATCAGGTGATGAAGACGGTTTTTATCAGGCAGAAGTTTTAGTGGATGGACAATTCAAAGAAAATGATACGCTGACTGTAACTCACACCTTGTACTACGATGATAGCAATTTTGAAAAGGTTGCCAATATAAAAGATCTGGTAAAGTATGAGACTATTACTGTTGAGATTCCTGATGATGGGGCAAATATCCATAATGTAAGGATCAAACCTCTGATAGATCTTGCAAAGAGCTTTAAAGATTATGATGTATATCTGGTTAAGGGTGAGGAGGAGACGCTTCTTGAGAAAAAGGGAAAACTGGGCAATTACAATATCTACGAGATAGAAGGCAATAGTATTACCCTTGATATAAAGTTCAATGGCGCCGAAAAAACGGTATATCTGGTTGTACTTGGAATTGTCGGGATCTTAGTTGGAATACTCCTGATAATTGTGCTGATAATAGTATTTGTAGTAAGACATGGCGGAAAGCTTCCGGGAATACTTAATAAGATCGGAGTCAAGATTTCTCAGAAAATAGAAAATAAAGAACAGATATTCTATGATGACAGCAATGAAAAAATTAATAAAGAAGACGAAAAAATAAACAAAAATGATTAGAATATAAACAATCAATAAAAGGGTTGCACAATCCCCAAGCAGTTTCTATAATTATAGATAGCTTGGGGGTTTGCTGCTATGGAGGATTAAGCGGGGCTAACTAAAAAAGAATTATTGGGGTATAAAATTATGAAGGAATTACTTAATGAAATCCTTATGGAAGACAAAACTTTAATTCACTTCCCTTTTGGCAATGGATTTTTTGATATATATAAATCTGTTGTCCTTTCGTGGGTGATTATAGGTTTTGTCTTTATTTTTATTCTGATCATGACAAGCAATCTGAAAGT
This sequence comes from Butyrivibrio sp., assembly GCF_015056685.1. Taxonomy (GTDB): domain Bacteria; phylum Bacillota; class Clostridia; order Lachnospirales; family Lachnospiraceae; genus Butyrivibrio. Next base: position 12,801 of record NZ_SVFW01000042.1, on the reverse strand, counting down.
GCATAATATTTCCAAGAGGCAGGCGGCAGTTGAGGCCTTTGTTCTCTGGATAAGAGGTGCAGTTAAGGGAATGCTTGGCGAAGAAGGAGAGAGGTACGTAGATTATATTGCGACAGTGCTTATCTTTATTGCATGCTCCAATATGGTCGGACTTTTGGGGCTCACTCCTCCGACTATGGATCTTACAGTGACGATAGCTTTGTCGGTTATGAGTATTGTACTCGTAGAGGCAGCAGGTCTTCGCAAGAAAGGCCCTAAGAAGTGGCTTAAGGGATTTGCGGAGCCTATGGCGGTAATAACACCGATGAATGTCTTAGAGCTTATTATCAGGCCGCTTTCACTGTGCATGCGACTTTTCGGTAACATCTTAGGCGCTACAGTAATCATGGAACTTATCAAGTTCGTAGTACCGGTTATATTCCCGGCACTACTTAGCTTGTATTTCGATATATTTGATGGATGTATACAGGCTTATGTTTTTGCATTTTTGACATCACTCTACATTAAAGAAGCAGTGGAATAACATTTACACAAAAAGGAGGAATTATAATGAGTTTAACAGCGATTGGAGCAGGCATTGCCGCATTTACAGGAATTGGAGCAGGTCTTGGTATCGGCCTTGCTACATCAAAGGCAACGGATGCCGTTGCCCGTCAGCCTGAAGTAGATGGCAAGATCATGAAACTTTTGCTTCTTGGTTGCGCTCTTGCAGAGGCAACAGCTATTTATGGTTTCGTAGTAGCTATCATGATCATTCTTTTCTCATAAGAGAAGATAATTCTAGACTTGTAAAGGGGATACAAAGTGTTAACAACCAGTATTGTAAACATAGCATGTACTATATTTAATCTTCTCATTCTGTATTTCTTGTTCAGGAAATTTCTTTTTGGGAGAGTGGACAAGGTTCTGATGCAGAGAAGAGAAGAAGTGGATACTGCCACCAAAGCAGCCGATGAAGCCACAAAGTCTGCTATCGCCACCAAGAGAGAGTATGAAAAGAAAATCGAGATGGCTGATGAAGAGAAGGAGCAGATTCTTGCTGACATCAAGAAGCAGGGCTATGACGAGTATGAGAAGATTATAAATGAAGCCAAGAAAAAGGGTGAGCAGATCATAGTTGAAGCGAGACACAACGCAGAAATTGAAAATGAGCGTGCAAAAGAAGCTTATGCAGCACAGCTCACTGACATGGTTGTGGATGCCGCTTCTAAAATTGCTGCGACAAAACACAGCAAAGAAGATGATATGGAACTGTATGAGAAATTTATAAGTGAAGCTGGAGCAAATAATGAGTGAAACTTTAAAAGCAAAACTGCGCTATGCAAGTACTCCTCCAAGTTCAGAGCAGATTGAAAAGATCAAGAAAATTCTTGAAAAAAAGTTCAATGACGCAGTTATTGAAGTCGAGACAATAGAGGATTCTTCTATAGGAGGAGGCTTCGTTGTATCCTGCAAGAACTTTGAATATGACTGGTCTGATGCCGGCAGAGCAAAGCAGCTCCGCGCAGAACTTAATAACCTTAGCAAGAAAGCTGAAGAACACGATACAGGCAGGATCATTTCCATGCTTGGAAATAAGGTCGTGGACTTTAAGCTTCAGGTTGAGGACAGGGAAGTAGGAACAGTTACCTGGGTTGGTGATGGCATCGCCAATGTAGATGGTATTGAGCATGCATTTTATGGCGAGATCATCGAATTTGAAGATGGTACAAGAGGAATGGCACAGGATATCAGAAGTGACCATATCGGTTGTATCCTCTTTGGTAATGACACAGGAATAAGACAGGGTACAAGAGCTGTCAGAACTTACAAGGAAGCCGGAATACCTGTTGGTGAGGCTTTTGTTGGAAGAGTTGTTGATGCGCTTGGATCACCTGTTGATGGACTTGGTGAAATAAAAGAAACTGAGTACAGACCTGTAGAGCAGCCTGCACCTGGTATTATTGAGAGACAGTCAGTAAATGAGCCTATGGAGACAGGTATTTTGTCTATAGATACCATGTTCCCAATTGGAAGAGGACAGAGAGAGCTTATAATCGGCGATAGACAGACCGGTAAAACTTCTATAGCTCTTGATGCGATCATAAACCAGAAGGGCAAAAATGTAATTTGTATATACGTGGCTATAGGTCAGAAGGCATCTACTGTTGCCAAGATCGTTCAGACCCTTAAAAAGACAGGGGCAATGGACTATACAATAGTAGTCAGCTCAACAGCTTCTGACATGGCGCCACTTCAGTATATCGCTCCTTATTCAGGAACGGCTATGGCAGAGTTCTTTTTACATGATGGAAAAGATGTACTGATCGTATATGATGATCTTTCCAAGCATGCAGTAGCATACAGAGCGCTTTCTCTTCTTCTTGAGAGATCACCGGGAAGAGAAGCTTATCCAGGAGATGTATTCTATCTACATTCAAGACTTTTGGAGAGATCATGTAAGCTTTCATCAGAACTTGGAGGTGGTTCAATTACAGCACTTCCAATCATTGAGACACTTGGAGGCGACGTATCTGCCTATATTCCTACCAATGTCATCTCAATTACTGATGGACAGATATTCCTTGAAAGTGATCTTTTCTTTGAAGGTATGAGACCTGCTGTAAATGTAGGACTTTCCGTTTCCCGTGTAGGTAGTGCTGCTCAGACTAAGGCAATGAAAAAATCTGCCGGAAGTATAAGAGTTGACCTTGCACAGTATAGAGAAATGGCTGTGTTCACACAGTTCAGCTCAGACCTTGATGAAACTACCAAGAATCAGCTGCGTCATGGAAGCGTTCTTATGGAACTCTTAAAACAGCCTCTAGAGCATCCTCTTAAGATGCATGAGCAGGTTATCATCCTTGTAGCAGCTAATGCCGGAAGACTGGATTTTGTTCCCGTTAAACAGGTAAGGGATTATAAAGAAAAACTTCTTAACTATTTCAATACTGAGCAGGGGGAGATCTGCGAAGAACTTGAAAAGAGCGGAGAACTTTCTGACCAGCTTAAAAAGAGAATTCTTGATAGTGTTGATGCGTTTAATGATGTTGAAAACAAACAGCTTAAGGAAGAAATAGAGATAGCTCATGGCAACAATTAAAGAAATAAGGGACCGAATTGATTCGGTAAATGATACCCGAAAAATTACAAATGCTATGTACCTGATCTCGTCGACCAAGCTTCGAAAAGCAAAAAAGATGCTTGAAGATACCGAGCCATTCTTCTTTGCTACGAGGGCAATGATTTCCAGAGTAGTAAGACATCTCCCGGATGGAGTTGAAAATATCTTTCTGGAAAACTGGCAGGATATCCCTGAGAAAGACAGAAGAAGGGGATATATCATTTTTACAGATGATAAGGGCCTTGCCGGTGCCTATAACCACAATGTTCTGAAGCTTGCCGAAGAGCATATTCTGTCAGACGGTGACAAATGGAAGCTCTTTGTTATTGGTGAAGTTGGAAGATTCCATTTTGCATCCAAGAATATGAATATAGAGGAATCCTTTATGTTCACTTCCCAGAATCCCACTCTTCACAGAGCCAGGAAAATTGCAGCTGAGATCCTTGATTACTATTATGAGAGAAAGCTTGATGAGATCTATGTGGTCTACACTACCGTTCATGGCAATGTATGTGAGACCAGGTTTGAAAAACTGCTTCCTCTTGATATCATCACGGATATCAGAAAACAGCCGCTTCCACCCGGAGTTATGCGGGAAGAATTCTTAATGGATCCGAGTCCGTCGGCGATCTTGGACAATATTGTTCCAAATTACATTACAGGATTCATATATGGAGCGCTTGTTGAAGCCTTTTGTTCGGTTCAAAGCGCCAGAATGATGGCTATGGATTCAGCTAATAAAAATGCTGAAAAGATGATAAGTAATCTCAAACGCACCTATAACAGACAAAGGCAGGCACTGATAACTCAGGAGATAACAGAGGTTGTCAGTGGAGCAAAGGCTCTTAAACGGAGCAAAGAAGCAAAGAAAAAAAGGAGCAAATCTTGAAAAACGGTAAGATTTTGCAGGTCATGGGACCTGTAGTGGATGTAAAATTTGAAGACAGTGATCTTCCATATATCAGTGATGCTCTCGAGGTTTATGTAGAAGACAAAAAACGTGTCATGGAGGTTTCACAGCATATAGGAGATGATACAGTCCGCTGTATCATGCTTTCTCCAAGTGAGGGACTGTGTAAGGATATGCCTGTATATTGTACAGGCGGCCCTATAAGTGTTCCTGTTGGAGAAAAAGTACTTGGACGACTTTTCAATGTCCTTGGAGAGACCATAGATCACAAGGGTGAACTTGAAACTCCTGAAAAATGGCAGATTCACAGAGAACCACCAAAGCTTGTTGATCAGAGTCCTGTAGTAGAGATCCTTGAGACTGGAATAAAGGTTATTGATCTTCTTGCGCCATATGCCAAGGGCGGAAAGATAGGTCTGTTTGGTGGAGCCGGTGTAGGAAAGACCGTTCTTATTCAGGAGCTTATCCAGAATATCGCTACAGAGCACGGTGGATATTCTATCTTTACCGGTGTTGGAGAGCGTTCAAGAGAGGGTAATGATCTTTGGTCAGAAATGAGTGAGTCTGGCGTTATTGAAAAGACTGCCCTTGTGTTTGGACAGATGAATGAGCCGCCGGGAGCTCGTATGAGAGTTGCTGAGACAGGACTTACAATGGCTGAGTATTTCAGAGATGTAGGTCATCAGGACGTGCTTTTATTCATTGATAATATTTTTAGATTTGTTCAGGCGGGATCTGAGGTTTCTTCACTACTTGGAAGAATGCCTTCTGCCGTAGGTTATCAGCCAACTCTTGCTACTGATCTGGGTTCTCTTCAGGAGAGGATCACATCAACAAGATTTGGTTCTGTTACATCTGTTCAGGCTGTATATGTTCCTGCAGATGACCTTACAGACCCGGCACCTGCAACAACATTCGCACATTTGGATGCCACAACAGTTCTTTCTCGTAAGATCGTTGAACAGGGTATCTATCCGGCTGTTGATCCTCTTGAATCTTCAAGTCGTATCCTTGAAGAGGATATTGTTGGAAAAGAGCATTACGAGACAGCTTTAAGGGTACAGGAAATACTTCAGAAGTACAAAGAACTTCAGGATATTATCGCTATCCTCGGAATGGAAGAGCTTAGTGATGAGGATAAGGTTACTGTTTACAGAGCACGTAAGATCCAAAGATTCCTTTCACAGCCATTCCATGTGGCAGAGCAGTTTACAGGATTAAAGGGGAAGTTTGTGCCTTTGGCAGAGACAATAAAGGGATTCAGAGCAATTATAGAAGGCGATATGGATAAGTATCCGGAAGCAGCATTCTTTAATGTTGGCTCTATTGATGAAGTTGTTGAAAAAGCAAAACAGATCGAGGCGTAAGTATGAGTGAGGAAAGGGTAGCTACCTTTGGCCTTCAGGTCATTTCCGTAAACGGAATATTTTATGATGATAAGGCAGAAGAGATCATTCTTCCTTGTGATGATGGGGAGCTTGCAGTTTTAGCAGGCCACGAGGAGATGATTCTTGCTCTTTCTGACGGTATAATCAAGATAAAAAAGCCGGGTGGCGAATGGATCGTTGGAGTAGTAAGCCTTGGTTCTGTTCAGGTTGCCAATAACAGATGTATTGTCATTGTAAATACTGTTGAAAGACCTGAGGATATTGATAAGAGAAGAGCGCAGGAAGCTTACGAATATGCTAAGGAGCACCTGCTGCAGAAACAGTCGATCAAGGAATTTAAGAAGTCTCAGGCAGGACTTGCAAGAGCTCTTACAAGATTGTCAGCTGTTTCAAAGTACAAAGATTAAATTAAATGGGGAGTAGGAAGTGTGAAAAAAGTAAGGACACTCCTTTTGAGTGCCCTGGTTTTAGGTATGGTTTTAACCGGGTGTCAGAAGGAAACAAATGACGAACTTGAAAGCTATAAGGAGAGCATGGACTCTTTTTATAATAAGCTTTCTTATTTTGATGAATCAATCAATGGCATCGATCCTAATTCTGATGAGGCTGTATCACAGCTTTTAGGATATTTGGATGAGATGAATGAAGAGTATAAGAAAATGTCAGAGCTTACGATTCCTGAGGAGTTTTCAGGAATATCAGATATTGCAGTTGAAGCTGCTGACTACATGGAAATGGCCAATCAGTTTTATCATGAGGCCTATGATAATGAGTTCGATGGTGACAGCGAGTCACTTGCTGGTCAGTATTACCAAAGAGCTAATAGCAGAGTACTGGTTATGTTACAGGTTCTTCATGGCGAAGTTCCAACGGGAGAGGGCGTTACAGTAACGACACAGGATTCTATACAATTCTCTACGATAGGAACGAGCACAGAAGAATAATGAATACATTTATATATTTAGTAAAATTTATCGCATCAATGGGAGTGATCATAGGTCACACCAGATTTCCGGGGACTTTTGGTTTTGTTTGGGACGCTATCAGCAGATATATATGCCCTTTCTTTTTTGCTATATCAGGAAGATTTCTCATACCCTATAGTATGAGAAATACAGAAGATATCAGAAAAAGAGTTGGCAAGGCTATTAGAAAGCTCTTAAAGACCACGGGGGTAGTCTATCTAATCTATCTGGTCTATTCACTTTTATTTCATTTAAAAAATGGTATTGGTTTTGGAGAGTGGTTTACTTCCAAGTTCAATCTTTCTGAAGCCAGATGGTTCTTTTTATTTAATTCCGGAAAATTCATTTATGACGGATCTTATACATTTGACCATCTGTGGTATTTGTTTGCCCTTTTTTATGTGTTCGGGCTCATTTACATATTTGCGCCTGTCCTTAGAAAATGGTACAAATTTCTTGTGGTGATCCTTTTGGCAGGACTTTATTTTGGAGAACTGCTTCAGACTTTTTATCCTATAAGACCTTTTGACATCAGCATAACTACCTGGTATGTGCTCAGAAACTGGCTCTTTGAAGGAATGCCTTTTGTTCTTATAGGAATCTGGTTTTCGGATTACATTGGCAAATTGAAAGAAGACCTTTCTGAGGATGAGTATAGGATCCGCAGCAAAAAGTGGATAATTCCGGGATTTATAGGTATAATTGCAGGAATGGTGATCTCCAGCGCAGAGTTCCTTCTTCTTGGAAAAAAAGAATGTCCTTTCGGAGCGCTTTTAATGGTGCTGGGAATCCTCTTTTTATCAGAGACAGGCATTGGCGGTGGCAAGTACCTTTGGAAGATAGGAAAAGAAGGATCTTCTAATATTTATTTTTATCATGTTTTAGTGATCTGTCTTGTGGATCAGCTTTCTTATTATGGAGTGTTACCGGATATTTCCATGGGAGCAAAGCCTTTTGTGATAATGGCTCTGTGCCTTTTGTTTATATGGTTTATACCAAGAACTATCAAAAAATACAGCTGCAAAAAGACAAGATATAAAAGGTAGAGCGGTATGAAAAGAGAAGAGTTTTTAGAAAAGTTTAAGGGAAAAGTAGTTTTTTTGGACGGGGCAACGGGTACAAACCTGATGAAGGCAGGAATGCCTGCCGGAGTGTGCCCGGAGAAGTGGATCCTTGAGCATAAAGATGTGATGTTACAGCTTCAGAGAAGCTATGTTGATGCGGGGGCGGATATAATCTATGCCCCTACTTTTACAGGCAACAGGATAAAGCTCTCTGACTATGGCCTTGAGGACAGCATAAAAGAGATAAATACAGAGCTTGTAGAACTTGCCAAAAAGGCTGCAGATGGCAGAGCACTGGTGGCAGGTGATATCACCATGACCGGAAGACAGCTAAAGCCTATCGGAGATTTAAGCTTTGAAGAGCTTGTAGATACATATAAGGAACAGATCAGTATCCTTGAAAAAGCAGGGTGCGACCTGATCATTGTCGAGACCATGATGAGTCTTCAGGAATGCAGAGCAGCTCTTATTGCCGCCAAGGAAATTTCTGATATTGCTGTAATGGTAACTCTTACCTTTGAGGCTGACGGGAGGACTCTTTACGGGTCAGATGCTTCTGCAAGTGCCATTACTTTAGAGGCACTTGGAGCATGTGCTATTGGTGCAAACTGCTCTACAGGACCTGACAAGATGGAAGAACTTATAAGGAATATGGCCTCTGTTACCAGTATTCCTATAATTGCAAAGCCCAACGCGGGGCTCCCTTCTGTTGATGAAAATGGAAATACTGAGTATGACATGGATGAGTCAACTTTTGTAAAGGAGATGAAAAGACTTCTTGATGCGGGCGCCAGCGTTATCGGAGGATGCTGCGGTACAACTCCTGCTTTTATAAAGGCTTTAAAAGAAAACTATTCAGACTATATACCGGAAAATGATACACCAAGAAAAATGGTTGGAAGAAGGTATCTTTCATCAGAAAGACAGAGCCTGTCCTTTGGACTTGATGAAAGCTTTATGATAGTGGGAGAAAGAATTAATCCCACAGGTAAAAAGAAACTTCAGGCACTTCTTCGTGAAGGGGACCTTTCCATGGTTTCTGAGTTTGCACGAAGTCAGGAGCAGGAAGGTGCATCAATCCTTGATATCAATGTGGGCATGAGCGGAATTGATGAAAAAGAGATGATGCTTGATGTACTTGAGGAGGTTATGTCTCAAACTGATCTTCCCCTTTGCATAGATACAAGCAGTGCCGAAGTTATGGAGGCAGCCCTTAGGATTTACCCAGGAAGAGCCCTTATGAACTCCATCTCTTTGGAAAAAGGCAAAGCCGAACAGTTCCTGCCGCTTGCCAAGAAGTATGGCGCTATGTTTATTCTTTTACCGCTTAGTCCGGAAGGACTTCCAAAGACAACTGAGGAAAAGATAGGAAATATAAAAGAACTGTCCAAAATGGCTTACGATATGGGAATGGATCTTGAAGATATCGTGGTTGACGGACTAGTGGCAACTGTTGGTGCTGACAGGGAAGCTGCCATAAAGACTTTGGATACCATAAGCTTTTGTCATGAGAACGGATATGCCACAGTTTGCGGACTCTCCAATATTTCTTTTGGACTTCCTGAGAGAATGAATGTAAATACAGCCTTTTTGACGATGGCGATCTCTCGTGGACTTACTATGGCCATTGCCAATCCGTCTCAGGAAATGCTTGTAAATGCAGCTTTTGCATCAGATCTTTTACGCAATAAAGAAGGTGCTGACATCAGATATATTGAGAGAATGCAGCGCATAGCAGAAGCAAAAGAGGATAAAAACGCTACAGAAACGGGCGCTGCAAAAATGGATAAATCAGCGTCTACAAATAATGATGATATTCTTGCTATAATAAAGGCAGATGTCTTAAAAGGATCGAAGAGAACTATCGTAAAAGATACGCAGATAGCGCTTGATAGAGGAATAGAGCCAAGGGTTATCCTTGATGAGGTTTTGATGCCGGCCATAAACGAAGTGGGAGATCTTTTTGATAAGGGAAAGTTCTTCCTTCCGCAGCTTATATCAGGGGCTGAGGCTATGAAACTTTCAATAGGAGTATTAGAGCCGCTTTTAAAAGGCGATGAAGCCACAGGGAAAAAGCTCCCTTCAGTTGTTATAGCAACTGTTCATGGCGACATCCATGATATCGGAAAAAATCTTGTGGCACTGATGCTCAAGAACTATGGTTTTAATGTTATTGACCTTGGAAAAGATGTACCAAAGGAGACAATAGTGAAGGCAGCCAGGGAAAATGATGCCAGCATTATAGCTCTTTCTGCACTTATGACTACCACAATGAAAGAAATGAAAAATGTGGTAGATCTGGCCCATGAAGAGGGACTTGATTCTAAGATAATTATCGGTGGAGCAGTGGTGACAGAGGACTATGCCCAGGAGATAGGAGCGGATGGCTATTCATCCGATGCAGCCGATGCTGTCAGAGTGGTTAAACAGATTCTTAATATCGAAGACAATCAGTGATAAAAAGTATTTGAGGAGCGTTGTATGATTGGAGCTGAAGCAATAGTTAAATGCCTGTTACAGGAAAAAACAGAAGTCATCTTTGGTTATTCAGGAGTTGCAATTGACCCCTTTTGGAATGAAATGCTAAAGACTGATATAAAGAGAGTTTTGATAAGAACAGAGCAGAATGCTGCTCACTGTGCAAGTGGTTATGCGCGAATAAGCGGCAAAGTCGGAGTGTGTGCCGTAACTTCAGGCCCCGGCGCCACAAACCTTATTACAGGTATCGCTACAGCTTATGCTGACTCTATCCCGCTTGTTGCTATTACCGGGCAGGTAAACAGCGATATGATAGGAAGCGATGTTTTCCAGGAAGCAGATATCACAGGCGCGGTGGAATCTTTTGTTAAGTACAGCTATCTTGTAAGGGATGTAAATGATATCCCGAGGATATTCAAGGAAGCCTTCTATATTGCAAACAGCGGAAGAAGAGGACCTGTACTTATTGATATTCCTTTTGATGTTCAGACTGCTGAGTTTTCAGGAAAGTTTTCTTATCCTGAAACAATCTCCATGCGCTCATATAAGCCAACTGTAAAGGGAAATATTGTTCAGATCAGAAAAGTCATAAAAGAGGTTGAGAAGGCAAAGAAACCTATCATCTGCGTCGGTGGCGGTGTTCATTTAAGTGGAGCTACCAGCGAGATCGTTAAGTTTGCTGAACATAATAATGTTCCGGTTGTATCTACCATGATGGGTATTGGAGTTATGCCGACAGAGCATCCTCTTTATTTTGGAATGGTCGGAAATAACGGGGCCCCTTATGCTAATAGAGCCATGAATGAGTCGGATCTTCTTTTGATGGTTGGAGCAAGAGTTGCGGACCGTGCAGTAAACAGGCCTGATCTTATTACTGAAAATAAGGTTATGGTTCATATAGATGTTGACCCTGCTGAAATAGGCAAAAACGTTGGACCGACAATCCCTCTTGTTGGTGATATAAAGCATATTTTTGCAGATTTCCTTGAGCAGGATGATCATGCAGATGACCATGATGAGTGGGTTAGTCTCCTCAAAAAGTATAAAGAGGATATGCATATAGATAGAAAACCTGCAGGTGAAGGCTTTGTTGATCCAGAAATCTTTATAAATAAGCTTTCTGAAGAGGTCAGCAGAGACTGTGTTTATGTAGCAGATGTAGGCCAGAATCAGATGTGGTCCTGTTCATATTTCAAGGTACGTGAGGGCAGATTTTTGACCTCAGGTGGTATGGGAACTATGGGATATTCAATTCCTGCGGCCATGGGAGCCAAGCTTGCTGATTCTAAAAAGCAGGTTTTAGCTGTTATTGGTGACGGAGCGTTCCAGATGTCCATGATGGAACTTGCTACAATGCGCCAGTACAATATTCCTGTTAAGATAATCGTTATGAAAAACGGATATCTTGGTATGGTAAGAGAACATCAGCATTTTACTTATGATGACCACTATTCAATGGTAGAGCTTTCCGGTGATCCGGATCTGTCACTTATTGCAGGTGCCTATGGAATGAAATATGTGAAGGTTGACGGAAAAAGTGACATTGATGCGAACCTGAAAGAGTTTTTGAAGAATGATGAGTCCGGTCTTATGGAAGTAATTGTTGATCCTATGGCACTTACCAGATAAGGGATGGGGAAAGGTAGCATAACATGAAGAGAATATATTCAGTTCTTGTAGAAAACAGGGCAGGTGTGCTTTCTAAAGTGGCAGGTCTTTTCTCAAGAAGAAATTTCAATATTGATTCGCTGGTTGTTGGTGAAACTGCTGATAGAAGCGTTTCCTGCATGACTATTGTGTCTACAGGAGATGAACGTACTATCGAACAGATTGAGAAACAGCTCAATAAAAAGATTGATGTTATCAAGGTAAAGACTTTCAAGGAGAGCATGAGTATCAACAGAGAGCTTATGCTTATCAAGGTTAAGTACAACAGGGATAACAGAAGAGATATCATGGAGAACTGCCAGATCATGGGTGCTTCTATCGTTGATATGTCAAAAAATATGATGGTAATACAGATATGTGATACATCAGAGAGAATCGAGTTATTCATAGAGATGCTTAAGAGTGTGAGCATAGTTGAAATAGCACGAACAGGGACAGTTGCTCTTACGAAATGCAAGGAACAGTAAAGCTTTAGGGCTTTACTGTTTTTTTATAATGATTTAACTAGTGTTTAATTCAAAACGACAAACCGATAATGTATACTTTGTATACACGCTAACCCCTATGATAAAAGGAGAATCGTTATGAAGAGAATAAGAGTAAGTTTGGCTATTATGCTTGTTGCTACCATGCTTATCGGAGTTTATACCACAGCTTTTGCCTCAGGCTCTGTTGGTGGTATTGTTGTCGGCAAAGAGTATTCTGCAACTTTTGATGACGGATATATGTATCTTCTGGTTGAAGTTACAAATACAAATAGCGTAGATACAGCAGTTTCAATGGATGCTATTTCTATTGATGCAAGCGGCAATGTAATGGAGACAAATGCTGAGGATGATGTATTTATACTGGCTCCGGGCGATATATATATGCTTGTAGGAGTATTCCCAAATTCAGCTTCAGCAACAAATTATGACTATGATCTTTTTGTTAATTCTAAATTAGGAGCATATGGAGTAAAAGCTGCAGGTAATGATCTTGATACCAAAGGCTATGATGCAGGAAATGGAAATGTAGAAATATATGTTACAAATACCAGCAGCGAAGCAGTATCTGGTGAGGCTGTAGTTGTTTACTATTATAAGGGACAGATAGTTGATTTCGGAGAATCTGGTCTCTATAACACAGGAGGCGCCCTTAAGCCCGGCGAAACAATGACTGCCAAATTCTATACAAAACAGGCGTATGATTCATTTGAATATTATGTTGCAGGTATGAAGTAATA